>NZ_SCWF01000029.1 GCF_004359575.1 Macrococcus bovicus | reverse complement strand
CAAAAGGTTAGGGGTTCGACTCCTCTCGGGCGCGCCATTTATAGCTACGGGAAGTAGCTCAGCTTGGTAGAGCACTTGGTTTGGGACCAAGGGGTCGCAGGTTCGAATCCTGTCTTCCCGACTTACTAAATATATGGGGGCTTAGCTCAGCTGGGAGAGCGCCTGCTTTGCACGCAGGAGGTCAGCGGTTCGATCCCGCTAGTCTCCACCATTTATTTAAATGAACATTGAAAACTGAATGACAATATGTCAACGTTAATTCCAAATAAGACTGCGATTTTAATCGCTAGTCGCATTTGCAAACTCGCGTAGCCGAGTTTGTGCAATGTTAAAGTGTGATTGGCTTAACCAATCAGAGAGCTTTATCAAACACTTTTATGGAGAGTTTGATCCTGGCTCAGGATGAACGCTGGCGGCGTGCCTAATACATGCAAGTCGAGCGGACAGACGAGGTGCTTGCAC
>NZ_SCWF01000028.1 GCF_004359575.1 Macrococcus bovicus | reverse complement strand
CTTTATATCTATATATCCTTCGTTAAATCCATTAGGATAAGCCCTTGTCATTTCACTTTTTTCAAAAGGAGCAAAATCTTTCTTGGAAAAAGCATTCGGATATATATGGAAATATATTTTATCTATGTTTGATTTTGTATTATTTATGTAGTCAACATTCTGATTGCACATTAACCTCTTAGTCTCATCATCAAATATAACATCCATATTATACTGATTTATTTTTGAATTAGTTTTTTCTTTGTATGTTTCTAAACTGTCATCCTTTTCTATAAAGCAACCTATTATTAATACCATAAATAGAATCGCTACTGATAATGTTCTTCTTACTTTTTGGTTGAATTTTATAACCAAAATATCTCCTCCTTTTCAAAATGAATACTTTTAGAAAATATTTACATGCTAATCTTGTGACCTTTTATTTGTTTACAGACAAATATAATATAAAAAATGATATAATTTAATCTGAGG
>NZ_SCWF01000027.1 GCF_004359575.1 Macrococcus bovicus | reverse complement strand
TAATAATGTGATGTCTGTATGAATACAGACGCGCGATTTTTTTGAGAATTCAATCAATGAACTCACTCGGTTTTGCTTGGTAAAATCTTTTTCTTCTTGCTTTATCTAGTTTTCAAAGTACAATTTTAAATGGTGGAGACTAGCGGGATCGAACCGCTGACCTCCTGCGTGCAAAGCAGGCGCTCTCCCAGCTGAGCTAAGCCCCCAAAAAGGTATATTAAACTATCAATGGTGGGCCTAAATGGACTCGAACCATCGACCTCACGCTTATCAGGCGTGCGCTCTAACCAGCTGAGCTATAGGCCCATTTGAATGAATGAACATTCAAAACTGAATACAATATGTCAGACGCTATTCCGAAGGAATCAATATTCCTTTTCCGTATTATCCTTAGAAAGGAGGTGATCCAGCCGCACCTTCCGATACGGCTACCTTGTTACGACTTCACCCCAATCATCTGTCCCACCTTCGACGGCTAGCTCCTGTAAAGGTTA
>NZ_SCWF01000026.1 GCF_004359575.1 Macrococcus bovicus | reverse complement strand
ACGAATTCATGTTAATATTGTAGTTCTCACACCGACAATAAAGGAATGAATTCGTATGACGCATATCAATAGTAACACGAAAACCGTTAAGGGCAAACACCTTTCTAGAGATGAACGAATCATCATACAGACGCTGATTAATGAAGGGTATTCAAACAGATAAATAGCCGGAAAGCTCGGTAGAGCGCCACAGACCATCAATAATGAGATAAAGCGCGGCATGTACACACAAAAGAGCCAGCAGGTACAGAATAATAAAATCTACACTTACTACAAGTGCGTCTATTCGCCTGATCTTGCTCAGGATAGATACTTTGAAAATCGTATCAAGTCAGGACGTCGCCCTATTCCTATCACAGGAAATCCCTTTGTTGAATGGGCCGATCATCTGATGATACATCAGGAAATGTCTCCGGCTTCCGTTATTATGCTTGCTAAGAAAGCTAAGCTTTTTCCAGAAAGATTCATACCCTGCATAAAGACACTCTATAACTGGATTGACAGAAAACTGATAAAGACGCGTAATATCAATCTTCTGACGAAGCTAAAGCTTAAGAATAAGAAGCCGACAGGCTTTACTCGTATTAATAAAAAAGTACTGGGTCAGTCTATCGAACTACGTCCTCATGCAGTGGATACACGCACAACCTTCGGACATTGGGAGATAGATACCGTTGTCGGCCAGAAGTCTGGGGAGGATCAGGTTCTCCTCACGATGGTTGAGAGAAAAAG
>NZ_SCWF01000024.1 GCF_004359575.1 Macrococcus bovicus | reverse complement strand
TGAACATCACCCCGTCAAGTAGACACGTAAAAAAATAAAATCAGTTACTCGGCTGCGCTTGAATAAGCGCAGCCATTTTTAATGAAATTCTTTCTTTATTAAAAAATTTGATGTACTTAGTGAGTTCTTTTTCCGCATGATCGTAATCATCAAATATTTTCGACTTTCCTTTAAAAATCTCCGATTTTAATAAACCGAAGAATCCTTCCATCGGTCCGTTGTCAATGCATCTGCCGACTCGAGACATACTCTGAGTCATTCCTGCTGCATGAAGTTTTTGTCTGAAAGCCCTGCTTGTATATTGAAAGCCTCTATCACTGTGAAGAATGATTCCCTCGGTATCATATAAGGCCTGAGCTTTTTTTAAAGTATGGAATACTAATTCGTTGTTGTTTCTCTTTGAAATCTCGTGACTCAGTATTTTTTTGGACTGAAGATCATAGATAGCACTCAGATAAACTTTTTGTCCATTCCTAAGTTTTATTTCAGTGACATCTGTCAGCCATACCGGCGTCTTATCACTTCTGTCAAATTCTCTGTTTACGACGTTTAATGCAGTGATTTCAGGTGTACTTGGTTTGTAGGATCTGCGTGACTGTCTGATGACAGCTTTCAAACCTGAACGTTTCATTATGCGTTGGACACGTTTATGATTCACCTGGAATCTTGTATAGAGTCTCAGGTAAATATAAATTCTTCTGTAGCCATAAATCCCGTTGTACTTATGATAGATTCGAAGAATCTCATCTCTCAGATTATTATTAAAAACTTCGTATTCAGGCGTTTCACGGTGACACCATTTATAGTAGCTTGCTCTGGAAATGCCTAGAACTTTGCACAGGGATTTAATCGGAAAACGATTTTTAAGACTCTCCACAGTCTTATAGGACGCTAATTGTCGAACTCTTGATTCATCAACTGCCTTTCTATCTCGCGGCGCTTTTTTAGCACCTCATTCTCCATCATTAGGTACTTATTGCGTTCTTCAAGCGCCTTGATTTTCAGCTTATATTCATCTTCTGCACTTCTCGCTGTAGCCGGCTTTGTTTTGCCTCTACTATCTATCAATCCTTCCGGGCCATGTTCTTCGAACTTCTTCACCCAGCTGTAAATCTGAGAATAGTTGACACGATAACGTTCTGCAGTTCCTTTATAATCTTTGTCATGACTGAGACAGTCGTTCACTGCCTCCAATTTTTGAGTGTAAGTCAACTTTTTAGGCTTCATATTGTATACCTCCGGTTTTGGAGAATAAGATTTATTCTCTTTTCCATCAGTATACCTGATAATCCATCTTCTAATAGTTTCACTGCCGGGGATATTATACTTCACAGCCAATTCATTAATTGACATCCCATCTTTAAAGTATTCATTGATCACCATTGATTTAAATACCTGAGAATAACTGGCGTTATGCGTTCTAGGATTGAGAGCTGCAGTTCCATGTTTTTTATAGCGTCTGTAGTAGGTAGCTAAATTTCTGGCATGCATATCTACATCTAGAATTTCTTTGATTCTTTTGAAAGAATGACCTTCCTCATATAAATCGAAGATTTGCTGAAATGTTTCCGGTGATAGCTTGATTTTTCGCATAGAAAAACTCCCTATAAAGTTTTACTTTTTTAAGTGTCTACTTTATAGGGAGCATATCA
>NZ_SCWF01000023.1 GCF_004359575.1 Macrococcus bovicus | reverse complement strand
GAGTCTGGGACATAAATAACTAAATCTACGATTTATATAATGACTCGAAAGAAAAACGGAAATTCCATTGAGGAATTTCCGTTTTTAAGTGCAAAAAAAGAAGCTCTCTTATATAATGTAGTCACCACAACAACAGAAAGGGAGCTTCTTTTATGTATAAAAATTATAACATGAACCAACTGATTATGCCACTGGATACGCGTATCTTATTTGGAGATAAGGACTTATGTGTTATTATCCATAATCTTGTTGAGTCCATTCCAGATAGTGAGTACCTGAATTATTACAGCTCCCGTGGAGCTTCTTCATATCATCCTAAGATGATGCTTAAAATCATTCTTTATTCCTATACCCAGTCTGTCTTCTCAGGAAGACGTATTGAAGCCTCCCTTAACGACAGCATCAGAATGATGTGGCTGGCTCAAGAACAAAGACCCTCATACAGGACCATCAACCGCTTTAGAGTCCATCCAGTAATGGATACGCTGCTGAAAAACCTATATACCGGTTTCAGAGCGCAGCTTACCGAGAATAACCTTATCGAGGAGGACGCCATCTTTATAGATGGAACTAAGATAGAAGCAGACGCGAACAAGTATTCATTTGTATGGAAGAAGACTGTCCTGAATAATAAATCCAAAGCAGAGAAGAGAGCACAGCTTATCTATGAGGAATTTTATGAAAATGAAATCATCGCGGAGATCAGAGAAGAGATGGATGAAGATTTCACTATTGAAAGCCTGGTATATGTCGAGGAAGCACTCTCAGAGGAAATCGAAGATTTAACTCAAGAAATTGTGCAGAGCGACGATACAGAGAGAAGAAAAGCCCTCAGGAAAGAGCGTACACCGTTGAAAGCCAAGCAGAAAGAGATTAGAACCATTCTTGATAGAAATGAAAAATATAAAGAACAGCTGAAGATTCTAGGAGAAAGAAACAGTTATTCCAAGACAGATCATGACGCCGTATTTATGCGTATGAAAGACGATCATATGAGGAACGGCCAGCTGAAAGCTGGTTATAACATACAAATCGCCACTAACAATCAGTTTGTTCTCGCTTATGATGTATATCCTAATCCTGCAGATACTAAGACACTGATTCCTTTCTTAAATACATACAGAGAACTCTATGACAAACTACCGCTGTACATAGTAGCAGATGCAGGATATGGCAGTGAAAGTAACTATGAAGCACTTATAGATGACCTGCAGGTCATTCCACTTATTCCTTTCAATACGTATATCAAGGAGCAGACATCAAGATACAGAAAAGACCTTTTCAATACATCTAACTGGAAGTACGATGAGTTGGATGACACCTTTATCTGCCCTGAAAATCATCCCCTCCCTTTTAAGGGCTACAGCACAAGAAGAACAGGTGATAAAGAGCAAGTATCCAAGGTTTACCAGTGTGACATGTGTCAGGACTGTCCATTGAGGTCCCAGTGCATCTCTGCCCAAGCGACAGGATATAAGAAAATCTACCGGAATAATAATCTTGAATTTTTCAAAAACTATACGCGAGAAAAGCTTTCAGACGAAGCAACTGGCAGCATCTATGCACGTCGTAAAATAGATGTCGAACCAGTATTTGGTTATCTGAAGGCTATTTTGGGTTTCACTCGAATGTCAGTCCGAGGAGCTGCCAAAGTAAAAAGAGAAATAGGGATAGCCTTGATGGCAGTAAATGTCAGGAAAATGGCTACCGTAGGTAGTCAGCTTATCTGTAAAAACAATAAAAAGACGAAGAAAAATGTTAAACATACATTTTTCTTCGTCTTTTTTTATAAGCTAGAACTCCTTATGTCCCAGACTCT
>NZ_SCWF01000022.1 GCF_004359575.1 Macrococcus bovicus | reverse complement strand
TGTTAGTAACGGTGTTAAAATCCTCAATAATAACGTTTTAAAAATCCCCAAAATTAACGGATAATCTATATCAATTGATGTAGATTGGAAGTGATTTTGAAGATGACGTTATTAATGGAGGATTTTTTTATGATTAGGGAGTTAAGAAATAAAGGCTGGACAGTGACAGCCATTTCAAAGGAAACGGGATTTGATCGTAAGACGATATCCAGGTATCTAAACAATGGGGCTGCACCTACGGTGACCCAACGAAAATCAAAAGGAAGTAAACTTGACCCCTACAAGGGATATCTAGAGAAGAGAATCAGTGAAGGAACCACCAACTGTAATGTGCTCATCGAAGAAATCAGAGCACTTGGCTATGACGGAAAGACAACAATCCTCAGAGATTTTGTCAGACCTCTGAGAGCGAAAAAAGGTGCCCAGGGTACGGTCAGATATGAAACAGCACCAGGAAGACAGGCTCAAGTTGACTGGGCTGTCAATGTGGGAACATGCATCGTAGATGGCAGTAGACAGACAATCCACGCATTTATCATGGTAATGAGTTACTCCCGTAAAAGATACATTGAATTTACTGCCGATATGACACAGGAAACACTGATGAAGTGTCATATGAATGCATTCAGCTATTTCAACGGAGTGCCTGAACAGATTCTCTATGACAATATGAAGACTGTTGTCACCAGACATAGTGTCAAACAGATCAGATTCAACAAGAAGTTTGAGGATTTCCTTAATTATTATGAAGTGTGTCCCAAGGCCTGTAAACCATACAGAGCCCAGACTAAAGGTAAGGTTGAAAGAGCCGTCTCCTATTTAAGATCAAATTTTCTTCAGCGAAAAAATCTGTCTGATAATCTGGCAGAGCTGAATCAGGAAGTAATCGGCTGGCTGGACCGTGTGGTCCATATCAAAGTCAATCAGACCACTCAGAAGAGTCCCAATGAAATGTTTGAAGCTGAACACAAGACACTTAGAAAATGGGGCGTCAGACCACTCTACCGTACGGAACCATGGGAACAAAGAACAGTCTCAAAGGACTGTTTCATCTCTTTCCGCGGCAGTCTTTACTCAGTTCCCCATCGATTCGTAGGTGCACAGCTTAAACTCAGATCCAGGGATGGGCTCCTTGAAGTTTTCGACGGCATTGAATGTGTCGCAGTGCACAAAGTAAACACCGGCCATAAGCTGATGATAATGGAAGATCATCATTACCAGGGACTCCCGGGAACAAAAAAAGAACAGTCTCACCATCGCTCCGCTGGTTTGCCGACCCTGGAGCTGGAAGAGACTATTCCTGTCCCGGAAGTAGAAAATCGTCCACTGTCTTCATATATCCAATATGAGGAGGAGTACAGTCGATGAATCAACAGCTGGAATACCGCCTTAAATCCCTCGGACTTGAATACACCGCTCTACACATTGATCATCTGGTGGAGGATGCTTCCAGAGATAATATATCATATTTAGATTTTCTAATAAATCTGGTTGATGAGGAATGGGAGCAGCGAGAAAAGCAGCTGCTTGAAAAACGTATTCATACAGCACGTTTTCCTTTCAGTAAAAGTATCAGTGATTTCGATTTTGAATTTCAACCAAGCGTCAATGAGAAACGAGTGAAGGAAACACTGACATGCCGGTTTATTGAAAATGGGGAGAACAGAATACTGCTCGGTCCGCCTGGAGTCGGAAAAACACATCTGGCGATCAGTTTTGGTATGGAGGCACTGATCAAAGGGTACACTGTCAAATTTATAACGGCTGACGAATTCGTCAATGAATGCCGTAAGGCATCAGCCAAGGAAATATTACATTATTTCATCAATCGAATGAGTAAGCCGGATATACTCATCGTTGATGAGCTGGGTTATTTCCCCTTCGACGAACTGACTGCCAATGTGTTCTTTCAGATTGTATCTAAACGATATGAACGTGGCGCCATGATACTCACGTCAAATAAATCCTATGTTGAATGGGGGAAAGTATTTGGCGATGATGTACTGGCAACAGCTATTCTTGATCGCCTGCTTCATCATTCAGTCACATTCAACATCAAGGGGGAATCTTTCAGAATGAAAGAGAAGAAACAGGCGGGTATTATCCCGGTTCAACTTTAGCAATAAATGAGGAATTTTATTCCGTTGTTTTTGAGGATTTTTAAGGCGTTATTGACA
>NZ_SCWF01000021.1 GCF_004359575.1 Macrococcus bovicus | reverse complement strand
AAAAGATTTTACCAAGCAAAACCGAGTGAGTTCATTGATTGAATTCTCAAAAAAATCGCGCGTCTGTATTCATACAGACATCACATTATTAATAACAGATTAAGTTATTAAGGGCGCACGGTGGATGCCTTGGCACTAGAAGCCGAAGAAGGACGTTACTAACGACGATATGCTCTGGGGAGCTGTAAGTAAGCACTGATCCAGAGATTTCCGAATGGGGAAACCCAGCATGAGTCATGTCATGCTATCCATATGTGAATACATAGCATATGAGAAGGCACACCCGGAGAACTGAAACATCTAAGTACCCGGAGGAAGAGAAAGAAAACTCGATTCCCTGAGTAGCGGCGAGCGAAACGGGAAGAGCCCAAACCAGGGTGCTTGCATCCTGGGGTTGTAGGACACTCTATACGGAGTTACAAAGGAACGATTTAGACGAATGACTTTGGAAAAGTCAACCAGAGAAGGTAAAGGTCCTGTAGTCGAAAAGTCGTTCCCTCCTGAGTGGATCCTGAGTACGGCGGAACACGTGGAATTCCGTCGGAATCCGGGAGGACCATCTCCCAAGGCTAAATACTCTCTAGTGACCGATAGTGAACCAGTACCGTGAGGGAAAGGTGAAAAGCACCCCGGAAGGGGAGTGAAATAGAACCTGAAACCGTGTGCTTACAAGTAGTCAGAGCCCGTTAATGGGTGATGGCGTGCCTTTTGTAGAATGATCCGGCGAGTTACGTTTTGATGCAAGGTTAAGCAGTGGATGCGGAGCCGCAGCGAAAGCGAGTCTGAACAGGGCGAATGAGTATCAGGACGTAGACCCGAAACCAGGTGATCTACCCATGTCCAGGTTGAAGTTCAGGTAACACTGAATGGAGGACCGAACCGACTTACGTTGAAAAGTGAGCGGATGAGGTGTGGGTAGCGGAGAAATTCCAATCGAACCTGGAGATAGCTGGTTCTCTCCGAAATAGCTTTAGGGCTAGCCTCGCATGATGATTACTGGAGGTAGAGCACTGTTTGGACTAGGGGCCCCCCTCGGGTTACCGAATTCAGACAAACTCCGAATGCCAGATAATTTAATGCGGGAGTCAGACTGCGGGTGATAAGGTCCGTAGTCGAGAGGGAAACAGCCCAGACCACCAGCTAAGGTCCCAAAATATATGTTAAGTGGAAAAGGATGTGGCGTTGCCCAGACAACTAGGATGTTGGCTTAGAAGCAGCCATCATTTAAAGAGTGCGTAATAGCTCACTAGTCGAGTGACGCTGCGCCGAAAATGTACCGGGGCTAAACATATTACCGAAGCTGTGGATTGTCCGCAGGACAATGGTAGGAGAGCGTTCCAAGGGCGTCGAAGCATGACCGTAAGGACATGTGGAGCGCTTGGAAGTGAGAATGCCGGAGTGAGTAGCGAAAGACGGGTGAGAATCCCGTCCACCGATTGACTAAGGTTTCCAGAGGAAGGCTCGTCCGCTCTGGGTTAGTCGGGACCTAAGCCGAGGCCGACAGGCGTAGGCGATGGATAACAGGTAGATATTCCTGTACCACCTGAGATTGTTTGAACGATGGGGGGACGCAGAAGGATAGGCGATCGTACTGTTGGTTATGTACGTGCAAGCATTGAGACTGAGTATCAGGCAAATCCGGTACTCTTAAGGTCAGGATGTGATGCGGAGCGAAATTAAGTAGCGAAGTCGTCGATTTCACACTGCCAAGAAAAGCCTCTAGTTAGAGATCAGGTGCCCGTACCGCAAACCGACACAGGTAGTCAAGATGAGAATTCTAAGGTGAGCGAGCGAACTCTCGTTAAGGAACTCGGCAAAATGACCCCGTAACTTCGGGAGAAGGGGTGCTTTTTAGGGTGCAAGCCCTGAAGAGCCGCAGTGAATAGGCCCAAGCGACTGTTTATCAAAAACACAGGTCTCTGCAAAACCGTAAGGTGACGTATAGGGGCTGACGCCTGCCCGGTGCTGGAAGGTTAAAAGGAGTGGTTAGCATCTGCGAAGCTACGAATTGAAGCCCCAGTAAACGGCGGCCGTAACTATAACGGTCCTAAGGTAGCGAAATTCCTTGTCGGGTAAGTTCCGACCCGCACGAAAGGCGTAACGATTTGGGCACTGTCTCAACGAGAGACTCGGTGAAATCATAGTACCTGTGAAGATGCAGGTTACCCGCGACAGGACGGAAAGACCCCGTGGAGCTTTACTGCAGCCTGATATTGAAATTCGGCACAGCTTGTACAGGATAGGTAGGAGCCTTTGAAGCGTGAGCGTCAGCTTACGTGGAGGCGCTGGTGGGATACTACCCTGGCTGTGTTGACTTTCTAACCCGCGCCACTTATCGTGGCGGGAGACAGTGTCAGGCGGGCAGTTTGACTGGGGCGGTCGCCTCCTAAAGAGTAACGGAGGCGCTCAAAGGTTCCCTCAGAATGGTTGGAAATCATTCGCAGAGTGTAAAGGCACAAGGGAGCTTGACTGCGAGACCTACAAGTCGAGCAGGGTCGAAAGACGGACTTAGTGATCCGGTGGTTCCGCATGGAAGGGCCATCGCTCAACGGATAAAAGCTACCCCGGGGATAACAGGCTTATCTCCCCCAAGAGTTCACATCGACGGGGAGGTTTGGCACCTCGATGTCGGCTCATCGCATCCTGGGGCTGTAGTCGGTCCCAAGGGTTGGGCTGTTCGCCCATTAAAGCGGTACGCGAGCTGGGTTCAGAACGTCGTGAGACAGTTCGGTCCCTATCCGTCGTGGGCGTAGGAAATTTGAGAGGAGCTGTCCTTAGTACGAGAGGACCGGGATGGACATACCTCTGGTGTACCAGTTGTCGCGCCAGCGGCATAGCTGGGTAGCTATGTATGGACGGGATAAGTGCTGAAAGCATCTAAGCATGAAGCCCCCCTCAAGATGAGATTTCCCAACTTCGGTTATAAGATCCCTCAAAGATGATGAGGTCAATAGGTTCGGGGTGGAAGCGCAGTAATGTGTGGAGCTGACGAATACTAATCGATCGAAGACTTAATCAATTATCAGATTTTTTGACCGGCTTTGCCTGGTTTCTTCTTCCTTGCTTATCTAGTTTTGAGAGTACAATATTCTCACCCTGTCTGGTGATGATGGCAGAGAGGTCACACCTGTTCCCATACCGAACACAGAAGTTAAGCTCTCTAGCGCCGATGGTAGTTGGACTTACGTTCCGCGAGAGTAGGACGTTGCCGGGCA
>NZ_SCWF01000020.1 GCF_004359575.1 Macrococcus bovicus | reverse complement strand
GCTCATGTCAAAGCGATAAAAGCGAATAAGAAAAATGATTCTGCGATTGTGTCTGCGATAAAGGAGACCTCAAAATATTCTGTTAAGGAGTCGGATTATCTGACGGATGACGTAGAAAAAAATAAAGAAATTATCGCTGATCTGGAGCAGGGTCTGCATAGAAAAAGAATGATTGCGTACGGTGGTCTTCTGAAAATCATGCACAAGAAATTAAATCTTGATGATTCTGAAGATGGAAATCTGATTCAGACTTCAAGTGAAGACGAAAAAATTTCTGAGGAAGAAGCGAAGGCCAATTCAATCATCGCTGTATGGAATTTTGAAAAACAGAATTATTTTTTAAAAAAATAAAAAGTCATTTTCAAGATGGATTTGACTATTTTTATTTCTGATAAAATTCCATTGTGATTTCAAATATAAAATCCATTTGGAAATTCAATGATTTAATTTCCAAATGATGACCATTGTATTTCCAAATAATGAGCTGGATTTTATATTGTATTTCTAAATGATTTTTGATATTTGTGCTAGCACTTTTCATTCGGAAATTAAATGGACTAAAAGTTAATGTATTTGATAGTGTATGGCATTATTCGGTACAAAAATTACGTATAAATTATGGTACGTAATTTATACGTAATCGTATATGGCATTTATACGTAATAACCCTTTATCTATACGTAATTTGTACAGCATTCAATAAAAAACTGCTAGCAATTTTTACGTACAAATTACGTATATAGGAAACCTGTCGGCACTGCCGACACTATCACGTTTTCGGCTCTGCCGAAATTGTCCGTCAGGGCAAAGTGCTAGCAGGTTCCCTTATGCTCATGCACTTTTTTAGTGATTTTAAGATTTTTGATTTTGAGATTTTAATTTTTTGTCACTGATCCAGAAATTCTGAAAATAAAATTTGTGTGCCAGCGTTTCAGATTTTGTTTTTTCAGATGTGATTTCTAAAATTAATATAAAATATCCGAAAAACTAAAAAAAGCTCTCAGTAAACGTCTGAGAGCTTTTTAAAGGCATTTAATAAATTTTTTAAATCTTTTTCTAGAAGATAAAAAAATAAGTGTCAGTAAAATTCTTGTGCTTTTCAGCTAGTATAACTTCAATGATTTTTTGTGTATAATTTCAAGTAAATAACAATTGAGGTGAATTTTTGTGAGAGGAAAAGAAGATAGTATAATTAAAAAAATACTTTTTGTACTTTTTGGTTTATTAGGGCTTAATTTTATATTAAAAACTTTTTTAGATTTTGATTATTTTGATTTAGATATTGTGGCTGATACTATTATGTTTTTAATCGCCTTAACAATTTTGATAGGAAGCATTTTAGAAAAACATATTGGGAAAATTTTAGGTGCAGTTGTCTTTTTATTTTTAGTTGTTGTTTTGATAATTTTTGCTTAGTTAAAAAATGTCCTTACAGGAACTAAAAAATAAAAATGGATTTGCTGTTTATGCCGAGAAAACTTTTTGTGAAAGAAAAGAACCCTCACGTACACTGACGAGGTGGGCCCACCAGGGCGTTTTTCCCTGGGTGGCACATCTTCGGGAGTGTGAGGGTTCAAAGTTTCTGCACAAAAAGGAAATTGGAATAAATATTAAAGTTCATTATTAAATTAGAATTATTAAAGTGGTTATAATGATTAGGAATATAGCTGCGAAAAACTTTATTTTATTTTTTTCTAATATAGATAAGTAGACTAGAATAATTGAAATTGTGTAGATAATTAAATTTCCTATTAGATGCAGATTTAAATCGGTAAAGTTATTTGTTAAAAATACGATTCCTAATAGAATAATTAAAAACAGTAATATTTTATCGCTTGTTTTTTTCATTTTTATTCTCCTTTTTATACTAATATATGTAATTTTATAGAAAGATAGGTTATTATGTAAATGTAATTAAATATAATACAGGAGATGAGATTATGCATTCTTTATCAAAGAAAGTGTCTTGTGCAGTTTTGGCCTCTAGTATGTTATTATCCGTTGGAAGTGTTTATACTGAACAAAATAATTTACAAAATCCTTTGGAAAACAAAGCAGAAGCTGCTAGTGGATGGAGATATTTTACGACTGTAAAGTCTTCAACAGCTGGAAGTGATTTTGCATTAACAAGTGTTGCAGTTGCTGCAGCTGGAGCTTTAGGCTACACCGCGTCTGGAATGACTGGGGCTGCTGTCACATCTGTAGGATCTTATCATTTAGGTAATGCTTTAGCTAAATTAAAAACTGTTTATATGACTGATAAACAATATATAAATAATTATAATCAAATTGAACATGTTGTGACATTTTATTCTGATAAAGCTAGAACTAAAAAACTTGGTACTGCTAAATGGATCACATCTTTACTTTATCCAGGAGGAGATAAGACCTTTGCTCCTAACATTCAAAATGTTGAGACTGCAAAATAAAAAAATTGGTCATGATTTTTGGTTTTTTCTTATCTTGATTCATGAGTTATATTTCTTCAAAAAACTGAACTGATCCTAAAATTTGATTTTTAATTTTTGGGTCAGTTTTTGCTTTTTTCTTGCTGATTTTGTTTCCCACGTTATGTAAACTAGAAAACGTGGTCAGAGGGACTAGAAACCCAGATTTCCCTAGGGGAAATCTGGGTTTCTTCTTGTCTTGATACTATTAGAAATAATTATCTTTTTGAAAAGTGGTCAAAACCCTTGTGGCTGTAAGAATGAACCTGTTTTTTGATTGTGAAAGAAAATTTGACATAAAAAGACCCGAGATTTATGATTAAGGTGTCGAATCAAAATCAAAATATCGGGGGTCTTTTTATGCTTTTTTATACGAATTCCGAAAAATTCGGAGGTATTTCTAATGCACTTTTATAATACAAGAGAAAATGTTGAAAATCAAGAGACTGAAATTCTTCATGACTATACGAAATCAGGCAAGGAACGACCGTGGAGACAAAAGAAACTGTCGAATGTGTCGTATGCGGAAATTCTCACGATGCTGCAGATAAAAAAGGCGAAGAATGTGAGAGAGTGCGGAAAAGTTCTTGAGTTTAAAGCACAGGATGACGGTTATCTTAAACTTTATAAGACATGGTTCTGTAAATCAAAACTGTGTCCAGTCTGTAACTGGAGGCGTGCGATGAAGAACAGCTGGCAGGCTCAACGAGTGGTTGAAGAAGTCATCAAAGAAAAACCGAAGGCAAGATGGCTTTTTTTGACACTCTCGAACCGGAATTCCATCGACGGTTTTTCGATGGATCAGTCGATTCGAGAGCTGACAAAATCTTTTCACCGATTAATGAAATATAAAAAAGTTGAAAAAAATTTAATAGGCTTCATGAGGACGACAGAAGTGACGGTCAACAAAAAAGATGGCTCGTATAATCAGCATATGCATGTTCTGCTCTGTGTTGAAGCAAGTTACTTTAACAGCAAAGAAAATTATATCGAACAGTCTGAATGGGTTCAGCTGTGGAAGAAAGCTCTGAAAATTAATTATAAACCGGTTGCTCATGTCAAAGCGATAAAAGCGAATAAGAAAAATGATTCTGCGATTGTGTCTGCGATAAAGGAGACCTCAAAATATTCTGTTAAGGAGTCGGATTATCTGACGGATGACGTAGAAAAAAATAAAG
>NZ_SCWF01000001.1 GCF_004359575.1 Macrococcus bovicus | reverse complement strand
TCAGGAAAATGGCTACCGTAGGTAGTCAGCTTATCTGTAAAAACAATAAAAAGACGAAGAAAAATGTTAAACATACATTTTTCTTCGTCTTTTTTTATAAGCTAGAACTCCTTATGTCCCAGACTCTTCTATTGCACATACAAAAGGCGGGTTGTTCTTCTGATTGATAAACCCGTACTGGATGATATGTGCGAGATTCTGATCGAATTCACTGAGAAACTGCAAGACTGCCTCTTTCTCAATCTGCCCCTCTGCATGACCCGGATAGATGACCAGGATGATGATGCCACCCGGCTTAAGCAGATTGAAGAGTTCAGTGATCGCTGTTATCGTCGTCTCAGGCAGCGTGGTGATGGATTTATCACCTTTCGGCAGATAGCCGAGGTTAAAGATAGCGCAGCTGATTGCCTCCGTCACATATTGACTGACGTGCTCGTGCCCATCCTGGATAAAGGTGATATGCGCGTGGTCCTGTGTCTTCAGCTGCGCATTCTGAATCGCAGCTTCCTGAATATCAAAGGCATAGACATGACCTGTCTCTGTCACTTTCTCGGCCAGATAGAGCGTGTCGTTACCGTTACCACAGGTGGCATCGACGACTGTATCACCGGGCGCTGCTGCCAGGTCAATGAGCTGTTTCGAGAATGGCAGAATTCCTTTAAGCTTCATGAACAGGCTCCTTATAGTGTTTGCCTTGCCAGCTATCGCGGCGGATAAGCTCCTGGTCAATCGCGTTCAGCACTTCCCATTTATTGACGCTCCACATCGGGCCGATCATGAGCTCAATCGGGCCGTCACCTGTGATACGGTGGATGATCATTTCGGGCGGTAGTATCTCCAGTTGATCTGCGACGAGATTCACGTAGTCTTCTTTTGACATAAATTCAAGCTTACCCTTTTCGTACTGCTTGATCATCGGTGTCCCTTTCAGAAGATGCAGCAGGTGAATCTTGATACCCTGGACGTCCATCTCAGCGACAGCTCGAGCTGTTTCCATCATCATGTCATAGTCTTCACCCGGCAGGCCGTTGATGATATGCGAACAGATATTGATATTGTGTTTACGCAGCTTGGCCACACCCTCGTAGTAGCACTGCATATCGTGCGCCCGGTTGATGAGGTCTGATGTTTCCTGATGGACAGTCTGCAGACCAAGCTCCACCCATAGATAAGTTCGCTCGTTTAATTCGGCCAGATATTCGACCACATCGTCCGGCAGACAGTCAGGCCGTGTCGCGATAGACAGTCCCACAACGCCTTCTTGAGCGAGCGCTGCTTCATATTTTTCCTTCAGGACGTGAAGGGGCGCATGAGTATTCGTATAGGCCTGGAAATAGGCGATGTACTTGCCTTCTTTCCATTTCTCGTGGGTGCGGTTCTTGATTTTCTCAAACTGAACAGGAATCGGATCGACCCGTTCACCCGCGAAGTCGCCGGAACCGGCTACAGAACAGAATGTACAGCCGCCGTGTGCAACCGTGCCGTCCCGGTTCGGACAGTCAAATCCACCTTCCAGTGCGACCTTGAAGATTTTCTGGCCGAATTTCTGGCGAAGATGGTAGTTCCATGTATGATAACGTTTATTGTCTAGTGCGTATTTAAATTGTTCCATTTAGTCTCACCTTTCTTATTGTAGGATTTTAACACAAAACATTGTCTTACAGTGAGAAAAAAGTTACGCTTGAAGAAGTGAGGTGAAAAAATATGAAGATGCCTAAATTAGTGTGGCTGCTGGTTATCGGTATGGCAGTCAATGTGACGGGGGCAAGTTTTATCTGGCCGCTGAACACTATCTATATACATAATGAACTGGGCAAGAGCTTGAGTGTCGCAGGGATTGTGCTCATGCTCAACTCCGGCGCCTCTGTCGTGGGTAATCTGATCGGCGGACAGATGTTCGATCGCTTCGGTGGTTATTTATCGGTCATGACCGGTATCATGGTCGCGCTGATCAGTCTGGTCGGCATGGTTGTGATTCATTCGTGGCCGTGGTATCCAGTGTGGTTGATTCTGGTCGGCTTCGGCTCAGGGATCGTCTTTCCCTCCATCTACGCGATGGCAGGAGTGGCATGGCCGGAAGGAGGGAGACGGACATTCAATGCCATCTATCTCGCCCAGAATTTAGGGGTGGCGCTCGGTGCTGCGCTTGGTGGTTTTATGGCGGATATCAGTTTCAATATCATCTTTATCGCCAATTTGGTACTGTTCGTTGTCTTCTTCCTGATTGCGCTATTCGGTTACCGGGAGGCAGGCCAGCTTCACAAAGGCCGTAAAGTTGAGGAAGTGAAGAAGATTGTGGATAAGAGCAGGTTCCATGCACTGCTATTGATCTGTGCCGCTTACTGTCTGTGCTGGATAGGTTATGTCCAGTGGCAGACCACCATCTCAAGCTATACGCAGACTATCGGCATCAGTCTGCAGCAGTACAGTATGCTGTGGGCGATAAACGGTGTGCTGATTTTAGTGGGTCAGCCATTGATCCGGCCTGTCATCCGTCTGATTGAAGACAAGATCAAGACCCAGATTGCGGTGGGGATCTCCATTTTCATCGTATCCTTTATCGTGACTATTTATGCTGAGAATTTTGTGATGTTTGTCATCGGTATGGTGATTCTGACCATCGGCGAGATGTTCGTCTGGCCGGCCGTGCCGACTGTTGCGAATATGCTGGCGCCTGAAGGACGGGTCGGGACGTATCAAGGCATCGTCAATTCGACAGCCACACTGGGCCGTGCTATCGGTCCGGTCGTCGGCGGTGTCATCGTCGACCTCTATAATATGCAGGTGATGTTTGGCGTGATGATTGCGTTACTCGTCGTGAGCTTCGTGTTCTTGAAGGTATATGATAGAGGGTTGGCCAAGTGATGGGGACGGAGAAGATAATATCGGACACTCAAAAGGTAACTTATACTTGAGTGTCCGATTTTTGATTTTTATGGGACACTCACCTCTGGATAATAGAATGAGTGTCCGATAAACGCAACTTACCGGACACCCGGCTTCACACTCGGCTACCAATGTCCGATATACTTAGTGCGAAGTATAATAGGCGCCTTTACAGTTGCTTCGTTTCACAAAATATTTACATAAAAATCTTCTGACTGTCCTTTTATCAAGGTTGCCGTCAATCCATTCATGGACCCTTTGAACTGTAAAGGATTCGTCATTAAATAGACGTCTTAATTCTTCGACAGCAAGTTTCAAGTAGTCCTCACTGGTATATACTTTGCCACACGAACATTTAAATTGTCGCTCAGTCATTCTTTGAATGAAGTCCTGTTCACATAAGCAAAGCACACCTTTTTTGGCTTCGTTAAAATGCAGTGCAGGGCATTTTGAATGTCGAGACGATAGCATGTGTTCTTGAAGTAAGATCGACTGAAGCTGTTCATGTGAGTAGAAGTTTGGGACTTTTGATAGCTGGCTGATCAGAGAAATACTATCGAAATAACTGAGACAGTTATTATTTTTCTGGACGCCATAAACTCTTTGCGCCGGATTAATGAAAACGTGAAAGTAGTGGACCTTGTAGTTGAGCTGATGGTAATCGAGGAAACGCGCCATCAGTTTTTGTGTGCGGACTTTCTGGAGTGCATAGCCTTCAATTTCAGCCATTCGATCAGTAAAATAAAAAGAGCCATTGTGCAGTGTGACGTCATAATGAGTCCATTTGACTTCGAAAATATAGATCTCGTCCTGCATGACAGCGAGACAGTCAATCTGAAATTCTTTGTTGAAGATCTGTAGATGCAGATCCTGATAGATAAGGCCGTTATCCATGTAAGTCTGGATGATTTTTTCAAAGAGTATTTCGCCGTTCAGTCCGAGAAGATTTTTATTTAAGTCACTTAATTCTTCTGCGCTTAATTCCGCACGATGCTTGATCTGCTGCCAGATGGGTTGAACTCTGTTTTTAACAATCTCCACCCTACACCTCCTGTCCTTTATTGTAACTGGTAATTTTTTTAACCTGTAAAAACTTCTTGCACAAACGCTTCAATCATTTTATAGTAGATAATAACTGGAGTAGTAACCTTGAATCATTTATAGAGAGTCAGTGGGGGTGTGAACTGACAATGAGTACAGGTGAACTTGCCGGGGTTCTGAAATTTAACACATTAAGCTGCACTTAACAGTGAATTGCGGGTGGTACCGCGGTTGTCTATAGAAGACAGTCGTCCCTCTTGATAGGGATGACTGTCTTTATTTATTTAAGGAGGAATGACCATGAGTTTTAATCATCAGGAAATTGAAAAGAAATGGCAGCAGTACTGGGCTGAAAATAAGACGTTCAAAACAGAGGAGCATTCTGACAAGCCGAAATTCTATGCCCTTGATATGTTCCCTTATCCATCAGGTGCAGGTCTTCATGTCGGACATCCGGAAGGTTATACAGCGACAGATATCATGTCTCGTTTCCGTCGTATGCAAGGCTATAACGTGCTTCATCCGATGGGCTGGGATGCATTCGGTCTCCCGGCAGAACAATATGCGATTGATACAGGCAATGACCCTGCCGAATTCACGCTGAAAAACATTCAGACGTTCAAACGTCAGATCCAGGAACTCGGCTTCAGCTATGACTGGGACCGTGAAGTCAATACAACTGACCCGAAATATTATAAATGGACACAATGGATTTTCATCCAGCTCTATAACAAAGGTCTCGCTTATGTTGATGAAGTGGCAGTGAACTGGTGTCCGGCGCTCGGCACTGTCCTGTCCAATGAAGAAGTGGTCGACGGCAAATCAGAACGTGGCGGCCATCCGGTCATCCGTAAACCGATGCGGCAATGGGTGCTGAAAATCACTGACTATGCAGACCGTCTGCTGGAAGACCTGGACGAACTTGACTGGCCGGAATCACTGAAGGATATGCAGCGCAACTGGATCGGCCGTTCAGAAGGAGCGGAAGTGACATTTAAAGTGAAAGATTCAGAACAGGCATTTGAGGTCTTCACGACACGGCCTGACACAATCTTCGGTGCCACTTATGCCGTCCTGTCACCTGAGCATGCCTTGGTCGAAGTGATCACGACAGCCGGCCAGCAGGAAGCGGTCAAAGAATACCAGGAGCAGGCAGCGCGTAAATCTGATCTCGAACGTACGGACCTCGCGAAAGAGAAGACAGGGGTCTTCACAGGCGCTTATACAGTCAATCCGTTCACAGGTGAAGAGATGCAGATCTGGATCTCTGACTATGTTCTCGCTTCTTACGGCACGGGTGCCATCATGGCGGTGCCGGCGCATGATGAACGCGATTATGACTTCGCGAAGCAGTTCGAGCTGCCGATCGTGCAGGTCGTTGAAGGTGGCGATATCACCACTGGACCGTTCACCGGTGACGGCGTGCATATCAACTCGGGCGAGCTCGATGGCCTGAACAAGGAAGAAGGCATTCAGAAAGCCATCGCCATGCTGGAAGACAAGAAAATCGGGCAGAAGAAAATCAGCTACAAGCTGCGCGACTGGTTATTCTCACGTCAGCGTTACTGGGGAGAGCCGATTCCAGTCATTACCTGGGAAGACGGCACGATGACGACAGTACCGGAAGAAGAACTGCCGCTGATGCTGCCGAAGACTGAGCATATCAAACCATCAGGTACAGGTGAATCACCGCTTGCGAATATTGACGACTTCGTCAATGTCGTTGATCCGAAAACAGGCATGAAGGGTCGCCGTGAGACGAATACCATGCCGCAGTGGGCCGGCAGCTGCTGGTATTACCTGCGTTATATTGATCCGCATAACGATGAAGCGCTGGCGGATCCTGAGAAACTGAAAGAATGGTTACCGGTCGACCTCTATATCGGCGGAGCAGAGCATGCGGTTCTTCATTTACTGTACGCTCGCTTCTGGCACAAAGTGCTGTACGATATCGGTGCCGTACCGACAAAAGAACCTTTCCAGAAATTACTGAACCAGGGCATGATTCTCGGTGAAGGTAACGAGAAGATGAGTAAATCGAAAGGGAATGTCGTCAATCCGGACGATATCGTCGCGTCACACGGTGCAGATACACTGCGTCTTTACGAAATGTTCATGGGACCGCTTGAAGCATCGATCGCCTGGAGTACAAATGGCTTAGACGGCGCACGTCGTTTCCTTGACCGTATCTACCGTCTCTTCATCACAGAACAAGGAACGCTCGCTGAGAAGGTGACGACAGAGGCGACACCGGCACTTGATAAGGTCTATCACCAGACCGTGAAAAAAGTGACTGAAGACTACGAGGCACTGGGCTTCAATACAGCTATTTCTCAGATGATGGTCTTTATAAATGAAGGCTACAAACAGGAGAAGATCAATAAAGAATATGTGGAAGGCTTTGTTAAAATGCTGTCTCCTATCGCACCGCATATCGCTGAGGAACTCTGGTATAAGCTGGGCCATACAGAGACTATCACTTATGCTGAGTGGCCGACATTTGATGCTTCTAAGCTGGTTGACGCTGAAGTGGAAATCGTCATCCAGATCAACGGTAAGCTGAAGAAGAAAGCATTGATCCAGAAAGATATGCCAAAAGAAGAGCTGGAAGCTTTTGCACTCGCTGAAGAAGAAATTAAGACAGCGATTGACGGCAAGACGGTACGTAAAGTCATCGCAGTGCCGAATAAGCTCGTTAATATCGTAGCGAATTAGGAGGAGACTATGACTTACGAAATATCGCCTCAGGAACTGATGCAGAAGCTGGATCATGAAGGGCTCCACATCATTGATGTACGTGAAGACTATGAGGTTCAGATGGGGATGCTTAAAGGGGCAAGACACATCCCGATGAATACAATCCCTGACTATATGCCGGAATTCAAGCAGGACGAATCTTATTATATCGTCTGTGCGCATGGCATCCGCAGTGAAAAAGTAACAGAATATCTACGCGACCATGACATTGAAGCATTCAACGTCACAGGTGGTATGGCAGCATTCTAAGAAAGCGGCTCTCAATTCAGAGAGCCGCTTTCTGTGCGTTAAGACCTGCAACATAACCGGTCACAAGTGCACTGGTAATATTATAGCCGCCGGTATAGCCGTGGATATCCAGCACTTCCCCGCAGAAGAAAAGATTATCATGCAGCTTTGACTGCATCGTTGCGGGATGGATTTCCTTGACACTGACGCCGCCACCAGTCACGAAGGCCTTTTCAATGGATAAGGTGCCGTTTACGGTGAACTGAAACTGTTTTAAGGCTGCGATAAAAGTGTTCAGAGCATCGCGTTTCAGATGGTGATAGCTTGTTGATTCCTCAATGCCGGCACGCTCGAGTAAGAAGAGGAGGTAACGCTCATGCACGAACCCTTTCAGGCTGTTTTTAATCGACTTGTCAGGATTGTGCTTGAGTCTGTCATGAATTCGCTTCGTCACCTCATGCAGTGATTCCTCGGGGAAGACATCGATGGTCATCTGAATATCTCTTGTTTTCTGCCGCTGCTGTTCCTTATAGACGAACTGTGAGCAGCGAAGAGCGGCGGGGCCTGAGATGCCGAAATGGGTGAAGAGCATATCCATCCGGTGGGTGATGGCAGGCTTGCCGTTCTTTCTGAGCACACTTAAGGCTACGTTCTGCAGACTTAAGCCCTGCAGTACTTTTGACTTGATGAACGGTTCGCTGGAAGTGATCGGTACTTCAGTCGGAAAGAGGTCTGTGATGGTGTGTCCAGCCTGTTCAGCGAAGCGGTAACCATCCCCGGTCGAGCCTGTCTGGGGCACACTTTTACCGCCTGTCGCAATGATGACGTTCTGACTGTGAAATGCACCGCGCGCTGTGTCGACGCCGATGATTCTGTTGTCGTCCATGATCAGCTGGTTGACCGTCAGATTGGTCTTGATCTCCACCTGATTGTCTTCTAAATTTTTCAGCAGGGTCGCTACTACATCTTTAGCGTTATTGGAAACCGGAAACATGCGGCCGTGATCTTCCTCTTTCAACTGGACGCCTTTATTTTCGAAGTAAGAGATAATGCTTTCATTGTCGAACGTATTGAAGGCGCTGTACAAAAACTTGCCGTTTCCCGGGATATGCTTGATGATCTCCTCATAAGGCAGTCGATTGGTGACATTACAGCGGCCACCCCCTGATATTTGCAGCTTGCGGCCGAGCTGGTCTTTCTTGTCGATAAGCAGAACGCGGCCGCCTTCTGCACTGGCACTGATGGCAGCCATCAGTCCGCTCGGACCGCCGCCGATGACTATGGTCTGATACATGTTGATGCTCCTTTTCTTAATTAAAAGTAGTTAACCTGATGTAAAGATGATAATATATGAATAGTTTAAAACTAGATAGTTAGGGATGAAGATATGTCAGAAAGTAATTCATTAGTGAGAAGTACCTTTATATTAACCGCCAGTATATTTATTACGAAGGTACTCGGCATTCTATACGTCATACCGTTTTACGCGATTATCGGCGGTGAAGAGAACTTAGCGCCCTATACTTATGCCTACCAGCCGTATGTCGTCATGCTGACGATTGCCGGTGCTGGGGTGCCGCTCGCTGTCGCGAAGTATGTCTCGAAATACAATGCGCTGGGTGCATACCGGGTCAGTGAGAAGCTCTACAAGTCAAGTCTGCTCGTGATGAGCCTCTCCGGTCTCTTAGGCTTTATTATACTTTATTTACTCTCTCCGATGATAGCAGAAGCGACTTTAGCAGGTGACGGCCAGAACGGTGTCTGGTCAGTCGATGATATCACCCATATCATGCGGGTGATTTCGTTTGCGGTTATCTTTATTCCGTTCCTTGCCACTTGGCGCGGTATTTTTCAGGGGTATGATTCAATGGGGCCGACTGCTGTGTCGACTGTCATTGAACAGATTGCCCGCATCCTTTTCCTGCTCGGTGGCGCTTACCTCGTGCTGCACGTCTTGGACAAAGGACTGTTACTCGCGAACGAAGTGGCGACGTTCGCTGCTGCTATCGGTGCGATCTTTGCACTTCTTACGCTCTGGTACTACTGGCGTAAACGTAAACCTTTTATCGATCAGATGATCGACTCAGACGAAACGTCAATAGATGTCGGCTATCGTGCGATGTATAAGGAGATTCTGCTCTACAGTGTACCCTTTGTCATTGTCAGCTTAAGTGTGCCGCTCTATATCATGATCGATCAGTTCACACATAATAAAGGTCTGGCGATTGCGGGAGTGCCGTCAGAACTCCATGACCAGTTGCTGACGATGCTGAACCTGACGACCAATAAACTGGTGATGATACCGACGTCCTTAGCAGGCGGATTCGCTATCAGCGTGGTGCCTTCCATCACACGGACGTATGCATCGGGCAGAATCAGAGAGATGCATCAGCAGATCAGAACGTCTCTCGGGGTTCTCATGTATCTGACAGTCCCTGCCTCACTCGGCATCATGCTGCTTGCAGCGCCTCTTTACACAGTGTTCTACAGCTATAGCGCAACAGCGACGCAGATTCTGATGTTCTACGCACCGGCGGGCATACTGCTGTCATTGACATCAGTCACGGCTGCTATTCTGCAGGGGATTGACAAGCAGGCACTGACAGTCTGGATCGTGCTCGGCTCGATCGCCATCAAAGCCATCCTTAATCTGCCGCTGATTATTCTGTTCCATACGAACGGGGCGGTTCTTTCTACCTCGATCGCTATGCTGTTCGCCATTATCTGCAATATGATGGTGATCCGTAAATATGGTCATTTTCCGCTCCGCTCAACCTTTAAAGAGATGCTGCAGATTGCGACTTTTACAGGCATCATGCTGGCAGTCGTCGGCCTGGTCTACTGGATACTGCTGCATTTCTTAAGCGTAGAATCGAAAGGGCAGTCACTGATTATTCTCGTCATCTGCGGCACTGTGGGTATTATGATCTACGCCCTGATCACGCTGAAAACCGGTCACGCTGAACGCTACTTAGGCAAACGTGTCGGTAAACTTGCCGGAAAGCTGCATCTCAGATGAGGCTCGATAAATTTCTGGCGAATCACGGCATGGGGACGCGGACAGAAGTGAAACAGCTGATTAAAAAAGGCAGCGTACAAGTCAATGAGGTCATCGTTAGAAAGGCTGATTACCAATTAAACCCGGAAACGGACCAGGTGCTCTGTCAAGGCGAAGAAGTGCGCTATGTCGACGAACTCTTCATCATTCTGAATAAACCGGCAGGAGTCATCAGTGCAACGGAAGATCATCTTCATGATACTGTTATTGACCTGATGCCGGAATATCAGCATTTTCAGCTGCATCCTGTCGGCCGGCTGGATAAGGACACGGAAGGTCTGCTCATATTAACGACAGATGGCCAGTTCACGCATGACGTGCTGAGTCCGAAAAAACATGTCAATAAGACGTATTACGCCGAACTGGATGGGACGGTGACAGATGAGACTGTCGACCAGTTCGCAGCAGGTATCACATTGGATGACGGTTACCGCTGTATGCCGGCAGCACTCAAGATCATCAAGCCGCATATCATTGAGGTTACGATTCAGGAAGGGAAGTTTCATCAGGTGAAGCGTATGTTTCAGGCGGTCGGCTCTACGGTCACTTACTTGAAGAGAATTCAGATGGGCGGTCTTGAGCTGCCCGCTGACCTCGCAACCGGTGCGTACCGCGAAATGACGGCAGAAGAAATAAATCGCGTACAGCATGTTTAAAGGTATAAGGGCTGGGTATATTTTAACTACAAATATACTATTCAGAGGTGGATGACCATGAACAACAAACCAAGTTTATTACGTACAGCTTTAGTTCTCGGAGGAACTGCTGTTGCAGCTATCCTTTCTAAAAAAGAAAACCGCGATCTGTTAATGAATGAACTCAACAAAGCGAAACAGGATCCGAATGCTTATAAAGCTAATCTGACAGAAAAAGCAAATAATTTAACACAAGTAGCTAAAGAAGAGGTTTCAAAAGCAAAAGAAGATCCAAACGCTTATAAAGCGGACTTAACAGACAAAGTAAAAGAAAAGGCAGCACCTGTTATCGATAAAGTCAAAGGTAACGAAGGTGACTTCCCTAAAAACCAGGCGAATACACAAGAGCAAGTGACGACGTTTGATGATGAAGGTGGCGCAAGCAACATTCATATCGTAACGGATCACAACAACGTGACGGATAATAATCCGACTGCAGTCAATAAAAACGACCTTAAATAATCTTTATGAAAAGCTGTCTATTAATAGACGGCTTTTTTGGTGTTTTCATTTTCAGAATATTTCATGTAAAATAATGAGTAATACAAGGAGGAATGTAACATGTGGAGAGAGAAAGTTGCACAATACGAAGACAAGATCATCGAAGATTTAAAGGGTTTGCTCGCAATTGAAAGTGTCCGTGATGACAGCCTGATGTCAAAAGAGACACCTGTCGGTCCGGGACCTAGAGCAGCACTCGAATATATGTACAAAATTGCTGAACGGGACGGCTTTAAGTCTGTCGATGTCGACCATATTGCAGGGCGCATCGAAATGGGTAAAGGGGATGACCTGTTCGGTATCCTGTGTCACGTAGACGTGGTTCCTGCCGGCAGCGGCTGGGAGACGGAGCCATTTGATCCGGTTGTCACTGAAGACCGTGTGATTGCTCGGGGCACACTGGATGATAAAGGACCGACCATCGCAGCGTACTATGCCGTGAAAATCCTGCATGATATGAACGTGGACTTCAAAAAGCGTATCCACATGATTATCGGTACCGATGAAGAATCAGGCTGGATGTGTACAGACCGCTACTTCCAGACCGAAGAGATGCCGGACCTCGGTATCGCTCCCGATGCTGATTTCCCGCTGATCCACGGTGAAAAAGGGATCACAACGTTTGATATCGTTCAGACGGCGTCACCAGAAGGCGAGACACCGGAGGTAGAACTGAAAGCACTTAATGCGGGTGAACGTTATAATATGGTACCTGATTTTGCTGAGGCGAAGCTGGTTGTCAGAGAAAAAATGGATCATACGATACAGTCATTTGACAACTTCCTCAGTGAGCATGAACTGACGGGTCAGTCATCTGTTGACAATGGCAGTCTGCTGCTGCAGGTCGAAGGGAAATCAGTGCACGGTATGGATCCTTCCATCGGGATTAATGCAGGACTATATCTCGTCCACTTCCTGAATACCTTGAAACTGGATGCAAAAGCTGCACAGTTCGTTCAGTTCGGAGATCGCTATCTCTATGATTCACATTTCGGCGAGAAGCTCGGCATGGCCTATGAAACAGAAGAGATGGGCCGCCTGACGACCAATATCGGTGTCATCAGCTATACAGACGTAGACGGTGGACATTATGGTGTGAACCTCCGTTATCCGACGGGCTTTGATTTCAATCAGCAGATTGCTGACTTTACAGAACGTATCAAGGATGAGTTTGAGATTGATGTCAATACACATCAGGAACCGCACTATGTCGATAAAAACGATCCGTTCGTGCAGAAGCTGCTGACAGCCTACCGCAATCAGACAGGTGATATGACCGAGCCTTATACGATCGGCGGCGGTACTTACGCCCGTAACCTTGAAAAAGGGGTGGCATTCGGCGCGATGTTCAAAGATTCAGTTGATCTGATGCACCAGAAGAATGAATATATCACGAAAAAACAGTTGTTTGATGCAACAGCTATCTACTTAGAAGCCATCCATGCTGTCTGCGTGGAGGACTGATATGGGTCTTATCTATTATAATGGTGAATACATCAATGACAACATAGCCATCAGCCCTGACGACCGCGGCTATCAGTTCGGCGATGGTATCTATGAAGTGGTCCGTGTCTATGAGGGCAGACTTTTCACTGCCGAGGCGCATTTCGAACGCTTATTGCGCAGTGCCTCAGAAATCCAGATTGAACTTGCATCAACCGTGGACGATTACATCGCTATCTGTGAGCGTCTGATAGCTGAGAATCGCGTACAAGACGGCTTGATCTATGTGCAGGTGACACGTGGCATCGCCAAGCGCAATCACATCTTTCCTGAATCAACAGAGCCGGTAACGTTAATCTATTCTTATGATTCAGCGCGTCCGGTACAGGGTATGGAAGAGGGAGTCAAAGTTATCACCCTGGAAGACATCCGCTGGCTGCGCTGTGATATCAAGAGCCTGAATTTGCTGGGCAATGTGCTGGCAAAGCAGCAGGCGCATATCGCAGATGCTGTAGAGGCTGTTCAGGTCCGGGATGGCATCGTGACAGAAGGGGCGTCAAGCAATGTCTTTATCATCAAGGACGGGACCCTCTATACACATCCTGCCAATCATCTGATTTTAAATGGCATCACGCGCAAAGTGATCAAGCGCTGTGCAGAAGAGCTGAATATACCGTTTGTCGAACAGGCATTCACGCCTGATGCGCTTTATGATGCTGATGAAGTCATTATCTCCAGTACGTCACTGGAAGTCACACCTGTCACTCAGATTGATGATCAGGTCATGGCGATCGGGCCCCTGACACGTAAGCTTCAGCAAGCTTTCAAGGAGAAGATTTATCCAGCTTCTTGATTTTACTCTTGAATTAATAGGTCAAAGGATATAAAATTTAAGCAAGTCGCTTTTTTGGCAATGTACTTGGATAAGGCTCTTGATTCTATCTCGAGCCTTTTCTTTTTTCTGAATGGAGGTGAACATGTTGGAACATTTCTATCAACTGGGCTGGACGCTCGACTCAGCTGGTGGTGCATCCGGCGAAGCATATATGGCGGAACAGGATGGACATAAGCTCTTTCTCAAAAGAAATTCCAGTCCGTTCCTCGCTGCATTATCGGCAGAAGGAATTGTACCTAAACTAGTGTGGACGAAGCGTATTGAAACAGGGGAAGTCGTGACGGCCCAGCACTGGAAGAACGGTCGAGCGCTCGAACCGGAAGAAATGGATTCCGAACGTGTTGCACTTCTTCTTCGTAAGATACACGGCTCTAAGCAGCTGTCCAGTATGCTCAAGAAACTGGAGATGAAGCCGATGTTTCCATCGATGCTGCTCACTAAGATCAATTCATCATTGTCCAGACAGGTCATGGCCCATCGCGTTGTCCGTAAAGCGCTCACTTACCTGGATGAACATATGCCTGTACTCGACAAGGCTTTCTATACGGTCTGTCATGGCGATGTCAATCATAATAACTGGCTCCTGTCCGAGCAGGACGAACTGTTTCTCGTGGACTGGGAAGGGGCGATGATTGCAGACCCTGCGATAGATATCGGCATGATCCTGTATACGTATATCAAGCCGGAAGACTGGCCGCAGTGGCTCCGGAAGTACGGGATAGATGATTCACTGGATCTGAGAAAACGCATGAAATGGTATACAGTGATCCAGGCTATTGCGATGGTGGAATGGTACGAGGAAAAAAACCGTTATCAGGACATGAACTACTGGCTCGTCTTCTTGGATGACGTGCTGTCGAGAAACCGTTTTATATAAGGAGATACGACATGAGAATGAGAAATAAACCATGGGCTGAAGATTTCCTTCTCGCTCATGCTGAAATCGTCAGTATTGACGAAGCTAGAAAAGGTCAGATGAGAGAATGGTTCAATAATGACCAGCCGATTCATATAGAAGTCGGCAGTGGAATGGGCCGCTTTATAACAGAGATGGCAAAAGCCCATCCTGACATCAATTACATCGGCATCGAACGTGATAAAAACGTCATGATCCGTATCGTCGAAAAAGCAGTCGAACAGAACATCACGAATCTGCGCCTGCTGACTTTAGATGCGGAACATTTGGCGGACTATTTCTCAGCAGGGGAAGTGGACCGTGTCTATCTGAACTTCTCCGATCCATGGCCGAAGACGCGTCATGCGAAAAGACGTCTGACACATGAGAATTTCCTGAAGCTCTATCAGGTCATCCTGAAAGAGGACGGCGAAGTTCATTTCAAAACAGACAATCAGCAGCTGTTCGAGTTCTCGCTGGAAAGTATGAGCCAGTATGGTATGAAGCTCAAGAATATCAGTCTCGATCTTCATACAGATGAGCCGGCAGATAATATCAGAACTGAATACGAAGATAAATTCTCAAGCAAGGGCTTCCGCATCAATCGATTAGAAGCCACTTTCTAAGACCGCCTAAAGGGCGGTCTTTTTTGTGGGCACGTGCTAAAATGAAATAAAAGGGGGAAATTAAAATGTACGATTTTAATGAAGTGATTGATCGCAGTCATACACAGAGCATTAAATATGAGGGCATGGACCTGGTCTATGAAACAACGGACATGCTGCCTTTCTGGATTGCAGATATGGACATTGCCACACCGCAGCCGATATTAGACGCGCTCCACGGACGGCTCGATCATCGGATTATCGGCTATACGAAATGGCAGCAGGACAAGTTCTATGAACCTATCAAACATTGGTATAGAACGAGATTTGATACGCGTGTCATGAATAATGATCTGTTTTACGCGCCGACCGTCCTTTACACGATCACTGAATCCATCCGCGCACTGACCCAGCCGGGGGAAGGTGTCATTGTCAATATTCCGAGTTACAACACATTTCTGACCTTGATAGAAGCGAACAGACGAGTCGTTGTCCCGTCACCGCTCGTATTCGACGGGCAGACCTATAAGATGGATTTCGATGCCTTTGAGTCACTCTGTCAGCGCCCTGATATGAAAGTCTTCCTCTTCTGTAATCCCCATAATCCGACGGGGAAAGTGTTTACGACTGAAGAGCTGGATGAAATCGTCAGCATTTGTGAAGCGCATGATGTGTTTATCATTGCGGACGAAATTCATATGGATTTTGTGAGACAGCAGCCTCATCAGTCTCTGATCAACTGGATGAAACCGGACAGTCCTATGATTGTGACCTCTTGTCTAGGAAAGACATTCAATATATCAGGACTGCCGCATGCCTATTATGTGACGAAAAACCGGTTCCTGAAGATGGAGCTTTCCCGCCAGATTCTGGCTGCCGGCATCGGAAATCCGAATGCCTTAGCGCTCAACGCGATAGAAGCGGGCTATATGGAATGTGCCGACTGGGTGGATGCACTCAATGACTTTATCCTGGAGAATATGAAGTTCGTGACAAACTATATAGAAACGCATCTTGATGATGTGCTGGGCGTCTATATTCCGGACGCAACATTTCTCATGTGGATAGACTTCAGCAAGAGCGGCTATAGTGAGGAAGAAGTCCAGCAGGCCCTGCAGACAGTAGGGAAGGTGGCAGTAGGCATCGGCAGTACGTATATGCACGGTGACAGTACTCATTTCAGGTTGAATGTCGCCTGTGACCATGCACGTCTTGAAGAAGGGATGGTCAGAATCAAGAAAGCATTCGATCACCTGAAAAATAACCACAGTTAGTTAAACTGTGGTTATCTCTGTTGTATCAATGAGTTCGCCGCTATAGGCATCTGCTATAAAATCATATTCACTCGTCGTCGTGATGACGCCGCCGCGATAAATAGTTGTTTCCAGGCCGAGTTTTTTATAGTTCTCCGGGGTATAGTCGATATAGCCCCCTTCGACATCAGTATATTGTTGCTTGATTTCAGCGAGTACTTTGGCAGGATTCTTCAGCTGGTAGCGCAGTGAGAAGAAGTAGCCTGCAATCAGAATAAGTGTCGTGCCAGCAATAATGGATTTAAGTTTCATCGTCAATCCTCCTTACTTCTATTATCGTCTTTCAACAGAAAAATTCAAGTTTCGACCCGACTTCAGCATCTTTTTGTTGACTTAACGTCACAATGCACTAGAATGAAGTTATTCCGAGTAAATCAATAAGAATAGGAGCGGACAAAATGAAGAAGTTTTTAATGATGATGATGGCAGTGCTCATCTTCCTTGCAGCATGCGGTCAATCAGACAAGTCATCTGACAGTTCTAAATCAGAGGACAAAGTTTTAACAGTAGGAACGGAAGGGACATATTCTCCTTTCACTTTCCACGACAAGAATGACAAATTAACAGGCTTCGACGTCGAAGTGACTGAAGCGGTTGCTAAAAAGATGGGTTACAAAGTGAAATTTGTGGAGACACAGTGGGATTCAATGTTTGCCGGCCTGAACTCAGGTCGTTTCACGACAGTAGCTAATCAAGTCGGTATCAATGAAGAACGTCAGCAGAAATATCAGTTCTCTAAACCTTACACTTATACGAACGCTGTGCTTGTGACACGCAAAAACAGTGACATCAAATCATTTGACGATGTGGAAGGTAAGAAACTTGCCCAGACTTTAACATCCAACTACGGTAAACTGGCGAAAGACAAAGGCGCACAGATTACGCAGGTAGAAGGTTTCAACCAGTCTATGGAGCTTGTATTATCTAATCGTGTTGAAGGGACATTCAACGAGAAATTATCAGTGCTGGATTATATGAAACAGAAGAAAAATGCAGATATCAAAGTCATTGAAGGTGACGCTGAAAAAAGTCAGTCAGCATTTGTTTTCACCAAGAAAACAGATAAAGCTTTAATCGATAAGGTCAATAAAGCTATTGACGACCTTCAAAAAGACGGCGAGCTGAAAAAAATCAGTGAAAAATGGTTCGGTGAAGATGTCACTCAACCTTAATGCAGAACAGCAGCACGCCCTGGACGCAGCTCAGCAAGCGTTTCTGCCTATGTTACAGGGATTGATCACTTGGTCAATCCCTATTACTATTATTACCTTTGTCTTAGGACTGATCATAGCGCTTGCTACAGCACTGAGCAGAATTTCTGATAACCGTTTTTTAAGGACTATTGCAAGAATATATGTCTCTATCATTCGTGGGACGCCGATGATCGTCCAGCTTTTCATTATTTTCTATGGTATTCCTGAGATCGGCCGGCTCATCACGGGCGACCCTGATAAACAGCTGACATTAGCACCCGTCGTCGCAGCGATTATCGGCCTGAGCCTGAATGTAGGGGCTTATGCCTCTGAAATTATCCGCGGCGGTATTATATCCATTCCTAAAGGACAGCGTGAGGCCGCTTATTCCATCGGCATGACAGAATGGATGACCATGCGTCGTATTGTCTTGCCTCAGGCCCTGAGAATTTCGATTCCAGCACTCGGCAATACGTTCTTAAGCTTGATCAAGGACACTTCCCTTCTCGGCTTTATCTTAGTGGCTGAGATGTTCCGGAAGGCGCAGGAAGTGGCAGCGACAAGCTATGAGTTTCTATCGATCTACACACTCGTTGCGCTGATGTACTGGGTGGTCTGCTTTATCATTTCATTTGTTCAGGGCAGATACGAACGTCGCATTGAAAGGAAGTATGTGTCATGATTGAAATGAGAGATATCCATAAAAGCTTCGGCGACAAAGAAGTCATTAAAGGCGTGGACCTGGATGTCCGTAATGGTGAGGTTGTGGTGTTAATCGGGCGTAGCGGTTCCGGGAAGACAACGCTCCTCCGCATGATGAATGCGCTCGAATTACCGACGACAGGGACGGTGACAGTGGACGGTCAGACATACAGCAATCAAGATAAGCAAAGTCAGATTGCCGTCAGAAAGAAATCTGGGATGGTCTTTCAGAACTATCAGCTGTTCCCTCATATGACAGCCCTTGAAAACGTTATGGAAGGCCTGGTCATCGTCAAGAAAATGCCGAAAGAAGAAGCGAGAGGCATCGCAGTGAACCTGCTGCAGAAAGTAGGGCTTGAGCATGTCATGAATCAGTATCCGTCTGGTCTGTCAGGCGGACAGCAGCAACGTGTCGGCATCGCCCGGGCGCTTGCCATGAATCCGAAGGTCATGCTGTTTGATGAACCGACATCTGCACTTGACCCTGAACTGGTCAACGACGTATTGAATGTCATGAAGGATCTGGCAGGAGACGGTATGACAATGGTCATTGTGACGCATGAAATGAACTTCGCGAAGAATGTGGCGAACCGTATCGCCTTCATTCATGAAGGGCAGATCGCAGAGATGGGGACACCGGATGATATCTTCAATCAGCCTAAGTCTGAGCCGCTCAAGCGATTCCTGAACATGATTGAGACACGTTAGACAGGTCAATGACCTGTCTTTTTTTATGTACACTTCTCCCTGCAAATCATTTATACTGAACGTTGAGGTGAAGGGATGAAAACATATTTGAAGCGATGGTTCATAGATGGGATGAGCTATCTGGCACTTGGACTGTTCAGTTCATTGATTATCGGCTTGATTATTGAGACAATCGGCACGCAGCTGAAACCGTATTTTGATACGTCTCTCTTTATTACGATTGGTCAGATGGCCAAAACTTATACAGGGGCTGCTGTCGGCGTCAGTGTCGCTTACGGGCTCGGTGCGTCACCTTTAGTGATCTTTTCGAGCGCTGTGACCGGCATGTACGGCTATGAGCTCGGCGGTGCAGCAGGGACATATCTGGTGGCACTGATCACATCAGAGATAGGCCGGCTGTACTCCGGGCGAACGAAGATTGATATACTGCTGACACCGCTTCTGACGCTTATCATCGGCGCGGTTGTCGCTAAACTGATCGGGCCGTTTATTGCGAGACTGATGACCGGACTCGGGGATTTTATCACATTCTCTACTGAGCAGCAGCCGCTGCTTATGGGGATTTTAGTGTCGGCTGTCTTCGGCCTGACGTTATCCAGTCCGATCTCAAGTGCTGCACTGGCCCTTATGCTTGGCATTGAAGGGACAGCCGCAGCAGCTGCGACAATCGGCTGCTGCTGCCATATGATCGGCTTTGCAGTGACGAGTTACGGTGACAATGGCATCCAAGGGGTCATTGCGAACGGCATCGGCACAAGTAAGATCCAGATTCCGAACTATTTAAGAAATCCGTTCATACTGGTGCCGCCGGTGATTGCGAGTATCATTACAGCACCGCTCATGACCATTCTCTGGCCGATGAAAAATGTGGCGGCCGGTGCGGGCATGGGGACGAGCGGCTTCGTCGGTCAGATCATGACGATACGGACGATGGGCACATCCGTCGAAACATGGCTGCAGATTCTAGTGTTTCATTTTATTCTGCCGGCCGTTATCAGTTATAGTGTATATAGACTGATGAAAAATGCACATATCATCAAACCAGGTGATCAGCAGATTATGACAGGAGAGCGAACATGAAAAATATAACAAGTGTAGAGAACTTCAAGGAAATGATCGATGCCCCGACGATTGCGATGTTTACAGCCGGCTGGTGTCCGGATTGTCACTTTATTAAACCGGCACTGCCAGAGATCGAAGCCTCTCATCCTGATTATCAGTTTGTCTCCATTGACCGCGATGAACTGATGGATCTGGCGGTGGAATATGATGTAATGGGTATTCCAAGCTTTATTGCTTTTAAAGACGGACAGGAAATCGGCCGCTTTGTTTCGAAGGACCGCAAAACTAAAGAAGAGATCAATGCCTTTATTGATGCTCTTTAATGACAGACCACGATGGCTACCGTTCATCGTGGTTTTATTGTACAATGAAGAGTACATGAATTGAGGAGTGTATAGAGATGAATGTCTTTGAAATACGTGACGCCATAACCGCAAAACTGGATTCATCAGAGCTGAATATCAAGTTCGACCGCAAAGAAGAGACGCTGCGTGTCGAGCGTGCTGATAACCAGAAAGGTCTGACGATCAAGCTTGCACCTATCGTCGCCAAACATAAAGCGCAGGGCGAGAAGATTATTGATGAAGTGCTGTATTACATCAGTGAAACGATAAAAGCGATGGCAGATGAACGTGAGAAATCCGTTGATGCCATCAAAATTATGCCGGTCATCCGCTCAACCAGCTTCCCGCAAGAAACGGACGGAAAGCCCTTCCTCATCACAGCGCATACGGCTGAGACCAATATTTATTATGCGCTGGACCTCGGTACGACCTATCGTCTGATTGACGAGCAGTTGCTGTCAGAAATGAAGTTATCAGCGGACCATGTCAGAGAACAGGCGCTGTTTAATATCCGCAAGCTCGATAACCCTTATAAAAAGGATCAGGTAGCGGGCAACGCTTTTTATTTCTTCAATTCCAATGATGGTTACGACGCCAGCCGTATTTTAAACGAAAGCCTTCTTGCTGAGTTTGACCGTAAGAAAGAAGGCGAGCTGCTCATTGCGACACCGCATGCTGATGTCCTGATCATTGCGGATATTCAGAATGAAACAGGCTATGATATCATGGCGCAGATGATGATGCAGTTCTTCAGCAACGGCCTCGTGCCCATCACTTCTCTGTCATTCCAGTACGACAAAGGTACACTGACGCCGGTTTTCATTCTTGGCAAGAACAACGCAAAACGAGATACAGAAACAATGAAACGAATTGAAGCGAACCGTAAAAAATTTGAACAGGAAAAAAAGGAGTAGACCACATGAATATTTTTTATAACAAGCATATTGGAGATGTTCTTCTTATCACAGTGAAACAGACGGAAGGACCATTCACCTATAACCGCCAGGGTGATGTGGTGACGATTCTGCAGAATGACGAGATTGTCGGTTACAATGTCTACAATGTCGCAGAGCTGAACATTCAATCAGACGGCCAGGTTGAACTGAACGAGGAGCGTGTCGCTCAGATTAATGACGTTTTAGCGAAGAAAGGGATCGGCCCACTCGAAGTGGATCTCTCTCCTAAATTCGTTGTCGGACACGTGGATGAGATGGAGAAACATCCTGATGCGGATAAACTCAATGTCTGCCAGGTAGATGTCGGCGATGAAGTGCTGCAGATTGTCTGCGGAGCGAAGAATATTGCGGCAGGTCAGAACGTCGTAGTTGCAAAAGTAGGAGCTGTCATGCCAAGCGGGATGATTATCAAAGATGCTGAATTACGCGGTGTGCCTTCCAGCGGGATGATTTGTTCAGAACGTGAACTAGGGCTTACAGATTCAGAAGAGAAAAAAGGGATTCTTGTTCTGGATGCGTCCATGACACCGGGAACAGACTTTTTTAATCAATTATAAAGGTGTGATTGAAGATGAGCTGGTTCGATAAACTTTTTGGACAAGATGAAAAAGAACAGCAGCCTGTCGAGACAGATGTTGATCAGCATCAGGATATTTATAGAAGGCCACGCGGGAAATTCCGCTTTCCTATCGACCTTGGTGATGACCGCAAAGAGCCCGTCTTAACAGAACAGCCTGAAGTTCAGGACAACGGCCGGATGAGTCAGCAGTTTGTTGACGACGAATACTTTGAGCGAAGAAGAGCGAGAAGACAGAAACAGGAACAGCCGGAGAAGCCGAGACCGCAGAGAACGAAAGAATACCAGCCGCAAAGAATACCTGATAAGAAACGACAGTTTACGGCAAGCGAAGTGCCGTCAGCTATATTCGGCACCCGTAAAAACCTGAAACCTAGCGAGGAAAAAGTAGTCATCACACCGCTGACAGGTAAGAAGCCGGAAAAAGTGAAGCCGGACATACCGACATACCGTCAGAAGGATAATGTGGTCAATGTCGAGAATATCTATGCGTCACAGATTGTCGCTGAAATCCGCAAGGAACGCGAGAAGAAAATGCAGGCAAGAAAGGCATTTGAAGAAGCGAGACGACAGCAGAAGGAGCAGGAGAAACTGGTAGAGATTCTAACAGCAGAATTAGAAGTGGAAACGATTGAGCTGCAGGAGGAATCATTTAAATCGCTTGAAGTGGAGGAAATCAGTGCACCATTAACAGAAGATGCGCCGATTGAGACCATTACTGTCTCATCTGATTCATCAGAAGATCATCTGATAGAGCCGGCAGTCACTGAAGTAGATTCAAGCAGAGCTCAGAATGACGCTGTGATAGAGAAAATGGTCTTTGAAGTCGGACGAAATCCTGAAACTGAACAGGCTGAAAGAGAGATAGAAGCTGTTACAGAAGCGGTGGAAGTAGTTGAAGAAAAACCCGTTGAAGCGGTGGAAACTGAGCCGGAAGTAATAGAAACAGAGATAATGGCAGGACAGGCAGAAAGTGCAGAACCACTATCTGAGTTATCAACTGAATCAGAGCCACAGCCTGAAGTGATAAAAGAACCTGAAATTGAGGAGGCAGTTTTCACTGAAACAGTGAAGTCTAGCGAAACCTCAGAACCTGCACCACAGCCCAAACGTAAAACATCACCGTTCAATGTCTTGATGACACCATCTGATAAAAAACGACTGATGAATAAAGCGTCAGCAACTTCAGTGACAAAGGAAACAGCTCCGGCATCATCAGCTGAAGAGAAGAAAGCAGAGACCGAAAAAACCAAAAGAATAGGGCCGAAGTATCTGCTGCCACCCGTCAGTCTGCTGTCACCGGAAGAGAAATCACATGAAAATGTTGAATGGGTGGAAGAACAGCGTCAGCAGCTGGATGAAGCTTTCTATCACTTCAATGTTCCGGCGAAAGTGGAAGAAGTGGTCATCGGCCCGTCTGTCACCCGCTACGAATTATCAGTGGAAAAAGGCGTGAAAGTCAGCCGCATCACTAACTTGCAGGATGACATCAAGATGGCGCTTGCCGCGAAGGAGATTCGCATTGAAGCACCGATTCCAGGTACGTCACGTGTCGGCGTGGAAGTCCCGAATATTGACACGCGCAAGGTCAATCTAAGTGAAGTGATCTTCAGTAAACGGTTTAAGTTCGCTGAATCGAAGCTGATGGTCGCGCTCGGTGCCAAAATCAATAATGAGCCGATGCTGATGGATATTGCGAAGATGCCGCACGCACTGATTGCGGGAGCAACAGGATCAGGTAAATCGGTCAGCATCAATGCCATTCTGTTATCGCTGCTATATCGCAATAATCCGAATGAACTGAAGCTACTGCTGATCGATCCCAAGATGGTGGAACTGGCACCTTATAATGAGCTGCCTCACCTGATTGCACCGGTTATCACCGATGTGAAAGCAGCGACAGAAAGTCTGAAGTGGGTCGTGGAAGAAATGGAACGACGCTACAAAGTGTTCTCTGACGTCCATGTCCGTAATATCACAGCTTACAATCAGAAATCACCTTATGACAAACGCATGCCGAAAATTGTCGTGGTCATCGATGAACTGGCAGACTTGATGATGATGGCACCGCAGGACGTTGAACATTCAATTGCCCGTATCGCTCAGAAAGCGCGGGCGGCAGGCATCCACATGATTCTCGCGACCCAGCGGCCTTCTGTCAATGTCATCACCGGTCTGATCAAAGCCAATGTACCGACACGGATTGCCTTCATGGTCTCGTCTTCCATTGATTCCAGAACCATTCTGGACAATGGCGGTGCCGAGAAATTACTCGGGAACGGCGATATGCTGTACCAGGGCAACGGCATGAATAAACCGATCCGTATTCAAGGCTGCTATGTTTCGGATGAGGAAATTGACGCAGTCGTGGACTACATCAAGGCGCAGGGGGAACCGCAATACCTGTTTCAGGAGAAAGAACTGCTCGAAAAAGGGAACGAAGTCCCGCAGGATGAACTCTTTGATGAAGTGGTGCAGTTCATGCTGGAAGAAGGGCACATCTCGACTTCCCAGCTGCAGCGCCGATTCCAGATCGGCTACAATCGTGCGGCTCGAATCATCGACAGTTTAGAATCGATGGGGTATATTAGTGGTGCAAATGGTTCTAAACCAAGAACTGTGTTAGTGAGTGAAAATCAATTATAGGAGTGGAACTATGACGTTATATCATTTTATCGGTATAAAGGGTTCAGGTATGAGTGCACTGGCACATATTCTGTTTGATATGGATCATGAGGTGCAGGGCTCTGATATCGACAAACATTTTTTTACGGAGGATGCACTTAGAGATAAAGGCATTCAGATCATGCCGTTTGACGCAGCTAATATTAAAGAAGGCATGACGGTTATTGCCGGTAATGCCTTCGGGGATGACCATCCAGAAGTCGTCCGTGCAAAGGAATTAGGTGTAGAGTACTATCGTTATCACGACTTTCTGGGTCGTTTCATGAGTCAGTATACGTCTATAGCGGTGACAGGGGCCCACGGTAAGACATCTACGACAGGACTCCTGTCTCATGTGATGAACGGCGACAAAAAAACGTCCTATCTTATTGGCGACGGCACAGGGATGGGCCAGCTTGAAAGTGAGTATTTCGCATTTGAAGCGTGTGAATATAGAAGACACTTCCTCAGCTACACGCCTGACTATGCTATTATCACAAATATTGATTTTGACCATCCCGACTACTTCAAAAATTTAGAGGATGTCTTCAATGCATTCCAGGAGATGGCACATAAAGTCAAAAAAGCGATCATTGCCTGCGGTGACGACAAGACTCTTCACAATCTTAAGGTGGATATACCGGTCTATTACTACGGTATAGGTCAGGATAACAGAGTCAGGGCTGAGAATATCGTCACATCCAGTGAGGGAACGTCTTTCGATGTACGCATTGATAACCAGTTCTACGGCAATTTCAAAACACCGATGTTCGGTAACCATCAAGTGCTGAACGCTCTGGCAGTCATCACCGTCTGCTACCTTGAGCAACTGGACGTCGACAATATCAAGGAAGCCTTGGCATTATTCGGCGGCGTGAAGCGTCGGTTCAGTGAGAAAAAGGAAGGCTCACAGATTCTGATCGATGATTATGCGCATCATCCCGCAGAGATTAAAGCGACAATCGAGTCAGCGCGTAAAAAGTATCCGGCTAAATCAGTCATCGCCATCTTCCAGCCGCATACTTTCTCACGGACAGAAAAGTTTCTGAATGAGTTTGCAGACAGCCTGAAAGAAGCGGATCAAGTGTATCTCTGTGAAATCTTCGGTTCGGCCCGCGAAAAGAACGGGACGTTAACCATTCAGGATTTAGCTGAACTGATCCCGAGTTCTCAGGTGCTGACGGAAGAGGGCATCGATGTGCTGAAGCAGCACAGTGATTCAGTCCTGCTCTTTATGGGTGCCGGAGATATTCAGAAATTTCAGCAATCCTATGAAAATTTGTTATAATGGTTTAACTAACATGTTTTAAGCCCTTTAACAGGGGTATAAAAAAAGAGTAAATTAAGGATAACCACACTAGGAGGGGCTCAATATGGAATGGATTTTACCAATCGCCGGTATTATCGCAGCAATCGCATTCTTGATTCTGTGTATCGGTATCGTCATCGTATTACTTTCAGTTAAGAAAAACTTAGACCACGTTGCTAAAACGTTGGACGGAGTAGAAGGACAGATTCAGGGGATTACTCGTGAATCAACTGACTTACTTCACAAAACAAACAGACTGGCTGAGGATGTTCAGGATAAATCAGCTCGTTTAAATACGGTTGTGGATGCGGTTCAAGGCATCGGTGGTACTGTCAACAATTTAAACAGCCACGTAGATCGTGTGACAACTTCAATCACGCAGAACATCGCAAACAACAAAGACCAGATTGCACAAGTGGTACAATGGTCTAACGTTGCAATGGAAGTGGCAGACAAATGGAAAATGAGAAAAGAGCGTCGTAACGCTTATGACTTCTCTAACCAAGTGGTTGTCAACCAGGACAAAGAAGTCTTCAATAAAGATACTGCAAACTACAATCATGTAGATGAAGACAGAATCAATGCAGGACTTCACAATAAATAAGTTTATGAATAAAATAATTGGGAATATACTTGATAAATAAGTGTATTCCTATTTTTTTATAATTCGAGGAGGAGAAACAACATGGTCAATACTTATAACAGAGAGCTTAACAATGGGAGAAACAATGAAACGGCAACGGTTTACAGATCAAACGGAGGTCATACCTATAATCGCGATTTACATACGCATTCTGTGAAGGAATATGAAGTACAATGCAGAAATACAATCGCTCGTGACTTCACTTTCGGTCTGACATTTGGTATTGCAATTGGTACTCTCGCAGGATTACTGCTCGCACCAAAGCCAGGTCGCGACCTCAAGAAAGATATCAACACTAAAGTGGTTACATTCAAGGACAGTGCAGTTAATGACTCAGTTGACAAAGAAGCGCAGCCTTCAAAAACGGATGAAATCAAAGCTAAAGTGACTGAAAAAGTCAGCGATGTCAAAGAAAAAGCACAGGAAATCAAAGAACAAGTCGTGCAAAAAGCGGGAGAAGTTCAAGAGCAAGTTGTACAGAAAGCAAACGAGGTGCAGGAGAAAGTATCAGAAAAAGCACCTGAAGTAAAAGAACAGGTCGCTCAAAAAGTGAACGAAGTGAAAGAACAGGCTGCGCAGAAAGCAAACGAGGTGCAGGAGAAAGTAGCAGAGAAAGCACCTGAAGTGAAAGAGCAGGTCGCTCAAAAAGCTGGCGAAGTGAAAGAACAGGCTGCGCAGAAAGCGAACGAGGTGCAGGAGAAAGTAGCAGAGAAAGCACCTGAAGTGAAAGAACAGGTCGCTCAAAAAGCTGGCGAAGTGAAAGAACAGGCTGCGCAGAAAGCGGACGAGGTGCAGGAGAAAGTAGCAGAGAAAGCACCTGAAGTGAAAGAACAGGTCGCTCAAAAAGCAGGCGAAGTGAAAGAACAGGCTGCGCAGAAAGCGGACGAGGTGCAGGAGAAAGTAGCAGAGAAAGCACCTGAAGTGAAAGAACAGGTCGCTCAAAAAGCAGGCGAAGTGAAAGAACAGGCTGAGCAGAAAGCGAACGAGGTGCAGGAGAAAGTAGCAGAGAAAGCACCTGAAGTAAAAGAACAGGTCGCTCAAAAAGCAGGCGAAGTGAAAGAAAAAGCACAGGAGAAAAAAGAAGAAGTAAAAGAAAAAGCACAAGAGAAAAAAGAAGATAACAAAAGTCAAACAACACAACCGCATTCAACTGTTAAAGTTGTAGAAATTGATGATAGAGATAAAAACAATACTGACGTTAAAACGGATACACAGTTAAAAGCTGATACTGACGCTCTTGCTGCACAACGCCGTGCCATCAAAGAAGAAGTGAATGATGATTCTTTAACTGAGCCATTAGCGATCGTTGATAAAGATACAACGAGTGATATTGAAGGACACAAAAAGAACAATACTGATGTAAGTGGCAACGTCAACAAAAATCAGAATAGCCAGAAAAAAAATAACAATAAAAACAACAGCAACAACAAAAACTACAATAAAAATAATAACAAACCAGGTAAAAACAAATAGCAAGTGATTCTGTTAATCCTGTGATAGAATAGTAGGGTGATTCTCGCCCTACTATTTTTATTTTAAATTTTTTTATGAAGAGGTGTAATAATGACAGAACTCAATCAATTAAGAACTAGAATTGAAGAAATCAACTTTGCTATACTCGAGCTTCTGACAGAGCGCGGAGAAGTCGCTAAGAAAATAGGGCAGGAGAAAATGAAGGCGGGGACAGACATATATGACCCGCAACGTGAAAAAGAGATGCTGAATCAACTGATAGAACAGAATAAAGGCCCTTATGATGATAATGTCATTAAACAGTTGTTTAAAGAAATTTTCAAAGCATCCACAGAACTACAGCAGGCCCAGAATGAGAAACACCTGCTGGTTTCCCGTAAGATGAAGCCGGAAGACACCATTGTCTCGTTCCCTAACGGCGCAGAAATCGGCGGACAGGAGAAAATATTTGTATTTGGTCCATGTTCTGTCGAATCTTATGAGCAGGTTGACGCGGTGGCAAGTCAGCTGGCTGCGAGAGGACAGAAGTTCATTCGGGGCGGTGCCTTTAAACCGCGCACATCCCCTTATGATTTCCAGGGGCTAGGTGAAGAAGGCCTGAAGATATTGAAAGAGATGAACAAGAAATATGGACTGAATATCGTCTCGGAGATTGTCAATCCCGCGCATTTTGAAATGGCCGATCAGTATGTTGATGTCTTTCAGATTGGTGCACGTAATATGCAGAACTTTGAGATTCTGAAGGAAGCGGGTAAATCCAATAAGCCTATTCTGCTGAAAAGGGGCTTAGCGGCGACCATTGAGGAATTTATTTATGCGGCAGAATATATTCACTCTAACGGCAACAGTCAGATCATCATGTGTGAACGCGGCATCAGAACGTATGAAAAAGCGACACGCAACACGCTGGATATCTCAGCGGTACCTATCCTGAAGCAGGGCACTCACCTGCCAGTGCTTGTTGATGTGACGCATTCCACAGGGCGCAAGGATATCATGCTGCCTGTTGCGAAAGCCGCCCTGGCAGTAGGGGCAGACGGTGTGATGGCAGAAGTTCACCCGGATCCGGCCGTTGCGCTCAGTGACGCTGGCCAGCAGATGGACCTTCAGGAATTTGATTCTTTCTTCACTGAAATTGACAAAGCCCGTCAGTTGTATTTATAATATAACATTGTCAAAAAGCGTGATATAATGAGAAAGAAAACGATTACAGGAGGTCATCATGACAATTACTATCTATGATGTCGCACGCGAGGCCAAAGTGTCAATGGCGACTGTCTCACGAGTGGTTAACGGCAATCCGAACGTTAAACCAGCGACAAGAGACCGGGTCAATGAAGTCATCAAACGTCTGAACTATCGCCCGAATGCTGTTGCCCGCGGACTTGCCAGCAAAAAGACGACAACTGTCGGTGTCATTATCCCTGATATCTCTAATATTTACTATTCGGAGCTTGCCAGAGGCCTGGAAGACATCGCAAAAATGTATAAATATCAGACGATTATCTCGAACTCGGATAATGATGCTGCAAAAGAAAATGATATTTTCAATAATCTGCTCAGTAAGCAAGTCGATGGCATCATCTTCTTGGGGGGGACATTGTCATCTGAGACCCTGCAGCTGATCCAGTCGACTTCTGTACCTGTAGTGGTATCTGGTACACACGATGTTGAAGAGACATTGCCGGCTGTCAATATTGATTATAAAAAGGCAAGTAGAGAGATCACTGAGCGCTTGCTTGAGCAAGGAGTTAAACGTTTTGCATTTGTAGGGGGCGGTTACTCTGAAAAAGCCCGGCTGGATGTACAGGCAGGTATGGAGGCCGTTCTGACAGAGCATCAACTGCACTTGGATCCTTCTGCTGTCTACATCGGCAATGAACAGTATCTTGATGGCGAAAAAGCTTTTCATCATATCAAGGATACACAACCGGAGGCCGTGCTCTGTATCAGCGATGAACAGGCTATCGGCATCGTCCATGCAGCGCAGGATGCCGGCCTTTCTATTCCTGATGACCTGCAGATCATCAGTTTTAATAACACGCGTCTTGTGCAGATGGTCCGTCCTAAGCTCTCCAGTGTGATGCAGCCGCTCTATGATATCGGGGCAGTCGGTATGCGACTTCTCACGAAATTCATGAATGATGAAGAGATAGAGGAGACCAATGTGGTGCTGCCTTATCGAATTGATTATAGAGGCACAACGAAATAAAGAATCAACTCAAGTTGATTCTTTATTTTTTTTTTGTAAATCGGTCGACAATGAAACCGCTTTATCATATCATTAAATAGGAGTTAAAAACATTTAAAGGAGAGACACAATATAATGGCTGAATATTTATCTGATTTAGAAATCGCTAAACGCTCTACAATTCGTCCCATCCAGGAAATCGCTGAAGAAGCGGGTTTTCCGAAAGAGTCAGTAGAACCTTATGGTTTTTATAAAGCAAAAATTAATACACAGTTAATTGATAAGCCTGTTAAAGGTAAAGTGGTATTAGTGACTGCGATGAGTCCGACACCAGCTGGCGAAGGGAAATCTACTGTAACTGTCGGGCTGAGTGATGCATTCAGAAAAATCGGTGAAAACGTTATGGTTGCTCTTCGTGAACCGTCTCTTGGACCTGTATTTGGTATGAAAGGCGGCGCTACGGGTGGAGGTTACGCGCAAGTCTTACCAATGGAAGAGATCAACTTGCACTTTAATGGTGACTTACATGCGATTACTACTGCGAACAACGCATTAGCGGCATTCATTGATAACCATATTTATCAAGGAAATCAACTGAACATCGACCCTCGTCGTATCTCCTGGAAACGTGTATTAGATATGAATGACCGTTCATTACGTCAGGTTGTTGTAGGTCTAGGCGGCCCGTTCAAAGGGGTACCTCGTGAAGATGGATTTGATATCACGGTTGCCAGTGAGATCATGGCCGTATTCTGTTTATCTCGTGATATTCATGACTTAAAAGAAAACATCGCTAAGATTACCATCGGTTTCACTTATGACCGTAAACCTGTGACTGTCGGAGATTTAGGGGTACAAGGTGCTTTAGCCTTAATCCTGAAAGATGCAATCAAACCTAACTTAGTCCAGACAATCGAAGGCACACCTGCTCTGATCCACGGCGGTCCATTCGCTAACATCGCGCACGGCTGTAACTCAATCATCGCAACTAACACAGCCCGTCAGATGGCAGACATCGTGGTGACTGAATCAGGCTTCGGTTCTGACTTAGGTGCAGAGAAATTCATGGATATCAAATCACGTCGTGCTGGTTTAGAACCAAGTGCTATTGTTGTAGTCGCAACCATCCGTGCGATGAAAATGCATGGCGGCGTAGCGAAGGATGAGCTTAAAGCTGAAAACGTTGATGCACTTAAAAAAGGTATTGTCAATCTCGAAAAACACTTAGAGAACTTAAAACAGTTCGGTGTTGAACCGGTCGTGGCTTTAAACGCGTTCGTTACTGATACAGAAGAAGAAGTGAACTTCGTTAAACAATGGTGTGCAGACCGCAATATTAAAATCGCGCTGACAGAAGTCTGGGAAAAAGGCGGAGAAGGCGGCGTAGAGCTTGCTAAACTCGTGAAAGAAGTCATGGATACTGAACAGAACTTCAAACCATTATACGAGCTTGAATTACCAGTTGAAGACAAAATCCGCAAGATTGTACAGGATATCTACGGCGGAGATGATGTAGTCTTCACGGACAGCGCGAAAAAACAGCTTAAAACAATCAAAGACAACGGCTGGGATAACTACCCGGTATGTATGGCTAAAACACAGTACTCATTCACAGATGATCCTAAGAAATTAGGCCGTCCAGCCGGCTTTGAAATCACGATCCGTGAATTAATCCCTAAAACAGGGGCTGGCTTCATCGTGGCGTTAACAGGCGATATCATGACAATGCCTGGTTTACCAAAACAACCAGCCGCACTGAATATGGATATCGACGCGGAAGGTAATGCAGTCGGTTTATTCTAATGATATGAGACGCATCCATATGGTTGCGTCTTTTTCTGTCGGCTGAATGGCACACTTTGATGAATATTGAGCCGTATAAAAACACCCCAAACGTCAGATGTCAGATCTAACGCTTGGGGTGCATCATTTTTACTGGGTTTTATCTTCGCTTTTCTTATTCTGGCCACGCAATTTATTGAACTGATCCGCGATAGGCGACTTAGGAGAAATCTTCGCTTTAACGTTGCTGTCAATCTTGTTACCTAAGCGGTTCAGCACACGTGAATCATCAATCGTTTTATTCGATAAGTCTGTATTCTTCCATACGAGACTGTCAGCAGCAGGTTCGCCCTGATTACATGAACCATTCGGGCTGTTGGTGATCTGACAGATTTTACGGGTTTCCACACTGTCAGGTTTACTGAACTGCTCGTTCACACCCATCTGCTCAGGATCAACTGCTGTAATACTGTTGTTGATATCCCGCCATAACTTCAGCTGATAGTGATTCTCCTCGTCAAAAGGTATGAGCTTATCATAGCCCATCCAGATGCCGAGAGTCACCTTCGGATTATAAGCGATGAAGAGACTGTCTGTACCGTTCTCAGCAGTACCTGTCTTACCTGCCCAGTCCTGGTTGAACTGGAAGGTGCCTTTCAGCTGATAAGCACTACCCGTGTCCAGGACACCACGCAGCATATCTGTCATGATATAGGCGGTCGCATCACTGAATACCCGCTCAGGGGCTGCCTGGTGTTTGTAGATGGTTTTACCGCTGTTATCTTTGATGGATTCAATCATATAGGATTCCTGATAATTCCCTTTGTTGGCGAATGTCGAGAAACCGTCCACATCGTCTTCAAGGGTCATATCTGTCGCACCGAGCGGCAGGGATAGGTTAGGTTTCTGGTTATCCGGGATATTGATGTGCATCTTATCAAGGAATTCCCATGGCTTTCTATCCTGAATGCTTGAATAAAGTCTTAACGTACTCAAGTTGAAAGAGTTGATAAGCGCCATACGTGTAGTGATCTGGCCGAACTCTTCACGCGCATAGTTCTCCGGTGAATATCCATTCACATCGAACCGTTTATCGAGCAGCATCGTTTCAGGGGTTGTGACGCCGTATTCAATCGCAGGGGCATAGGCCACGAGCGGTTTCATGGTAGAGCCGGGTGAGCGTCTTGTCTGCGTCACATGGTTATTCTGTGATTTTTCGTAGTCACGTCCACCGACAAACGCGATGATTTTTCCGGTTTCGTTCTCTTTTAACATGACACCGACTTCCTGCTGCAGGTTGACGGTCTTGCCTTCTACTTCAGCTGGTCGATCATAGGAATAATAATAAGGATTGTCTTTGATTTCGTTCATTTTATCAAAGATCGGTTTATTGATTGTCGTCTGAATCTTATAGCCTTCATTTCTGACTTTATCGTTAGCGAGAGCTGTATATTCGTCGTTGAGTATCGGGGTCTCATCGAGTTCCTGCGCTGATACTTTATCTTTTTTGGCAAGTTCATATTTAAGGATATCGACTGCACGATTTTCCACTTCCTTCGTCAGGAAAGGATATTCTACGTCCGGCTTGGATATCCGTTCAACGAATGATTGCTTCAGATTAAATTTCAGTGCATTCCGGTATTCCTGTTCGGTGATTTTCTTTTCTTCTTTCATCCGCTTCAGCACATATTTCTGACGCTGAAAGCCGTATTGAAGGTCAGCATCTTTTTTCACTTCCCCGGTGATCAAGAAGGGTGTATAGGCATAAGGGTTCTGAGGCATACCGGCCAGATAGGCACTCTGAGCGATATTGAGATCCTTCGCTTTTTTACCGAACACACCTTGTGCCGCCGCTTCGATCCCCGCGATATTCTGACCGTTAGTATTACGACCGAAACTGACCACATTTAAATAGGCTTCAAGTATCTGCTTTTTAGTCAGTGTCTTTTCGACTCTGAATGACAGCAGCATTTCTTTTGCCTTTCTCTCAAAGGAAGTTTCATTGGACAGCAACTGGTTCTTCACCAACTGCTGCGTCAACGTACTGCCCCCTGATGAAGAAGCGCTGCCGAGAAATTCCTGGGCGCTTGCCCGGATGAAAGCTTTAGGGACAATGCCGTTATGCTGATAGAAATTCTCATCCTCGGTGGAGATCAGGGCATCGACCACATGTGGTGTGACTTGATCATATTGAATGACGGTGCGCAGGGTATCCGCATTCAGACTCCCTAACGATTCCCCTCCCGCAAAATAAACAGTAGAACTTTGATTCATTGAGTATAATGAGTTCTTCAGTTCATTTTTAGAGGGGACAGGTTCATCTTTGACCAGTCCTGCAAAATAACCGATGCCGAAGCCGCCCAGTAACGTGGCAAGAAGAAAACCGCCGATCAGTATGAGGAGAAATAGATTCGCACATACTTTATAAATAGAATTGAATATGACATAGGGTGTCCATTTGACTGTCTTAAGATTAGACTTATTTTGAGTATAGATATTCTTCCCGTCAGAAGAACTTCGCTTTAGTTTTGACATCTCTAACCTCCTGAATTATATTCAGTATAGCACAGGAAGGACTTGACTTAGAAGCATTCCTTCATTAAACTAATAACATAATTATATACTTCAGACTATAGGACAAGTAAGACATAAACTTCTCTCTTAGAGAGTCAGTGGGGCTGGGAACTGACGGGAAGTTATGACTGAATACACCTAACTTTACAGTCTGGCGGCTCTGATGACCTTTTCATCAGTAAAGTGATGAGCAATCATAAGTTTGGTGGTACCGTGTATTCAAGCACCCTTACATAAGTAGGGGTGCTTTTTTTTATTTTATACAGGAGGGATTTATATGACGAATGAATTATTAAAGGACTTGAAATGGCGCGGTCTGATTTATCAGGAGACTCATCCGGAGGAAATTGAAGCGCTGCTTAACAAGGAGAGCGTCAGCATCTACTGCGGTGCCGACCCCACTGCAGATAGCCTGCATATCGGTCACTTGTTGCCGTTTCTGACGTTACGCCGTTTCCAGGCACATGGTCATCGTCCGGTTGTCCTGATCGGCGGGGCGACAGGGATGATCGGGGATCCATCCGGCCGGACAGATGAGCGGGTCTTACAGACACCTGAAATGGTCCAGCATAATGTTGACGGCATCAAGAAACAGATGGAACAGCTATTCGATTTCAGTGGCGACAACGGTGCTATCCGTGTCGATAATAAAGATTGGCTCGGTCAGATCGATCTTCTGACGTTCCTGAGAGACTACGGTAAACATGTCGGCGTGAACTATATGCTTGCTAAAGATAGTATTCAGTCACGCCTGGAGACGGGTATCTCCTATACAGAATTCACCTATACGATTCTGCAGGCGATTGACTTCGGCCATCTCAATCAAGCACATCAGGTCAAGATTCAGCTTGGCGGCTCCGACCAGTGGGGTAATATTATATCAGGCCTTGAACTGATGCGCCGTATGTACGGCGAAGTGGAAGCCTACGGTATTACGGTTCCACTCGTCACTAAAGCAGACGGCAAAAAGTTCGGCAAGTCCGAGTCAGGTGCGGTATGGCTTGACCGGACGAAGACTTCACCTTATGAGTTCTATCAGTTCTGGATCAACACACCAGATGCAGATGCGATCAAATTTCTTAAGTACTTCACATTCCTATCGAAAGAGGAGATCGAAGCGCTCGAGACTTCTCTCGAAACAGAACCTCATCTTAGAAAAGCGCAGAAAGCACTTGCGGCTGAAGTGACGAAACTGGTGCATGATGAAGCGGCCCTTAAAGATGCGATCCGCATTACAGATGCTCTCTTTAAAGGTGATTTATCACAGTTATCAGCTGATGAAATCCGTCAAGGCTTCAAGGACGTGCCTCAGAGCACAGTAGCAGAAGCCACTCATTTAGTAGATTATCTGGTTGAAGCAGGTGTCAGTCCAAGTAAAAGACAGGCACGAGAGGATATCACGAACGGTGCGATCTCCATTAACGGCCATAAAGTTATGGATACAGCCTATGAGATCACTGCGGCAGATAAAATAGATAACGCGTTCACCATCATCAGAAGAGGCAAGAAGAAGTACTTTATGGTCAACTATAAATAGCATGAAAGACTGGTTAAAGCCAGTCCTTTTTGGGTATTAGAGAATTAACTTACTTAAAGGAGAAATGTCATGAGAAAATTACTTATACCGATTATTGCGATTATCGCGGTCCTCGCTATCCTAGGAACGATGGTGATGGGACCTTACAACCGCTTAGTTTCACTTGAGCAGGATGTCAACAAAGAGGAGTCGAATATCGATACACAGCTTCAACGTCGTCTTGATTTAATTCCTAACTTAGTTGAAACAGTCAAAGGCTATGCCAAACATGAATCTGATGTCTTCAAATCAGTAGCAGATGCACGTTCTAAATTAGCTGGTGCGACAGCCAATGGTACAGCTGCCGACAAAGCAGAGGCAAATGCTGAAATGACGTCAGCTTTAGGACGTTTAATTGCTATCAGTGAAAACTATCCCGAACTGAAAGCAGATGCGCAGTTCACGGGTTTACGTGATGAACTGGCAGGCACAGAGAACAGAATCGCGGTTGCACGCCGTGATTACAATGACAAAGTAACGGAATACAATAAAGTCGTGAAAAGCTTTCCGATGAACCTGTTTGCAGGTATTGTCGGCAAACATGAGAAAGAATACTTCAAGGCAGATAGTGCTGCAAAAGATGCTCCTAAAGTTGATTTCAACAATGGAGATGAAAAATAATGACAAAAAAAATCGCGTTCTTAATCGCGATTTTTGTCTTACTTTATCCATTCTATGAGGTGAATGCAGCTGAACCTCTACCCAAGCTTAAGAACCCTGTCTACACGCAGGACCATATCGGTATTCTGAATCAGACACAGGTGGCTGAACTGAATGAGCTGGGTAATCGATTGGAACAAGGAACGACAGCTGAAATTCTACTGATGACCATGCCTACTATCGGACAGGAACCTAAAGGAGACTATGCACTTCGGGCAGGTCGTGAGTACGGGGTAGGTCAGAAAGAGAAGGACAACGGGATTGTCATCTTACTGAACCTTGATAATGGCAATGAATTCAGAAACCGGGGATTAAACGTCCAGGTCGGTTATGGTCTGGAAGGTGTCCTCAATGATGCAAAGGTCGGGGCACTGACCGATCAATATGCACTACCTGATATACAGAAAGCAGTGGCCATCGACCCGAAAGGTCAGGACCCTCAGGCTAAAGCGCTCTATGCTTCTGGTGTGACGAAGCTGTATAAAGCAATCTGGAAGGAAGTAGCTGACTCTTATGGCTATGATGGCAGCAAGTTTACACGTGAAGAACCGGTCAGTGCATCTGACAGCGGCGGTTCATTCAGTATATTTGATATCATCCTGACCCTCTTCTTTCTTTATCTGATCTTCTCCATGTTCTTTGGCGGCGGTGGTCGCGGTGGACGTGGCGGCGGACGTAGAAGAGGTGTGGGCCCTATTATCTTCTTCCCGACGGGCGGTGGCTTTGGCGGCGGTGGCTTCTCATCGGGCGGTTTCGGCGGCGGCGGCTTCGATGGCGGCGGCTTTGGCGGAGGCGGCTTCGGGGGTGGCGGTGCAGACCGCAGCTTCTAGACAGAAAAAAAGTGCTGAACATTTAAGTTCAGCACTTTTTTTGTTTAACTGAATGCATGTTGTGAGCCGAAGATTTTAGCTTTGATCGCTTCACCTGTCGGAGTACCTGCAATCCCGCCGAGACCTGTTTCACGTAGTTCACGCGGCAAGTTACGACCGACTTTATCCATCGCTTCGATCACTTCATCAGCCGGAATCTTACACTCGATACCTGCAAGCGCTAAGTCAGCAGAAATCAGGGCATTACCTGAGCCGACTGTATTACGCATGACACAAGGAATTTCTACTAAACCGGCCACTGGGTCACAGACAAGACCGAGCAGGTTGCCTAATGCAAAGGCGATTGCGTGGGCTGATTGCTGGGGCGTACCGCCGAATGTTGCAACAGCGGCAGCAGCAGCGATAGCAGAAGCACTGCCGACCTCAGCCTGACAGCCGCCCATCGCACCTGACACACTGGCATTGTTAGCGATAATAAGACCGCAGAGCGCAGCAGTGAACAGGAAATCAACCTGCTGATCATCTGTCAGATTGAACTTGTCCTCAAGAGAGGTGAGAACCCCCGGGATCGTGCCTGAAGAACCTGCAGTAGGCGTCGCACAGATCAGACCCATCGCCGCATTGACTTCATTCGTGGCAATCGCACCTTGGATTGCCAGTGCGACAGCATCACCTGATAATGACTGGTTTTTCTCACGATACTTCTGCATCTTGATGGCATCCTGTCCAGTCAGACCTGTTACCGATTTAACACCTTCACCGGTAGAACCGCGTTTAACGGCATCTTTCATGACTTGCAGGTTTTTCAGCATTTTAGCGCGAACTTCTTCACGCGTCATATCAGATGTTTCCATCTCCATCTGAATCATAATCTCAGCTAATGACTGATTCGTTTCAGTCGCATGGTCTACGACTTCTTTTATAGATTTAAACATAAATGAGTCCCCCTCATAAAATTAGATAATATTTGAAAAATCGATATCTGGATAAGCATTTTTAATCTCTTCAAATGTTTCCTCTTTGATCGGCTTGTAGAGCTGAATGGCAATGATATGGTAATCATTCAGGCTGGATTTGATCTCTTCGTTGATATCAACGCCTAAATCATACATTTTAGCGATGCAGTCATTGAATTCTGACATCGGGCTGTTGCCGTAAAGAACAAGCAGCGGTAATGTATGATTCATGACCACACATGCGCCGTTGATATGAATACTCCGTAACTTGATGGTGCCGCCACCGATTGAGTTCCCTAACACTTCAACGTGCTTGCCACCTGCATCGAGTTTGACAAGCGCTGTATTAGGATGGTCTCCAATACTCGTACCCGTTTCCTCAACAAATTCAATCTCAATTCCTTTTTCTTTTGCAATGTCGATAGATGTTTTGACACGTGGATCTTCCGGTTCGAAGTCGAGAAGGCCGGCAATGATCGCTAAGTCAGTGCCATGCCCTAAATGCGTTTCTGCGAATGATTCATAGTATGAAATATGGATTTTTTCAGGTTCAACCCCCAGCACGGTTCGCGCTGCAGAACCGATTCTTACTGCACCTGCTGTATGTGAACTAGATGGACCGACCATGATTGGTCCGATTACATCAAACGCACTTCTATAGTCTGCCGTTCTTGCCATAATGATAACCCCCGATAGATTAATGATTTATATGTGATGAATAATAAATAAGTCAGTTGATAAGTATGGATGCAATGCTTTTTACTGCCTAATTGATAATAGCATATTTTAAGCAAAAAAGATAAGTTTTTGTAAACGAATTCACAAAGAATTGATGACCTAATCATAAGTAAAATAACTCATAAAGTCAAATAGAGAATTGTTAAAAATAAATGAACAAATCACTCTGATTTGTTCATGAAAAAAACACTCTGGTAATCAGAGTGTTGACGTATCAGCGGACATTTTCGTCATCGCGGAGAATAAGGGAGACGTCCATTTCTTTGTTATCACGATAAATCTTCAACTTAAGAGAATCACCAGCTTTTTTGTTCTGGTAGAGATAGCTTTTCAGCTCGCTGTCAGAAGTGACCTTCTTGCCATCAACTGCGGTGATGATATCACCTTTTTGCAGGGTCTTGCCGGCGTATTCATCAGTCTGGACAACCAGCACACCTTCTTCAGTCGCATTCATTTCATTTCTATAGGGCGCAGGGATTGAATCCAGGGAGATCAGTGTGAGACCCATATACGGACGAATGACTTTGCCATTTTTAACAATTTCAGAGATGACAGTGCGAGCGTCATTGGACGGGATGGCAAATCCGATGCCTTCAACTTCAGCGGCGGCGATCTTCATTGAGTTGATACCGATAAGCTGACCTGCTGTATTGATGAGTGCACCGCCAGAGTTGCCGGGGTTGATAGCTGCATCAGTCTGAATCGCTTTAACAGTAGAAGCGCCGGCAGAAGTAGCGACGGTCATGGTCCGTTCTTTCGCACTGATGATGCCTCTTGTCACACTATTCGATAAATCCAGTCCTAGAGGGTTACCGATGGCATAGACGGCATCCCCTGTCCGGATCTTATTGGAATCAGCGAAGGCAAGCGGCTTGATATTGAAATTCCCTTTTATTTTAAGGACAGCAATATCAGTCAGCGCATCTGTTCCGAGAAGTTCTGCATCCACTTTCGTGCCTGAGGCGAGCTGTACTTTGATATCTGAAGCCCCTTCGACGACGTGATTGTTAGTCACGATGTAGGCGGCCTGATCATCAGCCTGATAGATGACACCTGAACCTGTCCCTGACTCCTGTTCAGTGGTGCTGACGTCCGGGAAGAGTCCATTGGTCTTCTGAAGATTGACGACCCCGACAATGGCAGGTGAGACTTTCTCAAGCATATCCGGTAAAGTCGCATTCTCCTTGTTCTGGACGGTCATATTATCGGCAACCTGCGGCACAGCGCTCGGGGTATCCGGCTGGCCATTCTGCTCGATGACATAATCTGCTCCAAGTGTTAGAGCAGAACCGAGCACACCTGCCAGTAAGAGGGGAATAAACTTAGGCTGCTGCCGTTCAGTGCGACGTTCTTCTCTATATTCTACATGTTCATCTTCTATGGTCATAGTAGCCTCCTTGTTTATGTTATTATATATTAATAGCAGATAATAATGAAAATTTCATGAAAAAGGGAGATATCCATGTATAAATTACTTGCGACGATTCTTTATGTCGTTATCGTTATTTTCAGACGAAAACTGAAAGTAGTCGATAAAAAGCATTTACCGAAAGACCCGGCTTATATTCTGACTTGTACACACAGAAGTATGGTGGAAATCATTGTGCTGGCTATGGCGGTTTATCCGCTTCAGATAAATTATATGGCGAAGAAAGAACTGTTCAGCAATCCCTTCCTTAACTGGCTTTTCACCAGCGTAGGCGCGTTTCCGGTCAACCGTGAGAATCCCGGTCCTTCCACGCTGAAGATTCCGGTTAAATTGCTGCGTAACAACCAGACAGTAGGGATGTTTCCGTCCGGCTCGAGAACAGAAGGTGCACCGATCAAGAAAGGGGCGGCAACTATTGCTGTGATGAGCAAGAAACCTATCGTGCCAGCCGTCTATAAAGGGCCGCTGACATTCAGAGAACTATTATTCAGCAAAGAGAAAGCTTATATTCAGTTCGGAGAATCCATCCATCCGACCGATTATCAGCTGCCGAAGAATGAAGCAATAGCTGCAATCACTCAGGCAGTGGATGATGCGATGAAGAGGATGAGTGCAGAACTTGAAAAAAAATAAAACGGCGATTGTGTATGCAATCGTCGTTTTATTCAGCTTTCATGACTATGGTCTCAGTATATTCGTCCGGATAAATAAATTGTAACGTACAGATATGCGGCCGATTGGTCTGCTTAGCAGTTTCTTTAGATTGTTTTCTATAATGATTGATGAATGTCTCTTTTTCAGATTCATCTCTTAAAAGCTGAAACTTGATGTTCTGATTGAGCAAAGTAGGTAATGATGCTTTTAAAAGTATGGCAGGCATCAGTATAACCTCCTTTTCGAATATGATGGTAGTTAACTATAACCTTAAAAAAGGGACATTAAACCTTCCCCTTTAAATATCGTTTTATAGTAAAAGAAAAAGACAAGTGCTCTTAGGCACTTGTCTCATTGTTGTTAACGGATGGAGTAAACAGTTCATTTTCCAGTTGAACGAGTTTATTGTATGAGCATTCATCAAGCTCGTTCATAGCATCCGCGTTCTCCATCATCTCTTCTATAATTTGAATGTCGACACCAGTCGCTGTAGCTATCTGATAGGCTGTTAACTTACCACTGAATAGATTAGAAAGGTGTTTCAAATTTATCACCCTTAATTAAGTTATATATTTAGTATATAGCATCCAGGTAATAAAATATAGACTTTACGTTAACTTTTATTTTTTTGTCATATATTATTTTACATAGGTCTCGTAATACTTGCGTCCTTTGTCATAATCCAGGCGATTTTCCCATTTGGCAATGACGAGCGTCGATAAAGAGTTCCCTACCACATTGACGACAGTACGGGACATATCAAGGATACGGTCAATACCGATGATCAATGCCAAGCCTTCCGGATGAAGACCCATCGCTGATAACGTCGTGATCAAGACAACGATTGAAGTACCTGGTACAGCGGCCATACCTTTAGAAGTCAGCATGAGCGTCAGTAACAGAATCAGCTGTTCAGTCAGCGATAAGTGCACACCATACATCTGAGCGATGAATAACGCGGCGATAGACTGATAAAGCGCTGAGCCGTCCAGGTTGAACGTATAGCCCGTCGGTACTACGAATGACACGATTTCTTTAGGCGCACCGAATTTTTCCATCTTATCCATAATGCTCGGTAATACTGTTTCTGAGCTTGAAGTTGAGAAGGCCAGCAGCAGCTCATCTTTTAGGATGCGCAGTAAATGGAAGATATTAATCTTACACATAGCGGCAACCGTACCGAGTACAACGATGATAAAGAAAATCATGGAACCGATGACAACAAGCGCTAATTTAAGCAATGGAATTAATGCATCGATACCGAAAGTCATGACAGTGACAGCCATGAATGCGAATACACCGATCGGAGCGTATTTCATGATCTGATTCGTCATCCAGAAGATGACATCCAGAACACCTTCCAGGAGCAGCTTAACAGGTTCAGCGCGTTTGCCCACTGCTGCGATCCCCAGTCCGAAGAACACAGAGAAGAAGATCACAGGCAGCAGCTGACCTTGTGCCATCGCATCAATGATATTGGTCGGGATAATGCCGACAATCGTATCGATCATATGGTTGCCATATGTAGAATGCGCAGCCGCTTCAGCATTTGTCGTATATTTTGAGACATCGCCTTTCGGCAGTTTAGTCGGATCGATCCCTGACCCCGGCTTGAAGATATTGGCAAAGATGATGCCGAGCGCAATGGCAAAAGTGGTGATGACCTCAAAGTAAAGGAGTGTCTTCCAGCCATAACGTCCGACAGTCTTCATATCTCCGGCACCTGCGATAGAGATGGCCAGTGAACAGAAGACAATCGGTACCACAATCATCTTGATTAAGTGAAGGAAGACATCACCGAAAGGTTGAATATAGTTCTTTAAGTCATCTTGTCCATACAGGAGAAAACCTACTATGATACCGAGGACAAGCGCGATAATAATCTGGGTAGGAAGGCTGATGCCTCTTCTCCGTTTTTTGATTGTTTCCAAAACGAATCCCTCATTTCTTTAGTATTTATAAATAGTATTGCTTTTATGTATCAAAGTCAATGGAAGTTTGATGGGTATCAGCATGAATCGCTGGCGCTGAATAATCGGACTTCTGAAAGCGGATACTTATGTATCATACCATTTATCAGACTATTTCGCACTTTAATCTAAAAAGATACTTCCTATTTAAAAGAAGTATCTTTTTTCTATGACGGGTTGATATGAATGTCAGTGATATTGACGGCGACATTCCCCTGTAAAGCGCGTGTGATCATGCAGCTCTCTTCTGCCTTACGTACAAACCGCCGTAACAGACTGTGCTTGCTGTCAGGTGCATCTGTCTGGATGGTGACGATATAATCAATTGATTCGTATGTGAGGACACCTTTTGACTGGTCAACAGTCGCTTTTGACTCTACTTTTAGATCAGTAAGGGGCATGCGGTTGCGCTCAAAGAGTACTGACAGTGAAATGATGAAGCAGGTCGTTGCAGCACCGAGCAGCATCTCATCAGGATTGGTGCCGATCTCAACGCCGCCCATAGAAGCGGGGATGGAGATGTCTGTTGTCAAATTCTGCGTTTCCAGCGTGCCGTGGGACTCGTAGCCGCCTGTAAAACGGGCAGTCCCTTCAAAATGATGTTTCATTCAATCACTCCTTTAACTTATGAAACCATAAAAAAACAGTCTTAAGCAAGTGCTTAAGACTGAGAGCATATTAACGTGAGTAGTACTCAACGATTAACTGTTCATTGATTTCAGCAGATAATTCTGAACGTTCTGGTGTACGGACGAATGTACCTTCTAATTTATCAGCATCGAATGTTAAGTATTCTGGCACGTGGTGAGATAATTCAACTGATTCAGCGATGATATCTAATTTCTGAGATTTTTCACGCACTGAGATCACTTGACCTGCTTTTAATGTGTAAGACGGGATATCGACACGTTTGCCGTCTACTAAGATATGACCGTGGTTAACTAACTGACGTGCTTGACGACGTGTACGAGCTAAACCTAATTGGTAGACAACAGCATCTAAACGAGACGCTAAAAGTGCCATGAAGTTAGCACCGTGGATACCTTTCATTTTACTTGCACGGTCGAAGATTGTACGGAACTGACGTTCGTTGATACCGTACATGTAACGTAATTTTTGTTTCTCTTGTAACTGAAGACCATATTCAGACATTTTTTTGCGTTGGTTAGGACCGTGTTGTCCTGGTGCGTAAGGACGTCTTTCGAGTTCTTTACCAGTGCCGCTTAAAGAGATACCTAAACGACGAGATTTTTTCCAAGTTGAACCTGTAAATCGAGCCATGGATTGACTCCTCCTCTTTTGTTTTTTTCGCGAAAAACAAAAATATGATAAATGCTTAAGGCGATATAGTATCTTTCCGTGCCTTCGCCTGTTAGCTTTGGTTACACAGCACGCCAACTAAGGGGACACCATAGAGCGCCTTAATATTTATCTGCTACTCTCGTTTATTCACATTTGTCTATTATAGTAGGTTCTGTCATGGATGTCAATATAATATTTTATACTGCCTGTGACAGATGTTTCTCGAGTATCCGGGCAAACGCCTCAAGGCCTGTCTGATCTTCTGCGGTAAAGCGGTCAGTCACCGGCGCATCGATATCCAGCACACCGTACACTTCTCCGTTCACAGTCAGCGGGATCACTATTTCTGACTTTGAATTTGCATCGCAGGCAATGTGACCCGGGAAGGCGTGGACATCTGCGATACGCATCGTGCGATTGTCGCTGACAGCTGTTCCGCACACACCGCGTCCGACTGGAATCGTCACACAGGCAGGCAGACCTTGGAAAGGCCCCAGCTGCAGCTGACCGTTCTTCATCGTATAGAAGCCGACCCAGTTCACATCGTCGAGAAAGTAATTGAGTAAGCTTGATGCGTTTGCCAGATGACTGATGGCATCTGACTCGCCTGAAAGCAGGTGGTCAAGCGCTGTATTAAGTGATTGGTAATCTTTGATTTGGCCAGGTTGAAACATCGGAACACCTCATTCTGTGGAATAAATATATCTGTACGTACTTCATTTTATACATCGACTTATTTTTTCACAATAAAATAGTTTTTTGCAACACTTTTTTACGTTATAATGTTGAAGAACAAGTTGGAGGGAAGAACGTTGATAATTTACTTGATTGTGTTACTGATTGTACTGATATTAATTGGGGTCGGCGTCCTGTTTTATTTAAGAAATCAGAAGCGGACGGCTGTTGAAAAAGTAGAACTGCGTAAGGAAGAAATTAAGGCACTGCCATTTCAGAATGAACTTGTGAAAGTGAAAGATCTCCAGCTTAAAGGTGAAGCGAAAATGAAGTTTGAGGACTGGAAGTACAGCTGGCAGAATGTCCTGAAAAATGACCTTGACGAAAGTGAAGTGCGTATCAACGAAGCAGATGAAGCACTGGATCGTTTCAGGTTCAAGGAAAGCAGCGAACGGATTGATGAAAGTCATCAGACGCTTGATGCCATCGAACAGAAATATCAGACGCTGTCTGCACAGATAGATGATTACGTCAGCCGTGCCAAGGAAGACCGTATCAAATATGAAGAATGTCGGACGATCTACCGTGAAGCGAAGCGTGATGTACTGGCCAACCGCCATCAGTACGGTGAGGCTGCACGGCCTCTGGAGGACAATATTGAACGTTTCTTACCGGCGCTGACGGAATATGAACAGCTGACGAGCGAAGGGAATTATGAATCTGCCCATTTTAAGATTACAGAAGTCCACGGGCAGATGACACGTCTGAAATCAGATATGGAAGAGATTCCGCTGTTGATCCGTGAGGTTCAGAAGGAACTGCCTGGCCAGTTCCAGGAAATCCGTTACGGCTGCCGTGACTTGAAGGTCGAAGGGTACAATCTGGACCACGTCAAAGTTGACAGTAACCTGCAGACCTTAAAAGGCAAGCTGAACTTAGTGGAGCCGCTGATTGCGAGACTGCAGCTGGATGAGGCGGAAGAAATCATTGCTGACATCAGCAGCACTTTAGATGAGATGCTCGAGCTAGTCGAGATTGAAGTGGTGGCCAAGAATCATGTCGAGAAATCTAAAGAGCTGATCACAGATGAGCTCTTCTACGCGAAAGATATGAACTATACGCTGCGCACTGAAATTGAGTATGTGCGCGATAATTATTATATCGATGAAGAAGATGTTCAGAAAGTACGGCAGTATGATAATGAGATACAGAGTCTCATTGCGGTTTATGATGAGATTTTAAATGAGATGGCGAAATCGGCCGTCCGCTACTCGGAAGTTGAAGATAACCTGACCTATATTAAAGATCATGTGGGGACGATCAACACCGAGCAGGAGAAATTGCAGCAGCATCTGACTGCGCTGCGTGAATACGAGCGTGAGGCCCAGTCACATACGCTGAAGATCCAGAGCCGCAAGGAAGATGTCTTCCGCAAACTGATGGCCTCCAACCTCGCAAGCATCCCTGAGCGTTTTATCATCATGAAAAATGAGATTGACATTGAGACGCGCGAGGCGCACGCCTTATTCAACAAACGTCCGATGCATGTCGAGCATGTAAGGGATAAAGTGCAGAAAGTGCTCGCAATGATGAATACGTTTGAGCAGGAAGTCTTGACAATGCTGCAGCAGGCATCGTATGCTGAAGCTCTTATACAGTATGGCAACCGCTATCGTAAAGACCATGCTGATGTCAATAAAGACTTAATTGAAGCAGAACGGTTATTCAGCAACAACCGCTATAAACGTGCAGTGGAGATTGCGGAAGCTGCTATTGAACGCGTCAGTCCTGGTGCATCTGCACAGATTGAAAAAAGAATAAACGGCATGAACTAACGCAGAAAAAAGACTTTCTTTAAGTCTTTTTTTCTTTTTGTAAGAGGAGAGAAGAAGAATGATATATTTTGATAACAGTGCCACCACTAAGCCCGATAAAGAAGTGCTGGCTGCCTTTAATAAAGTAAATGAAGAATTCTATTTTAATCCGGCAAGCCCGCATGCCAAAGGGATAGAGACAGAGAAGCTGCTGGATTCTGCCAGAGAGCAGATCAGAAAGCTGCTCAAACTGGATCAGCAGTCGGTCATTTTCACTAGCGGTGCGACTGAATCCAATAACTTACTGCTGACTGGTATGGCGCGTGCGAAAAAGCAGTTCGGTCGAACCATTATTACGACAAAGCTTGAACATCCATCCGTACTTGAGACCGTCCGTGCACTGGAAGAAGAAGGATTTAATATTGAATATATGCGCTTTAAGGAAGACGGTGCGCTTGACCTGGAGCATCTGGAAAGTTTACTGACCAGTGATGTGATACTGGTTGCCATGATGCATGTCAACAATGTCATGGGCGCCATTCTGCCGGTCGCAGAAGTAGCCGCCATGGTTCAGCACTATCCAAGGATTCACTTCCACGTCGACTGTGTCCAGTCATTCGGTAAAGTACCGCTGCAACTGGAAGGGGTTCATAGCTTCAGTCTGAGCGGGCATAAATTCCATGGACTTAAAGGTCAGGGTCTTCTGGTCTTCAGTCAGCTGAAGACCATCACCCATACGCTGTTCGGCGGCGGCCAGGAGTATGGCTTCAGAAGCGGTACGGTCAATGTCGCTTCAGCGGTGGCCATGAGCAGAGCAATCCGGCTGACACTCGACGATTACGAGATGCAGCGTGCACGCCTCTATCAGATGAAAGAAGAGATAGAACGGTACGTCAAGCAGTTTCCGGGTATTCAGCTGAACTCACAGCACAATGGTGCGCCCCATATCGTCAATCTGTCCTTTGTAGGCGTCAAAGGAGAGGTCATCGTCAACGCATTTTCAAAAAGAGGTATCATGGTGTCGACGACGAGCGCATGTTCATCTAAACGTGCTAAACTGAATGAGACATTGACGGCGCTGCACGTATCGGATGAAGCGATCACCGGCAGCATCAGAATATCATTATCCAAAAACAATACAGCTGAAGAAGTGCATACATTCAATGCCATGTTCAGGGAAATATATGAAGAAGTAGAGGAGCTACTGAAGAAATGAGATATGATCAGTTATTAGTAAGGTACGGCGAACTGACGCTTAAAAGCGGGAATCGTAATACATTCGTCAATCAATTAAAAGGCAACGTCAAGCATGCCTTGATTCCATTAACCGGATACCAGGTGCATGCAAACCGCGACCGTATGTATATTCATTTAGACGAAAACATCGATGTAGAAGAAGTGATTCGTCGCGTAACAAAGGTGTTTGGTGTCCATTCAGTCAGCCCGGTCATGCGGGTGGATAAAGAACTGGCAACCATCCAGGAAGCGGCCGTCTTAGTGGCGAAAGATGTTGACGAGGAAGGGCGGACATTCAAGGTGGATGTGAAGCGTTCTGATAAGAATTATCCGATGGAGACATTTGAGCTGCAGCAAGTCATCGGCGGCACAGTCTTGAAAGAAGTCGAGCATCTGACGGTCAATGTCAGACAGCCGGATCATAAACTGACCGTTGAAATCAGACAGGATGCTGCTTATCTCTATTCACGCATCGAAAAAGGTGCGGGCGGGCTTCCTGTAGGCACAGGCGGCAAGACATTACTGATGCTGTCCGGCGGAATCGATTCGCCTGTCGCTGGCATTGAAGTCATGAAGCGCGGGGTGACGATTGAAGCCATCCATTTCCATTCACCGCCTTTTACCAGCGAGGAAGCTAAACAGAAAGTCATCGACCTGACGCGTATTATGGCTGAGACTGCTGGAGAGATCAAGCTGCATCTTGTGCCTTTCACTGAGATTCAGAAGACGATTCATAAAGTCGTGCCGGAGAATATGACGATGACCTCAACGCGCCGGATGATGCTTAAAATTGCAGAACGAGTTGCAGGGCATATAGATGCGCAGGCCATCGTCAATGGTGAGAACCTGGGACAGGTCGCAAGTCAGACGCTCGGCAGTATGCATGCCATCAATGCGGTCACAGCCATGCCGATTCTGCGGCCGTTACTGACGCTGGATAAGGATGAGATCATTATCAAAGCTAAAGAGATCGGCACATTTGACACGTCCATCAAACCGTTTGAGGATTGCTGCACGATTTTCACACCTAAAAATCCAAAGACCAATCCGAAGCTTGAAAAAATCGAGAAGTTCGAAAGCCGGTTTGACTTTGAACCGCTCTTAAACGACGCGATCGAGAATATTGAAGTACTCACAATAACGAAAGAACGTCCAGAAGAAAACTTCAGCGACTTCTTATAACTGACAAAGTGCTATTCATCCATGAATAGCACTATTTTTGAATAAGGGGATAAAGATGGATATACAGATGTTGATCATGATTATTGCATTCGGTTTTTTAGCGGCTTTCATTGATGCCGTGGTCGGGGGAGGCGGGCTGATATCCACACCGGCCCTGCTGGCAACAGGTATGCCGCCTGCCATAGCCTTAGGTACCAATAAACTTGCCAGCTCGTTCGGCTCATTGACGTCGACGATTTCTTTCATCAAGTCCGGCAAGGTAGACTTCCATATAGTCGGAAAATTGTTTCCGTTATCTTTTGCTGCTTCTATATTGGGCGCATTGACGGCCACTGTATTGCCGCCTGCACTTTTGAAGCCGATTATCATCGTCATGTTGTCGTTTGTCCTTATCTATACGCTCGTCAAGAAGGACTGGGGGCATGAGACGACTTACAAGCCGCTCTCTTCTCTCAGGATGCTCTTCTTCTGCTCGGTGTTAGTGGTGATCGGCTATTATGACGGCTTTATCGGCGGAGGGACGGGCAGCTTTCTGTTGTTCACCCTGTTATTTGTAGGATTTGATTTTCTGCGGGCTGCCGGTAACGCCAAGTTCCTGAATTTCGCTTCGAATATTGGGGCACTCCTGTTATTCATGGTGATGGGTAAGGTGGATTACCTAGTCGGCTTGGTCATGGGCGTTTCAATGATCGCCGGGAGTTATGCGGGCAGTCAGTTCGCGCTGAAGAAAGGTGTCTCATACGTCAAACTGCTCTTTATCGTAGTGACCGTCCTGCTGATCGGCAAAAATGCCTATGATTATATTTCAGCACATTTCTGATAAGTGCTGAAATTTAACAGCCATTTCTGTTATATTAGAGATAGATACTAAATGTTGGAAAGGGAGATAAGATGAGTAAAAGAATTATAGCCTTGTTAATTGCTGCAGCGTTACTGATTTTAGCGACAGCTTCATCATTATTTACAACGAACTTCATGGAGAGCTTCACTCAGGAATTAGAGGGACAGATGAATGCAGGTGAACTGACAGAGAACACGCTTGAAGGGGATGATCTCGATCATCGTATTGCCAGAGTTGAAGTGGATGGCGTCATCCAGGATACAGGCAGTCCCGGTCTTTTTGGTGCAGAAGGTTATAACCATGAGACGATGATGAAGGAACTGGAGCAGATCAAAGAGGATGATTCAATCAAAGGCGTTCTGATGGTCGTCAACTCGCCAGGCGGCGGCGTTTATGAGAGCGCAGAAATCCACGATAAAATAGAAGAGCTTAAAAAGGCCGGCAAGAAAATCTATGTCACAATGAAGAATGTCGCAGCATCAGGTGGCTACTATATTTCAACACCTGCTGATAAGATTTATGCCTCACGTGAGACATTGACAGGTTCGCTCGGCGTCATTATGCAGTCAATGAACTACAAGGAACTTGCGGATAAATATGGTGTCAAATTCAATACCATCAAAAGTGGCGCGCATAAAGATATCATGAGCCCGACGAAAGAAATGGACGCAGAAGAACGTCAGATCCTTCAGTCATTAGTTGATGAAAGTTACAATGAGTTCGTCAGAGTCATATCTGACGGACGGGGAATGTCACAGGCTGAAGTCCGTAAGCTGGCAGATGGTCGCGTCTACTCAGGGCTGCAGGCATCGAAGAACGGTCTGGTCGATGAAATCGGACTTGAAGAGGATGCGTTAAGTGCGCTGAAGAAGGATATGAAGGCAGCTGATGCAGAAGTCATCGAATTTACACCGGCTGATTCATTCTGGGGCAGCACGCCATTTGCTGCACATACATGGGTACAGAAGATGATGGGTCACGATGATCTGTCAGCCATCAAAGAACTGCTGGCGAAACGCCAAGGTACAACGCCGATGTACCTGTACGGGGAGTAGGTGCTGATATGAGTGAAAGAATGGTCTATCCCTCTTCAATGGTGGAAGGTTACGAACGTGATATCATCAACAGCACGCATGCAGGATTCGGTGTACGACTGGTCGCCTTTCTTGTCGATGGTATCGTCATCGGCAGTCTGAAAGCGATCCTCCTCAGACCGTTAGCCAAACTATTGGGCTGGGATCTCAGCAGCTATGTAGGCGCGCCTCTTTTCAGTATTGAAAACATTGCGTCATCGCTGATTTTCTTCCTGTATTTTGTCCTGATGACCTGGTTCTTCCGGGCGACACTCGGCAAGATGCTGATGGGACTGAAGGTTGTTTCAACGGATGACAAACCGCTGACCTTCCTGCAGGTTGTGACACGCGAATGGCTCGGACGCTATATCAGTGGTTTTCTGGGGCACCTGCTCTATCTGGTCATCTTATTCAATCCGCATAAGCAGGGTATCCATGATATGCTGAGTGATACAGTGGTGATCTATGAGAGACAGGAGCGGCTGCGTGACCGTCTGATGGCGCCCGTGATGAAACAAAATAGTACGCTTTAACTTTGATTCATGATAAATTAAAGATGAACTTATTCATAAGGAGGATTTATCAATGACACAAGTGACATTCAAAGGAACACCGATGACATTGATCGGCGAACAGGTTAAAGAAGGTTCAGTAGCGCCTGATTTTTCAGTACTTGCTAATGATTTAAGTGTGCGCACGCTCGCTGATTTTGAAGGCAAGAAGAAGTTAATCAGCGTGGTACCTTCAATTGATACGGGTGTATGCAGTACGCAGACACGTACTTTCAACGAAAATGCGTCAGATGTTGACAATGCGGTTGTCATCACCATTTCATGTGACCTGCCTTTCGCGCAAGCCAAGTGGTGTGCAGCTAACGGGCTTGAAAATGTAGTGACACTCAGTGACCATAAAGACCTGTCATTTGGCACAAGCTACGGTGTAGTGATGGAGGAATTGAGATTACTCGCACGTTCAGTCTTTGTACTGGATGCTGATAATAAAGTGGTTTATACAGAAATCGTACCAGAAGGAACCGATCATCCTGATTACGATAAGGCAGTAGAAGCACTGAAATCAATTTAATAACTTGAACTGCCCTTTTACGGGCAGTTTTTATTTGAAAGGAAATAATATGGAAACGATGATAGAGACGCTGTTTAAAACATTAGACGCTAAAACAAAGGAATTACAGCATGACAACGGGCATAGCTTTATTGAGAACTTAGGGCTTGCGATGGAAGATATCTATATGAATCAGCGTGAGCTGCTTGAGCAGAGTACGCTTGCTGAACGCCGCAAAGCATTTCAGTTTGCTTATTTAAGTATGCTGAAAGAAGAGATGATTCAGCCGAATCATCAGATGACACCTGACAGTATCGGCTATTTTGTCAGCTATATGGTGAAGATGTTCACTGAAGACGTCACAGATATCACTGTTCTGGACATGGCAAGTGGCACAGGCCATCTCTCAGCCACCATCAATGAACAGAATCCAGATAAATCATTCCACCATGCGCTGGTAGAGGTGGACCCCGTCCTGGCACGGGTAAGTGTCCACCTTGCGAACTTCCTCGAGGTCCCTTTTGATATCTATCCTCAGGATGCACTGATGCCGCTTCAGGTAGAAGGAGCGGATGTCGTGATCGGGGATCTGCCGGTCGGCTATTATCCGGTAGACGAACGCAGCCATGACATGAAGCTCGGTTTCAAGGAAGGCCATAGCTTCTCACACCATCTGATGATTGAGCAGAGTGTAGAGGCCCTCAAGCCTGGCGGATTTGCGATGCTGATAGTGCCCAGCCAGTTATTTGAATACGACCGAGTAGAACAGCTCCAGCAATTCATTGCTACAGAGACTTATATGCAGGTATTTCTGAATCTGCCGAAAAGCTTATTCAAGACAGAATCTGCACAGAAATCCATTCTCGTTCTGCAGAAGAAACCCCTGGAAAAAAGTCTGCCAGTCGAAGTGTTGCTTGCCAATATCCCGGATTTCAAGGACGGTCAGGCGATGAAGAAGTTCCTGGATGAATTCAATGAATGGTTCGAAATAAACAGAAAAAATAAATAACTGTTATATTCATTGATTAATTGCTGTAATAATGGTTAAATAGCATATGTATAAAAATTACGAGGAGGCTCCTTATGAAAAAAATTATGGCGATTAACGCCGGAAGTTCTTCATTAAAATTCCAATTATTTGAAATGCCGGAAGAAAAAGTACTGACTAAAGGGTTAGTCGAACGTATCGGCATGAAGAATTCTATTTTCACTATCTCTGTCGACGGTGAGAAAGTCACACAGACTCTCGATATTAAAGACCACGAGCAGGCGGTTAATATGATGCTTGAAGAAATGAAAAAACATGGCATCATCAATGATATCAATGACTTGGACGGGACTGGCCACCGCGTAGTGCAAGGCGGGGATTTATTCCCGACTTCAGCGCTTGTAACTGATGAGGTAGAGAAGCAGATTGAAGAATTAATCGAGCTTGCGCCCCTTCATAATGGTCCGAACTTAATGGGTATCCGTGCATTCCGTAAAATGCTCCCTAATATCCCGCACGTCGCTGTATTCGATACATCGTTCCATTCCACAATGCCGGAATCTGCGTTCCTTTACAGCACGCCTTACGAATACTACACTGATTTCGGTGTACGTAAATACGGCGCACACGGCACAAGCCATAAATACGTGTCTCAGCGTGCAGCTGAATTAATGGAACGTCCGGCAGAAGAACTGAAAATCATCACTTGCCATATCGGTAACGGCGCTTCAATCACGGCAGTCGATGGCGGTAAATCAGTGGATACATCTATGGGCTTCACTCCACTTGCCGGTGTCACAATGGGTACGCGTACGGGTGACATCGATGCAGCGGTTATCCCGTTCGTCATGGAGAAAACAGGTAAGACAGCAGAAGACCTTATCATGAATGTCTTCAACAAACAATCAGGTATCTTAGGTATTTCAGGTATCTCAAGTGACCTACGTGACGTGGAAGAAGCAGCAGAATTAGGCAAAGAACGTGCTCAGTTAGCGCTTGATATCTATATCGACCGCATTCAGAAATATATCGGTTCATACGCTGCTGTCCTTCAAGGTCTGGATGCCATCGTCTTCACAGCGGGTGTAGGTGAGAACTCCGACTTGATCCGTGCTAAAGTACTTGATAACTTCAAGTTCATGGGTGTTGAGTACGATCCGTCTTTAAACAACGGCCTGCGCGGTAAAGAAGCATTCATCAACACAGAAGATTCTAAAGTGAAGATCATTGTCATTCCTACTGAAGAAGAAGCGATGATCGCCCGCGATACAATGGAATTCGGTAATATCGAAGCATAATAAATAGACTCTAGTCCCTGGGACTAGAGTCTTATTTTTTATTGATTATCCTGTTTGAATTGTTCTGTTGCGACCTCTGGTTCGAAGTTTTCTGGTAATGTTTCTGTACGGACAACCAGTACATCACATTCAGAGTGACGGACGATAGCTTCTGACACTGAGCCGATGATAAAGCGTTCAACTGCATTTAAGCCTGTTGAGCCACACATGATCAGGTCAACATTCAGTTTGCTCGCTAATCGTTTAGGGATGATTGTTTTTGGTGAGCCATATTCTGTGAAGACTTCTACATTTTCAACGCCGCGCTCCAGTGCCACATTTTTGTAACCTTCCAGTAATTTCTGGCTGTAGTGAGCGGCACGTTCTGAGATGGAACGGTCGTAAGCTTCAACACTTGCATAGCTTCTTGTGTCGATAACATTGACGATTGAAAGTTTTGCACCGTTACGCTTTGCAACTTCAACCGCTTTGTTGAATGCCCATTCAGCTTCACTTGAACCATCAACGGCGATTAGAATGTTTTTGTAGAATAACATATAAATCCCTCCCAAAGTCTTTTTCTGATTTCATTATAGCATAAAAAAAATATGTTTTTATCAAAAATGATTGCGTTTTCATTTTAAAGTGTTAAACTGAAACCGCAAACAATTATTAGGAGGAATTATCAATGATTATTGGTGTACCTAAAGAAATTAAAAATAATGAAAATCGTGTCGCTCTGACACCTGCCGGCGTTTATTCGCTTGTGCAATCCGGCCATGAGGTATGGATTGAGACTACAGCTGGTGAAGGTTCTTATTTCACAGATGCCGACTATACTGAAGCAGGCGGTAAAATAGTTTCTTCTGCTGCTGAAGCATGGAAAGCGGAAATGGTGATGAAAGTAAAAGAACCCCTTGCGTCAGAATATCAATACTTCAGAGAGAACCTGATTCTCTTCACATATCTTCACCTTGCACCGGAACCAGAACTTACTAAAGCATTGATCGATAACAAAGTGGTCGGTATTGCTTATGAGACTGTTCAGGCTGACAATGGTTCATTACCACTGTTATCTCCTATGAGTGAAGTGGCAGGACGTATGGCGACTCAGATCGGCGCTCAGTTCTTACAACGTACTGGCGGCGGTAAAGGAATCCTGCTTGCAGGTGTTCCAGGCGTTGAGAAAGGTAAGGTCACTATCATCGGTGGCGGTCAAGCGGGAACAAACGCAGCGAAAATGGCAGTCGGTCTTGGTGCTGATGTCACTATTCTCGACCTGAACCCAGCTCGTTTAGCGCAGCTTGATGACTTATTCGGCAGTCAAGTACAGACATTGATGTCTACACCATTCAACATCGCGGAAAGCGTTAAAAACAGTGACCTTGTCATCGGTGCCGTCTTAATTCCAGGGGCTAAAGCGCCTAAACTTGTGACAGAAGAAATGATCAAATCCATGAACCCGGGTTCAGTGGTCATCGATATCGCGATCGACCAGGGAGGTATCTTTGAGACAACAGACCGTATTACAACACATGATGAGCCGACATATGTGAAACATGATATCGTGCACTATGCTGTTGCCAACATGCCAGGCGCTGTACCTCGTACCTCTACAATGGCGCTGAACAACGCGACTATCCCTTACGCACTGCAAATCGCTAACAAAGGGTATGTAGAAGCGGTTAAACAAAACAAAGCGTTATTTAAAGGTATCAATACTTTGAACGGTCACGTCACTTTCAAAGCGGTCGCTGACGATCAAGGTTTAGAATTCAAAGATGCAGGCGAGATACTCGCTGAGCTGTAAAACAGAAGAAAAGACATGAACTACGTGTTCATGTCTTTTTTTGTCTATTTAGCATAATGCGTCAGCAGTTCATAACCCTCTTCAGTGACGAGTATATCATCTTCAACTCTGACACCGACTTCACCAGGGACATAAATACCGGGTTCAATCGTAAAGACCATGCCCTCTTGTAAGACATCTTCATTTGCAGAGGAGATGTCAGGAAATTCGTGGACGCTGATACCGAGTCCATGTCCTAAGCGGTGAGGGAATTGTTCGCCGTATCCTTGTGCCGCAATATAATCACGTGCTGCAGCGTCAATATCTGCAATCCTGACCCCGGGTGCAACACGTTGAATCGCGCGTTTATTGGCTTCTGTGACAATGGCATGAATGCGCGTGTGGAGTTCTGTCGGTGTACCGAATGGAATAGTCCGTGTGATATCAGAGCAGTATCCTTTGTAAACGACGCCTAAATCGAAGAGAACATAGTCACCTTCCTTGAGCGTATTGCTGCCCGGTGTCCCGTGAGGATTGGCTGAATTATCACCGAATAATACCATCGTCTCAAAACTCATCGCGGTGATACCGTCAATCTGCAGCATGGCATTCTCAATGATTCTGACGACTTCCTGTTCCGTGATGCCTGCTTCTAGATGGTCGACACCGATCTTCACCGCCTGATCAGCATACTGAGCGGCCTGTCTTAAGATGCTGATTTCTGCAGCTGTTTTGATATTGCGCATCTCTTTAAGGGTCTGATCGATGGCGACTGTTTCTTCAACGCCAAAATGAGTCTGTAATGCCGCTAATCTGGCTACGGTCAGATGCTCGCTTTCAATGCCGAGATGAGTGAGTTCGAAGGGTTGAAGTAAGTAAGGATTTTCCGTATCCAGATAGCCGATGATCTGTCCATCAAATACTTTTTTGGCTGATGCCACTTCCATCTTAGGGACAAACAGGGTCAATTCATTCTCAGTCACCAGCAGCGCGAGGAGCCGTTCATGCGGATCGGATAGAAATCCTGTCAGGTAATTGATGTTCTCAGGATTTGAAATCCAGATGCCGTCCAGCTCTTCTGCAGCCAGTCGTTCTCTCAGTCCGTTTAATTTTTCATTATTCATTTCGTTCCACACTCCTTCATATGTCCCATCATATCAAAAGACTGTGCAATGAGGTATAATAACATTAAATAATAAAGAGGAGTGAAGCAGAAATGGAAGTGACTTTTCACGGGCAATCTTGTATTTCTTTTGAGGCGAACAATAAGAAAGTGATTGTAGATCCTTTTATTACAGGAAATCCTTTATCAGATTTAACGGTTGAGGAAGTAGAGGCAGATTATATCGTGCTGACACATGGACATGGTGATCATCTGGGCGACACGATCACCCTGGTGAAGCGGACAGGCGCGCTCGTCATCGCTTTACCGGAGTTGCTCGATTATTTAGCGACAAAAGGTGTTGAGAACGGCCATCCGATGAATATCGGAGGAAACCGGGCCTTTGATTTCGGGCAGGTCAAATTCGTGCAGGCGTTCCACAGCAATTCCTATACAGAAGAAGATGGCAGTATTATTTATCTCGGCATGCCATGCGGACTCATCTTTACCTTGGGTGATAAAGTGATTTATCATGCGGGTGATACAGGTCTCTTCTCTGATATGAAGCTGATTGCTGACAGACATCCGGTCAATCTCTGCTTTATTCCGATCGGTGACAATTTCACCATGGGGATTGATGATGCCAGCTATGCGATCAATCATTTCATCAAACCGGACGTCACAGTACCGATCCATTACAATACGTTTGACCTGATCAAGCAGAATCCTGAAGTATTCAAAAGCCAAGTAGATGGAAAGGTAGAAATTATACAGCCGGGTGAGTCCGTCACATTATAATTGAGGTGCCAGCATGACGAAACATGAACAAATCATCAAACATATAGAAGCGCTCAAAGTGGGCAGCAAAATTTCTGTCAGACAGATCGCCAAAGATCTGTCTGTTTCAGAAGGTACAGCATACCGAGCGATTAAAGACGCTGAAAATCGGGGTATCGTCTCTACAATGGAGCGGATCGGGACAATCCGTATCGAGAAGAAAACACGGGAAGCGATTGAAAACCTGACATTTGCAGAAATCGTCAAGATTATCGATGGGCAGTTGATCGGTGGACGGACCGGCCTGCATAAATCGCTGTCGCGTTTCGCTATCGGCGCAATGGAACAAGAAGATGTCACAAAATATCTAGGTGAGAACACGCTGCTTATTGTCGGTAACCGCGAAAACATTCAGCAGCTCGCGCTTGAAAAAGGGAGTGCGGTACTCGTGACGGGAGGATTTGCGGTCAGCGATGCAATCAGACAGCTTGCCGATGACAAGGGACTGCCGATATTGTCGACAAGTCATGACACTTTTGCGGTGGCGAACATTATCAACCGTGCGCTCTATGATCAACTGATCAAACAGGAAGTGGTGACGGTGTCAGAGATATTGATTCCCGTCAGTGAAACGAATGTCCTGTACGAGAATGATACTGTCGGCGACTGGAAAGCCCTGTCGCTGAGCTCGGGGCACACGCGATTTCCGGTCCTGGATGAACAGAACCGGGCGTATGGCATTGTCACGAACAAAGATGTGCTTGATCTGGATAACAGCATGAAGATCAAACGTGTCATGACGAAGAATCCGATCACTGTCAACCTGAGTTCGACTATCGCGACCTGTGCCCACGTCATGATCTGGGAAGGCATTGAACTCCTGCCGGTCGTCAGCAAGAATCACCGGCTGATCGGTATTGTCACACGAGAGGATGTCCTGCGCGCCATGCAGTCGATAGAGCGTCAGCCGCAGATCGGCCACACGCTGAACGACCAGGTGTTAAAACAGATGAAGTTCGGCGATGAGATCTCTATTCGTGTCACGCCGCAGATGTCCAATCAGCTCGGCACAATGAGTAAATCTGTTTTCGTCGCAGTCATTGAGGAGGCAACGAAACATCTGCTCAAACGGGAACGTCGGGGTGAGGCACTTATTGAAAGTCTGAACATCTATTTCCTGAAAACCGTCCCTATAGATACATTGCTCACGATTTCCTGTGAGATGCTGGACCTCGGCCGGAAATTTGCCAAGATGGAAGTGACGATTCACTCAGAAGAAGAAATCGTCTCAAAAGCGATGCTGATGTGTCAGCTGATAGAGGCATAAAAAAAAGAAAGCATTATGCTTTCTTTTCTTTCTCAAGTTCTGCCCATGCGCGGTCTTCTGCGGCAAAATGCTGTTCGAAGTAACGCATAGCGCGCACACCGTAACTGATATTGGCTGCCGCGAAGACGATAAGGACGGCGCAGATGAGATAAGTCACCAGGTTTGTGAACTGGATGATCTGATTAAACGAAAAGGCGATCAAGAAGATGCCGAACATCATTCTGCCGCGGGCACGATACCATGCTCGACGAACATCACGATTCGTTCTGAAGTAGCGTGCGACCTGATACAAAGTCAGGACGAGCGAGATGATCATGACAGCTAGCGCGAATGATGCAAGATAGGGTGATATTGTATTCCACATAATGAACAACCTCCATCTGCATTATAGCAGAGGATTTGCTAAAAGGAGAGACTATGACTAAAAACAGCATCAAATTGTTACAGAACTGGCTCAATAACTACGATACCATTATCCTGCACCGGCATGTGCGTCCGGACCCGGATGCGATAGGCTCGCAGCTGGGATTTAAAGCGCTCTTAAAAAAGATGTATCCGAACAAGAAAATTCTGGCCACGGGAGAAACAGTCGACAGCCTGGCGTTCATCGGTGCGATGGATGAAGTCCGGGATAGTGACTATCAGGAGGCACTGGTCATCGTGCTGGATACAGCCAACGCTGCAAGAATAGATGATACGCGCTATCAGCTGGGCGATAAGCTGGTCAAGATTGATCATCATCCGCCTGTGGAGAATTACGGAGATATCAATATTGTGGATACGACGGTATCGTCTACGAGTGAACTCATCGCTGAACTCATCATACAGTTCGGTTATGGCCAGGACTATTTAAGCACTGAAATCGCTGAATGCCTCTATATCGGCATTGTCGGAGATACCGGCCGTTTTCTGTTCAATAATACGTCTGCTCGGACGATGGAGATTGCGGGCATGCTGCTGTCCTATGACTTTGATCATACGAAGATGCTCAATCAGATGAGTCAGCGCACGCTGGAAAGCATACGCTTTCAAGGCTATGTGCTGCAGCACTTCAGCTATGAGGATCATGTCGGATTTATCTTTATCACGCAGGACATCCTGCAGCAGTTCGGCATCAGTGCCGCTGATGCGTCGCTTTTCGTCAATAGTATGAGCGATGTCGCGGGGATTGAGGCATGGGTCTTCGCAGTTGATGAAGGCGAACAGATACGCGCCCGTCTCAGAAGTAAACGGGTGGCCATCAATACGCTCGCAGCACGCTATAACGGCGGCGGCCATCCGATGGCCAGCGGAGCAACGGTCTACAGTCAGGAAGAACTTAATCAGCTGATCAATGAATTAAAAGCTGCAGTCAGAGAGTAGGTGAGAGTGATGGTTGTGCATCTGAATATCCATACTGCTTATGATCTGCTTGCTTCCACAGTCAGAATAGACGAGGTGATCAGTCGCGCGAAAGAGGAGGGACAGACTGCACTGGCCATCACTGATACGAATACGATGTATGGTGTGCAGGCCTTTTACACGGAGTGTCTGGCGCAAGGCATCAAGCCGATCATCGGTATGACAGTGTGGCTGACAGACGGTTCAACTGAAACGGAGACGATTCTGCTGGCGAGAAATCTGGCAGGCTATCATAACCTAATCCGCCTCTCTTCCCGTATTCAGCTTAAAGAACTGACCGTTGTCTCTGAAAGGTTGCTGCGACAGTACAATGAAGGTCTGATCATGGTTTTCAAGCAGGCTGGTCAATGGCTGCTGGACGAATTTCCGGAAAGCTATGCCTGTCATCTGTCTGACGTCAGCACGGAGCGGAAAGTCTATGTCAGCAGTGTGAAGTATATGGAACCGGCCGGCCTGACGGAATTAAATATCTTACAGGCTATTGAGAATAACGAGAAGATGGCGCTGGATCAAGTGGTAGGGGACGCCTTCTTTAAGACAGACGACGCGCTGACGCATATAGAGCCGTCATATCTAGAACGGACGGAAGCTGTTGCTGAGATGTGTGACGTTGAGATCCCGCAGCTGAATCATCTGCCGAAGTTCCGGACGCCGAACGGTGAAACGAGTGAGACCTATCTGAAGCAGCTGTTAGAAGCTGCCTGCGCTGATCTTGATGAAACCTACAAGACGAGGATGCGAAAGGAATATCAGATCATAGCGGATATGGGATTCAGTGATTATTTCCTGATCGTCAGTGATCTGATTCGCTATGCGAAGCGTCAAGGGATTCTTGTCGGTCCCGGCCGTGGTTCTTCAGGCGGCTCGCTCGTCAGTTATCTGCTGGATATTACTATGATCGATCCGCTCAAACATCAGCTGCTGTTTGAACGCTTCCTCAATCCTGAGCGGGTGACGATGCCGGACATCGATATTGATTTTGAGGATACAAGACGCCATGAAGTCATCGATTACTGTGTGAAGAAATACGGGGCATTTAATGTGGGCGGCATTGTGACGTTCGGTCATCTGACCGCTCGTGCTGTCATGCGGGAGGTCGGCCGCATTCTGCAGTTCCCGGAATCAGATCTGAAGTTCATCTCGCATCTCATCCCTAAAAAGCCGGGGACGATGCTTGCAGACGCCTATCAGAATCCGGAATTCAAGCAGTTTACTGAGCAGGATGATGCTCATCGGCAGTGGTTGACCATCGCCAAGCGGCTGGAAGGCCTACCGCGGCATACTTCAACGCATGCTGCAGGGATCATCATTCACGACCAGCTGCTGACTGACTACGTCCCTCTCATTAAAGGGGATACGCTGAACTTGACGCAGTGGACCATGACGGAAGTGGAACATCTCGGTTTACTGAAAATCGATTTCCTGGGTCTGCGGAATTTGACGATCATTCAGCGCGTCTTAAACGCCAGCAGACTGAAAGTGACCACGAAAACCATTGATTATGATGACCCGCTGGTCTTCAGTGCACTCAGCAGAGCAGATACGACCGGCATCTTTCAGCTTGAATCCTCAGGCATCAGACAAGTGCTGCGGCAACTTGAACCTCAGAACTTTGAGGATATTGTCGCCGTGCTGAGTCTCTACAGGCCCGGACCGATGGAGCAGATTCCGCTCTATATCGAGAGACGGCACGGCCGGTCCTTCGACTACCTTCATCCCGATCTGGAACCTATTCTGAAGTCGACTTATGGTGTTATCATCTACCAGGAGCAGATCATGCAGATTGCCAGTCAGTTTGCAGGTTTCACGTTAGGTGAAGCTGATACGCTCAGACGTGCGATGAGCAAGAAGAAGCGGGATGTTCTGGAAGCGGAACGTCAGCATTTCATCAGCGGCAGTGAGAAAAATGGTTACGACGCGCAGACAGCTGAGGCGATATACGAACTGATTATGAAATTCGCAGATTATGGATTCCCGAGAGCACACGCTGTAGCGTATGCTCAGATCGCCTATATGATGCTCTATCTCAAAGTTCATGAACCGGCTCATTTCTATGCGGCGACTCTGAGTAATGTGATAGGCAGTGAAGGAAAGCTCGCTGATTTGATCGCGGAAATGAAGTCAAAGCAGCTGCCATTTAAACCGCCGTCCATCAATCAGTCTCACTGGTATTTCCGGGCGGACGGTGAACAGGTCATTCTGTCACTCGGCATGATTAAAGGAGTCGGCTACCGCACGGTGATGGAGATTGTCGAGGAACGGAAGAAAGGACAGTTTCTGGATATCTATGATTTCATGCAGCGGATGCCGAAGCGCTCAGTCTCTAAAGCGGCGCTTGAGGCAATGATCGTCACAGGTGTCTTTGATGAATTCGGTCAGACACGCGCCACATTGCTGGCGTCAATCGATAGTGTCATGGAGATGGATCAGGGCCAGGAAAATGATCACTTTCTCGAGGAACTCGGCTTCAGCCTGAAGAAAAGTTATCAGGAGCGACCTGAAATGTCAGAAGAGAAACGCATGCAGTACGAAGTGGAGTATCTCGGTTTCTATCTGTCTACGCATCCGGTCGAGAAGCTGTACCTTCATCATCTCTATCTCCCACTATTTAAGCTGAATCATACGGATCAGTCGAACTGGCTGCTGGTCAGTTTGGCGTCAGTCAGACAGATCCGTACCAAAAAAGGACAGCTGATGGCTTTTGCGGTCGCGACTGACGGTTCCACTGAAGCTGAGCTTGTTATATTCCCGTCTGTATTTCAGCGCTATGAAAGGGTGCTGCAGGAGAAAGAAGTGGTCGTCAGAGGGAAGCGTGATGACAAAGGGAAGCTCATCGTCGAAGAGCTGATGACTTTTCAGCAGTTCAAAGAGGACTATATGAACCGAGTACGAGAAATCTATCTGCTCAAAGAGCCTGACATGGCGCTTGAAGAAGGAGACATCGCGCTTCTGCTCTTTGATTATGCCACAGGCCAATCCAAGCAGATTGCGAGTGTCAACCGCGAGACGATGCAGACACTGTTGGAACATTATCCGCCGGAACTGATACGCCTGATTTAACTTTATAAACCGAGAAGGTTATGATATATTATTCCTTAGTGGTCAGACCACTAAGGAATTTTTATTATACATATTAGGAGCAGAATGATGAACACTGTCAAACAAAAAGGGTTTATATCTGTTGTTAAGGAACTGGAAACTTATATGATAGAGCACGATCTGACAGCAGGAGATAAACTGCCGTCAGAACGGGATCTAAGTGAAAAGATGAATATCAGCCGCTCCAGTATACGCGAAGCGTTACGAGCGATGGAGCTTATCGGGATCATCACGACTAAAAGAGGAGAGGGCACCTTCCTCTCCAATGTAGATGACCATCAGCTGTTCGAAATCATCGGACGGTTTCTGATTTATTCAGAGAAACAGAAGAATGAAATCACGGAATTCAAGCAGCTCCTGGAATCGTTTATCAGTCAGCATGGTGAAGGCAACAGAATCATCTACCGTGTCTACAGACTGATCAAGCGTTACGATAAAGTGTTTAGCGGGAAGGGGACAGAAAATGTTTAAAGATATATTTAAACGCAACAATGGCAATAAGAAGTATGTAGCAGTGCCGAAAATAAAGGCGACAGATGTACCTGAAGGGATTATGGTGAAGTGCCCGAAGTGCGGTAAGATCATGTATACAAAGGAACTCAATAAAAATCTGAATGTCTGCGTAGAATGTAATTTCCATTTAACGATGACTGCACATGACCGCATCAACAGTCTCGCCGATAAGAACAGCTTTGTAGAATTTGACGCAGATATGCTGTCAGAGAATCTGCTGGATTTCCCTGATTATATGGAGAAAATCGAAAAAGACAGAACTAAAACACAGCTGAATGAAGCGGTTGTAACCGGTACGATCAAAATAGATGGCATGCCGCTTGGAATATGCGTCATGGATTCAAGATTCCGTATGGGGTCGATGGGGGCGGTAGTAGGTGAGAAAATCTGCCGCGTGATAGATTACTGCACCGATCACAAGCTGCCGTTTGTCATTTTTACAGCGAGCGGCGGGGCACGTATGCAGGAAGGCATCATCTCATTGATGCAGATGGCGAAGACCAGTGTCGCCATCAAACGCCACAGTGATGCTGGCGGTCTGTATATCGCCTATATGACTCATCCGACAACCGGGGGCGTCAGCGCCAGCTTTGCTTCAGTAGGAGATATCAACCTGGCAGAACCGGAGAGTCTGATCGGTTTCGCGGGCAGACGGATCATCGAGCAGACCATCAATGAGAAACTGCCGGACGATTTCCAGACAGCGGAATTCCTGCTGGCGCATGGCCAGCTCGATAAGGTGGTCCATCGAAAAGATATGAAGCAGACACTCAGTCAGTTGATTATGATGCACGGAGGTAAAGCAGATGACAATGGAATTTGAGAAGCAGCTTGCAACGCTCGATAACAAAATCAAGGAACTGGAAAAAAAGAACAGTGAAGTCCAGCTACAACAACTGAAAGAGGAACGGGCTGAACTGCTGAAGAAGATTTACCGCGAACTGGAACCTTGGGACCGTGTCCAGATTGCACGTTTAGGTGTAAGACCGACAACGTTAGACTATATATATGCCATATTTGACGACTTCATTGAACTGCATGGCGACCGTACGTACGGGGATGATGCGGCGCTGATAGGTGGCCTCGCGATGTTCCAGGACAGGGCTGTCACCGTTATCGGTCATCAGCGCGGTAAAGATACGAAGGATAATATTTACCGCAATTTTGGTATGGCGCACCCGGAAGGTTATCGAAAGGCACTGCGCTTGATGAAGCAGGCCGAGAAGTTTAAGCGACCGATTATCTGTTTTATCGATACGAAGGGCGCTTATCCGGGTAAAGCAGCTGAAGAGCGGGGACAGAGTGAGTCGATCGCCCGCAACCTAGTGGAGATGGCCGGTCTGACAGTCCCTGTCATCTCGGTTGTCATCGGTGAAGGGGGTAGCGGCGGTGCGCTTGGCATCGGCATCTGTAATCACCTGCTGATGCTTGAGAATTCCACGTATTCAGTGATTTCTCCGGAAGGGGCAGCAGCGTTGTTATGGAAGGATAGCACACAGGCCAGACGCGCGGCAGAGACCATGCGGATCACTGCGCCTGACTTGCTGGAACTCGGTGTCGCAGACCGTGTGATTGAAGAGGTGGTCGGCGGTGCCCATGAAGATGTGGAGAGACAGAGTGAGAAAATTGCGGAAGCGCTCTCTGATTCTCTCGCTGAACTGCGTCAGCTGACACCTGATGAGCTGGTCAATCAGCGCTACGAAAAATACCGGAATATCGGCGCAGATCAGTGATTTGACCTGAAATAATAAGTGAAACGTTTTCATTATCATCGCTGTTTGCAATTAATAGCATCCGTCTTTTTTTTGTGGTACGTTATAAATAAATACCGACCAAAAGTGAGGAAGCCATTATGAAAAAGATTGCAGTATTAACGAGCGGTGGAGATTCACCGGGAATGAACGCGGCCGTGCGTGCAGTAGTCCGTAAAGCGATTTATCACGATATAGAAGTCTACGGTGTCTATCAAGGTTATCAGGGTCTGATCACGAACAACATCAAGCAGCTGGACCGGGGCGCAGTAGGTGACAAGATTCAGCGCGGCGGAACTTTTCTCCAGTCTGCAAGATGTCCGGAGTTCAAGGATCCGAAAGTTCGTCAGCAAGGGATTGAGAACCTGAAGAAATTAGGGATTGAAGGTCTTGTGGTTGTCGGAGGAGACGGCAGCTACCGCGGTGCTCAGCGTCTGAATGAAGAAGGTATCAAGACAATCGGTATCCCGGGTACGATTGACAATGATATCAACGGCACTGATTTCACAATCGGATTCGACACAGCGCTGAATACCATCATCGAAGTAGTCGATAAGATCCGCGATACGGCATCGAGTCATGAGCGGACTTTCATCATTGAAGTCATGGGTCGCGATGCCGGGGACTTAGCGCTCTGGTCCGCGCTTGCCGGTGGTGCAGAGACCGTCCTTATCCCTGAATTCAAGAAAGATGTCCAGGAGATTGCTGATAAGATCCAGCAAGGGATTGAGCGGGGCAAGAAACACTCCATTATCATCGTGGCTGAAGGTGTCATGTCCGGCGAGGACTGTGCGGAAGAACTCAAGAAATATATCAACGTAGATACACGTGTATCTGTTCTCGGCCATATGCAACGTGGTGGTTCGCCGTCAGGTATTGACCGAGTGCTCGCGTCGCGTTTCGGTGCTTATGCAGTAGATTTACTCATGAATGACGAAACCGGTTTAGCAGTGGGTATACAGAATAATAAACTGACGAAAACGAAATTTGAAGATATCTTCTCAAGCCAGCATAAAATTGATGAAGAGATGTACCGCCTGACGAACGAACTATCGATTTAATTCAGACTGATAATGGAGGAGAAATTAATGAGAAAAACTAAAATTGTATGTACGATCGGGCCGGCTTCGGAATCACCGGAAGTACTGGAACAGCTGATGACAGCAGGAATGAATGTTGCACGTCTGAACTTCTCACATGGTTCTCACGAAGAGCACGGCGCACGTATTGCACGTATCCGTGAAGCAGCTGAAAAGTTAAACAAGACTGTGGCAATCCTCCTGGACACTAAAGGACCGGAAATCCGTACGCATAATATGGAAAACGACAAGATTGAACTACAGAAGAATACAACAGTAGTCATCAACATGCAGGAGGTATTAGGGACAGCGAATGAATTCTCTGTCACTTATCCTGAGTTGATCAACGACGTCCATGTCGGCTCAACTATCTTACTGGATGATGGTCTGATTGAACTGAAAGTCAAGGACCTCAAGCATGAAGAAGGTAAAATTGTCTGTGACGTGATCAATGCGGGCGAACTCAAAAACAAAAAAGGGGTCAACCTGCCTGGTATCAAAGTCAATTTGCCGGGTATCACTGAAAAAGATGCTGAAGACATCAAGTTCGGGATTGACCAGCAAGTGGATTTCATCGCTGCCTCATTTGTCCGTCGTGCAAGCGATGTGCTTGAGATCCGCAAAATTCTTGAAGACCGTAAATGTTCGACGATCCGCATCATTCCTAAGATTGAAAATGAGGAAGGGATTGAGAACATCGACCAGATTCTGCAGGTATCGGACGGTTTGATGGTTGCGCGTGGCGATATGGGTGTAGAAATCCCGGCTGAACGCGTACCACTCGTTCAGAAAGAGCTGATCCGTAAGTGTAATGCACTCGGCAAACCGGTTATTACAGCGACTCAGATGCTTGATTCTATGCAGCGCAATCCTCGTCCGACGCGTGCAGAAGCGAGTGACGTAGCGAATGCGATTTATGATGGCACAGATGCCGTGATGTTATCAGGTGAGACAGCAGCGGGGCAATATCCTGTTGAATCTGTCAAAGTGATGGCCAATATCGCTTATGCTGCTGAAGAAGCGCAGGATTATAAGTTCCTCCTGGACAGCCGCACGAAACTAAATGAAACCAACATGGTCAATGCGATCGGTGTCTCTGTGGCCCATACAGCATTGAACTTGAATGTACAGACTATTGTTGCAGCGACGGAAAGTGGTCATACAGCGCAGATCATTTCTAAATATCGTCCGCATGCACATATTATAGCGATGACCCCTTATGAACAGACAGCGCGTCATATGGCACTTGTCTGGGGCACTATTCCAGTCGTGAAAGAAGGCAAGAAAACAACTGACCAGCTGCTGGAACAGGCGTCAGAAGCAGCGATTGAAGCAGGTAGTGTCAACAACGGTGATCTTATCATCATTACTGCGGGTATCCCGACAGGAGAAGCGGGCACGACGAACTTCATGAAGATTCAGCTCGTGGGTAATGAACTGGCAACAGGTCAAGGTATCGGCCGCACGTCAGCAGTCGGCCGTGTAGTGGTCGCTAGAAATGCAGAAGAATTAGCGGATAAGGATCTGACTGATGCTGTCATCATCACGCAGTCGACTGACGCAGATATGGTGCCTTATCTTGAGAAGGCCGTTGCGATTGCCACTGAAGAAGGCGGTCTGACAAGTCATGCGGCTGTTGTGGGACTGACACTCGGCAAACCGACAATCGTAGGGATTGACGATATCTATCATAAGTTTGAAAACGGGGCCACGGTAACAGTGGATGCACAGCATAATAAAATTTACGCTGGACATGCAAAGGTATAAAAAAGAAGCTCATCCTTGGATGAGCTTCTTTTTTAAGCTTTTTTGCCCTTCATATCAAAACGATACATCAGGAAGAGCAGGACGAACCAGAGCGGCGTGAGCGCTACACCGATTCGAGTATCAGGTGCCATGAAGAGCAGTGCAAACATGAAGATGAAGAAAGCTAAGAGAACAACAGCAGTCGCCATGCCACCAGGTGTCTTGAACTTAGAAGACTGGTGTAATTCCGGACGCTTCTTCAAGTAGACCATGTAGGAGATCGTGATCAGTGACCATACAACAATAAAGAATACAGTCGCGAGTGTCGTGACGAGTGTGAATACTTGTGATGCATTCGGAATCATATAATTGAGTAAGACTGACACTAAGAGTAAAGCGCTTGAGAAGATAACAGCATTTGCTGGTACGCCTGTCTTGTTTGTCTTTTCAAAGAAACCTGTTCCTTTAGCATAGTGTTTGCTTAATCCGTAGAGCATACGGCTGTTTGAGAAGATACCACTGTTACAAGATGAAGAAGCAGATGTGATAACAACAAAGTTGATTAAGCTTGCTGCGAAGACAATCCCGATCATTTTGAACAGTTCAACGAACGGGCTGAGTTCCGGATTGATCTGATCCCAAGGTGTGATACTCATGATGATCGTTAAAGCACCGACGTAGAATAAGATGATACGAATCGGGACGTTGTTGATTGCTTTCGGCAATGTTTTCTCTGGGTCCTGTGCTTCACCGGCTGTTACACCGATTAACTCGATACCTACAAAGCTGAAGACTGCCATCTGGAAGCTGAGCAGGAAGCCGTTGATGCCGTTCGGGAACCAGCCACCATGACTCCATAAGTGGCTCAGTGACGCATGACCAAACGGTGTTTTGAACTGGATGATGATCAGGAAAATACCCACAACAATCAGCGCGATGATGGTGATAACCTTAATGATTGCGAACCAGAACTCTAGTTCACCGAACAACTTAGCTGTCAGCAGATTTAAAGTCATCAAGAAAAGAATCGTGATCAGTGCTGATAGCCAGGTAGGAAAATCCGGCCACCAGAAGTTGACGAACTGAGCGACAGCTGTGACTTCTGCCATCCCTGTCACAATCCAGCAGAACCAGTACGTCCAGCCGGTCATGTAACCCGCAAACTCACCCAGGTAATCTTTAGTGATATCCGTAAATGAGTGATAATTAAGATTGGAAAGCAATAATTCTCCGAGTAGTCTCATGAATAAAAAGAAGATGACACCTAAAATTGCATAAGTCAGTAATATGGATGGACCCGCAAAGTGAATGGATTTACCAGCACCAAGGAAAAGTCCGGTACCGATCGCGCCCCCAATCGCGATCAGCTGAATATGACGATTCGTCAAGGTCCGCTGGAGATTATTATCGTCCAAGTGATGATTCTGTTCCATATTGTTCCCCCTTTTCTGATATTGATTTGATGTAACGTTTTAATCTCCAAAAGCATATAACGAAATATTCTAAATTGCAAGATAATTTTTGGAGGCGATTTCATAAGAAAAACTTATAGATAGCGATAAAGAATAGCTAAGTATTGAAAACGTTCACATATCTGTTTGCTTTCGGTATAATAAGCATGTAGACATGCAAGAGAATGATTATAAGATGTAAAGGGGACAATAATATGGCAGATGTAATCAGAGGTTTAGAAGGCGTCCTTGCTACTGAGACGAAAGTAAGTTCAATCGTCGGACAGCAGTTAACTTATGCAGGATATGATATCGATGATCTAACTGAAAATGCGAAGTTTGAAGAGGTCATTTTCTTATTGTGGCATTTCAGATTACCTAATGAGCAGGAACTCAATGACTTTAAGGCGCAGCTACTTGAAAACATGGTGCTGAATCCGCGTATCTACGAACATTTCGAAGATTATGCAGCAGATGATGTTCATCCTATGACGGGCTTAAGAACATCACTCAGCTATCTTGCACACTTTGATCCACGTGCTGAAGAGTTCAATGATGATGCGCACTTCAATAAGGCAACCCGTATTCAGGCGAAAGTGGCGTCACTTGTTGCGGCATTCGCACGTGTCCGTCAGGGCAAAGAACCCCTCAAACCTAAAGCAGAGCTGAGCTATGCAGCTAATTTCCTTTATATGCTGTTCGGAGAAGTGCCGACAGAAGTGCAGGAAGAGGCATTCAATAAAGCATTGATTCTTCATGCGGACCATGAGCTGAATGCGTCGACATTCACTGCCCGTGTCTGTGTATCGACATTGACAGATATGTATTCAGGTGTCACAGCAGCAGCAGGTGCCTTAAAAGGCCCTCTGCACGGCGGTGCCAATGAGCAGGTGATGAAAATGCTCAGTGAAATCGGTTCTATGGAGAATGTTGAAGATTATATCCAGAAGAAAATTGATAACAAAGAAAAAATCATGGGCTTTGGTCACCGTGTCTATAAAGAAGGCGACCCTCGTGCGAAGTATCTGAAAGAGATGTCTCGCCGTATCACAGATGAGACAGGACAGAAAGAATTATATGAGATGTCTGTGCGTATCGCTGAGATGATGGAAGAGAAAAAAGGCTTGCTGCCGAACGTCGACTTTTATTCAGCAACCGTGTATCACTCAATGGGCATAGAACATGATTTATTCACACCGATCTTTGCTGTCTCTCGTGTATCAGGCTGGTTAGCCCATATTCTTGAGCAATATGAAAACAACCGCATCATCCGCCCTCGTGCAGAGTATGTCGGTGAAGTCGGACGTAAATATGTCCCTGTATCTGAACGAAAATAAACCCTTATAGGAGGATTATCATGGCTGAAAAAATCACAAATTCTAATGGAACTTTAAATGTACCGAACAATCCAGTTATTCCATTCATTATCGGAGACGGTACAGGTCCGGATATCTGGCATGCAGCGAGCCGCGTGCTGGATGCTGCAGTTGACAAGGCATATAACGGCGAAAAGAAGATTGAATGGAAGGAAGTCCTTGCAGGACAGAAAGCATTTGATACGACCGGTGAATGGCTGCCGCAGGAGACACTGGATACCATCGAGGAATATCTGATTGCCATTAAAGGTCCGCTTACGACGCCGATCGGTGGCGGCATCCGTTCATTGAATGTGGCGCTGCGCCAGGAACTGGATTTATTCGTCTGTCTGCGTCCGGTCCGTTATTTTGAAGGTGTTCCTTCTCCGGTTAAACGCCCTGAAGATACTGACATGGTGATCTTCCGTGAAAATACCGAGGATATCTATGCGGGAATTGAATATAAAGAGGGCTCAGATGAAGTGAAGAAAGTCATCGAGTTCCTGCAGAATGAAATGGGCGCTAAAAACATTCGTTTCCCGGAGACATCAGGTATCGGCATCAAACCGGTCTCAAAAGAAGGAACAGAACGTCTGGTGCGCGCTGCCATCAATTATGCACTGGAACAGGGGCGCAAGTCGCTGACACTGGTTCATAAAGGCAACATCATGAAGTTCACTGAAGGTGCATTTAAACAATGGGGCTATGATTTAGCTGAACGTGAATTCGGCGATAAAGTCTTCACGTGGGCACAGTATGATAAACTGGTCGAATCAGAAGGCAAAGAAGCAGCGGAGAAAGCACAGGAAGAAGCAGTGAACAGCGGCAAGCTGCTGATTAAAGATTCAATCGCTGATATCTTCCTGCAGCAGATTCTGACGCGTCCTGCGGAATTTGATGTGGTGGCGACGATGAACTTGAACGGTGACTATATCTCTGATGCACTCGCAGCTCAAGTGGGTGGTATCGGTATCGCACCAGGGGCTAATATCAATTACGAGACAGGACACGCTATCTTTGAAGCGACACATGGTACTGCGCCGAAGTATGCAGGCCTCGATAAAGTGAATCCTTCTTCAGTTATCTTAAGCGGTGTCCTGCTGCTGGACCACCTGGGCTGGAGAGAAGCAGGGGAACTGATCACGAAATCAATGGAAAAAACCATTGCCTCTAAAGTGGTGACATATGATTTCGCCCGACTTATGGACGGTGCAACTGAAGTGAAATGTTCAGAGTTCGCTGACGAACTGATTAAAAATATGTAAAGGAAATAAGCCGCCTGACAGCGGCTTATTTTTTTTTGCCTGTCAGTGAAATATAAATATTTTGTAAATTTTATTACTGGCAGTTGAAGTTTATTGATTAAATATAGCCTTAATAAATCGACATCATATATAATGTAAGAGACATATCATCTGGAGGTAATGAATGGCACAGAAAATACTTGTTGTTGACGATGAACAATCAATCGTGACACTGTTGAAATATAACTTACAGCAGGCAGGCTTCGAAGTCGAAACTGCATTTGACGGAGAAGAAGGGCTTGAGAAAGTCTTTACAGAGCGACCGGATTTACTTGTGCTTGATTTGATGCTGCCTAAAATGGATGGCGTAGAAGTATGCAAATCCATCCGCAATGAAAAGAACCCGATTCCGATTCTGATGCTGACAGCTAAAGATGATGAATTTGATAAAGTGCTGGGACTTGAGCTGGGTGCTGATGACTATATGACAAAGCCTTTCTCACCAAGAGAAGTGGTGGCCAGAGTGAAAGCGATCCTCAGACGTACAGTGGTCAATGAGCAGCAGCTGGATATCAGACAAAGCAAAGAGATCAATATCGGCAGACTGAAAATCCTGCCAGACCATTTTGAGGCCTACCGTAACAATGAGTTACTGGATCTGACCCCTAAGGAGTTTGAGCTGCTGATTTATCTTATTGAAAGACAGGGCCGTGTCATTACACGTGAACATATGCTGAATTCTGTCTGGAACTATGAGTTTGCTGGTGATTCCCGTATTGTGGATGTGCATATCAGCCATCTAAGAGAGAAAATCGAAGAGAATCCTAAACAGCCGCAATATATCAAGACTGTCCGTGGACTCGGTTATAAGCTGGAGAACCCTCGGTCAATATGAGAAGTTTCACAAACCGTCTCTTCACCTCTCTTGTCGCCTTGATGATTTTAAGCTTTCTGTTGATCGGGTTCTTTCTGTCCAATATTCTGAGCGAACAAATCAGCAAGACGAAGGAAGCGGAGTTGGAACGCCAGGCTGAGCAGTTGATTGAAGTCCTGAAAAATGAAGATCGTTATCTTCAGAAAATTAAAGATTATGATAGAGTATCACTTAAGAAGGTCTGGATAGAAAAAGACGGAAAGACACTGTTCAAGAGCGATACGATAGATGACAAACAGATAGAGGAAGTCATGGCACCGTGGATCAGCCATAACAATGCTGGTTTTTATCGTTTCAAACGTGAGAATAATGAAGCTCTACTGATATACAGAGAAGATGGCTACACTATTTTTCTGATAGACAGGCTGACCAATCTTGAAGGTCTGAACAAAACCATCTGGCAGTATATGTTTCTGACACTGGCAACGGCCATTCCGGTCATCTTCTTTCTCGTCCGCTATATCAACCGGACGTATATCGCGCCGATCAGAGAAGTGACTTATGCCTCAAGATTATTGACAGAAGGCAACTATAAAGTCCGCGTACCGGAAAGCACCGTCACTGAAACGAAAGAACTGTACATCAGTACAAACAGATTAGCGCGCACCTTGCAGACACTGAACAACGAACAGAAGCTGCAGCGCAACCGTCTGGAGACGACACTTGAAAACATCCCTTCTGCTATTCTGATGATCGATAAGAAGGGGCAGGTGGTCATCGTGAATGATAACTATAACGAAACCTTTAATAAAGGACAGCAGATACTGTCAGGCCATTTCGAGGACGTCATTCGCTTCCCGTCAGTCAAGCAGATGATTAAAGAGGCGATGAGAGCAGAGAAGCCGATCAATAAAACGATAGATATTCAGATGGCTGTCTACAGGAAGTATTTCGATGCGGCTGTCGTACCGGTCCTTTCAAGACGGCGACGGAAATTAGAAGGTGTGGTGGTCGTGCTGCATGACATCACAAAGCTGAAATCGCTGGAACAGATGCGGAAAGACTTTGTCGCCAATGTCTCCCATGAACTGAAGACCCCGATCACCTCTATTAAGGGATTCTCTGAAACACTGCTGGACGGGGCGAAGAATAATCCGGAGACGCTGGACATGTTCCTGGATATCATTCTGAAAGAATCTAACCGCATTCAAGGCCTGGTCAGTGAACTGCTGGAGCTCTCGAAAATAGAGCAGAGCAGTCATATTATTCTTGAGTCGGTCAATATGAGCCGGAAAGCGCTCAGCTGCATTGAAGTCGTTGAACCGCTGGCCGCTAAGAAGAAGATTGTCATTGAGACAAGGATTGATGAAGATGTCATCGTGCTGGCTGAAGCAAGCAAACTGAAGCAAGTCATCATTAATCTGCTGTCAAATGCTATCAATTATTCACCGGAAGGTTCACGGGTTAAAGTCAGCGTCATAGATGGCAAACAGGGCATCCTTGAAGTGAGTGATGAAGGAATGGGTATTGCTAAAGAGGAACAGACGCGTATTTTTGAGCGTTTTTATAGAGTGGATAAAGCGAGAAGCAGAGACAGTGGAGGGACCGGTCTTGGCCTGGCTATCGTCAAGCATATCGTCGAGGCATTTGACGGTGTGATAGAAGTTGACAGCGAGCTCAGTAAAGGTTCGACCTTCAGAGTCTATCTTAAAAAAAGTTAAGCCATGCACGTAAGTGCGTGGCTTTTTCTATGCTGTGGTAAAATAGGAGTATCAACCTGATGGAGGTTCATTATGACTGAAAAACTTATTTTAATAGATGGCAACAGCCTGGCATTCCGGGCATTCTATGCACTGCCTCTGCTGAGCAATCGCGCCGGTATTCATACGAATGCGGTGTACGGCTTCACTTTGCTGCTCGACAAAATCATCAAGGATGAAGCCCCTACCCATTTCCTTGTCGCTTTCGATGCGGGGAAGACCACTTTCCGTCACTCTACATTCGGCGACTATAAAGGGGGGCGTCAGAAAACACCGCCGGAACTCAGCGAGCAGTTCCCGCTGATCAGAAAACTGGTGGATGCCTATCATATCAAACATTACGAGCTTGACAACTACGAAGCGGATGACATCATCGGGACGCTGGCACGTGAAGCGACTGAGAAGAAGATGAAGACCATCATCATTACAGGAGACCGTGACCTGACGCAGCTGGTCAATGATTCTGTCTCGGTCTATTACACTAAAAAAGGTGTCACAGATATCGATCACTATACGCCTGAGTTTGTGCGGGAGCAGTATGGCTTCGGTCCGGAGAAAATCATCGACCTGAAGGGACTGATGGGTGATAAGTCAGATAACATTCCGGGTGTGCCTGGTATCGGTGAGAAAACAGCGGTCAAACTGCTGCTTGAATATGGCACAGTGGAAGAAGTCATCAGTCATCTGGATGACATCAAAGGGAAGAAGCTGCAGGAGAACTTAACGACTTATCAGGCAGACGCACTGATGAGTAAGCAGCTTGCGACAATTGAAGTCCATGCGCCGATTGAGATACATCTGGACGACATCAAACTGTCCGCGGAAAACAATGATAAAAAGATTGAATTATTTAAGGAACTGGAATTCAAGCAGATGCTGGATCATATGGAAACAGCACCGGTCATCGAACAGAAGGCGCTCGAGCTGACGGAGCGATTTGAAGAGATCAGTCTGGCTGGTCCTACGTCACTCTTTATCGACTGCTTTAAAGATAACTACCTGGTCAACGAGATTCTGCCGATTGCTGTGACAGATGGCGAGAAGATCTTTGTGACATCATCTGACAACCTGCAGGATTCACTCATCGCTTATCTGGAAGGCGCTGAACAGAAGAATGTTTTTGATGCCAAGAAGACGGCGGTGCTGCTGAAACGTCTCGATGTGGATGTCAAGAATATCCGTTTTGATGTCATGCTGGCAAGCTACCTGCTTGATCCGTCAAAGACTATTGTTGATGTGGCTGAGACGGCCGCGCTTCACGGCATGGTGATTCCGAATAATGAACAGATATTCGGCAAAGGCGCTAAGATGGCCATCCCTGAGACAGAGGCACTGTTTGATTATTTCGGCAGACAGGCGATGACCATTCATCAGCTGACAGATGTCATGAAAAGAGAACTTGAGAATAATGAACAGCTGAAGCTGCATGATGAACTGGAGCTGCCGCTGTCACTGGTCTTAGCGGGCATGGAATACCGCGGTATCACTGTAGACAGACAGGCACTGATTGAGATGCAGGGTGAACTGAAGACACGTATTGATGAACTGATGAACCGTATTTATACACTTGCGGGGCATGAATTCAATATTAATTCCCCTAAGCAGCTCGGTGTCATTCTGTTCGAAGAGCTGGGGTTGCCGGCCGCTAAAAAGACGAAGACGGGCTATTCAACAGCTGTTGATGTCCTGGAAGGCTTAAGAGACAAGCACGAGATTATCCAGGCTATCCTCGATTACAGGCAGCTTGCTAAACTGCAGTCGACTTATGTCGAAGGCTTACAGAAAATGATTGCAGAAGACGGTAAGATCCACACACGTTTCAATCAGGTGCTGGCTCAGACCGGCCGTCTGTCATCAGTGGAACCGAACCTGCAGAACATTCCGATCCGTCTGGAGGAGGGACGCAAAATCAGAAAAGCGTTCACCGCATCGCAGCCGGGCTGGGTGATCTTTGCAGCGGACTACTCTCAGATTGAACTCCGGGTGCTTGCTCACATCACCGAAGACAGAAGTATGATGGAAGCCTTCAACCATGGCATCGATATTCATACGAAGACAGCGATGGAGGTGTTTGATGTTGAGAAGGATGACGTCACTGCGGATATGAGACGACAGGCAAAAGCCGTTAACTTTGGCATCGTCTATGGTATCAGTGATTATGGCCTCAGTCAGTCACTGGGCATCTCGCGTCCTGCCGCTGCCCGGTTTATAGAGGATTACTTGACAAGTTTCCCGAATGTCAAACAATATATGGATGACATCATCCTGGAAGCGAAACGGGATGGTTATGTCTCAACGCTGCTCAACCGTCGTCGTTACATCCCTGATATTAACGCACGAAATTTCAATGCGCGGGGATTTGCGGAACGGACAGCGATGAACACACCGATCCAAGGGAGTGCCGCAGATATCATTAAGCTGGCAATGGTGAATTACGACAGAGAAGTGCAGAAGACTGATTTTAAAGCCAACTTATTATTACAGGTACACGATGAGCTGATCTTTGAAGTACCGGAAGAAGAAATTGAAGCGTTCAGTTTATTTGTGAAGGACATCATGGAGCATGCACTTGAACTGAATGTCCCGTTATTAGTGGAGTCTAATTACGGCCAGTCATGGTATGAAGCGAAATAGGAGGAAGTTATGCCTGAATTACCAGAAGTTGAACATGTCAGACGAGGGCTTGAGCCTAAAGTTATCGGGGAAGTCATTACCGGTGTGACATTTTCTGACAAGGTTCATAGCGGCAAGGAAGCCGGCAAGGAAACCATCATCAAGGGGATCGCTCTTCAATCGTTCAGGGAACAGATCATCGGCAGTGCGATCCGGGCGATAGACAGAAGAAGCAAATATCTGATCTTCACACTTGAAAATGAATTCGGAGAACAATTGATCATCAGTCATCTCGGTATGTCCGGTGCCTATTTTGTAGTCGATACCCTGGATGATATCGGGATTCCGAATTACATCAATCACTGGCATGTGGAACTTGAACTGCAGTCAGGGAAAAAGCTGATCTACAGTGATATCAGACGTTTCGGTGAGATGCGGTTAGTCAGACGTCTTGAAGAAGCGGCGCAGATCATGGCGATTGCACCAGAACCTTTCGAAGCGGGAGCGGAGGATTACTTCACTGCCCAGCTCGGTTTGAAGAAATGGCAGCAGAAGAAAATCAAGGAAGCAGTCATGAATCATAGTGTCATCAGCGGCTGCGGCAATATCTATGCATGTGAAGGTCTGCATGCAGCAGGTATCAATCCGCATCGGCTCGTCCAAGACATGACACCTGATGAAGAGCGGCAGCTTTTCAAGGCGCTTGTCGCAAGCCTTGAAGAAGGGATACGTTTCGGCGGCTCATCTATTTCCAGCTACCGGAACGTCGAAGGTAAGAGCGGACAGATGCAGACCCGCTTCAAAATATATGGCAGACAGACGTGCGGCACATGTGGGCGTGAGGTAGAGAAGGCAGTCATTGCCGGACGCAACACCCATTACTGCACGCATTGTCAGAAATAGGAGACGAAGTATGACAGTTATAGGTTTAACAGGCGGCATAGCAAGCGGGAAGTCGACAGTATCCAAACTGCTTGCTGCACATGGATTTGTCATTGTGGATGCTGATATTGCAGCTCGGCAGGCAGTGGCTAAAGGGACAGAAGGCCTGAAACAGGTTGAAGCTGTATTTGGACCTGAAGCGATTGAAGACGGCGAGATGAACCGCCGCTATATCGGACAGCAGATTTTTCATGATGAAGAGAAGCGTCTCGCTCTGAACAGTATTATTCATCCGATCGTGCGGGATATTATGGAAGAAGAGAAGCAGACAGCGCTTGCTGCCGGACATCCGGTCGTCATGGATATTCCGTTACTTTATGAGAATGAACTGGAAGCGACAGTTGATGAAGTGTGGGTGGTCTATGTGACAAAGGACGTTCAGCTTGAACGGCTGATGACACGCAATGATTTGACCGAGGAAGAGGCGCTTGCCCGTATTGCTTCACAGCTCTCAATTGAAGAAAAGAAAGCGAGAGCCGATGTTGTCATCGATAATAACGGCTCACTCGCTGACCTGGAAAGACGCATCAAGGAAATAGTCGCAGAATATTACAAATCTCACTAAAAAGTTGCAAGCAACCGCTTCCATAATGCTTTCATTGTGTTATACTATTGACATAAAAGTATAGCACAATAAGGAGATATGACATGACGACTAGAGTAGCAATCAATGGTTTAGGTAGAATAGGTAGAATGGTATTCCGTGCAGCAGCACTGAATGATGAGTTAGAGGTTGTCGCAATCAATGCCAGTTATCCGCCGGAAACATTGGCACATCTGATCAAATATGATACGACTCATGGTAAGTACGAGCTTGAAGTGGAACCGATTGAAAACGGCCTGCGCGTCGGCGGTAAAGAGATCAGACTTGTTGCTGAGCGTAATCCGGAATTATTACCATGGGACGAGCTGAACATAGATATCGTCATCGAAGCAACAGGAAAATTCAATGATGCGGAGAAAGCATCTGCGCACCTGAAAGCGGGCGCCAAAAAAGTGCTGTTGACAGCGCCGGGTAAAGGGGACGTTCAGACGATTGTCCGCGGTGTGAACTGCGAAGGATTAGATGTTGAGACTTATGATGTCATCTCGAACGCATCTTGTACAACGAACTGCTTAGCGCCTGTCGCAAAAGTTCTGAATGAAAAGTTCGGGATCGAGAACGGTTTAATGACAACCGTTCATGCCTATACCAATGACCAGAAGAATCTGGATAACCCGCATAAAGACTTGCGTCGTGCGCGTGCCTGTGCACAGAGCATCATCCCGACTTCAACCGGTGCAGCGAAAGCATTGGCTCTTGTCCTACCGGAATTAAAAGGTAAATTACACGGCATGGCGCTACGTGTACCGACTACGAACGTATCATTGGTTGACTTGGTCGTCGACCTTAAACAAGAGGTAACAGTGGAGGAAGTGAACGCTGCATTTAAAGAGGCAGCTGAAGGACCATTAAAAGGGATACTTGATATCACATTCGAACCATTAGTCAGTGTGGACTTCAACACAAATCCGATGTCATCTGTTGTGGATGGTTTATCCACAATCGTTATGGACGGCAAGAAAGTCAAGGTGCTGTCATGGTACGACAATGAGTGGGGCTACTCAACTCGTGTGGTTGAACTTGCCGGCTTAATGGGACAAAAATTAGCAGAATAATGAAAAAGCTGGCCTGGCGCCAGCTTTTTTTATTGCAGTTCGATACGTTTAACCTGTTCAGTCAGAACGTCCGCCATTTTATCGTAGCCTTTGACATGAGGATGAAGACCGTCTATTGTCAGATCAGGGTCGAGCCTGTCATCTACCATCATGACGTCATAATAGTTCAGGAACTGAATTTCTTCTTCAGCCGCCAGTTCAGTCAGCTGGCGGTTGATTTCTTTGATGGCGTCCTGTCGGATGCCTTGCAGGTCCGTGTGCGGCCGGTTGATGGAAGTGACCGAAGTGATGACGATGTCAATATCCCGATTCTTACTCGCTTGGATCATCGCCCGGATATCGGTCACAACCTGCCGGATAATGCCGGCTGCTGCGTCGCTGTCAGCTGCTTCACTTAACGGTTTCGTATTATTGACGCCTACTGACAGTATGATGAGCTCCGGGTTGAGCTGCAGTGCGTCAGCTTCGAAGCGTCTTCTGCAGTACATGGAATAGTCATCGCTGACCCCGCGGTTGATCAGCCGCTTCCCTTCACTATGCTTGAAATAACTGTCGATATCCCAGTAAGCGGTGATGGAATCTCCGATAAAGACAGCACCTACCGCATCTCCGTGATACAGTATCGCCTCATTTCTGCGGTTGAATTTCTCCCGCTCTTTGTTGACTGGATTGCCTTCTTCAAATTCTGCTAATTCAATCATCTTATTCGCCTCCATTTGTGGTCATTATACCCTGTCAGTGAAATCTATAACAGTTTTTATGAGGGCATGATTCATGTATAATGAAGTGATACTAACTAAAGGGGCGATCATATGAAATGTCTGAAATGCGGTTACAATCAGTCCAAAGTCATCGATTCACGTCATGCAGATGATCTGACTGCCATCAGAAGGAGAAGAGAGTGTGAACAGTGCGGCACCCGTTTTACGACGTTTGAACGGATCGAACTGTCACCGCTGATAGTCGTCAAGAAGGATGGCACCCGACAGGCGTTCAACCGGGACAAGATACTCCATGGTCTTGTACGTGCATGCGAAAAAAGACCGGTCGCGTATGATGACCTGGAAAAGATAGCAAATGATGTCGAATATCAGCTCCGTGAAGGCAGCAAGACCGAGATATCTTCAGTAGATATCGGTGAACGCGTCATGGAACACCTGATGTCACTGGATCAGGTATCTTATGTCCGCTTTGCCTCGGTTTACAAGGAGTTCAAAGATATCGACCAGCTGCTGTCGACGATGCAGGGGATATTAAGCGAGAAGAATAAGAAGTAGGTGTACATATGCAATATTTTTCCGGGTTAAGGCCCGCTGACCGTTTTGTTGTCACGACCAACTATGTGGCGACTCATCTGACGGATGAGATTCTGAAACGGCTCTATATTCCACTGATCGGACTGGAAAGTATAGCGGTCTATCAGTATTTGAGTCAGTTTCTGGAAAAAGGGCAGGTCTCTGATGAAGTCACTCATTATATCGTCATGAATGAACTCAAGATGAATCTCAGTCATTTTGAGCAGCTTCGTTTCCGGCTGGAAGGCATCGGCCTGATGAAATCATTTATGAAGGTGACTGATGAAGCGCAGCATTTCGTCTACAAGCTGATCAGTCCGGTGATGCCGGATCAGTTTTTCAATGATCCCATGCTATCTGTCTATCTCTTTCAGACGGTCGGCAAGGAACGTTTCAATCAGCTGAAACGCCACTTCTGCACAGAACGCTTTGATGTGACGGGCTACAAGGAGATCAGCAAGAATTATATCGATATATACGGCACACCGAAAACTCCGCCGGCAGCTGTTTATGACGGGAATGATCATCTGATCAAGACACGGGCGTCACTGGGTATCCCGGTGCATCAGCAGACATTCGATTTCGAGATGCTTGAGATGCTGCTCGCACAGAATATGATCACGAAAGACCAGCTGACAAAAGAGGTCCGTGAACTCATCGCTCAGCTGGCACTGCTGTATGATATCGCACCGACAGATATGAGACGGATCATCCTGAAATCACTGACGTCCAATCAGACGATTTCCCATGAGGATTTACGACGCAATGCACGGGACTTCTATCAGTTTGAGCACGCGGGCAACCTGCCGGCGCTGACACTGGCGGCTGAAGAGCCCGTGACGAATGAGAAGACCTGGTTCGAGATGCTCGATACAACAAGTCCTATCGAGATGCTGGCAAGTTTCAGCCAGTCAGAGCCGACCGTCAAGCAGAAGCGGATGATTGAAAGCATTCTGGAACGGGAGAAACTGCCATTCGGTGTGATGAATATTCTCTTGCAGTATGTCCTGCTGACAAGTGAGATGAAATTACCGCAGAGCTACATCGAGGAGATAGCCTCCAACTGGAAGAAGCTCAAACTGTCATCCAGTGAGGAAGCATACCATCATGCGATGAAAGTTGAACAGAACAGAAAAACAAGACAGACCAAACAGCGTGAGAAAGCATCATACGAAAAAACGCCGGACTGGGTGAGTCAACAAGAGACGCCGCAGCAGACTCAGACACCGGATCTGGAAGAAGAAAAACGTAAACTGGAAGAAGAACTGAAAAATTTCTGGAAGGAGGATGAGGCATGAAACCGTTCAGTGCATTCGTAAAAAATAATCCCGGCATTATGGCCCGGATTGAGCAGGTCAAAAAAGAGATTGTCCAGCATCCTGAAATCAAGCCGTTTCTGGAAGAACATGCCGTGACGGATGACATGATTGATAAAGACCTGACCGTGCTGCAGGAATATAAAGATCAGTCGAAACTCTGTGACCGCTGTGCCAGCTACGGCCAGTGCATCAACTTTGTCAAAGGACATACGCCCCGTCTGTATATCGAGGATAACCGTATTAAAATCAGCTATACGCCTTGTCCGAATAAAAAAGTACATGACGAAGAGCAGCTGATGAAGCAATATGTGACGGCTATGCATGTCCCGTATGAAACATTGAACGCCAAGATCAATTCCATTGACCTGGAAGGACCAGAGCGGCTCAATATCGTCAAACGCGCCATGGAAATCTGTAATGATATCGCGGCCGGCAGACCGACGAAAGGACTCTATATATATGGCAGCTTCGGTACAGGGAAGTCCTATATCCTAGGTGCCATAGCCAATCAGCTGAAGGAGCGGCACATCTATACGACCATCTTCTATGTGCCGGAATTTATCCGTGAACTGAAGAGCGGGTTCAACGACCAGACTTATACTGAGAAGCTGGACCGCGTCAAGAAAAGTCCTGTCCTCATGCTGGATGATATCGGTGCGGAAGATATGACGACCTGGGTGAGAGATGAAGTGCTGGGGCCGCTGCTCCATTACCGCATGATGAATCAGCTGCCGACTTTCTTCTCATCTAACTTCAACAAAGAAGAACTCAGATATCATTTCCAGAAGACCAAGGTAGGCGAAGAGAAGACGAAAGCGTACCGGATGATGGAACGCATTGATGCACTGACAGAAGCTTATCCGCTGAACGGAAAAAATTATCGCCGCTCTTGATAATTTCTGGGCGATGTGTATAATAGCATTATAGTCAAACAATTCAAACAATGATAAAAGGACATGAAACACGTCTATCATCATTTAGCGAGTCAGGGTAGGTGGAAGCCTGATTGATGGTCCGTCGTTTTACTCCCTTTTTTAATCGACATCTAATCCATGTCCGGCTCAAGACCGTTATCTTATGCAGAGTTGCCTTTATGGCGATTAGGGTGGTACCGCGGAATGACTCCGTCCCTTGTGGGATGGGGTCTTTTTGTGTTTAAAAAATAAAAGGAGTGTTTAGAATGAGTGAAATTAAGATCAAGTTTCCAGATGGTAATGAAAAAAGTTTTGAGAGTGGCATCACAACTGAAGAGATTGCAGCTTCTATCAGCCCGGGTCTTAAGAAGAAAGCACTGGCCGGCAAATTCAACGGTCAGATGGTCGACTTAACGACAGCTCTTGAAACAGATGGTGATATCGAGATCATCACACCGGATTCACCGGAAGGAATCGAGGTCCTTCGTCATTCGACTGCTCATTTAATGGCTCAGGCACTTAAACGTATTTACGGTGATGTTCATTTCGGCGTTGGTCCTGTGATTGAAGAAGGCTTCTACTATGACTTCGATATGCCGGAGAAGATTTCTGCTGATGACTTCGAGAACATTGAGAAGGTGATGAAACAGATCGTCAATGAGAATATCGCGATTGAACGTCGTGTTGTGTCGCGTAACGAGGCTAAAGTGGTCTTCAAAGATGATCCTTACAAACAGGAACTGATCGATGCGATTCCTGAGGATGAGAACGTGACACTTTATTCACAAGGCGAGTTCACTGATCTCTGCCGCGGTGTCCACGTACCGTCAACAGCTAAGATCAAGGAGTTCAAGCTGTTATCAGTTGCAGGTGCTTACTGGCGCGGTGATTCCGACAATAAGATGCTGCAGCGTATCTACGGTACTGCCTTCTTCGATAAGAAAGACCTGAAAGCGCACCTCGAGATGCTGGAGGAGCGCAAGGAACGTGACCACCGCAAAATCGGTAAAGAACTCGATATCTTCACTACGAACCCGTTAATCGGAGCTGGCCTGCCGCTCTGGCTGCCGAACGGTGCCACTATCCGTCGTGAATTAGAACGTTATATCGTCGACAAAGAAGTCGCGCTCGGCTATGACCACGTCTATACGCCGGTCATGGGTTCTGTTGACCTTTACAAGACGTCTGGCCACTGGGATCACTATCAGGAAGATATGTTCCCGGTCATGGAGATGGACAATGAAGCGTTCGTTCTTCGTCCGATGAACTGTCCGCACCATATGATGATCTATAAAAACAAGCCGCATAGCTACCGTGAGCTGCCGATCCGTATTGCGGAGCTCGGGACTATGCATCGTTACGAAGCAAGCGGTGCGGTATCAGGTTTACAGCGTGTCCGTGGTATGACTTTAAATGATGCGCATATCTTCGTGCGCCCGGATCAGATCAAAGACGAGTTCAAGCGAGTGGTACAGCTTGTCATCGATGTCTACGAAGATTTCAACTTCAAGGACTACAGCTTCCGTCTTTCTTACCGTGACCCGGAAGATACAGAGAAATACTTCCAGGATGATGAGATGTGGGAAAAAGCACAGGCGATGCTGAAAGAAGCGGTAGATGAGATGGGTCTCAACTATGAGGAAGCGCCAGGGGAAGCTGCGTTCTACGGCCCTAAACTGGACGTTCAGGTCAAGACTGCACTAGGTAAGGAAGAAACATTATCCACTGTTCAGCTGGACTTCCTGCTGCCTCAGAAATTCGATCTGACTTTTATCGGCAGTGACGGTCAGGAACATCGTCCTGTGGTCATCCACCGCGGTGTCATCTCGACGATGGAACGTTTTGTTGCCTTCCTGACAGAAGAATACAAAGGGGCTTATCCGACATGGCTTGCGCCGAACCAGCTTGAGATCATTCCGGTCTCTAACGAAGTGCATTATGACTATGCACGTGCACTTTATGATGAACTGAAGTCGCAAGGTGTCCGCTGTCATATCGATGACCGTGAGGAGAAAATGGGCTACAAGATCCGTGAGGCACAGATGCATAAGGTGCCTTATCAGATTGTTGTCGGTGATAAAGAAGTCGAGAACAATGAAGTCAATGTCCGTCAGTACGGCAGCAAGGATTCAGAGACAATGGAACGCGATGAGTTCATTTGGCAGATCGTGGATGAAATCCGTCTCAAAAAATAGTCTTGCAGAATCCGCTTTAGTGCGTTATAGTATAAAGAAATAAAATATTCCTCAAGAAGAGGTAGAGGTCGCGATGAAGAAGAGTAGCCTTGCTGATACGGTATCACGTAGCTGACGCAAGATGAAAGGCAACATCGCCGAAGTGGCAGACGTCTGATAACCGTCTGCTGCTGGGCTGATATAGAATATATATCAGACTGTCACATTTGTGATGCGCTACTGTTCCAATAGATAAGGTGCGCATCTTTAGATGTGCACCTTTTGTTGTGATAAGAATGGAGTGTCAAAATGAGTAATAACAATGAAGTACAAAGGTTACTGAAACCGCGTCATATTTCGATGATCGCGATTGGTGGCTGTATCGGTACAGGTCTGTTCATGACCTCGGGCGGGGCCATCCGTGACGCCGGGCCGGGCGGTGCATTGCTTGGTTTCCTGATCATCGGTATCATGGTGTTCTTCCTGATGACGAGTCTTGGGGAGATGGCGACCTACTTACCGATCTCAGGTTCGTTCTCGACTTATGCGACGCGTTTTGTCGATCCGTCGCTCGGCTTTGCGCTGGGCTGGAACTACTGGTTTAACTGGGTCATTACTGTCGCAGCAGACGTCAGTATCGCCGCCAGTGTCATCAAGTACTGGGCGATATTTGATTTTCTGCCGGGCTGGGGCTGGAGTCTTGTCTTCCTGGCGCTGATATTCCTGCTCAATACGCTCAGCGTCAAAGTATACGGTGAAAGTGAGTACTGGTTTGCGCTTGTCAAAGTCATCACTGTCATTCTCTTCCTGGTCATCGGCGTGCTGACCATCCTGGGTATTTTAGGCGGAGAATATATCGGCCTGAAAAATTTCACGACAGGTGAAGCACCGTTTCTCGGCGGCGGTCTGACAGGTTCATTCCTGACCATCCTCGGCGTATTCTTGGTAGCAGGCTTCAGCTTCCAGGGCACGGAACTTGTCGGCGTGACAGCGGGAGAATCAGAGGAGCCGGAGAAAACCATTCCTAGAGCGATTAAACAGGTTTTCTGGCGTATACTGATTTTCTACATTCTTTCCATATTTGTCATCGGACTGATCATTCCTTATACCAACCCGAACCTGATGGGCGGGGACAGCATCTCCAAGTCACCGTTTACCCTGGTCTTTGAAAATGCCGGTCTTGCGTTTGCAGCTTCATTTATGAATGCGGTCATTCTGACTTCCATTCTATCTGCAGGGAACTCTGGCATGTATGCCTCAACCCGCATGCTCTATGCGATGGGGAAAGACGGTCTTGCTTCACGTAAATTCTCTGAAACAAACAAAAAAGGGGTGCCGATCCCGAGTCTGCTGGCGACTTTCGTTGTCGTGGTCATCATCTTCCTCGTGGAGCGCGTGGCAAGCGGTGCCTATGAGTACATCGTTGCGGCCAGTGGTTTAACCGGCTTTATCGCCTGGCTGGGTATTGCAATCAGTCATTACCGTTTCAGACGTGCATTCTACCGTCAGAATAAAGACTTATCTGTGCTGAAATATAAAGCGATGTGGTTCCCGTTCGGTCCGATCTTCGCCTTTATCCTCTGTCTCTTTGTCATCATCGGCCAGGATACAGACCTGATTTTACGTGGTAAGTTTGAATGGAACGGTTTCCTGATCACTTATATGGGCATTCCGATTTTCCTCGCGTTCTATATTTACCACAAAGTGAAATATAAAACGAAAAAAATTCCGCTTGATCAAGTGGATTTATCACAGGCTCATGATATGAGTGAATATGAAAAAATAGATGTTGACACGGTCAGATAATCCTGTTATTATTAAGTCTGTTGAATACGAAACGGACAAGTAGAAGCCTCCCGCTTCTCACCCGCAGAACGCCAAGAGCAGTGACCGGGTATATACATGGATACCATGTCTATTTTAGCGGGCGCTTTGCGCCCGCTTTTTTGTTCGTCTAGTAAATTTAATTTGGAGGTGTCAATCATAGCTAAAGATCAAACGCAAATCAATGACAAAATTCGTGCGAGAGAAGTACGACTCATCGGACATGATGGTGCTCAGTTAGGTGTGAAATCTAAGTTTGAAGCCATTGAAATCGCTGAACGTGTGAATCTGGACGTCGTTCTTGTTGCGCCTAACGCGAAACCACCTGTTGCCAAAATTATGGACTATGGTAAATTCAAGTTTGAGCAGCAGAAGAAGGATAAAGAAGCACGTAAGAAGCAGAAAGTTGTTGTCGTCAAAGAAATCAGATTGAGTCCTACGATTGAAGAACATGACTTCAATACGAAGCTGAAAAATGCGCGTAAGTTCCTTGAAAAAGAGGACAAAATCAAAGTATCAATCCGTTTCCGTGGACGCGCAATCACGCATAAAGAATTCGGTCAGCGAGTGCTTGAGAAATTTGCTGATGAGTGTAAAGATATCGCCACAGTAGAACAAAAGCCTAAGATGGATGGTCGCTCAATGTTCTTAATGCTTGCGCCAATCGTCGACAAAAAACAAAACTAGGAGGATAACGAAATGCCTAAAATGAAAACTCACCGCGGAGCAGCGAAACGTGTAAAAAGAACAGGTTCAGGTAAATTAAAACGTTCAAGAGCTTACACTTCTCACTTATTCGCTAACAAATCAACTAAACAAAAACGCGGTCTTCGTAAAGCGTCATTAGTCTCTAAAGGCGACCAAAAACGTGTTGCTCAAATGTTAACTTACGTCAAATAATAAAATCAGGATCTATTTAAGGAGGAATTATCATGCCACGAGTTAAAGGTGGAACGGTGACACGCGCTCGCCGTAAAAGAACCATTAAATTAGCAAAAGGTTACTTCGGTTCAAAAAGCACATTATACAGAGTAGCTAAACAACAAGTAATGAAATCAGGAAACTACGCATACCGTGACCGTCGTCAGAAAAAACGTGACTTCCGTCAATTATGGATCGCACGTATCAACGCGGCTGCACGTATGCACGACATCAGCTACAGCCGTCTGATGAACGGACTTAAATTAGCAGGTATCGACATCAACCGTAAAATGTTATCAGAAGTTGCCATCTCTGACGACAAAGCATTCGGTGAATTAGTTGAAGCAGCTAAAAAAGCATTAAACAAATAATATCTTTGCACCTATACACCATGTATAGGTGTTTTTTTGTAAAGAAAATGTAAAAATAAATATAATTTGAATGGAAATGTCTGATTTTCAGTTTATATGCTAATTGATGAGGGAATAGCTGACTAAAGACGTCAAGAAGGAGAGGAGGGAAAGTATGAATCACTTAAAAGCATTGCTTGTCAAATTTGTGGTGATTGCACTCGTGTTATTTATCGTCCTTACTTTGATCTTCAAAGTACCTTTCATGGACACACTGTGGATCAGTCTTGCGACAACTGTCCTTGCTTATCTGCTCGGTGATCTCGGTATCTTCAAGATGGCGGGACGCCCCGATGAATTCACGAAGCGTAACGGCCTTGCTGCAGTAGCAGACCTGCTGCTGTCATTCTTAGTGATCTGGCTGATGGCGAGATCACTGACCGGTGATGACGACAACATGTTCTGGCCAGCAGCCTTATCAGCACTTGCTATTACCGGCGGTGAATGGCTCTTCTTCCATAAGTTCGTTGACCGTGAAGTGTTCAACAGACCGGGAAAAGATTTAGCGGGCGAGCGTAGCCGTCGTTAATCACAAAGGTGTACATAAGAAAGTCGGTATCGAAAGGTACCGGCTTTTCTTGTTGTATTTTCTAGATAAATCTTGAAAAAATCACATATAATAGTGAAAAACAGTTGGCATGAAGATAGAGAAATAAGCGGGGAATTTGTGCGTGAAGAGATTGATATTGCACGCGGCTCTAAAATGCCGGATAAAGACGAGAGGTTCAGACAGTTTGTTGTTAAAGTCGAGGTTGAAGGACCTGAACAGTTCACTATTGATTAAGCACATAGTGTCCAGTATAATGAAATTAAATTGACATAGGTGGCATATTATGCCGGCTTTCGTTTATGAATGACTGCAGCGCCTTCCACTTCGGAGGTGCTTTTTTATTGGAGGAGCATATGAATATCAATCTACTGTTACTGGCATTAATCGCATTTCTGGCAGGTCTCGCTGAATTTGTCGTTGCCGGTATTATTCCGTATCTCGCTGCGTATTTTCATGTCACGACGGAGCAGGCTGGACTGCTGGTGACGGCCTTCGCCTTTATCTTTGCCGTGGCAGGCCCCGTTCTAATGATGATGACGAGCGCTGTCAGAAGACGGACGCTCTTGATCAGTTTTAATCTGCTCTTTATAGTCGGTAATCTGCTTAGTGTCATGAGCACTACTTACAGTATGATCATGCTGTCGAGGATTGTTCTCGCGGTCAGTGTATCCATGCTGGTCGGTCTTGCTTTTTCATTGAGCGTCAAAGTGGTCAGACCGTCGTTTCAACCGCGGGCAATCAGCATTGTCTTGATGGCGCTCAGCAGTGCCATGGTGCTGGGTTCACCGATAGGCATCTTTCTATCTTCTCTGTACAGCTGGAAGATACTCTTTGCCGGGATTGCTGGTCTGTCTGTTATGACGTTATACATGACACTGAAGTATTTTCCGTCTGAACTGGAAGTGGAGAAATTATCATTCAAGCATGATATGAAAGGCCTGTTCAGAAAAGATCTGCTGGCCGCTCACTGCTACTCGTTTCTCTTTTTCACAGGTCAAAGTGTCTTCTATATTTATTTTTCGCCTTATTTGATACATGAGAAAGTCAGTGCGACTGTCATCAGTCTGCTCTTCATTGTCTTTGGTATCAGCGGGACGTTCGGCAGCGGTCTAGGCGGACTTATGACCGAGAAATGGGGCAGCAGGCGGGCGTTAGTGATTTTAAGTATAGTCTATACCATCGTCATGGCAGGTTTTCTTGTCTCAAGCTCTGTCAGCTGGCTGCTGGTCAATACATCGCTGCTTGGACTGGTCGGCTGGTCCATCAATGCGCCGACTCAGTCCTACTTGATTGAACGCTCCGAGAAATATGCGAGTATCAATCAGACAGTCAGCACGTCATCTGTGCAGCTTGGTATTTCATTCGGCGCCTTACTCGGCGGCATGATATTAAGCGCATCCGCCTCCTATACACTACTGATAATGTGGGCGGTCATTCTGCTGACAGGTACAGCAGGCGTGGCATTGCTATTATTTCACTTGTCAAAAGAGAAGAGCTTACCTTAAAGTTTCCTTAAAAATAAGAGGAGAATGAAATTTGACACCCCTTGTGCTGTAAAATAGAAAAAAATGGAGGGTGATCAGATGGACTTTCTGAAAAATCGTATCGTAGTCAGGATCATGGCAATGCTCGCAGTTATCGCCATTGTACTCTGCCTGTTCTTTCTGCTGGTTGAATGCAAGACCAATTTCGAAAATAGAATTGGGTATAGTCCGATCATTAAAATGAATATCGAACCATTGTCAAAACTGAATTTGGAGTACAGGGAACTGAAGGAGTAATGTGTGTAACGTCCCGCAAAGTGGATCTGCGGGACGATACTGATGGGAAAGTAGTATTCATGTGTACGTAACGTCCCGCAAAGTGGATCTGCGGGACGATACTGATGGGAAAGTAGTATTCATGTGTGCGTAACGTCCCGCAAAGTGGATCTGCGGGACGATACTGATGGGAAAGTAGTATTCATGTGTACGTAACGTCCCGCAAAGTGGATCTGCGGGACGATACTGATGGGAAAATAGTATTCATGTGTGCGTAACGTCCCGCAAAGTGGATCTGCGGGACGTTACTGACGAGAAAACGGTATTCATGTGTGTGTAACGTCCCGCAAAGTGGATCTGCGGGACGTTACTAGTTTTTCAATGCACTATAAACTGTGGCCCGGTTCTTATAGTGCATCTGAAAGTTTTCCTTTAATACGCGTGTAATCGCTTTTGGGCACATCGCAGTCCATTCATCAATTTCCTGGCGACTGACCGGCGCATTTTTCAGTAACAGCATTTCTTCAATAGTCGTTTGAAGGACAATCTTTTTATGTTCACTGAACCCGCACTGACATCGAATTTTTTTCAAGCCTTTCTCACTTTTTAATCCTATATACCGGCATCGCGGACAGCGGATGCCTTTTTTCATGTCCTGAAAAGGATAGTAGAAGATGCGTTCATGCGGATGAGTGGATTGATGATTCATCAGCATGAATTGCGCCAGTCGTTGTTCTTCTCTGGTCGGCTGATAATCCTGGCTGAAAAAATGGATCACTTCCTCGACTTGAGACGGTTTAACGATTTGAGGATCAGCGCTGTCCTCCAGTAACGTTAACTGGGGATGAATAAAAACGATACGACTGACCACTTCATTCTGAAAACCATGTTCCCTTAGAAGTCTCGTCAAATAAAAGTCAGCGCGGTTTAACTGAGTGAGGATATCCTGATAGTAGTACTCACCCTCCGAGACAAACTGGCGACCGCTCCGCCTGACAGTGCCGGTATAATTCTTGATGTCAAAATGATAGACTTTTCCGTTATACAGATGAATGAAATCGAATTGTGCGAGCGCAGGACTGTGCAATGACAGATCCCAGAGCTTAAGACCTCCGCACCTATGTGCGCGCTCGTAGTAATGACGCTCACCCTCATAACCCTTTAAATAATTTTTGAGTACTCTGTCATCGGACCGGTTTAATGTGATTCGCTTATCAGCTGCCATTAAATAGTGGATATAATCAGATGGCTGGTGCGTCTTCAGAAACATCTCTTCACCTCACATCCACTATAAGGCCTGTACTCGTATTCTGACAAACCGGCAGAGGTCGGGCTTTCCTGCAGAATTTCATTTTCTGCCGGCGTTTCATCATAAACTGCAGGAAAATACAGACCATTTATGACGAAATATTCTAAAAACAAAAATTTAATCATGCTATACTTAAATTAAGAAAAAGGGGGATGACGATGGAACAACTGGACTTATTCAAAAGACTGACAGACTGCAATGCAGTATCCGGCTTTGAACGGCCGATGACGAATCTGATGCGTGAATATCTGGAGCCGCTTGCGGACGATGTGATCACTGATAACACCGGCAGTATCTTCGGCCGTAAAGGAGAGGGGCGGCACGCCATTATGCTGGCAGGTCATCTGGATGAGATCGGCTTCATGGTAACGGCCATCACGGGTGACGGCTTCATCAAGTTCACGAATCTCGGCTACTGGTGGGCAAACGTCATGCTGAGCCAGAAAGTGACAATCACCGGCAGTAAAGGAGATATACGAGGCGTCATCGGCGGCAAGCCGCCGCATGTTCTCGGGGTCAAGGAGAAGGAGCTGGCAGCAGAAGTCAGCAATATGTTCATTGATATCGGTGTTGACTCCAGGGAAGAAGCACTTGCTGCAGGTGTACGTATCGGTGACCCGATTACACCGTACAGTGAGTTTGAGGTGATGACCAATCCCGATTACTTACTCGCGAAAGCCTGGGATAACCGCTTCGGCTGCGCACTCGCGGTGGAAGCCCTGAGAGATAATCCTGAGCCGAACCTCACGCTTTACTCAGGTGCGGTGACGCAGGAGGAGACACTGTCACGCGGGGCGAAGACAGCGGCACATAAAGTGAAACCGTCACTCGCCATCGCACTGGACGTCGGCATCTGTGCGAAGACACCGGGGATGACAGGGAATGCCAAGATGGGCGACGGGCCGATCATCGTGCTTGTCGATGCGTGGCATATCGGGCATCCGACGTTCAGACAGTTCGTGACGGACGTTGCGGAGAAGCATGGCATCAAGGTGCAGTTCGATTATCTGACAGGCGGCTATACAGATGCCGGCCATATCGCTCAGAGCTTTGACGGTATACCGGCCATTACAATCGGTGTGCCGACCCGTTACATCCATTCGAATGTCTCGATGATGAACCGCCATGACTATAACGGTGCGCTTAGCCTCGTCAACGCTGTCCTCGCAGAGCTGACAGATGACTTGGCTGACCAGATCATTGACCAGACGTACGAGGGATTAGCATGATAGTCATCGTTCTGCTCTTCACACTCTTCGCCTGCTATCTGATGAGTGGGCGTGGCTCGTTTCTGATTGCCGGCTTCAACACGATGTCAGCGGAACAGAAGGCACGCTACGATGAAAAGAAACTCTGCCGGCTGACCGGTGTTCTCATGCTCGCAGCAGCACTGTACTGTGCCCTGATGGAATTCACGGCATTGAATGCAGTCATGCTGACGGTGCTGTTCGGCCTGCTCATCATACTCTTTGTCACTGCCGTTAACTTTACGGATATCGTCAAAAAATAAAAGACTGCCGCGGCAGTCTTTTTTTATAGCTCAATATCAATATCCAGCATCTGTACTTTCAGCAGATCTAAAATGCCGCTTGAGGCACTCGGGAAGGCGAAGATCATCATATTCAGTTCACGTGCTGACATCTTCTTCTCGACAATGAAAGTCATGATATTGATGAGGTCATCTGCTGCGTGGCCATAAATCGCTGCCCCTGCCACATGTTTTCTGTTATCCAGGGCAAAGACCATCTCAGCATCTGTTTCATTCTTATATTCAAAGCGGAGATTCTCTCCGAACTTGATGGTTTTGATTTTATAGCCTTTTTCTTCTGCTTCTGCGATTGGCATGCCCACCTGTGCGATACGGGGCAATGTATAGGCGACAGATGGAATAGCCGGATATTTAATAGGTAGTAGTTCCAGTGCTTTTACAGGGTTGAGTAAGTTTGCTTCACGTGCCATGATCTGCAGGGCGATATAATTGGATTCAAAGGTGGCAGTCGGCGTGAGCTTCGGAATTTCTTTATCGAGGACATCCCCGCTGGCATAAATATTATCGACAGAGGTGAGCAGGTGTTTGTTGACTTTGATGCCTTTCTTGCTGTATGCAATCCCTAATTCATCGAGTCCGATGTTCTCCACATTCGGAATACGTCCTGTTGCATCGACAATATAGTCCGTGTCAATCGCGAGGCCTGACTCAGTCGTCAGCTTATAGCCGGTTTCAGTCTTCTCAATGCGCGCTGTCTCTTCATTATAGTGAAAAGTCACATTTTCTTTGTTGAGTTTGTCAGCCAGTTTTTTGACATACGGCTGATGGAAAGGTTTTAAAATCTGGTCGGAGTGACTGATGACATGCACCTCTGACCCGAACTTGCTGGCGATTGAGGCGAATTCGATACTGATGTAGCCGCCGCCGATAAACGTGATGTGTTCTGGAAAAGACTCTAGATCCATAAAGTCACGACTATCATGCAGATATTCCTTGCCTGTCACATCAAGAAAATGGCTGCGCTGCCCTGTCGCGATGACGATATATTTTGTCCCGTAGTCCACGCCTTCAACGGATACAGTATGTTTATCTTTGATGACGCCATGACCGGAAATGATATCAATGCCCATCTTGCTGAATAACTTCTCGAGTCCATCTTTCTGCGGATCGATGACTTCATGTTTGTAGCGCATCAGATTCTCCCAGTTGACGGCCGGCTGGTGGTCAAAGATATCACCGAGACGTTCCATGTCCTCAAGTATTTCAAATGGGCCTTCCAGCAGGATTTTCGGATTACAGCCATAGTTCGTACAGGTCCCGGCCAGTGTATCCTTCTCGATCAATGCGACTTTCTTCTGAGCCTGTGTCAGAGCGACAGCTGCGTGCCACGCTGCATGACCGCTGCCGATGAAAATAACGTCATAGTTCATCATAGAACCTCCTCAAGTGTCATATCTCTCTGTTCCCTTTTTATGGATTCTTAATCCATCTGTAAGGAAAAAGCGAATTAAGTTATAATGAAGATAACCAAGAAATCGGAGGCGTGAAAAGATGGAACTCATTGAATCAGTACAGAACACAAGAATCAAGAACATCGCCAAACTGCATACCCGTAAAGACCGCAAAAAAGCGCAGCAGTTCTTAGTGGAAGGCTATCACCTCGTAGAAGAAGCCGTGAAAAGCGGGATAGAAGTCGTGACGATTCTGAGCGTCAATCCGGGAGATATCTCACAGGCAATGATCGCCGGCAGCAAAGAACAGTTCCAGATCACATTCAAGATCGCAGAGAAACTCTCACAGACAGAATCACCGCAGGGCATCTATGCCGTCTGCAATATGCCTGAGCACCAGATAGGCACCTTTAAGCAACTGATCTATCTGGACCGCATACAGGACCCGGGGAACGTCGGGACCATTATCCGTACAGCAGACGCCGCAGGATATGACGGTGTCGTCATCTCCAAAGGGACGGTGGACATCTATAACGACAAAGTGCTGCGCTCAAGTCAAGGCAGTGTCTTCCATATACCTGTCATTGAAGCGGACTTCCATGATATCAGAAAAGATTTCAGCGGCAAGATTTACGGGACGTCACTGAAAAACGGTCAGAACTACAAAGAAGTCGAACTGGCTAAGGAATTCATTCTGGTGCTTGGGAACGAGGGACAGGGTGTAGATGAACTCATCTTGAAAGAAACAGATGAGAATCTGTTCGTGCCGATCTACGGACAGGCAGAAAGCTTGAATGTCGCAGTCTGTGCCGGCATTCTGATGTATCACTTGAAGTAACCTTAAAGTTTCCTTAAAAATACAGAAAATGTTATTTTAATCCACCTCAATCGTTTATACTGTAAATAAACGATAGAGGTGTCTTTTTATGAAGTTCAAGGAAAAGTGGCATGAATATAGTCGGAATTTTACCAATACAACAGAGCCTATTCAATACGAAGAATTTGTCAAGCTCGAACAGTTCGGCAGAGTACTGTCATTACCGTTCTTATTGCTGATTTTCATAGGTCTGCTGGCATTTGATATACAGGGTCCTGCGATGATTGCAGTGTTTGCCAGTTATTTTCTGGTGATCTTTATTCTGACATATTCAGTACATGTCAGGATGTTTCATGCGAGAGGACGATCACCGCTGCCCTTTCAAGTCCTGCACATTCTCGGGTTTATCAGTTGTTTCATTTATTTCATATATAGTACAGTCACACATCAAGAAGCGAATTTTGCTGCTCTGGCAGGCTTGATTCTAATACCATCATTAACGACAATGGGAAACTACTTTCTAAAATAGAGAAGAGGATATAAATGGAGAACAAAATAACATGGCATGAAGCTTACAAGGATTATTTCAGCAATTTCTTCAATCCACATGCTCCTATATCTGAAGAAATGTATAGTCAGCATCGCTGGGTCACATTGCCGATTTCAATGATAGTGATCGCTGTATTCATCTTGGTTGGCCAGCAACTGGATTTATTTACGACCATAGATTTTGATATGCCGCTGAAGAAGTATCATGAACTTAAAGTGCATGAGTCGTTCGTGATGGGCATCTATCTAACTATTCTGATATTTTTCATGCAACTACCTTCTTTGCCGAGTGAGATCAGAATGTTCTATGCCAGAAAAAAGAAACCCACACTCTATCTCACGGTGCTGGTTGGTTTACTTGCTATCTCTTTGTTATTTGTGTATATCATGTATAAAATGCAACAGATGAATACAGCTTTCTTTGTCTTGATCTTTTTTACATTTACCCAGTTTTTCAGTAATGACCGTGCACTTAGAATAGAGAAGACTGAAAGGCTGAGAAAGGAGTATTGATATGAACAAGAAACTGAGCCTACAGGAAGCATGGCATGACTACATAACGAACTTCTTCAGACCGAAGGCGCCGATCAGTTATGAGATGTACCGGAAACAGAACCTGATTACAATCCCGCTCGCCGTCTTATTTTTTGTGGTCTGGTCCATTATATTTTTTAAGCAGTTCGTGGCGAGTGATACAAGTGAAATGACGGAAGTCTATCAATCATTTATCATTAATTTAATTTTTCTCATCCTCGTTTCATTGATTCATTTCTCGACGTTCACACTTGAACTGAGAATGTTCAACAGACGACAGAAGAGTCCGCTGCCGTATATCGTCATGAGTTTCGTATTTTTAATAGGCGGACTCATCTACTGTGTGACCATGTATATGCTAGAGATAAAAGTGACGACATTTTATCTGCTGGTGGTGTTTTGGGTATTACTCTTCATGAACAATAAAATGTACGTAGGAGAGCAGATGAAGAAAGAGGATGCGTATGGCGAGAGAATTGACCTGTAAAGAAGTCATTCATGACTTATAACGAACTTCTTCAGACCGAAGGCGCCGATCAGTGATGCGATGTATCAGTCCCATAAGACATTGATAGGTATACCCTGCGCATTGATTATGATTGCGTGGCTGATTTACAATCTGACCCATAACATTTATACAGCCAGTTTTGATCAGTTACCGCTTGATAAGCAAAGACATTTAGAAGCACTGGACTCATTTAGAAGTAATCTGTTCTTTCTGTCTCTGATTGGTCCTTTTCTGGTGCTGACATTGTCATCTGAACTGAGAATGTTTACTAAACGACGTAAAAGCGCGTGGCCATACCTGACTGTACTGATGATCTGGCTATTCGGCAGCCTGCTTTATTTTTACGTCAATTATTCAAGAGACCTCCAGAATCAATCCATATTGTCATTTTTAGGCATGTGGACACTGTTTTTTATGAGTAATGCTCAGTATGTCCAGCAGCGACTGAAGGGGAATAAAACGAAGCGTAATCAATAATTCTGAAAGAATATTTTATTCCAGAAAAAACTATTGAAATTCCGAGTTGTCTTTGAGTGGATATTGGAAGATGTTAAGACGGATTCAAATTTCTCAATAAATTAATTATATTTTCGTTCAATGTATTACTTATTGATTTAATAAATTTAAATCTTATAGTAGAACTGTAATTTTATTACTCTTTATAATTATGCTAAGATGAATTTAATGAATAAAATAAGAGGAGGTTGCTTATGATGGAATGGTTGATGAGTCTAATAGGCGAAGAATTCTTGCTAAACTATATCGCTTATTATCTGATTGCTTTTTCACCTTTGATAGTAACTCTCCTTTTTATTCTCTTTCATATAAAAATCACCTTCAATCTCATCTGCCGCTTTAAATTGGAAAATTCTGAACCAATTGTCCATCAATGTATCGAAGCATGGCGATTTCCGATACTCAGATGGCGGACCCGCTGTCTATCCAAGTTAGCAGACGAGGAAGACCTAATCCCAGTATATTAATCAATTTATTAATATACTGGAGGAGAAAAATTGAAAAAATTATTAAGTTTCATTTTAGTTGGATTAGTATTTGTGTTAAGTGGCTGTGCACCGCAGAATGATGGCTTGTTCCATCAGTTGTTAGTCGAACCTTTTATTATCTTTATTAAGTTCTTTGCCGACTTTTTTGATGGCAGTTATGGGATGGGAATTATTCTAGTCACATTATGTGTGAGAATTCTGATGATGCCGCTTATGTTCTATTCGTTTAAGAAACAAAGAAAAGCGCAGTTCAGAATGAAGAAGTTCAAGCCTGAAATTGATGCAATCAACAAGAAGATGAAAGAAGCGGCAACACCAGAAGAACAGAATATGTATACGCGGGAACTTATGGCATTGCATAGAAAAAACGGTACAAGTCCGATCAATAGCGGATGTTTACCAATCTTGATTCAGATGCCGATACTGACTGCTCTTTACTTTGCTATTTCTCACAATGATGAACTGGGCAGTCAAAACTTCTTATGGTTCAATCTAGGCACACCTGATATGTCGATGGCATTGATTGCAGCGTTTCTCTATTACGTACAGGTCAAGTTATCCATGAAATATCTACCGGAAGATACGCCTGCACAGATGAAAATGATGACTTATATCAGTCCCTTGATGATATTGATACCTAGCTTGTCATTACCGGCAGCAATGCCCTTATACTGGGCGGCCGGAGCGTTTGTCGCTATGCTCCAGCAGTATTTATCCAACCGCTATTTTGATTATGAAGAAGAAATTGAATGAATATATAACAGAAAACTGCTACGGTTTGAGTGGCAGTTTTCTGTTTAAAAAATAGGTGGTGATGATAAAAGCTTTATTCATCACAGTGTCAGGTTGATAGTCCGCTGACACTATGATGAAATTAAGCAGCTGTCTGGTGGCGGGAAGTGAAACATTTGAAAGTAATGAAACCTCGTACTAAAATTAAGAATGGAAAATGAAGTAAAGCCAGGACTATAAAGGAGATGACGATATGAGTATCATGACTGAAGAAGAAAAGGTTCAGATATTATCAGATGTTATCGCTATCAGAAGTGTGAATGACAATGAACGTGCAGTGTGTGAATATCTGCAGAAATTGTTGAGTCAATATGATATAGCCTCCACTATTGAAGATATCAATGCAAGCAGAGCGAATTTAATCGCAGAAATAGGTGAAGGGCGACCTGTGCTGGCTTTTTCCGGTCATATGGACGTCGTTTCAGAAGGTAACAGTGTTAACTGGAAGTATGACCCTTTTGAGATGACAGAAGAAGAGGGCAAGCTGTATGGTCGTGGCACTGCTGATATGAAGTCAGGGTTAGTGGCGCTGGTCATTGCAATGATTGAGCTGAAGAAAGAGAATCTTCTGAAGCAGGGGACTATCCGGTTGCTTGCGACAGCTGGCGAAGAAATGGAACAGAAAGGATCAGAGCAGCTTTATCACAATGGTTATATGGATGATGTGGACGCGCTGATCATCGCTGAACCGTCAGAATCAATGATAGCGTATGCACACAAAGGATCGATGAATTTCCAGGTGACCTCCAAAGGGAAATCAAGTCATAGCTCTGCTCCGTTTATGGGTCAAAACGCCATCAAACCTTTAATAGAATTTATCAGGGAAGTTGAAGATAGATTCAATCAAGCTGTAAGCCATAAAGAATTCAAAGAACTGGATTTTTCTCCTCTTTCGCAGGCAGCTAAAAAGAAATTTAATAAAGAGATCAGCAGTGATGCCTTAGGTGCAGCGATACTGACCAACACCATCATTCAAGGCGGGAACCAGGTCAATTCTATACCTGAATATGCTGTAGCTGATTTTAACGCGAGAACAGTGCCTGAATTCGACAATGATGAACTGATGAAGTTGTTCAAAGATGTGATTGAAGATAAAAAAGGAGCAGGGAATCTGAATCTAAAGGTAACCCTCAATCTGCCACCTGTACTCACGGCAAAAGAGAACAGCTTAGTCACACTTGCGAAAAAATACGGTGAACAACATCTGGACAATGCCATCCTCGTCTCTCCGACGATGGGCGTGACGGATGCTTCCAATCTGATGAAAGGGAAGGATGTCGATTTCCCGCTGGTCATCTTTGGGCCAGGTAACCCGGGAATGGCCCATCAAACAGATGAATATGTTGAAAAAGAGACCTATATCAAGTTTATCGAGATCTATAAAGAAATCGCAACAGACTATTTAGGTGAAGAAACTAATTAATTCCGCTTTCTAACATCGGCTATAAGAGAAGTACTTGCTTTATGAAGTACTTCTTTTTTTTATAGTAAATGTTTTAACAGAATATTGAGACATTTCAAATTTCCTTGAATGATATCCATAACAGTTGTAAAGTAAAAGATGTTATTAAACAAAATATATTTCTGGAGGTTTTAATCAGATGGATAACTGGTTAATTTTTTTTAACGTCTTAATTCTTAGTATTCTTATAGGATTACTAGTTTTCATGCAAAAGAAACATGTCTCTTTCTCGAAACGCGTCTTCACAGGTATGGCACTGGGTATACTACTCGGGATTCTTCTTCAAGTTTTATATGGCTCTGATAGTGCTATAACGATGGGCACACTCGACTGGTATTCAATTGTCGGCAGTGGCTATGTTCAACTCTTAATGCTGATTGTTGTCCCACTTGTGATGGTGTCGATTATCCGTTCGATTATCAATTTAAATACAGCTGACCAGCTCGGCAAAATGGCTTCCTGGGTTATTGGTACATTGATAACAACGACACTTGTGGCGGCATTGATCGGTATTGGTTCAGCATTACTCTTCGATCTGAATGCGGATCAGATACATATCGGACAGGAGCAACAGACACGTGGTGCTGATATACAGGAAAAGTATGACACGATGGAAGAGAAGACGATGCCACAGCGTATCGTCAACTTTATTCCAACGAATATTTTTCAGGACATGACAGGTGAACGTCCGACTTCAGTGATTGCAGTCGTTATCTTCTCATTCTTAGTCGGGATTGCTGTACTTGGTGTTCGTCGTAAGCAGCCGGAACATGCTGAAATGTTCACAAAAATGGTCGACGCTGTATTCTCTGTTGTTATGCGACTCGTTACAATTATTTTACGTCTGACGCCATTCGGTGTCCTTGCGCTGATGGCCAATATGATCGCCAGCACGAACTTCGCTGGCATCATGGAACTTGGTAAGTTTGTCTTGGCATCGTATGTCGCACTGATTACCATGTTCCTCATTCACCTTGTCCTGGTTGCACTGTTCGGATTAAACCCGATGACTTATTTGAAAAAAGTCATCCCGACATTAATCTTTGCCTTCACTTCACGTTCAAGTGCAGGAGCTATTCCGCTGAATATCTCCGCACAGAAAAATGCGCTGGGTGTAGATGATGCAACAGCGAATATGTCTGCATCATTCGGTGCGACAATGGGGCAGAATGGTTGTGCGGGTATCTATCCGGCGATGCTTGCGGTCATGATTGCACCGACAGTCGGTATCAATCCATTGTCACCTGAGTTCATCTTACAGCTGGCTATTATTACAGCGATTAGCTCATTCGGTGTGGCAGGTGTCGGGGGTGGGGCGACATTCGCCGCTATCATCGTATTGTCGTCCATGGGTTTACCGATTGCACTGGCAGGTGTTCTGATTACAGTAGAACCACTCATTGATATGGGACGTACAGCCTTGAACGTCAACGGCAGCATGTTAAGTGGAACCATCACTTCACGCATGCTCGGCACTTTCAACAAAGGTATCTTCTCAGATAAACATGCAGTTGTAGAACAGACAGAAGCATAGAAGCAGAACAGGACGAGCAATCGTCCTGTTTTTTCATATAAAAGTTAGCACTAGTGTTGCATAAAAATATTCCAACCTACGGTTTTAAATGGAATATTCTAAAAACTTATTTTCTGTACAAAAAAAGTCCTTTATAATGGTTGGAGGTAGTAATACGCATCCAAATCCAATACAAAGGACCACATCATGGATAAGTTTACTAGAAAATCATCATTTGAACAATGGATTTCACCGATAGATTTCAAGAAAATTTCTCAACAGGTGAAAATCCTGAACTTAGATTACTATACAAAGAAGCTAGATACCTGTGCTTTCATTAAACTCCTGTTATATTCACAGCTGTTTGAGACCGAAAGTCTACGAGCTGTCAGTGACAGTGTTTTCTCAGAGAAACTTCAGAAAACCTTAGGTTTTGATTCTATCAGCTATTCTCAGCTCAGTAGAAAACTATCTGACGTTCCCACACAGATTTTTAAGGATATCTTCAGTCAGCTGTTAGACCAGATCCAGAGGGAGACGCATTTTAATCAGAAGAGAAAGATCTCTACACCATTGAAGATCATTGACTCAAGTACACTGCCTCTGAACCTTCATCACTATCGCTGGGCAAAGTTCAGAAAAACAAAGTCAGGTGTCAAGCTGCACTTACGGTTGGTTCACATGGAAGATCATGATTCATATCCAGATGATTTTTACCTTACCCATGCCTGTGAGAATGATCAGAATCATCTTGAGCTTTTAGTGGATGACAAGGAATGTATGTACGTTTTTGATCGTGGATATGTACAGTACAATAGATTTGATGAAATGACTGATGAAGGCTACTTCTTTGTATCCAGATTACGGAGTAATGCGGTTCATAGAGTCATTCACGATTTTGGCGCCGGCGAACAGAGCAGCGTCATTTCAGATGAGATGGTGGTTCTTGGAACAACGACTAACAGGACAGAGCATTACTTTCGACGTGTGACTGTTCAGGATGACAAGGGTAAGAACCTTGTCTTAGTGACCAATAGATTTGACTTAGGTGTGCTAAATACATGGTGCGATTTAGGTGACTGCCCCATGATAATATGGGCTATATTATAAATTCTAGTCCATTCCCAACCTTCCGGTATTTCGAATGGAATCTCATCTTGCACTGATTTTATGGTTCCATCAGCGAACTTCTCATAATATAAAATAGACTAAGTTACTTTTTTGAAAATAGGATTAAATAGTATAAAATAAGCTATTTAGATTAAAATATAATATTATTGTTTATAAAGGAGAAATCCATGTCTATTTTGCGGTATTTAATTCAAGACTTTAAAAATACTGGCCGACAAAATCAGTTTTTCGACTTTATACGACTTAAAACAGTTAAATACATAACTGAAAACCCGTTCGCTTAACTTCTCCTCTTAACGACGTATCGCTACCAATTCTATAATGATCGAGATATTAATTATAAAGAAAACTCATCCATTCATTTTGAACTGGATGAGTTTTTGATAAATTAGAATTTTTATACTCCAAACACCAATGTACCAAGGAACATAATAATTGCAAAACTAAGGGCAATTAAGATATTAAGGATAATCATCATCAATCTGATGAAAGTATTAGATATTGTAGCGCTGACCGCTGCTCCAAATACACCTATTAGAGGTGTCAGTAAATAGAATAACGGCGGATTGTCAGGGTGATAGAAAAACATATTAGGTATCCAGCATAGGATGCCGAGGATAAATGTAATAATGGAAATAATCAAAGCATGTTTTGGATTTTTCATTTTAATGTTCCTTTCTGAGCTGTATATTTAAGAATGAAAATGAGTTTAATCTTAAGGAAATTATACCATTAATTGGGTTTTGTGTTTAGTATTTCAATAAACAGATAAAGTGTCTAATGCCGGATAATGGAAAGGGTAGGGGATGATTAATATGTCAGATATTATGAATGAAATCAGCATCAATCCAGAAGGGATGACTCCATTTTTTCAAGTTCATTCTGAAAAGAGAGTGAGGTTTTCGTGGGACAAGCTAGGTAAAAATATAGTAACGGATTTAATTCACACTATTTTTGGAGAGATGCAAATCACGATGACCGTTCTGATAGGCTGTTCTTATGAACTGAATTTTGTTAAGGAGAAAACGGGAATCGGAAAATTCTTTACCATCACTAACTGGAAAGAAACATTGATTGATTCAGAAGACCGTGAATTTCAATTTGTCATGGCTCAGATTGAAAGAATCAAGATGGATGAAATCATCAACTATTGCATGAAGATAAAAAATGGCCATCCACAAGCATACATCACATTTAACGATGAGACCTCACTGCTTTACGTGAGTACGGATGTGATGGATATCGTCAGTCAGGATAGGAGTCTGATTACAGATCTCAAAAAGCAATATCATGGTTTTGTCGATGTATATTGGGAAGCATGAGCGAATAGAAATTAATATCTATAAGGGGATTAAGATGGCTAAGCACAACTTTTACGATGGGGATGGATTGTTTGAAGAGTTCAGTAAAATCAGAAGTAATGAAGTGAATTTCAATGATCTGGTTGAGACGTCTATTAGGTAAACCATATTATAAAGGGTGTAAACATTATTAAATAGTATTTATTGTTTCTTGTACAATCTAGTATTATAAGTTTACAATAAGCATTAAAGTAGTCTTATAGAGGATGAGAAGATGTCTATTCTAAATAATTTAAATGCCTTTTCCAATAAAAAATTAGTTGAGCTGTGTATGCATTTTGGGATAAAACCGAGTGCTAATAAAGTGACTATGATTCATAGTCTCAAGTCCCGTTTATTTAATCTTGTAGATTTTAAAGAAATATCCAAGCAGCTGACCGGAAATGAGCATAATATGCTACGCTATTTTGCTGAAGGACAGGCCTCTTATTGTCATACGTCTGATGACACTGCCATAGCGTATCCTGTGCTCACTCATTTTGGTTATTTACCTTATAATCCTGAAGGTAAGGAGGTACAAGTGCCACTTGAATTGATCAATTTATATATAAAGGCTGAATTAAACAGCGCATATCCCTTGATTAAAGACGGCTCCTTTGAGGACGAGATTGAAGCGATTAAGCGTCAGTTATATGAGGAAATAATGAGAAGTGAGGATGACTGGATTAAGAAGGAACTTGATAAGCAGATACGTCATTTGAAAAAGGATACACTTTATGACTGCTTGATTGATTATACAAATGATGACTTAAAGGATATCTGTCGTTTTTATAAGATTAGAGGTTTCTCTTCTAAAAATAAATCGCAGCTCGCGATGTTGATCTGCAGTCATTTTTTCGAGGATTTCAGTATGCTTGAAAAGATGGTCGAGCATATGTCATTAGAAACCATTGAAATAGTTGAGAAGATGGTTCGTCTTGACCGAATGTATACAATGGACCAGCCCGAGCTTGATCCTATGATGTTCTTCTACTATCTGAGCGATTCTGAATTATTTGTTTCCACTAAAGATGTGAGGGCACATTTCAGAGCCTATCTGAAGGAAAATGAACTGCATCCTGTAGTGACAAAGCGTTTATTCTATCGACGTCTGCTTTATCTGTATGGCGCTGTTGATTATCAGCATCTGTATAAGATGGCGCAGCAATTGATGGATGAATCAATGACACTCGCTCGTGTTAAAAGAGAGGTCAAATCGTCCTTCTCTAAGGATGAAGTGATTTTCAGCAGTGAAGGTATTAAACATAGAGCCTGGGCAGGCATCGACGTCAATGTACTGGAGAGACCTGCCTATTATGAACCGACGCTGAAAGAACTTGAACCTTTTCTGGATCAAAGCTTCATCAATAAAACTAACCTGCGAAAGGTTCTGAAGAAGCATGCCCGTCATGCCCATCAGTTTGAGATAGAATCACTCGATCGTGAAATACGGAAAGGACTTCGTGCTTGTCTGGGAATTGAAGATGTGCTTGATTTTGTTGCGGCACTTATTGATGAGGGTCTGTTTAATGAAGAACTGATGACAGATTTAGGTCATGAAATGACAGGATTAATGAGAGATGTACGTCTCTGGGTGCTAGCGGGCAATCAGATAGACCAGACATCTCAACGAACGCAGGATCGTCAGAAACCTCAATCTCTGAACAAAGGGCAGGTTATGAAGAAATCGAAGAAGCGGAAAAAGAATATGAATGTTGCGCGAGTTGTTAAATTAGATGACTATAGATGACGGAAAGATAGTGAAAAGCTGATATTACTGTCCGATCTCACAACATTGTAAATGACAATATACTTATTGATTACAGCATTCATCAAAAGCCGAATCTCTCACTAGTGATTACGGCTAATTTTGTTATTTAGTCTCAACCCACTTGCTTGTCCTCTCTTTTTTTCATATAATAAATAGGAATTTAATAACCGACCGATAAAAGGACGGGATGCATGGCTGCTGATTTAGAGAGTGATTGACTGAGGTGAAACAATCACCAGTGCTATGTTTCTTTTCATCTTTTTGGTTGCTTAATAAGAAGTTAAGCCGGATATGCCCGTTATGCATGAATGAAGTGTATGCTTAGGCATAAATTTGGGTGGTACCGCGGAAGTCTTTCGTCCCTTGTTGGATGTCAGGCTATTTTTTTATTTATTTTTAAGGAGGATTATGATGGAACTTAAAGAAAAGTTAAGTGCATTGCAGCAGGAAGCACTGGCAAAAGTGAATGACGCGAGTGATGCGCAGGGGCTGCAGCAGGTGAAGGTGGAGTATCTCGGCAAGAAAGGGATCATCACCGGACTGATGAAAGAGATGAAGTCTCTGCCGAACGAGGAGAAGCCGATGTTCGGTCAGCTTGTCAATGAGGCACGCCAGGCGGTTGAAGCGGCGATGACAGAGAAGGATGCTGAGCTTAAAGAGAAGGCGATCAATGACAAGCTCGCGAATGAGACGATTGATATTTCTCTGCCGGGCCGTCAGTTCAATGTCGGCAGTGCGCATCCTTTGACGAAGATTGTCGAGGAGCTTGAGGATTTATTTATCGGGCTCGGCTACGAGGTCGTTGAGGGCTATGAAGTGGAGACGGATTACTATAACTTTGAAGCGTTAAACTTACCAAAATCGCATCCAGCGCGTGATATGCAGGATAGTTTCTATATCACTGAGGAGCTCCTGATGCGTACACATACGTCTCCTGTGCAGGCACGGACGCTTGAAAGCCGCAAAGGTCAGGGTCCTGTTAAAATTATTTGCCCAGGTAAAGTTTATCGCCGTGATAGTGATGACGCGACGCATAGCCATCAGTTCACGCAGATTGAGGGGCTGGTTGTTGATGAGAACATCAAGATGAGCGACCTGAAAGGAACACTGGAGCTGTTCGCGAAGAAGATGTTCGGTGCTGAGCGTGAGATTCGTCTTCGTCCAAGTTTCTTCCCGTTCACTGAACCATCTGTTGAAGTCGATATCTCATGCTTCAAGTGTGGCGGCACCGGCTGTAATGTCTGCAAAGGTACAGGCTGGATTGAGATTCTCGGTGCCGGCATGGTGCATCCGAATGTGCTTGAGATGGCAGGATTTGATTCAGAGAAGTACTCAGGCTTTGCGTTCGGGATGGGGCCGGACCGAATCGCGATGTTGAAGTACGGGATTGAAGACATTCGTCACTTCTATACGGATGATCTCAGATTCCTTGAACAGTTCAAAGCAGTAGAAGATGGAGGTAGTGAACATGTTAGTCAGTAAAGAATGGCTGAATGAATTTGTCCGCGTCAATGTGCCGGTTGAGGCACTGGCTGAGAAGATCACGAGAAGCGGGATTGAAGTAGAAGAGATCACCGATTATACGAAAGACATCAAGAACCTGGTTGTCGGCCATGTGCTGACGAAAGAGAAACATCCAGATGCCGATAAACTGAATGTGACGACTGTGGATGTCGGTGACGAGACGCTGCAGATCGTCTGCGGTGCGCCGAATGTTGAAGCGGGACAATATGTCATCGTCTGTAAGCCGGGCGGCCGTCTGCCGGGCGGTATCAAGATCAAGCGTGCAAAGTTGCGCGGTGTCGAGTCAAACGGGATGATCTGTTCACTCGGTGAGCTCGGTATTCCGAAGAATCTGGTGCCTGAACAGTATGAGACAGGTATCTTCCATTTCCCTGAGGAAGTGACACCGGGAACAGATGCGCTTGAAGCGTTATTTTTAGCGGATGGTGTCATGGAGTTCGGTCTGACCCCTAACCGTGCAGATGCGATGAGCATGCTCGGCTCTGCCTATGAAGTCAGTGCATTGTACGAAGAAGAGATGGAGTTCCCTGAAGCAGAATTAGAGGAAGCCGGGAACGCAGCAGATGCGCTTGCGATTAAAATAGATGATGCTGAGGCATCGCCTTATTATGCGGCGCGTGTCGTGCGTGATGTGGTCATTAAGCCTTCGCCGACATGGATGCAGATGCGTCTGATTAAAGCGGGTGTTCGTCCGATCAATAATGTCGTCGATGTCTCGAACTATGTCATGATGGAACTCGGTCAGCCGCTGCACATGTTTGATGCTGATCAGATCGGCTCACAGAAAATCGTTGTCCGTTATGCCCGCGACGGCGAGACAATGACGACACTTGATGATAAGGAACGCGTACTGACATCAGAAGACATCGTGATTACGAACGGCACTGCACCGATTGCGCTGGCCGGTGTTATGGGCGGTGATTTTTCTGAAGTGACTGCGGATACGAAGAATGTCGTCATTGAGTCTGCACTCTTCAATCCGGTCAATGTCCGTAAGACGTCACGTCAGACGGGACTTCGTTCTGAAGCATCAAGCCGTTTTGAAAAAGGCGTGGCACCAGAACGCGTCAATATGGCGCTTGACCGTGCAGCGTTCCTGCTGCAGGAACATGCCGCTGGGAATGTGCTCGCGGGTATTGTCTCAGCAGGAGAACTGCCGGCGCTTGAAAAATCTGTACAGATCACGACAGATGAAGTCAATAACTTGATTGGTTTTGATCTCTCGAATACAGAAATCAAGAATATCTTTGAACGTCTCGGCTTTGATTCACAGGTGGACGGCGATGCCTTCAATGTTCACGTTCCGTCCAGACGGGGCGACATCACCATCAAGGAGGATCTGATCGAGGAAATCGCACGTATCTACGGCTATGACGAATTGCCGTCGACTCTCCCGGTGACGAATACAAACAAGCGGGTCGGCCTGACTGCTTATCAGACTAAACGCCGTGCAGTGAAATCACTCCTTGAAGGACTGGGCCTGAACCAGGCGATTACTTATGCGCTTGTGTCAGAGGAAAAAGCCCAGCAGTTCACGGCTAAAGAGCATGAGACAGTCAAATTAATGATGCCGATGAGTGCGGATCACGCTGTTCTTCGTCAAAGTCTGCTGCCTCATCTGATCGATGCCGTTCAGTATAATAATGCCCGTCAGATGAAGGATGTCGCGTTATACGAAATCGGCAACGTCTTCCATGGCCGCGGTGCAGAACAGCCCGTAGAAGTGGAGCAGCTGGCGGGTATTATCACCGGTCAGTTCAGTGCAACAGAATGGCAGGGTAAAGTGGAGCCGGTTGATTTCTTCGTGGTCAAAGGCATCGTTGAAGCATTGGGTGAGAAACTCAGCGTCCAGTTCTCATACGTACGTGCTGAACTGAGTGACCTGCACCCGGGAAGAAGTGCACAAGTACTTTTAAACGGGGAAGTTGTAGGGGTTATCGGTCAGCTGCATCCACTTGTGGAACGTGCGCATGACCTGAAGGACACTTACGCCTTTGAACTGAACTTACAGCGTATACTGGAAGAAACAAGCGCGGTGAAATATCATCTGATTCCGAAGTTCCCGGGTATCTCCCGTGATATCGCGCTTGAGGTTGACCGTCAGCGCGCGACAGGTGAACTCATTGACATCATCATGCAAGCGGATAATAAATATCTGCAACGTGCGACAGTTTTTGATGTCTACGAAGGTGAGCATATCGCAGATGATAAGAAATCTGTTGCCATCCGGATGGAATTCCTTAATCCGGATGAGACGTTGAAAGATGAAGATATCCAGCCGATTGTCGATCAAGTCCTTGATAACTTGACGCAGGCAGGCGCGAAATTGCGCGGTTAATCAAGATCTTTGAAATTGAGAGACATGAATCAGCAGCGTTAATCAAATTTGATTACCCGTAACATTTGTGAGAACTAGAAGGCCGAACATCAACAAAGGTGTTCGGCCTACTTCAATATATTTGTTATAATGACACAAAAAAGGGGGGGATGAAGATGAAACGTATTTTAGCGGGGCTGATCAGTCTGTCTGTCCTGGCAACAGGGCACGAGGCAGATGCGGCGAGCTGTAAAATCAATGTCAGCTATAATAAGCAGCTTTACAGGATCGACGGGCTGCCTATCGCCAACAAGCAATATGGTATGGCAAGAAGCTATAATCCTGGAGCGAGTAAGGCGATGATAGAAGCTTATAAGAAGATGAAGGCGGCTGCGCTCAAGAAAGGAATCGTGCTGGACGTTGTCGGGACGCCGGGTGCCTATGGCTTTAGAAGTTATGAGACGCAGAAACAGCTGTACAATCAATACATGAATCTTTACGGCTTTAGCTATGCCTCAAAGATCTCAGCGAGGCCCGGTACAAGTGAACATCAGCTTGGTCTGGCAATGGATATTCGGGATGGTACGAATTACGGGACACTGAACACCGCTTTTGAATATACAGCAGCCTCGAAATTTATCCGGGAGAATGGTCAGCGTTATGGTTTCATCGTCCGATATTTAAAAGGCAAAGAAGCCATTACTGGTTTTATGTATGAACCTTGGCATATCCGCTATGTCGGTGTGACGCATGCGACGCGCATCAAGAAGGATAACGTCACGCTGGAAGAATATCTCGGTATCGCCGGCCGCAAGAAATTAGGAGCCGGTCAGTATCAATCGAATGGGAACCTATGCAAATATAAAAGGTAAGGACCAAGAAGTCCTTACCTTTATTTGATATAGTGCTTTAAATGCTGGGCAGTATAGCTGTCTTGTATATCCAGCAGGCCGGCTGCCGGACCACTGTAGAGCAGTCTGCCGCCATCCTGTCCTGCTCCTGGTCCCATATCGATGATCCAGTCGGCAGCAGTCATCATCGTCAGGTTATGTTCAATCAGGATGACGGTATTGCCGTCATCTACGAGCCTGTTGAAGAGATCGATGAGGACATGGATATCTTCCTCGTGGAGTCCTGTCGTCGGCTCATCGAAGATAAAGATATGGTCTCTGACCTGCTCGATCAGATACTTGCTGAGCTTGACGCGCTGGACTTCTCCGCCTGACAATGTATCAAGTGACTGACCGAGCGTCATATAGCCGAGACCTGTCGCCTGCAGGGACTGGAGTGTTTCTGTTATTTTGTCATGATGGCTGAAATAGGCGACACCTTCATCTACCGTGAGTCTGAGGACATCCGCGATGGAGTAGCCATCAACTGTGGCAGCGAGTACTTCCTCTTTATAGCGGGTACCGTGACAGACCTCACACACCTGTGAGAAGTCCGGCATGTAGGCAAGTTCCGTCTTTAGAACCCCTTTGCCGTTACAGTTTGGACAGGCACCATCTGAGTTATAGCTGAACAGGCTCTTTTTCAGGCCGGTTTCTTTGCTGAAGAAGGCTCTGACTTCATCGAAAATATCTGTATAGGTCAGCAAATTTGAGCGGTTAGAGGCATGTACAGGTTTCTGGTCGATTATGATTGTCTGGTCCATATGTCTGAAGCCGGTCTTGATTAATGTGCTTTTGCCGGAGCCTGCGACGCCAGTGACTGCCGTGATCATCTGCTTAGGAATGTCCACTGAGATATCGTGCAGATTATTCCGGCTGATCGGTCCCAGATGGATGAAGTCTTGAGGTTCGCGCGCGCGTCTGAGCTGATGCTGTTCTCTTAGCGCACGGCCTGTCGCCGTATCGGATTCAAGCAGTTCAGGATAGCTGCCCTCAAACGTGATGGTGCCGCCATCCCGGCCGGCACCCGGTCCAATATCAATGATATGGTCAGCTATTTTGATGATATCCGGGTCGTGTTCGACGACAAGCACGGTATTCCCTTTGTCGCGTATAGACTGGATGATGCGGTTGATGTTCTTGATATCCTCCGGATGAAGGCCGACGCTTGGTTCGTCGATGATATAGACAAGGTCTGTCAGCGGACTGTTGAGATGCCGGATCAGCTTGATGCGCTGTGATTCACCGCCTGACAGTGTCGGTGTCTCACGTGCTAACGTCAAGTAGCCGAGACCGATATCAACAAGTGACTGGAGCTGTGTACGCAAGGGTTTGATGATATAGCTGGCAGTGGGATGATCTATTGAATCAAGAAACTGAATATTTTCACGGATGGTCATGCTAGTGAAGTCCGCGATATCGAGCCCCTTGATCTTACAGCTGAGAATCTTGCTGTTCAGCCGTTTGCCATGACAGTCAGGACAGGTCTTTTCCGTGACAACACGGTTGACCTCGCTCAGCCAGCGATTTTTCTCGAAGCCGTCATTGATGAGGAAATTGCGGCGGAAGCGATGAATGACTCCTTCAAATTTCGCGGTCTTCGGCCATTTGTCCGGTGCGTCTTTCAGCTTCATGGGTTCTGTATAGAGAAGTATCTCCATTTCGTCTTTCGTGTAGTCCTTCAGTTTCTTGTCATTATCAAAAAGGCCGGAGAGCGTATAACGTTTGCCGCGCCAGTGGTCCGGTCCGAATGTCGGAAACTGAATGGCATGTTCATTCAGTGACTTGTCATAGTCCAGCAGTTCATCGACATCAATATCCTCCACATAGCCGAGGCCATGACATGTCTCACACATGCCGGCAGGATTATTGAATGAGAATTCATTGGAATAGGCGACAAAGGGTTCGCCGACACGTGACCAGAGCAGACGGACAGCAGAGTAAATATCTGATATGGTGCCGACTGTTGAACGCGAGTTACCGCCGAGCCGTTTCTGACTGATGACCATGGAGACAGGGAGATGATAGATTGCATCGACATCCGGCTTCTCATACTGCGTGAGCTGGTTCTGAATATAGGTTGAATACGTTTCGTTCAGCAGGCGTTCGGATTCAGCAGCAATCGTACTGAAGACGAGTGAAGATTTCCCCGATCCGGAACGGCCTGTAAAGACCGTCAGCTTGTGCTTAGGAATCTCCACACTGATATTCTTAAGGTTGTTCTGTTTTGCGCCTTTAATGATGATGTTAGCCATAAGAAAAATCCTTTCAAGTGATTATCTTTTTCTTTTCCCTATTTCCTTTGAGATATACCATAATAAATAAGCAATGACCCCGAGACCTGCTCCTAGATAGATGGGTTCCATTATAATCGCTTCCTTTCAATTAAATCGAGTGCTTTTGCTCTGTTTTTGAAGTCCTTCTTCGTGATACTGTCGAGATAATCAAGCGATTTTCGCTCAATGATTTTAGCGGCCTGCAGATCGACCTTGCTGCCGGCCCCTTTATAGATGTCAAGCCCTGTCTCGAGCTCAATCTGGTCCATCCATCTGATGAAGGCATATCTGGCAATAATAGAGCTTGCCGCAATGGCGATTGATTTCGATTCACCTTTCGTCTCGAACCTTGTGCGGTCGCGTTCTGGAATAGGGGTCAGCGCATAATTCTCGTAGACACCCTGTACAGCGAACTGGTCGATGACGATATAGTCCGGGCGTTCCTCTATTTTAGACAGGACGTTCTGGATAGCCTGGTTATGCAGGACGGCCTTCATCTTGACCTGGCTCCAGCCGCGCGCTTTCTGCTCATTGTATTTTGGGTTGGTCAGAACGAGCAGCGAGTGCGGAATCATCGGAATGATCTGTTCAGCCAGTTCCACTATCTTCGGATCCTTCAGGTTCTTTGAGTCCGTGACACCGAGCAGTTTGAGTATCTCAGCATTTTTCTTTGAGACGTAACTCGCGACGACGGTCATCGGACCGAAGTAATCGCCGGAACCTGCTTCATCGGAACCGATGCAGTTATATTGATCGTACTGATGGACTGCTGACTGACGAGGTGCAGCTGTGCCGAGTAGTTGCGCAGCCAGATTCTCTGCATCCTTGCCCTGTATCATGACTTTGTTCGACCGGTAGATGGAAATAGAATGCCCTTGGATCTTCGCACGGGCGACCATGCCGGGCGGCAGATGGGTGGTTTCATAGGCGATTTGACGCAGTAATTGCTCAATTTCTTTTTGTTCCAGTGTCTTTACGACAGTACTCACTGTAAATCCCTCATTATACATGTATTTTTATTGTCTATTCCTTATAAAAAATGGTACCATATATATTAAATGACGCACAGTGGAGTGATATCGTATGGGAGAATTTAAAAATAGAATTACTGTCTCTATCTATGATCAGCAGTATACGATTATCGGTGAAGATGAACCGGGTCACATCCGCTATGTGGCAGGGTTAGTCGACGAGCGCATCCGTGAAATATCTCGCTATAATTCCGGACTTGATACGTCGAGAAAAGCAGTGCTGGCTGCAGTCAACATCATGGATGACTATGTCAAACTGAAAGAAGATTTTGAAATACTATTACATAAACTAGAAGCAGAAGGTTACGACCATGATTGATATTATTTTATTGTTCTTTTTATTATTAGGGGCCATCATCGGCTTACGGAGAGGGTTCATCCTTCAGTCCTTACATTTCATCGGAACGATCGGCGCACTTGTCATCGCAAGGATGTTTTACCAACCGCTGGCGGACAAACTGGCACTCATCGTGCCTTATCCCGCTGCAGGGGGGACACCTAAAGTTCTGATCAACTGGGCTGACGGTGAGCACGCCTTCTACAATGTGATCAGCTTTATTTTTCTGTTCATCGTCAGCAAAGTCGTGCTGCAGATGGTCGCAACAGTCTTTGACTATATTGCACAGCTGCCCCTGTTAAAACAGCTGAACAAAAGTTTAGGGTCACTGCTGGGCTTTATTGAGAGTTACCTTGTCATATTTATCGCATTTTTCTTCATTGCCATGATCCCGGCCCCTGCTATTCAGGCGAGAATTCAGGGAAGTACACTTGCCCGTGCGATAATTGAATACACACCTATCTTAAGCAACCGTGCAATTGACTGGTTTCAGCACATTGCCTTTATTCATATCTTCTAAAGTCATAGGCATAGGTCTATGACTTTTATTTTGGAGGTCATTAAATGACAAAGAAAGATTATATCAAGTTACTGGAGACCATCGGCTTATATATGGAACTTAAGGGTGAGAACAGCTTCAAGGTTTCAGCTTACCGTAAAGCGGCGGCTGCCATTGAGCAGTCACAGGTGCCTATTGATGAACTGGCAGACTTCACTGTACTTGCCGGCATCGGTAAAGGGGTCTCTGAAGTACTGAATGAATACCGCGAGACCGGTCAATCCAGTCTGCTAGCGGAACTGCAGGCAGCGGTCCCGGCCGGTCATATTCAGATGCTCAAAATCCGCAATCTGGGTGCCAAGAAAATCGTCAAGTTGCATAAGGAACTGAATATCACAACCATTGAAGAGCTTAAGGCAGCCTGTGAAAGCCATGCGGTAAGTGGTCTGACGGGTTTCGGTAAAAAAACGGAGGAGTCCATTCTCCAGGGTATCGAGGACCTTGAGACGAAAAAAGAGTATATAACGATTCATGAAGCGGTGAAACTGACAGCCTATATCAATCAGGCACTGGAAGAAGCGGTGCACGTCAAACGTTATGCGGTCGCCGGCAGTCACCGCCGTATGAAAGAGCAGAGCAAAGACCTTGATTATATCGTTGTCACTGACGATGCGCTGGCAGCAGCAGAAGAGATCGAGGCGTTCACGTTCGTCAAGCAGGTGGCAGTGAGCGGCCAGGAGAAAGTCTCCGTGACTGTCCAGCTGGATGACCTTGAGACAGCTGTCGATTTTCGTTTCACAGATGATAAAGGCTTTACACCGATGCTGAATCATTTTACAGGCAGTAAAGAGCATAACGTCAAAATGCGCCAGCTAGCTAAAGCACGAAGCGAGAAAGTGAATGAATATGGTATCACTTTAGCAGATGGGACATTGAAGCAGTATGAGAGTGAGGAAGCGATCTATCAGCACTATCAGCTGAACTATATTCCGCCGGAGATGCGAGATGACGTCACGGCGTTTGAAGTGGAGCAGTCAGCTATCATCAAGCTGTCAGACATCAGAGGCGATTTGCATATGCATACGACAGCAAGTGACGGGGCCTTCGAACTGACAGAGATGATCGAAGCGTGCATCCAGCAAGGCTATGACTATATGGCCATTACGGATCACTCCAGAAGTCTGCGGGTGGCGAACGGTCTGTCTGTTGAGCGCCTGCTGGAGCAGAATCAGCAGATCAGAGCACTCAACAAGGCTTACAGCGAAATTGATATCTACAGCGGTATCGAGATGGACATATTACGGGACGGGACCCTGGACTACGAAGATGAGGTACTGAAGGAGCTGGACTATGTGATTGCGGCGATTCATCAGTCGTTCAATCAGTCAGAAGAGGAGACGATGCAGCGTCTGGTCAATGCCTGCCACAATCCTTATGTCCGTCAGATTGCGCATCCGACAGGCCGGCTTATCGGCAGACGCGCGGGCTATGCCGTCAATATGGAAGAACTGATAGCAGTCGCCGCACAAACCAATACCGTGCTTGAAATCAATGCGAATCCGATGCGCCTTGACCTGAGTGCAGCGGTCATCAGACAATATCCGGATATCAAGCTCGCTATCAATACAGATGCACACCATACCAGTCATCTGGACTTTATGAAGTATGGTGTCGGGACAGCCATTAAAGGTCACGTCAAGCGCGAGCAGGTCATCAATACATTGACGCGCGAGGCATTCCGTGACTGGCTGCAGAAAGGAAAATGACATGAATCAAAAAGCTTTAAATATACTGGAATATCACCTGATCAGAGAGAAAGTGGCTGCATACAGTCAGAATGAAGTCAGTGCCGCTTTAATCAGCAGGCTTGAGCCGCAATCTGACGCGAGTTGGATAGAGGCAGAGCTTGAGAAACTGGAAGAGGCCCGCCTGATTCATATGCAGGCAAGTGAGCCGGGCATGAGTCAGCTGACAGAAGTGAAACAGCTGACTAAGCGGGCGAGTATCGGTTCGATGCTCAGTGTGACTGAGCTGAACCGTATCAAGAATAATATCCGTGTCACGAACCGTTATAAGACTTATCTGCTGAATATGACTGAAGACAGTGACATCAAGCTGCCGCTGCTCCGCGACAGATTTCAGCATCTTCCGGTCTTATCGCATGTCAGTGATGCGATAGACGAGAAATGTGACGAGACGATGCTCTATGACAATGCATCAAGCACGCTCTATGATATCCGTCAGCAGAAGAAGACGATTAATCGCCGTATTAAGGAGAAGCTTGACAGCATCGTCCGCTCACAGGCCAATCAGAAGAAACTCTCTGATGCGATCGTCACCATCCGTAACGACCGCCAGGTCATTCCTGTCCGCAGTGAATATAAGCAGGATTTCCCGGGTATCGTGCATGATACCTCGGCCTCAGGTCAGACATTCTATATTGAACCGAACAGTATCGTCGAACTCAGCAGTCAGCTCAATACAGTCACAGCGCGCGAGAACGAGGAAGTCAGTCGCATCCTGTACGAACTGTCTGCGCAGGTGGCAGAATCTCAGCATGATATTGACTGGATTACGACGGTCATGGGTGAACTGGACTTTCAGCTGGCTAAAGCGAAATACGGTCATTCAATCAATGGAGTGATCGCTGACACTGCAGACGAGCGAGCGATTGAACTCCCGTCCGCCTGGCACCCGTTGCTCGATCCTTCGAGCGTCGTCAAGAACTCGATCATCTTCGGTGATGATATCGATGCGGTGATCATTACAGGACCGAATACGGGCGGTAAGACCGTGACACTGAAAACAGTGGGTCTCCTGATTGCAATGAATCAATCCGGCCTGATGATCCCTGCAGGAGTCGGTGCCCGCCTCAGCATTTTCAACGATGTCTACTGTGATATCGGCGATGAGCAGTCGATTGAGCAGTCCCTGTCAACGTTCTCCAGCCATATGACCAATATCGTCTCCATCTTAAAATCAATGGACGATAAGAGTCTTGTGCTTTTTGATGAACTTGGTGCGGGCACGGATCCATCTGAAGGGGCGGCTCTGGCGATGAGTATCCTGGACCGCTGTCTTGAAACAGGTGTCATGACGATGGCAACAACGCATTATCCTGAACTGAAAGCATACAGCTATAACCGCGACCATGTCATGAACGCCAGTGTGGAGTTCGATGTGGAATCATTGAGCCCGACTTACAAGCTTCTGATGGGTGTGCCGGGTAAGAGTAATGCCTTTGAAATCTCGAAGAAGCTCGGGCTCGACTTGTCCATCATTAAAAATGCCCGCCAGCTGATTCATATGGATAATATTGAAATCAACGATATGATTTCAGCGCTTGAGAGAAATACAAGACAGGCAGAGAATGACAGAGAGGAAATGGCCCGTCTGAAGCAGGAATCTGCCGCCCTTCATCAAGAATTATCCGAACAGTTCGCCGCTTATCAGCAGATGAAAGAAACACTGGTGGAAAATGCAAAGATGAAAGCCAATGAGATCGTGCAGAAGGCTGAAAAAGAGGCTGATGCCATCATCAAAGACCTGAAGAGCCTGCGCAGTGAACATCAGTCGCTGAAAGAGAATGAACTGATTGAACGTAAAGGGAAATTCAAGAACCTTTACAATGAGGCAGCCCTGAAAAAACAGAACAAGCAGCAGGAAGCAGAAAAGATCGTTGCCGGTGACCATGTCAAAGTCCTGTCCTATGGTCAAAAGGGTGTGATCCTCAGTGTCGATAAGGATGAAGCAGTTGTGCAGATGGGCATCATTAAGATGAAGCTGCCGCTGACAGACTTCAAGAAAGAACAACCTGAAAAAGAAAAGCAGATCCGGGTGGTCCCACGTGCTAACCGACAGACGATCAAGATGGAGCTCGATCTGCGCGGTGAACGTTATGAAGATGCGCTGCAGCGGCTGGAGAGTTATCTGGATCAGGCACTGCTCAGCAACTACAGCCAGGTCACGATCATCCACGGCAAAGGCACAGGCGCCCTGCAAAAAGGCGTGCAGGACTATCTGAAGCGTTCGAAAGTCGTCGCATCGTTCAGAGGCGGTATGCCGTCTGAAGGTGGCTTTGGTGTCACAGTCGTTGAACTGAAATAGGAGGATATGATGTGGAATTTTGATATGTATAAGCTTGCCGTTGTGCTGATTGTAGTGGCAGTTGTCATGCTCCTGTCTGGCGTCGGCTATTTGATTCTCACCTCATGAGCAAACCGCATGACGCATGGAAATGCGCATGCTATAATTCTTAAAAATAGAACTTTGAGGAGGAAATAAACATGGCATTAATTAATGCAACTGATGCAAATTTTGATGAACAAATTAAAGAAGGTGTGACATTAGTCGATTTCTGGGCACCTTGGTGTGGACCTTGTAAAATGATCGCACCCGTCTTAGAAGATTTAGCGGGTGATGTTGACGGTAAAGCGGACATCGTAAAAGTGAACGTGGATGACAACCAGGCAACAGCTGCTAAGTTTGAAGTGATGAGTATTCCGACATTAATCGTCTTTAAAGACGGTCAGGCAGTTGATAAAGTTGTGGGCTTCCAGCCTAAAGAACAGTTACAATCTGTACTTGAAAAACATTTTTAATTGAGAAAAAGAGCTTCGGCTCTTTTTTTTTGAAATAGAGTGGTGGAAAAAATGGAAGAATATGAAGTCAGAATAAAGCATAAGCTCGCAGTCCTGCCGATGGAGCCAGGCTGCTATCTGATGAAAGACAGGCAGAACGAAATCATCTATGTCGGTAAGGCGAAGAACTTAAGAAATCGTGTGCGCTCTTACTTTACAGGGGCCCACGATGAAAAGACGACGCGGCTTGTCGCAGAGATCCGTGACTTTGAGTTTATCGTCACGAGCACTGAAATTGAGTCGCTGCTTCTCGAACTGACGCTGATCAAGAAGCATTATCCGCGCTATAATATCATGCTGAAAGATGACAAGAGCTATCCGTTCATCAAGATCACGAAAGAGAAGCATCCAAGACTCTTTGTGACAAGGCAGGTCAAGAAGAATACAGGTAAATATTTCGGCCCTTATCCGAATGCCTATGCGGCGCAGGAGACAAAGAAGCTGCTCGACCGCATCATCCCGTTCAGAAAATGCAATAAGATGCCGGACCGGTTATGTCTCTACTATCATATCGGCCAGTGCCTCGGTCCGTGTGTCTATGATGTAGAAGAGCGGGAATATCAGGAGATGATTCAGACGGTCAGTCAGTTCCTGAACGGTGAAGATACTACTATCGTTGAAGACCTTAAAGTGAAGATGGCAGAAGCAAGTGAAGCATTGAACTTTGAACAGGCAAAGGAATACCGGGATCTGATCAGCCATGTTGAATCATTGATGTTCAAGCAGAAGATGATGACTGCTGATATGACCGTCCGCGATATTTTCGGTTACAGTGTGGATAAAGGCTGGATGTGTGTGCAGGTCTTCTTTATCAGACAAGGTAATCTGATTGAACGCAATGTCACGATGATTCCGCTCATGGAAGACCCGAAGGATGCCTTCTATAATTTCATCGGCCAGTTTTATCAGCTGGACCAGCATATTCTGCCTGGTGAGGTGCATATTCAGCCGGGTCTGGACATCGATGTCATCCGTTCGGTCGTGGACACGAAGATTGTGCAGCCTGTCCGCGGCAAGAAACGTGAGATGGTGGACCTCGCCGTTAAGAATGCGGATATCGCATTGTCGAATAAGTTTGAGATTATCAAGCGCGATGAATCCCGGACGATTAAAGCGATCGAAGAAATCGGTGAAGCGATGGGGATTCCGACACCGATCCGTATTGAGGCCTTTGATAACTCGAACATCCAAGGGGTTGATCCGGTTGCTGCGATGATTTCATTTGTCGATGGTAAGCCGAGCAAGAAAGATTACCGGAAGTACAAGATCAAGACCGTCTCAGGGCCTGACGATTATCGGTCAATGGCAGAAGTCGTCAGACGTCGCTATACACGGGTCTTACGTGAACAGCTGCCGCTGCCTGACCTTATCATTGTGGATGGCGGGAAAGGTCATATGAATGTGGTCCTAAGCGTGCTGCAGGATGAACTCGGGCTTGATATACCGGTGGCCGGCCTGAAGAAAAACGCCAAGCACCAGACAGCAGAACTGCTCTACGGTGACAATGCCGATATCATTCCGCTCGATAAGAAGGGGCAGGCATTCTATCTTCTGCAGCGCATCCAGGATGAAGTCCATCGCTTTGCCATCTCCTTCCACCGGCAGACGAGACAGAAGACGGGGCTGCAGTCTCAGCTGGATACCATTCCAGGTATCGGTCCGAAACGCAAAAAGCAGCTGATCAAGCACTTTGGGTCAACCAAACGCATCAAGGAAGCAAAACAGGAGGAGCTGACCGCTATCGGTATACCGAAAGCGACGGCAAGCCTGATTCTGGAGACATTGAATGAAGAGACCGAAAAACAGTCCTGATGGGCTGTTTTTTTACTTTTAGTGAGAATAATTATCATAAACAATAAGCCTGAAATTAATGATACAATTGTCATATATTAATCTTCACATACTGTGCGACAAAATGTAATCGGTTTCTTGATTTGACCCATTTTTAGGCGTACAATAGTTTGTGATGATTTATCAGAAAATATTAGGGGGGACTTCGCTTGGCGAATTCAGAACAATCATTTGCAATACGCAGGCTTCATTCATTACTTGGTGTGTTACCGATTGGTGTCTTTTTAATCCAGCATTTATTCGTAAACCACTTCGCAGTATATGGTGAGGCAAGTTTCAACAGAGCTTCGGACTTTATGGGAGGATTACCGCTCAAACTGCTCCTTGAGACAGTGATTATCTACATTCCGATTCTGTTTCATGCTATCTATGGTTTCTATATTGCTTTCACAGCAAAGAATAATATCGGACATTACTCGACATTCCGTAACTGGATGTTCATGCTGCAGCGTGTATCAGGAATCATCACGTTCTTCTTCATTGCTGTTCACGTCTGGCAGACACGTGTGCAGGTCACACTGCATGATGCGCATGTCAACTACGAGATGATGCATAACATCTTCAATAATCCATTCTGGATCGCATTTTATTCAATCGGTCTTTTAAGCACTATCTTCCATTTTGCAAACGGCCTATGGTCATTCGCCGTGACATGGGGAATCACGCAAAGTGAGAAATCACAGCGCATCATGACATACGTATCACTTGCAGTCTTCGTGCTCGTAGCAGCATTAGGATTTACAGCTTTAATCGCATTTATTTAATTTAGGGGAGTGGCATATATATGGCAAACAGTAAAGTAATTGTTGTCGGAGGCGGTCTTGCCGGCTTAATGGCAACAATTAAAGCAGCTGAGCACAATACAAGCGTAGAACTATTTTCATTAGTGCCGGTAAAACGTTCACATTCAGTGTGTGCACAAGGCGGCATCAACGGTGCGGTCAACACGAAAGGTGAAGGAGATTCACCTTGGATTCATTTTGATGACACGGTATACGGCGGCGATTTCCTGGCGAACCAGCCGCCTGTCAAAGCGATGACTGAAGCGGCGCCAAGCATCATCCACTTACTGGACAGAATGGGTGTCATGTTCAACCGGACGCCGGAAGGTTTACTCGACTTCCGTCGATTCGGCGGTACACTGCACCACCGTACCGCATTCGCAGGTGCGACCACAGGTCAGCAGCTGCTCTATGCACTTGATGAGCAGGTACGTCGCTACGAAGTGGACGGACTTGTCACGAAATTCGAGGGCTGGGAATTCCTCGGTATCGTCAAAGATGACGACGGCGTCTGCCGCGGTATCGTTGCCCAGAATCTGGTGACTTCAGAAATCCAATCGTTCGCAGCTGATGCCGTGATCATGGCAACAGGGGGACCTGGTATTATTTTCGGTAAATCAACGAACTCTATGATCAATACCGGTTCTGCGGCATCAATCGTCTATCAGCAGGGCGCGACTTACGCGAACGGTGAATTCATTCAGATTCACCCGACAGCGATTCCGGGAGATGACAAACTGCGTCTGATGAGTGAATCAGCGCGTGGTGAGGGCGGCCGTGTCTGGACATACAAAGATGGTAAGCCTTGGTACTTCCTCGAGGAAAAATATCCGGACTATGGTAACCTGGTGCCCCGTGATATAGCGACACGTGAAATCTTTGATGTCTGTGTGAACCAGAAACTCGGCATTAACGGTGAAAACATGGTATACCTCGATTTAAGCCATAAAGACCCGCATGAACTGGACGTCAAGCTCGGCGGGATCATCGAAATCTATGAGAAATTCACAGGTGATGATCCGCGTAAAGTACCGATGAAGATCTTCCCGGCTGTGCATTATTCAATGGGCGGTCTCTGGGTCGATTACGATCAGCAGACGAATATTCCAGGTCTTTTCGCTGCCGGTGAATGTGACTATTCTCAGCACGGCGGTAACCGCTTAGGAGCGAACTCACTGTTATCGGCTATTTACGGCGGTATGGTGGCTGGACCGAATGCCATTAAATATATCAAGGGACTCGAGAAATCGTATGAAGATATTTCTGAGGACATTTATGCACGCAAAGTGGATGAAGAGCAACGTCGTTTTGACGCGCTGATGAACATGCGAGGCAGTGAGAATGCCTATAAACTGCACAAAGAACTCGGAGAAATCATGACGGCTAACGTCACAGTTGTCCGTCACAATGATAAATTACTCGAGACCGACAAGAAAATTGTGGAACTGATGCAACGTTATCAGGATATCGATATGGAGGATACAGCAACCTGGAGCAACCAGGCTGTCTTCTTCACGCGTCAGTTATGGAACATGCTTGTACTGGCACGTGTCATGACAATCGGTGCCTATAACCGTAACGAATCACGTGGCGCGCATTATAAACCGGAATTCCCGAAACGTAATGATGAAGAATGGCTGAAGACAACCATGGCGACATTTGATGGTGCCACTAATCCGCCGATCTTCAATTACGAGGACGTGGATGTCAGCCTCATCCCACCACGTATCCGTGACTACTCTAAATCAGGAGGTAAACATTAATGGCAGAAAAAACGATTGAACTTGTTATCAGACGCCAGGCGAACCCTGAATCAACGCCCTATGATGAGAAATTCGTCATTCCTTACCGCCCTAATATGAACGTCATTGCTGCCTTGATGGAGATTCAGCGTAATCCAGTCAATGCACAAGGTCAGAAAACCACACCTGTCACTTGGGATATGAACTGCTTAGAAGAAGTCTGTGGTGCCTGCTCAATGGTCATCAATGGTAAAGCACGTCAGTCATGTTCTGCTATCATTGATACACTGGAGCAGCCGATCAGATTAGAACCGATGGCGACATTCCCGGTGATGCGTGACTTACAGGTAGACCGTTCTAAAATGTTCGATAATTTAAAACGTGTCAAAGCATGGGTACCGATTGACGGGACATATGACCTCGGACCAGGTCCGCGTATGCCGGAGAAACAACGTCAGACGGCTTACGAATTATCGAAATGCATGACATGTGGTGTCTGCCTTGAAGTCTGTCCGAACGTCAATAAGAACTCGGACTTCATGGGTGCGCAGCCGATTTCGCAGGTTCGCCTGTTCAACCTTCATCCGACAGGTAAGATGAATAAAGATGAGCGTCTTCATGCCTTGATGGGCGACGGCGGTCTTGCTGAATGTGGTAACTCACAGAACTGTGTCAAGGCCTGTCCGAAAGGCATCCCTTTAACAACAAGTATTGCAGCGATGAACCGTTCTGCAAACTTCCAGTTATTCAAATCATTCTTCGGTTCAGACTATCAAGTGAATTAATCGGAACGACAGGTGGGAATTCTCGCCTGTCGTTTTTTTTGTTATGATAGTCATGAACAGGAAGTGAGGAATTGAAGATGAATAAAGAATTGATTATTCCACTGGAGTTTCATCTCCGTCATCTGGCAGATAGAATCAAGAAGTCAGGACGTAGTCAGCTGCAGGCGTATCAGCTGTCAGATAATCAGTTTATCGCGATGCAGTGGATCCATGAGGAACCTCTGACAGTCGGTCAGCTGGCGACGAAGATGGGCATCGCTGTCTCCACAGCTTCAGAAATGGTAGACCAGCTGATCAAGAAGGAATGTTTACGCAGAGAAAAAGATGTGGCGGATAAACGTAAAGTCAATCTGTATCCTGAACAGAAAAGCATTGATATCATCAATGAGGTGATTTCTAAGCGGCAGGAATTCTTAAATGAACTGATGACAGATATTCCACAGGACGATCAGCAGATGATGGCTGAAGTCATCAAGCAGTTATTCGCTAAAATGGAGCAGTCGTCATGAAGCCGATCGGGGTCATTGATTCTGGTATGGGCGGCCTGACAGTGGCAAAAGAAATTATGCGTCAGCTGCCGAACGAAAGCATCTGCTATCTGGGTGATGTGGCCAGATGCCCATATGGTCCGCGCAGCCCAGAAGAAGTCAAGCAGTTCACGATCGAACTTGCCCAGTTCCTGCTGAAAAAAGAGATCAAGATGCTGGTGATTGCCTGCAATACCGCGACCGCAGTTGCGCTTAAGCCTCTGCAGGAGATGCTGTCGATTCCGGTGGTCGGTGTCATAGAGCCGGGGGCCAGAACCGCACTGATGACGACAACTAATAGTCATGTCCTCGTGCTCGGTACTGAGGGGACGGTCAAGTCAGATGCCTACCGCAAGTCGATACAGGCTATCAATCCGAACGTGGATGTGCATAGTGTCAGCTGTCCGCGTTTTGTTCCGCTGGTGGAACAGATCGCTTATAAAGACCCTGTTGTGACGAATATCGTCATCCATCAGACTTTAAAGGAATGGCGGCTGGATCCGGCCGATACAGTGATATTAGGCTGTACACATTATCCGTTATTAAAAGGCTATATAGAGGATTACTTTAATGGAGAAAAGACGGTCATTTCGTCAGGACTTGAGACGGCGCGAGAAGTCAGTGCACTGCTGACGTTCAGTCAAGGTCACGCCCCGTATGCGGATGAAAAACACCATGAGTTCTATGTCAATGGTGACGCAGAGAAATTTACACGTGTCGCACGCGAATGGCTGGAAGATCCGGAGCTCGTGGTCACATCCATCAATTTAGAGGAGGAACTGAAATGAAAGATATTGTTATCGCTACAGGTAATCAAGGCAAGATCAATGACTTTAAACATATATTCCCAGACCATAACGTCATCGGCATCACGGCATTACTGCCGGACTTTGATGTCGAAGAGACCGGCACGACTTTTGAAGAGAATGCGGCGCTGAAAGCAGAAGCGGCAAGCCGCCTCCTCGGCAAGACGGTGATCGCGGATGATTCCGGCCTTTCTGTCGATGCATTAGACGGTGCACCCGGCGTCTATTCTGCCCGCTATGCAGGACCTGAGAAGGACGACGCAGCCAATATGAAGCTGTTGCTGAAGAACCTGCAGGGCGAGACGGAGCGGACGGCACGTTTCCTCTGTGTCATTGCACTGAGTGAGCCTGGACAGCCGACCCGGACATTCCGCGGTGAAGTAGAAGGCATCATCGCTGAGGAAGAGCGGGGTCAGCACGGCTTCGGCTATGACCCGATTTTTTATCTTCCTGACAGAAACAAGACCATGGCTGAACTGTCATCAGAAGAAAAAGCGGAGATCAGCCATCGTCGTAAAGCGATCGATAAACTGACAGACTACTTGGAGGGCTACAAGTCATGAAATGGGTAGTAGTCAGTGATAATCACGGCATGTCCCCTATTCTGACGGATATCAAGTCTATCCACCATGATGCTGATCGCTTCATCCACCTAGGGGATTCAGAATTTACGCGGGAGAATCCTGAAATAAGAGATTATGTGGCAGTGCGGGGGAACTGCGACGGTCCCTGGTTTGAGCAGACAAGGGTTCTGAAAGAGGACGGCGTATTTCTCACCCACGGTCATCTCTATGCTGTCAATGCCGGCAGAGAAAAATTAGCAGCAGCGGCGAAAGAAGCGGGCTGTTCACTGGCATTATATGGCCATACGCATGTCCGTCAGATAGAGGAGATTGAAGGGGTCATCTGTATCAATCCCGGCAGCGTCGCTCAGTCAAGGAGTGAGGAACCGGAGACGTACCTGGTCATACAGGATGACAGGCTCACTTTCTATGATCAGCAGCACCGTATTTATGCACAAGCACAGCTCAAGGGTTAACCTTCTGCCCTTAAAGGTGTAATAACGCAAAAAAAGGTTGTTGACTTTCCAGCTCAAACTTGATTATAATTAATCTTGTCTTGAAATTGAGTCCTGGTAGCTCAGCTGGATAGAGCAACGGCCTTCTAAGCCGTCGGTCGGGGGTTCGAATCCCTCCCAGGACGCTAGATATAAGAGTCTTTAAAATCGGAGAACGTCTAGAACGTTGATTTTAAAGGCTTTTTTCTTTTTTGAGCATCTATAAAAATCTATAAGAATCTATATTTTGGTCAAAATCTTGGTCAAGTTTTTGGTCAAGTTTTCATCCGGTTTACATTGCCTCTAAAATCTCCATAGCCTTTGCGTCTTCATCAACAAAAGTCTCTTTAAACATATGCTGATAGATTTCGCGTGTAGTGGACGTGTTAGCGTGTCCTAGGCGCTTTGAGATATATTCTATACTTAACCCCTTGGCGTACAAATAAGAGCAGTGTGTGTGCCTCAGAGCGTGCGATGTGACCTCTTCTATTTCGAGTTGTTTACATACACGCTTTATCTGCTTATTTACGGCTGTGTAGGAGAGATGAAAGACTTTCCCATCCAAATATACTGGCAGACGCTCAATGCCTCTCAGAATGTGGCTGAGGTCCTTTCTCGGCACTGTTAAAGTTCGGGGAGATAAATCAGTCTTAGTCTCTGCAATATAGATAGTCGAATTAACTTCATCAATATATTCTCTTCTTAATGCTGCAGCTCCGGAAAATCTTGCGCCAGTGATCAGCATCACGAACAGAAAGAGTGAAGACTCGCTGTCTGATTTCATCAGCTGTTTTTTAACACGCTCATAATCCTTCATCTCAATGAACTTTGTTTCTTCCTTCTGCGATTCCTTACCAGCTGTATAAGTAATGTTATGGTTGATATTCTTAATCATCAGACCATCGAACACAGCTGCCTCAAAGCAAGCACCACATGCACCTTTAAATTTCTTGATGGTGTCCTTGGCATGCTCTTTGGCATACTCATTAATAAAGTCCTGAAACTTATCCCGGCTCAAGTCCTTCAGCTTAATCTTTCCGAAGTCACTTTTCTTAATATGTTTCAGCGCAGATTTATAGGTCTTGTAGGTCCGATCAGAAACATTTTCAAGCTTGTTCGTCTCCATCCATTTTTCAAAGTATTCAGCGAACGTCAAATCTTTCTGCAGCCGGATGCCGTTCATCAGCTGATTATAAAGTATTCTCTCCGCATGAAGAGCCTCTGCCTTCGTCTTAAATCGGCCCTGACGGTATCGCTGGCCTTCAAAATAAAAGTCGTAAGCATAAGACTTGCCTACTTTCTTTACTGCCATTTTTTTCACCTCCTTTCAATGATTTTTCGGAAAAATGGTGTAAAAAAAGAAGGGTATAGAGATACCCTAATTTTATTCTTGGTGTTGACTAACAATAACTCTTGTTACAGTCTTGCCATCCGGACGCGAAAACATGACATCATACTTTTTATTCAGCTTCTTACTTTCATAAACAAACTCATTATCACTGATTTTCTGAACCATTGTTGCATCATCTTCCATAAAATCAAATGCATGATCAGTTAGAAATGGTTCATCCATTTCTACAGTCAAACCTAAATCTGAATCAAAGTTTTTTTCTGCCTGATATATATTATCCTTGTCACCCATCAGATTGACGTTACCTTTTTCGTTTACGTAAAAAGCGCCTTTTTCTTTAAAGGCTGAACCAATAGAGCCATAAACATTATTTTCTCCTGCAATTACTTCTTTTGGAGCTTCAGTAGTAGGCTCTTCTGTTGTCGGTGCTTCCGTTGAAGGAGCCTCAGTGGTTTCTTCTTCAGTCGTAGCTTTTTCAGTCGTCAACTTTTCTATAGTTGGGGCTTCTGTAGTAGTCTCAGTACTTGTTTTCTCTTTCTGTTTTTCTACAGGTTCATTTCCACAAGCAGCCAGAATAAGCGATGAAGCAAGTAACGTAACATTTAAAATTTTAAAAGTCATTTTTATACCATCCTCAATAATTTTTATCAAATGTCAATAAGAAGAAGGGGAGGGATAATCCCCTGATTTAGCTTGCTTCACAAGCATATTGATCACCATCTCTGTCCATTTTCGATTGGTATGCAGGATGTCCTGCTGGTACTCCTGCAGGATAGACTGAACGTAATTCAGTACAGTTAGAGAAGCCAGTCTGAACTTGTTCCTGTGGCTGTTGAACCGGTGCAGGTGCAGCAGTTGGAGGTTCAGTGGTCACAGGTTCTGCCGTTGGAGCTTCAGTCGAGCTTTGCTCTTCAAATGCACTATCTAAAGACCAGATGCCAATTTTTTCAGATTTAGCTTTAGCTTCAGCTGCTTTTAACTTATCGAGGTGTCGTGTGTTAGGTGGGTAAATGTAAGTGACTTGTGCAAGTCCTTCTCTAGCTAGGATCTCGTTAATCATCTTACCGTCAGCATAGATATATGCTAGTTGTCTTTGATATCTATCTTGCTTTTCACCGATATCGTATTCTACTTCAATTTTGTTAGCACTCGATAATAATTCATTTGTTCTTGCTGATGCTTCTGGACCATACGGCTGTACACCCATTCTAGGATGTTTCGTTTCAGGTGTATCTACTAAAAGGAAACGGAAAGTCTTTTCTTCTCCATTTACTATAAGTTTTGCAGTATCACCATCAACCGCTTTGGCAAAAGTGGCAGAGATTAACCCGTTTGTTGCAGGCGAAGAAGTTCTTTGTTTTTCATCTTTCTCTTTATCGTTGGTTACACCATCACCATCCCGGTCATTTTTAACAGTAACTTTCGATTCAGGTTTCTCTGTACTTGGTTTTTCAGTTTTAGGTTCTTCAGTACTTGGCTTCTCAGTGGAAGGCTCTTCAGTGGTAGGTTTCTCAGTGGTAGAAATTTCTTCAGTACTTTCAGTTGTATTTGTGCTTGCTAATTTATCGGCTCCATCTGGTGTTTCATCAGCATTACTTGCAGCAACTACTGAAGAAAATATAAGCATCAAAAAGGAAACAAGTACGCCTACAAGAGGTTTTCTAACATTCCTTTTTTTTGTAGCGTTGAATATCGACATGCCAGCGAAAGCAATAAATCCAGTCAAAGCTGCAAGTACCATCAAAGTACCGATAACCATGGCTGCTGTATTTGGTAACAACGTAAAGACAAGAAATAACAAAGTTAGATAAATCAAAGTTGCAGTAATCATTTTTAGTGGTGATCCACTTCTGAAACCAGCAATTTTTTGATAAAACTTGCGGTCAAGATAAAGAGAATCGATGTTATTTGACTTTAAATAGTTCTCAAAAGCATCTGTGTTACCGTTGACTCTTAAAATCTGACCGTTATCAAAATGATAAACTCTACTCATTGCAAACTTATCGATATCAACATTTCTGATTTCATTCAAATTGAATGAAGAAATTATTTTATGTCCTGTTACTTCTTCATATTTCTCAGTTTTAGATTTGCCATCTGATGCCTTTATTACACGTTCTTTTTTGACAAGATCGAATTCAGTTAAATCAAATACTCTTTCATCTTGTTTAATGATAATGTATTGATTGCTTGAAAACTTTTTTAAGTCCGCACCTTCAATAAAATCAAACTGGACGCCATTTCTCCTTAAATATTCTTTTATCAACTGCTCAGTATTCAATTTTCCATCCCTCTTCTTATAGTTTTTTTATATCTAACGGCTCAAAGCCAATTAAATATCCCTCATACTCAATCCATAAACCAAACTTACTTTTATAGTCCTCAATCACAATAGAGAAGTAACTGCGATCAATCTCCAGATGCAAACACATCGCATAGATGTCACCCCAGCAGCCATTTTCATAACAATCAATAAGCTGTTCGAGTGGTATCAAGAGTTTGTGTCCAAAGCGACGAGCGCGCAATTCCTGACGAGCTGCATTAACATTGTACGGCTTACGGTAATAACCTGTAATATCTGTTGTTGTAGTCACATGATGTCCGAACTCTTCACCAAGGATGCCATTTTCTAAATAATAATTGAGTTTGTCAGTTAGCAAAATTAAACCATTTGGATGTAAGTGATTCCGTTCATATAAACCGCCAAACTTTACAGGCATCATTGGATCATACTGTACTGAAACTTCAGGAAATTGATTAACTAGCTTCTCTCTGACCTGCATGGACCATAACCCCTTTACTTACGGTTCTTGCGTAAACTCTTTCTCATTTCTATGTAAGCGAGAATTTCTTCAATCTCTTCTTCAGTTGCGTCATCGTCGATATGAGCAGCAATGACTTCAACCGTTTGGTTGTCATGAAAATCTTCTGCAGATGAATTGTCAATATTAAGAACATCTTCAGTTTTAATGTTTAATCCTTTACAAATCTTAATGACGTTCTCAACCTTTGCATTCATAATTCCTCTTTCAAGAATTGATCTTACAGTTGTATAAGGAAGATTGATTTCTTCGGCAAAAGCTTTAACGCTACCAGATTTTTTCTCCATTAAAGATTTAAGATGATTTTCTTTTGACATTTTATTTACCTCATTTCTACTTTGTACCTATATATTAACATTCGAAAAATCGTATATCAAGCAAATAATAATAAAAAAATACGAATTTTAGTGTTGACATAATACGAAAATTCGTATATATTGAAATCAGGCCCTTAAAGCCTTATATTTTTTAATTATAAATACGAAAATTCGTATTTAAGAAGGAGGGAGGACTATGTTGACAAATCTAGAAAAAGTCAGAAAAGAAAAAGGTGTTTCATTAGTAGACATGGCTGACGTACTTAAATTAAGATATCAGACCGTTTCCGACAAAATTAACGGTGTTTCTGATTTTAAGTTTGGTGAAGCTGTTCTGATTAAAAACACATTCTTTCCTGAATATGAAATCGAGTTTCTATTTGCAAGAGAAAATGAATTTCAAGAAGCATAAGGAGGTTATCACATGCAAATCACGATTGAGCTTGAAAGCTTCCAGGACTTCATTAACGAACAAGTGCAGGAAGCTTTGAAAGAAGCTGCACCTGTAACAAAGTACTGGGGCGTTAAAGATGTTGTTGAGTCACACCTACCGCTGAAAAGTAAAAATGCTGTTAAAGATCTTCTGAAGTTTTATCAAAAGGAAATAAATGAATTTGTTCACATTTCGGCTGGTAGTGGTGATGAGTATGTTCTTAAAGCTAAGGAATTTTGTGAATGGTTCGACAGCAACTACAAACGAATTATGGATGACAAAAAATTGTGGAGGGTGAGCTGATGATCATCAGATTAAGCAAGAAAGTAATGCCTTCTGCGGTCTTCATCAATACATTTCTTCTCATGATGCTGGTGAACGCAAGTAACTATAATGACTACACTTTTACAGGGTGCTTGATGGTAGCTGGAGCGGTTGGTTTCTTTACATGGCTAGGACTTGAAGGGAGGTGAGTAGGATGAAGAAAGTGAAAATTAGTTTCCATATTTGGATACCTGATTTTGTATATAAATTGTTGATGAAAAAAGACCACAAGAGCTGCAACTCATGCGGTCAAATAATCCTTAAATCACATAACTATTGTAAATATTGTGGTCAGTCTAACCCCAAATAGACTTTTTCACGGCTTCACTGACAACGTCAACGAATATATTTTTTAAACCATTTTGCACAGTTTCGGCTGCTTTTGGTACATAAGTCTTGTACTTTGCAACTGCAACTGGAGTAGCCGGTGTTTCTACCATCAAGTCTGGAAAAGCATTTTTAATTATTAACTTATGTTCTTCTGAAATGTTTTCATCAAGTGATAATAATTCGACCGCATTGTTAATCACACGCTCAGTCCAAGGGTATGCGTGTCCACACTCCTGACAATGGCTTGGACGTTGATAGGTTCCTCCTATCACCATTATTGAGGGTTCATGATATTCACCTTCAATAGCAGCATCACAATTTGTACAACTAGAAATCGTTTGTGATCCACATTCTTTACAGTGTTTCTGATAATTTTTATCCCAATTTGATACAACATGTCCGTTTAAACAAATAGTTGCTCCTCGGTAATATCCCATAAATACACCTCCTTCCCTAAGGAGATTATACCAATTAACTCTAAAGGAGGTGAGAACGATTGAGACTACCATTTCTACAAAAAAGACCGAAGCAAGTAGCAAAGTTCAAGTTTCACGAAAAAGGAATATACAATGCCGCTCTTATTAAATACCGAAACAATCCACGTTACAGAGTGGTCGAAGAAGATACTTACTTCCTTGATGACAAAGGTGGACGAATCACATTTTATTGCAAATAAAAAACGCCCTGACGGCAATCAGGACGCAAAGATAATAACTCACAAAAAGAATAACACAAGAAAGGAATTTTGAAAATGCCGGAAGTTAAACCTAATGATGCCCTTATATTAATGGGCTATGGATTCAAGCAGAATCCCATGGATCCTAAGCGATTCAACAAGCATATCAAGAATGGGCGATTAGTGGTTCAGTTCAACGAAAGAGAAGGCTGGTCCGGAAGAGCATTCAATCGTTCTCTAGCAGTTACAACTGAAATTACTTGCAACACAATGCAGCCGATTCTTGATGAACTGAAGAAAGAGGAAGGGAGACTGAAAGATGAAACTTACGCTGCTCAAGCTAGCTATGGACCACTTCGCAGGATTGAAAAGTAAAGGCTTTGACTTTGATGGTAAAGATGCAGCTATCTATGGTGCGAATGCTGCAGGTAAAACGACAACTGCAGTTGCCTTACAGTGGCTGCTCTTTGATAAAAACTTGGCTGGAAAGACAATCAATGTTGTTCCGGTTGATGAAAATAATCAGGAACAATATGAACGGGTACCAACTGTAACAGCTGAATTTGATATGGATGGCCAGAAGTTGGTGCTGAGAAAAGAATCACATCCGAAGTATTCAAAGAATCAGATGACCGGTGCGAAAGAATACACGAAGAGCCGGACATCCAAGCAGTATATTAATGATGTCCCGACTACAATCACCAACTATAAAAAAGAAATAGCGAATCTGATTGATGAGAACATCTTCAAACTAGTTACAAATCCTCAGTCATTCAATGATCTGCACTGGTCTGAGCGACGCAAGATGTTATTTGAAATCTGCGGCAATGTCAGCGATGAAGACATCATTGAGGGCAACTCTGACCTTCATCCTCTTAAGAAATATCTTGAAGGCAAGAAGATTGAGGACCAGAAGAAGGTAGTCAAGGACAAGCTGGCTAAGACCAATGCTGATATAGAGGATATACCGGTCAGAATCAATGAAGCACAGAAAAGCATCATCGAAGTGCGGGCGATTGATGAAGAAGAACTTCATCATCTACAGCAGTTGAATAAACAGCTTGAAGCAGAAATTGTAGACATCGAGAATGGTGTAGAAGAAGTAAGAATGAGAAACGAGATCAGTGAACTGAGAGGGCAACTGGCACAGTTTGAACGCAATCATGACAGTAACAATCACAACAAAGTGTTGCAGCTGAAATCGAAGTTAGATTTGTCGAAGTCCAACCAGATGAATATCAATTCACAACTAAAGAGAGTTGAGGATGACATTGAGGATCAGAAGAGAAGGCGAACAAGTAAACTGGCCCAATACAAAGAACTCACACAAGATATTGAACTTGTACACCAAAGAACATTCACGCATGACGATGAACAATCATGCCCGTGTTGTGGTCAAGAGATTCCGGAAGCCCAGAAAGCAGATGCAAGACAGAAAGCACTAGAACACTTTAACCAGGATAAATCACAGACACTTGAAAACCTACAACGTAAGCGAAATGAAATCAAACAGCAGGGCGCAACATTCAAGCCTGCCATCGCTGCACTTGAAAAGAAGAAAGAAACACTTGATCAGCAGTCTGCAGATATACAGCGAGAGATTGACAGCTTGAACATTCAGATTACTGATGCAGAGAACAAGATTAGTGATGTGACACAGACAGATGAATATAACGAAATACTGCAGAAGATTGCTGATATTAACAGACAACGTAATGAAATCAGCAAAGTGAATGCTGAAAAGATTGCAGAACTGCAGCAGAAGATTGACACGAACAACAGAGAAATTTCTTTCATGCTGGAATCACAGGCTGACATTAAGGCGAACGCAAGATCAACAGAGCGCGTGAAGAATCTGCGAGAGGAAGAAGAGCGCTTAGTAGAAGTGAAAGAAGAGTTGCACTACCAACTCCATCTAATAGATCAGTTCAATCAGTCTAAAGTGAAGACGATTGAAAATACGATTAATGACAAGTTTAAGATGGCTAGATTCAAGTTATTTGACGAATTGAAAAACGGCAACATCGAAGAGACATGCATCACGACAGTAGACGGCGTTGAATATGACAAAGGCCTGAACAACGCAGCAAGAATTAATGTCGGTCTCGACATCATCAATACGTTATCCAAGCACTTTGATTTTTACGCTCCAATCTTCATCGACAACGCTGAGTCCGTCACAGATGTTCTGGAGACAGAATCACAGCAGATTAAGTTGATTGTGAGCGAGAAGGATGAAGAGTTAAGACTTACTATTTCTCAGAATCAAAGCTAGCTTTCTGCCATGCTCGGTAAGGCCACTAACATAAAATTCGTTAGGTAAGTGATTGATTCGATTGCCTGAAATGTAATTTTTAGATTTCATATCCTCTAATAATAATAGAGTACTAAAAAGGTTTGTATCAAAAGAATATTTCTTTAGGAGATTGTTTATGTCTGAGACATTGAGAATTATCCCAGACATATCCAATAAGTACTCTAAAATAACATTAACTTTTTTCTGATCGGTTTTCATATTTTCACCACCTTGTTATAAATTACAAAAATTATACCAATAAAAGGAGCAATAAACATGACAAATCAAATCTTAGTTAAAAATCAAAAAATGGGTAACGACGTGCTTGCTCGAGTAAAAAGCCTGGAGTCTCAAGGAGACCTAAAATTTCCGGCCAACTATTCACCTGAAAATGCAATGAAATCCGCAATGCTTACGCTGCAGGATTTAAAAGGATCTAAAAAAGATGGTTATAAGCCGGCGCTTGAGTTCGCAAATCCAAACAGTGTGGCCAACGCATTGATGGACATGGTCGTACAGGGATTGAATCCGGCAAAGAACCAGGGTTACTTCATCATGTACGGTGACAAGGTTCAGTTTCAGCGTTCATATCTCGGAACAATGTCAGTGACTAAGCGTGTGACTGGATGTGAAGAGATTAATGCAGAGGTCATCTTTGAAGGTGATGACGTTAAGTATAAGACTAAAAACGGTAAGATTGTTGATCTCGGACACAGTCAGTCCTTTGGTAATCGCGACACTAAGAAGATTTTAGGAGCTTATTGCACAGTAGTATTTAAAGACGAATCAAAGAACTATACAGAGATTATGACCATTCAGGAAATCGAAGAAGCGTGGAAACAATCTCAGATGGTATATGAAGGCAAGTTCAGAGAAGATGGCACTCATAGAAGATTCCCACAGGAGATGGCCAAGAAAACAGTCATTAACCGGGCATGTAAGAAACTGTTGAACAGCTCAGATGATTCTAGTCTTCTGCAGCAAGAAATCTATAAATCAGATGGACGTCAGCGCAAAGAAATCTTTGATGCAGAGATTGAAGAAGTGGCCAATAAAGAAGAACTGGACTTTGAACATGATGTCGAAGATGCACAGTACACAGACGTGAGTGATTTTCCGGAAGTACCTGCAGAAGAGCCGGCGACTGCAGTGCAGCCATCACCTGAAAGTGAAGAAGAACCATTTTAATCACTACAATCGGTTCAGGGTCATCGGGTAACTGCTATCACATATCCGATGGCCAGACTGAACTGTTGCTCGAAGCCGGTATTAATTTCAAAACAGTTCAGAAGGCACTTAACTTTAAAACAAACAAAGTGAAAGGTGTATTAGTAACTCACGAACACCTGGATCATGCAGAATTTCTTTCACAGTACATGGCTCACGGACTTGATTGCTATATGACACCAGGCACGGCAGAGGCGACTGATATGGATGAGCATCATCGGCTACATCAAGTGAAGATTAAAGAGATTTTTGTAATAGACACCTGGATCATCATGCCTTTCGACGTTGAACACGATGCTGCAGAACCATGTGGCTATCTCTTGCAAAGCGAGCTTGGATATAAGCTGTTGTTTGTAACTGACACTTACTATGTACGTTACAAGTTCAAGGGCATCACGCATATGATGCTAGAAATCAACTATCTGTATGAGCAGATGCAGCGGAACATTCAGGAAGGTAAGCTTCATCCAGGGCTGGCCAGACGAATCATGAAATCACATTTCAGTCTGGAACATGCATCGAACTTTCTGCAGGCAACAGACATAAGTAAGCTACAGGCGATTCATCTGATTCATTTATCCAAAAACAATTCAAATGCTCCACTGATTAAGGATTCAATACAAAAGATAGCGGGTGTCCCCGTTTATATAGCAGGAGGAAAGCAATGAATAAATGCACATTCATAGGGCGAATAACCAAGGACCCTGAGTTCAGGATTACGCCATCCGGAACTGAAGTTATCAGCTTTGATTTAGCAGTACAGCGTTCATTTAAAAATAATGACGGCGAATATGAAGCAGACTTCATCCGCTGCGTTGCCTTCAAGAAAACTGCAGAGTTCATCAACAAGTACGCAAAGAAGGGCTATGTGATGGCAGTTGAAGGCGAGATGCGCAATAACAACTATGAGGATAACAACGGTGTAAAACATTATGGCATGCAGCTGATCGTGAATAACGTCAATTCAACAGTCCTCTTCCTGAATAAGAAGAATAACCAAGAGGATGAATCGAGTTCTGCAGGCTATGACTACGGAACATCGAGAACAAGCCAGGGACAGAACACAAGTCCAGCAGCAGGAACGACAGCGAATCCCTTTGCAAATGGTGGACCGATTGATATTAATGATGACGATTTACCTTTCTAAACCAGTCAGCTAAGAAAGCGAGGTGTAAGTTATGGCTGGTTGGATTAAGTTACATCGTCAGGTTATGGACCATTGGATTTGGGAGGATCCAGTCAGATTTAAATGGTGGATGGAAATTATATTGCTGACTAATCACACTGAGAAGAAAACAATGATAGGTGGCAACTTAGTAACCATAAAGCGAGGTACTTTCCATACATCCGAACTGAAACTTGCTGAACGCTGGGGTGTTTCAAGAAACAGAGTAAGACGCTTTCTGGAGTTACTCGAATCCGATGACATGATTAGTACAAAAAAGACAGTAAACGGAACAACCATAAAAGTGCATAACTACGACGTTTATCAAGGAAATGAAGAGATAAAAAAACAGCAGACGATACAACGAACGGAACAGCAGATAGAACAACGAGTGGAACAACAGACGGAACATCGAACGGACATCGAACGATACAAGACTAAGAATGTAAAGAATGATAAAGAATTAAAGAATGAAAAGAATGTAAGAAGTATTGTATACGACGACACTTTTCAGGAAGTCTTTCAGAGTTATCAGGAAAACATTGAAATGAATCCATCGCCTATGACGATTCAAAAAATTCAACATGACTTTGATTCATATGGTAAGGAGATCATGATGCATGCAATCGAGAAATCAGCATTCGGAGGCAATCATGATTATAAATTTATCAATTGGCTCTTGAATGATTGGAAGAAACGTAACCTAAAGACTGTAGATGCTATCAAAGTATATGAACAGCAGCGGCAGACTAAACAAACTTACAGCAACAAACCAAATCAACCTGCAGAAATAACACCAGCTTGGATAAATGATCTAGAGAATAATAAGCAGCAGGAACAACGTGCAATGACACCTGAAGAAATTGCAAGAGGTGAAGCACTTAAAAAGAAGATTGCTAATTTCAGAGGCGAGGAAGATAAAGAAGCCGACGAAAAACGAAAACTTGAAGAAGAACTGAAAAACTTCTGGAAGGAGTAATAAACATGAAATATGTAGCAGGCACAGTAAGCATCAAGAGCAATCCAACATACGCACCTAAGATTGATTACGGTAAAAGAGATTCTATCTTCATCCCACGCATAGACCGCAAGCCTCAGAAAGTGCATCCGGCACCTAATGCAAAAGCAACGAACAAGTACCTAGAAATGATGTTTGGAGGATGGAACTGATGAAACCACAAAAAGGCGAATACTATGAACTGCTATTCATGCCTGAAGATAACCGACTCTTTCAGGTCAGAAGATTCTACCGCAAATATAAACAACCCTGGGCGATGGTCAGAAGTGAGAAGCTGCAGAAAAACTTCCCTATCCCGGTTAAAGTCCTGAAATCAGAACATTGCAGAAAGACAGAGCCACCTGTTAAAGAGCCTACGGTTATTCAACAGGATGACCTGCCGGCTATCGTCAAACACCTGGATCAGCCGGATGAAGTTGAGGGAATGAAAAAACCAATAAAAAAGGAATCGGCATTCACGAAAGCTGTTAATTTCTTTGGTCGTATTCGAGGTAAGAGAAATGTCTAAGAAGAAAGAACGCAACATTCTGGAAGAAGTGAAAAGATTACTGGGGAGGTAAAGAAGTGACACCTCACAAATTCACGATTAACTACATCAATAAAAAACACTATGAAAAACCGATGGCTTCGTCAAGACCACGAGCAAGAATAGTTAAAGCAAAAGGTAAGCCGCCGTTTGTACAGTTCTATATGAATAAAGAGTATATGGCACATAAGGATTTCATCCAGCGTCAGATGCCTAAACTTGAGCTGGAAGGACAAATCAAATTAACCGTACTCTTCGAAATGCCAATGCTGAAATCATGGAGCAATCCACAGAAAGCAAGGATGCTGAAAGCCTTCCACTCAAAGAAGCCAGACATCGACAACCTACTGAAGACAGTCCTCGATGCTGCTAACGGCCACATATGGAAAGATGATGGTCAGGTCGTCGAACTGCACTCAGCCAAGCGTTATAGCAATACACCCAAAATAATAATTAAACTGGAGGAAATATAAATGAGTGTTATGAGAAACATTAAACTTGCAGATGAATTGATTACTAAGACTTTTGGAGTGGACGGCAATGTAGTACGTCTACTTAAGTTTCAAGTGGATAAGACAAAAGTATTATTCGTAATTGAACGTGGCTCCATTACTGCTCAATTCGATTTAAGGGAAGGCAAGGTCATCCATAAGATAGATGGGGATAATGTGCCGTTTGAAACACAGAATATTTTATATGATCAAGCACAATATATTAGACGTCAACTCTTCAAAGATGAAGATGATGATCAGATGACCATGGACGATTATGAAGATGATATTATCGATGCGGATTTCAGAGAAGTAAATGATGAGGAACAACTGACACTTGAAGGTAGTGAGACACTTATGATTGAGACGACTGATGAAACACTTGATAACCTCTCTGAAGAAGATGTGGATATTGAAGATGAAGAGTCAGACAACATTGAAATTGTTGAACAGGAGGAAGATTTTAAGGTAGGAGATAAAGTGGTTTTGAAGACAGATGAAGGAGAAAACTATTTTGCAGATACTGTCATTAAAGTGACATCTGTTTCAATCTATGTCGGCATTGCAGGTACTGGCATTAAAGCAGTAGGTACTGTAAGAATCAACAGAGATACGATGATGGATTCTGATGAGAAATACAAGCTTCTCAAAACTGAGGAGGGTGAACAGAATGATTAAGGTAATTTCATTTCTATTAGGGTGGACACTCATCGACATCTTTATTCTGAAAGTATTTCAGAACTCTGGTCGTGGTTAACACAAATAAAAAAGAGCCTTCCCGGCTCATTGGTTAATCTACTGACAATAAATTATACCACAGACGGGAGGCTCACTATGATTGATTTGTTGATGCAGTATAGGCAGACCCGAAAAGAAACGAAGAAACTTCTTGACCACACAACTGATGAATATGAACTAAAGATTCTCAGAAGTATTATTGTAGATCTTGACTACTCGATTGACTGGATGCAGAAAGGGCATGCACCTAATTCTAATGCTATCGACAAGATTCAATGCTATGTGATTAATCCGACAACTATTGAAGCAGTGATTGATTCATCCGGATACAATAAAGTATCTGACGATGAGTACCAGGATTTTATCAGAGATGTGAACAATCCTATAAGTCATGCACTAAGAAAGCTGACTCAGAAAGAGTTGGAAGTATTCCTGATGATTGAATGCGAGAAGATGAGATATACAGAAGTAGCTGAACTCTTAGGTGTAGGCAAGAGTACTATACAAAAGAACGTTGAACGAAGTAAAGAGAAAATAAGAAATGAATTAGAATCAAATCTATTTCTGTAACTGTCCGCACTTGTCGTACAAATGTACATAAGTGTACGGTATGAAAAGACATTCTTAATTGAATGTCTTTTTATTTATATCATAACTACAGGTGATCCATATGTATCTAGACTGACACAGTCTTTAATCTAGGAGAGAGCATAGTATGTACGACACAGTGAAGGAACGCATCAAGTTCTACAAGTCGTCGCCATGGAGACGTAAGCGTGAAGAGATACTGAAGCGAGACAACTACGAATGCCAGGAGTGTAAACGAAATGGCAAGGTATCTATCGACTACAATCGTTTCAACATTGATACTGCTCAGGAACGCAAGCACAAGTATTTGGACGTTGACCATATTGAAGAGTTGCAGAACAGACCAGACTTAGCATTAGTTGATAGCAACTTGATTACGCTATGCATCAAGTGTCATAACAAAAAGCACGACCGTTATCAGGGCAAGAAGAAAAGGTGGAATGATGAGCGATGGTAAGTCATAAGAATATGCATGAGTACATTGAACAAAAACTAAAAGAAACAATGTACACACCGACATTCACCGAACAGATACAACATAAAGAAAGAATGAAAAATAAATCAAGACAGTTTATCAGAAGAAAATGAAGGACACCCCCCGGTCGAAAAATTTCAACCTGAAAATGAGGTCGTGGGAAACGGCATAGGGGTCGATTGTCCAACTATTTTAATAAAAATTCGTATATAGGGGGGTGGCAGAATGACAGTAGCGATTTCACGTCTTAGAGAACAGCTGGAGGAACATATAGACATTGATGATTATCAGCAGGTCGAGAAGGTCGAAAGATATATTGAGTTGGTCAAGATGTTCCGGAAGATAAAAGCACAAGTGAATAAAGATGGTCCAGTTGTAAAGACGGTCAACGGCTCACAGACATTTACTAAGAGTCACCCTCTGCTTGCTGATATGACAAGGATTAACACGTCCCTCCTGGCAATAGAGAAGACGATTTACACGACCAGGAACACTCAAGATGAAGATATTGTCGACAGCAAAGTTACTTATAAATCCGATGATCTTCTATGAAAATTCCGGCATATGTCACTGACTACATTCAGGCTTACAGGGACGGTAAGATTAAGTTTAATAAAGAAAGAGTGTGGTTAGTTGAGTATCTTGAGCAGCATATTCTTAACAGGGAGGACCTTTATTTTGATGAAGATAAGATAGAAAAATGTATTAAATTCATCGAAAAATGGCACTTTAAGTTAGAATTATTTCAGAAATTTTTTATTTGTTTCATCTTTTTGTATAAAAGTAACGGAAATGTCTTCTACAGGCGTTTTCTTTTTTTGGTCGGACGGGGCGGTGGTAAGAATGGATTGCTTTCTGGAATCGCTCATTTCCTAATGACAGAGTTTCATGGCGTTCCTAAATATAATGTCTCCATTGTTGCAAACTCGGAGGACCAGGCAAAGACATCGTTTGAAGAGATATACGACGCTATTGACCTAAGCAAGAAGCAGAACACAACATTGCATAAAGCATTTGCGACTAATCTACAGAAGATACAGTCTAGAGCAACAAAAAGTATTCTGCGTTATAGAACGTCCAATGCAAGTACAAAAGATGGTCTTCGTGATGGATGTGTTATATACGATGAAATTCATCAGTACACAGACAACGCAACTGTTCGAGTGTTTTCTTCTGGTTTAGGTAAGAAGAAAGATCCGCGAGAGTTCTTCCTTGGGTCTAACGGCTATGTACGAGGTGGTTACCTCGATAGCATGTTAGAAAAAGCGTTAGGTGTGCTGAAAGGGATGTTTCCAGATAGCAATCTGTTTCCTTTTATCTGTAAGTTGGATGAAGCTGACGAGGTGGACGATACAGATAACTGGCAGAAAGCTAATCCAATGTTTGAACTTCCTCTAAGTCCATACGCTGAAACACTCTATGAAACAATGCTTGATGAATATGCTGATTTTGATGATGCAAGTGTCAGAGAAGAATTTATGACGAAACGGATGAATATTCCTGAAGTTGATGAAAGTAAAATCATTGCACCATGGGAAGACATCTTGGCCACTAATCGGCTTATGCCAGATTTGTCTCAGCGAATGTGTATCGGCGGTCTTGATTATGCTTCAGTGAAAGATTTTGCAGCTGTTGGTTTATTATTTCGAAAAGGTGATGAATACTTTTGGAAAACACATTCATTTGTTCTCCGGAACTTTCTCAAGAAAGTAAAAATTGATGCACCTATTGAAAAATGGGAGAAAGATGGTTTACTTACAATTTTAGATGACCCTACTATTCATCCGACAGTTGTTGTTAACTGGTTTACTGAAATGAGTAAAGAATATGGTCTTGAAAAAGTAATTATGGATAATTACAGGTCAGAACTTTTAAGAACATATTTTGAAGAAGCAAATATTGATTATGAAGTAATAAAAAATCCTAAAGCAATTCATGATCTGCTGCATCCACGCATTGAAACAATTTTCTCTAACCATTTGCTTGTTCTGGAAGACAACCCTTTAATGCGATGGTATATCAATAATGTCGCTGTCAAAGTAAATCATTCAACCGGAAAACGCGAGTATATCAAAAAAGATGAATTTAAACGTAAGACAGATGGCTTCCACGCTTTCTTGCACGCACTCTATAGAGCGGATGAAATCATAGATTTTGACGTTAACGAAGCATTCGACATGCTTGATGCGCTCGACTTTTAAGGAAGGAGGTGAATAAATGGGTATACTGGATATTTTCGCACTGCGAGCGCGATCAGAAGAAGCATCTTACATTCTTGACCTGGATCTCGTGCAGGACCTGTCAGCACGCTCCTACCTAAAACGGATGGCGCTGCAGACAAGCATTGAATATCTGGCCAGGGCAATCGCTCAGACCAGGTTTATTGTGAAAGGCACCAACAAGGCAGAACAGGACGCGCTCACTTACAAGCTTAATGTCCGGCCGAATACAGATCAGAGTGCAGCGAACTTTTGGCATGAAGTGATGACTAAATTGATTTATGACGGTGAAGTTCTGATTATCCAGACTGACACTAAGGATTTAGTCGTAGCCACGGATTTTCAGCGGGATGAAATGGCACTCTATGATGACACATTTTCTGATGTCTATGTCAAAGATTATAAGTATGAACGTGTCTTTAAGATGAGTGATGTCATCTATATGAAGTACGCGAATCAGAAGCTAGAACGATTTGTTGACGGTCTTTTTGCAGACTATGGCGAGATGTTCGGACGGATGATTGATAGACACTTGCTCAACAATCAGATTCGCGGTACGGTGTCGATGCCAATTAAAGGCAGCACATACACAGCTGATCAGATTGCACGTTTGAACGAATTTGTTAAGCGACTCTATAACTCTTTTGATAAGCCGGTGGCCATCGTGCCACAGGCGGCCGGAATCGAGTATAAGGATATTCCATTCGGAGGCAGCAACCAGGAATTTAAGGAGCTGAACGAACTCAAGAAGTCAGTGACTGAAGACGTGGCCAGAATGATTGGCATTCCGCCGGTGCTTATCTCCGGCGAGATGGCAGACCTGGAGAATGCCATGACATCATTTAATAAGTATTGTCTCGGTTATTTTTTAAAGCTGATCAATGACGAGATGAATGCGAAGTTCTTCGAGCCGGATGAATATCTCAGTGGAGCGAAGATTAAGATGATTGGAATCAACAAGAAGGATCCATTAGAGCTTGCTACAGCGGTAGACAAGCTTAGGGCAAGCGGAACCTTTACCGGTAATCAGATACGCGAAATGCTGGGCGAAGAAGCGGTTGATAACGTGGAGCTTGATAAGTATGTGATTACGAAGAACTATCAATCTGTAGAAACTGTAGCACTGGAAGGAGGTGATAACAAATGACAAAGAACAGTATCTTGATGCTGAAACAGGAAGGCACGGTCGGAACTATCGATATTTATGGAGAAATTGTTCCGGAAGGCTGGCGCTGGTTCGAAGATGAAGTCTCCGCCTATAGCTTCAAAAGTCAGCTTGAGAGATTTGAGGGTGTCACTGAAATCGTCCTTAACATTAACTCTCCTGGTGGTGAAGTCTATGAAGGTGTAGCCATCTACAATATGCTGAAGCGACATCCTGTTAAAGTCACTGCAAACATTGACGGGTTATGTGCAAGTGTGGCCACAATCATCGCAATGGCAGCTGATGAAATCAACATGCCGGAAAATGCAATGATGATGGTCCATAATGCGATGATGGGTGTGTTTGGCAATCATAATGATTTCCGTGAAGCGGCTGACTATCTTGAAAAGCTAACTGATACAGTGACGACTGCGTATCTCGATAAGTCCGAAAAACTCAATAGAGAAACTCTTAAAGCCTTATTGGATGCAGAAACTTGGTTGACTGCGGAAGAGGCTTTTTCTTATGGATTAATCGACAATGTTATCACTGCGAATAAGATGGTTGCATGTGCGACTAAGGAGCAATTATCGAAGTACAGCAAGACGCCAGCTAAGGTATTTAATTCTGCAGGTAGAGCAGAGTTACTTAATGCATATGCTGATGATCAGCTCATTGAACAGCGTATCAAATTGGTTGAAACACCTGAAGAAACTAGCAATGTTAAAGGGTTAGATATAAACCTTCAGCTTTCACAAGGATATAAAGAAATGATGAATATGCTTGAAGAAGTAAGAATATTACTTCTAAACGAAAGGACCCCAAACATTGACGAACGAAAAATTGAACAACCAAAACAAAAATTTAGATATTACTAGGAGGAAATCAAATGGCTATTAAGTTTACAAACACAGATTTACAAATGGCTGCAGAAGAAAAACGACAGGCTTATTTAACAGCTGTTCGTGAAGGTAAGGAAGCAAAAGAAATAGAAGAACTGCAAGGCGAATACATGAAAGCTTACGCGGAAGGTCTGAAAGATGAAGTAATGCAAACGGCACGCGGTGAATACAATGATGCATCAAGTGACATGAATGTTAAATTACAGCGTGGCAATAATGTGCTTCTTGCAGAAGAACGTAAATTCTTCAAGATGCTTGTTGAAGATGATGCGAATTATGATTTATATAAAAAAGGCGAGCTGATTCCTAAGACAACTGTAGAACGAATCTTTGATGATATTAAAGTGGAACGTCCGCTGTTAAATAAAATCAACTTTAAGCTGGGTGGCTTAAAAACTCGACTCATTCTTGCAGATCCATCTGGTCAAGCGGTATGGGGTGAAATCTTCGGTAAGATTCAAGGTCAAATCGGTGCATCTATCCGTGCTATTGAGTTCACTCAGAACAAGTTAACAGCATTCGCGATTGTACCTAAAGATTTAATAGAGTTCGGACCGGAATGGGTGGAACGATTTGTTCGTCTGCAGCTTGTTGAAGCAATTGGTCAAAAGATTGAAGAAGGCGTTGTTAAAGGTGGCGGTTCTACTGTCCATCAACCTGTCGGTCTTATGAAACAAATGACATACGATGAGGACGGAAATGTTACAGGTGTAAAAGACAAAGTTTCATCTGGAAAATTAACTTTCGCTGATGATAAAACGACAGCTAAGGAGTTAGCTGGTGTAGGTACACTTTTATCTGTTACGGAAAAAGGTAAGCCTGTCAATGTCAGAGGTAAAATCTCAATGCTTGTTAGCCCAGCCGATTCGTTTTCTGTTGAAGCTTCAAATACAATTCAGACGCAAAATGGCTTATGGATTACATCATTACCTTACAACATTGATCCAGTTGTATCTGAATTCGTACCATCGGCTAAGGTTGTACCATTCGTAGGTTCTCGTTACGAAGCGGTTCATACAGGCAATGTAGAAATTAAAGGTTATGATCAGACGCTTGCGCTTGAAGACTGTGATTTATTTATCACGAAACATTTTGCTCATGGTCAGCCTTTAGATAACAAAACTTCTTTAGTTTATGATCTTGCTATTCCTGGTATGCCTGCTCCAGTAGTCTAAGAAATGAGGTGGTAGCATGACTATCACGACAGCACATGTAGAGGAGTTTAAGGATGATAATCGCATCTCGCACTCCTCTGAAGATAAGAAAATCACAAGAATGTTAGAGGCATCATATGCGGACATAAAGAGCCGATGTGGTGCCTTTGAAATTGACAGTAATGCACTCGGTAAAGACTTGGTTTATCAGCAGACACGCTATCGATTTAATGACATGTTGGAGTACTTCTATGACAACTTTCTTTCTGAGATTAACAACCTCGGTATCAGCTTGATTGAGGTTCCGGATGAGGTGGTCTAATGGTCAGGACACCACTTTCTCGTAATACAGGCAGTTCTTTGATTACACCTCTTAAACGTGCAGCGAAGAACTTACGCGATCTCGATACTGAGGTCACGTTCTACAAGTTCATCGCGACAGACGGTCCGGAAGCCGGGGAAGTTGAAGAGAAAGTACTCTTTGAATGCATGGCAGAAGTCGATACGGTGTGGCTCAGAGATTTAGAACAGGCTATCGCGAATGGCACTGAATCTAATCTGAAGATATTTATCCGCGATACGCTGGGTGAGTACGTGCCGAACGGAGACACAGACTATGTTTCCATCAACTATTACATGTTCCAGGACAAGCGCTTCAATATTCTTAATGTGCAGCCTGATCCGAGAGACAAACGATTCATCATGATTACTGCAGGTGTGAAAGATGCCGATTGAATTAGAAGGCCTTGAAGCATTCGAGCGGAGTCTTGAAAGTCGTTTTGGACGAGAGGCAAGACGGGAAATTACTGATAAAGCTCTTGTTATCGGAGCGCAAGTGATAGTGGAATACATTAAGAGTCAAATGGAGTCCTTTGCTGATACCGGTGCATCTATTGATGAAATTAAGATATCTGAACCGATGTGGATTCGAGGAAATCGCACAGTCAAGATTTACTGGCAAGGACCTAAAGACCGTTATCGTTTAATCCATCTCAATGAACGTGGCCATTATGACCGGTCAGGCAAGTGGGTTGAGACTAAAGGTAAAGGTGCTATAGACCGTGCAATGCGTGCAGGACGTGAAGCTTATTTTGAGGCGATCAAGATAGCGATAGGAGGGATGATATGACAGTAGATATACTGACAATAGTATATGATGCCATTAAGGACGATGAAGTGATAGCGAAGTATGTGGGTAATCGTATCAAGTTCAATGATTATCCGGATGCATCTTCTATGGCAGAACCTTATATCGTGTTGGATGACATTGATGATCCTGTACCTATCGCTTACATTGACGGCGATGAGTCAGCTTATTCCTACATTGTCCAGGTCGATGTATTTGTAAAGTACAGCACAGCATATAAGGCCCGTTTAGTACGAAATGAACTGTCGAATAGAATCCAGCGATTGTTGTGGGAAAAGTTAAAGATGGGTAACGTCACCAACTTCAAGCCGGATTATAATCGCGATTTAAAACTTTATAGTAGCACTCGACGCTACGAAACGATCATTTACAGGGATGACCTTAAGTCATCTCTTTTTTAATTCTTAAAAAACAGGAGGAAACAAAATGGTAAATGCACAAGCAAAGACACCTAAGTCTTTTATCAATGTAAAGGATTTAGGATTCGCAGTTGTGGCAACTGACGAACTGACCGGTACTACTTACACTAACGTGACACAAACACGCGGTCTGCAGAAAATCAGTGTGGAAACCGGCGGGGAACTTAAAACGGCTTTTGCTGATGGATTGATTATTGAAGCGGGTAACACTGACGGAAGCGGTAAGATCGGAATGACGATGCATGCAATTCCGGCTGAAATCCGTAAAATCATCTTCAATGAGAAAGCAGATGAGAAAGGTATTATTTCGGAAGTGGCTGGCCAGCAGAATAACTATGTTGCTGTATGGTTCAAACGAGAGCGACGTGATGGTACTTATCAACTTATCGGACTCACTAAAGTCATGTTCTCTAATCCTAAACTTGAAGGTGAGACAGCTAAGGCTGACTGGGACTTCTCCAGCGAAGATACTGATGGCACAGCGATGCACCGTCAATCAGATCGCAAACGTAAAATCACATGGGACAGCGCGTCAGCTCTCGGAACTGAAGCAGACTTCTTTACAGAACTGCTTAAAGGCGCATACAAAGCAGCACCACCCACTCAAGTAATCTAATCAAATAAACAGGAGGAATGACAAATGGCAACTAACAAGTATCGTGTACTCACACCTTTTAAAGACGGCGAAGACAAGGATAAGGAATATCAAGCAGGTGACATCTACGCTCCATCTAAGCGCATCTCAAAAGATCGCTATGAAGCGTTGACATCAGTCAATAACTCGCTAGGCCGTCCAGTGCTTGCACTGGTCGAAGGTGACGGCGTTGAGAAGGAAGAAACACCAGAAGAAACTAAAGCAGCTACAACTGCAAAGAAATAACTGAAGCGGCCATCTGGTCGCTTTTCATTTTTATCTTGTCGACAACATAAAAAATACAATTCAAAGGGAGTAATCACTCATGTCAAAATTAAAACGTAACGTAATCTGGTTAGTTAAAGATGCAGAAAATAAAGAAACACCTGAACTGATTCCGTATATGACGCCTGGATTTATTCCATTCTCACTAATGTACGAAAGTGTAGACTTGATGGAAAAAATTGAAGATCCTAATAGTGGAATGAGTCAGAAACAGCAGGTTGATGAAATTATTGACCTTGTTATTAGAATCTTTAACCATCAGTTTAACCGCGACGATATTCTTCAACGTCTTCATTCGCCTGACGCAATCAACACATTAAAAGAACAAGTTCAGTTCGTGGCTCAAGGGTACCAGAGTGATGAAACAAAAAAGTACCTGGAGAGTCTGAACTAGAAGGAATAGAGATAACCTGGACAACATTAAAGAACGATATGGATGCCTATATGCTACATGCTGTGAAGAACGGTAAGGATGCAAATGAAATACTTGCTATGCCTTATCAGTACTTATTGCAGTTACTTGAGAATGAAGCTGAAGGCACATACCTGACAGATGAAGAACAGGATGCTCTACTCGCAGCATTATAAGCCTTGACCATTTTGTGGTTGAGGCTTTTTTTCGATATTTAAGGAAAGGAGGACATATATGGCAACAGAACAAATCAAGGGTTTATCGATTGGTCTCGACTTAAATGATATGGGGATAGATCGCACGTTGACAGAAATCCGCAGAAGCTTCCGGTCTTTATCAGGCGACATCAAGCTGGCATCGAATGAGTTGAAGTATGGCGAAAAATCAATGGATAGCTACAAGAATAATATCCGCACACTTGACAGTGCGATTAAGCTTCAGACGAAAAATGTCGAGGATCTGCGAGACAGATACAACCGACTAGCTGATGAACAGGGTGCCAACTCAAAAGCAGCTATTGCAGCACGCAATGAATTTAATAAGCAGCTGGATGTCTTGAATAAGACAAAACGCGAGCTGAATGGCGTTGTCGATGACTTCAAGGAATTTCAGAAAGCTGAACGTAAAGCCGCAGATGAAGCGCGTTATCTTGACACTCAACTAGGAAAAGCACAATCTGCAATGAAGAACATGGCGCCTAAGTTGACTGGCATCGGCGACGGTTTAAAAGATATCGGCCGACAAGCGACAATTGGCATGTCAGTGCCTTTGCTTGCAGGATTCGGTGCCGCGATAAAGACATCTGCAGATTTCGAATCACAGATGAGTCGTGTGGGTGCAATCGCGGGGACAACAAAAGGCGAGTTTGAACAGCTGAAGAAGCAAGCGATGGACTTAGGCGCATCAACATCCAAGAGTGCTTCAGAAGTCGCTGCCGGTATGGAGAACTTGGCGGCGATGGGCTTTAATGCCAAGGAGATCATGGGCGCGATGCCGGGTGTTATTTCCGCCTCTGAATCATCAGGAGCGGATATGGCACAGACGGCAGATGTCATGGCAGCAGCTATTAACGGATTTGGTCTCAAAGCTTCAGATGCGACTCACGTTGCGGACGTACTTGCTCAGACAGCGAATCAATCAGCAGCTGATATCAATGATATGCAGTATGCACTTAAGTACGCTGCAGGTCCAGCACATGCACTGAAGATACCACTTGAAGAGACTTCGGCTGCTATAGGTATTATGACAGATGCGGGTCTTGATGGTTCTAATGCAGGTACTGCATTACGTGGTTCTTTACTTTCTTTACTGGATCCATCAGAAGAAAATTCTAAGCGTATGAATAAGATGGGAATCGAATTAGAAGATTCAAATGGGAAGTTCGTTGGCATTAGCGGAGTTATCGGCCAATTTAAACAAAAGCTGGAAGGCATGACAGACAGTCAGAAAGCATCAACACTATCAGCGTTAGTTGGTAAGGAAGCGGTGTCGGGATTTATGACACTGATGGAAGCTGGACCGACAAAGATTGATAAGATGACAAAAGCTTTGAAAGAGTCAGATGGTGTATCGGCTGAAGCAGCAAAGAAAATGAAGAACAATCTTAAAGGGTCACTTGAAGAGTTAGGCGGTGCTGTAGAAACGGCCGGTATTAAGATTGGAGACTTACTCTCTCCGGCCATACGAGGAATCGCGGACGGGGTCAGTAAGGCAGTCAACGTGTTTAATGATCTGCCTAAGACGTTTCAGGTCGCTATAACTGTATTTGGATTATTAGCTGCTGCTATCGGGCCGATTGTCTTGGCCATCGGTACGATCATCTCAATCATGGGTACTGCTGCAGGTGTCATCGGTGGACTGTCTCCTGCACTAATGGGTCTGCTTGGCCCTATTGGTATTGCAGTCGGCGTCATCTCCGGACTCGGCATTGCCTTCACAATCGCTTATCAAAAAAGTGAGACCTTCCGGAATATTGTGACGGGGGCCATGACCGGCGTTATGAATGTATTCAGAACAGTAGGCGGCGTCATCAAAGGCGTGTTCCAGCTGTTCCAAGGAGACGGCTCAAAAGGCGTTATCACTCTATCTAAGTTCTTCCCTCCAGGATTAGTCGTCGGAATCACTCAGACGGTTGATATGATCAAAAGGAGTGTAATGTCTGCAGTGAAAGCAGTATCTGATTTTGCTGGTCAGATTGGACGACAGATTTCGACATTCTGGCAGAAGAATGGCACATCTATCGTTGGTGCGGTTCGGAATATAGGTAACGTCATCTCTATTGTTTTTCAGGCCATACTAGCGGTATTTCGTTTTGTCTGGCCGCTAGCCGCTGCCATTATCAAATCCGTGTGGGAAAATATTAAGGGTATAATCTCGGGTGGACTTCGAATCATTCAAGGATTAGTTAAGGTTTTCTCAGGCATTTTCACGGGTGACTTCAGAAAGATTTGGGAAGGTGTCAAAGATATATTCTTCGGCGCAATTCAGGTTATTTGGAATTGGGTACAATTGCAATTCATCGGTAAATTACTTAAAGGAATAGCTGGATTCGGAACAGTATTTAAAGGGCTGTTTAAATCAATATGGGCGTTTATAAAAGGAGTATTTAGCGGAACTATTAGTACAATCTATAGATCGTCAATGAACACCTTCACACTTTTCTTCAAAGGCACCACAAATATCTTTAATGGAATAGGTAGATTTCTGAAGACAACTTGGGAAAGCATGAGAACAAATGTGAGTAATGCAGCCACTCGTCTCAAAGATGGCGCGCTAGGACCATTTAAGACATTATGGCAAAACATTAAAACACTTGCTGGAAACATCGGTTCATCGGTTACTGGAATGAAGGAAAAAGTGGTTGGTGCAGCTAAAGATATGGCATCCGGATTAAAGCAACACGCTATTGGCGGTCTGAATAAGATGATTGATGGTGTAAATTGGGTCGGTAGAAAACTTGGCATGGGTGATCATCTTATTCCTCGTCTATCAACCGGTACCGGCGCCACTAAAAAAGACATGCTTGCTGTAGTTGGTGACCGTGGACCTGGTAACGGTGCAGGTGGCCATCAGCAAGAATTAATCAGATACCCAAACGGTCAGATTGAACTTACGCCAGCACAAGACACGCTCAGATTACTTCCTGCAGGTTCCACTGTATTTAATGGTGAACAAACGTTAGACATCATGAGAATGATGAATAGAAATAATACGGACCCAGGTGCAGGTGGTCCTTTAGATTGGTTTAAGCCAGTAGGAGATGCCATTTATTCAGGCATCAAAATCGGACAAGAATTTATAGGAAAAAGTTTTGTTAAGGGTGTAAGTAATTCCAACAAAGTTATTGGTAAGAAAAAAACAGCTCAAACATTGAGTGGTCTTGCTAAAGTCGGCGCGCCTGTTCAAGAAAAAGCTGGAGCGATAAGAGATACTGCAGTTGAAATTTTCGATATGATTAGAAATCCATCGAAATTAGTAGGATATGTTCTTAAGAAGTTCGGAGTCGACTTCAGTGGTATTAATGCGGTGCCTGGTAAAATCATGGGCGCTGGATTTAATCAGCTGAAAAAGGGGATGTTAAACACCTTTAAAAAATGGGATAACAAAAGTGCTGGTGCAGCAAGTGCGACTGCAGGCATCTTAGATCCTAATTTAATCACTTACTTTTTCGGACATACTGAAGCTTATACTCGGGAAACAGGACGCTGGTGGCATGAAGGGGTTGACTTCCCGTTTGTTTATCAGCCGCTGAAGACTCCTATGGGCGGTGTTCTCACACGTCAGCCTTTCATGGCAGGCGGATATGGTAACTGGGTCACAGTCGATAATGGTGGTACACGATTAATCTTCGGCCATTTAAGAGATTATGGACGTTCGCCAGCTTCAGGGACTCGAGTTAAACCAGGAGATACAATCGGGATATCTGGCGATTCTGGATTCTCTACCGGCCCTCACTTGCACTTTGGTGTTAAACAGAATGGTGTCGACATTAATCCATTACCATGGCTAAGAGCAGCTAAACCACGTGCACATGCGAACGGTGGTATGACGTTGAGCAATGGGTTCTTTGAGTTGAATGAGACTCATCCGGAATACATCGTACCAACGGATCCATCAAAGCGGACACAGGCGATGAAACTTTGGTCGTTAATTGGCCAGAAGCTAAGAAGTGGTAGAAGCTTACAGACAGATCAATTACCTAACCCGACCAGCCTCGGAGGGAATGATGCATTACTTGAAGCGACACTACAGCAGAATCAAATCCTGATGGATCAAGTAGATGTAATGATGCAAATGTTGCAGAAGCTTACAGGAATTGAAGCGAAGCCGGGATTGACAGATGATGATATTGGTCAGTCAAATGACCGATATAACCAACGACAACAATCGAAAAGAAGAGTTAAAACAGGGAGGTTGAACTACGGTGTTTAAGATTTATGATTTAAATTACAAGGAGGTCAGCCTTCCGGTTGACTCACTCGGCTACGGTATTAAAGCGCTTGACCTTGAACTAGGGCCAATTGAATATGAAACAATCTATACAAAAGGTGTGGGTGCTGATCAGTATCAGAAGAGGTACGCGAAAGATAGGAAAGTCTCTATTAATATCCTGTCTACTTCAAAGGACACAGAAGACTGGAGACTGAAGCGGGATGCGGTTTATAAGTTCTTCCGAAAACTTGGCCAATTTTATGTGGCGGAAAAGTATGAACCAAATAAATTGCTGAAGGTTATGGTGGATAGTGATTACAACTATGAGAGGCCTTTGATGACGTGGGGCCTTGCCTCCATCCCTCTCAAAGTCCTAGACACACCATTCAGACAATCGCTATATACATCTCTCACGCTTAATGATGAGGGTGCACAGTTTAACGGTAAGTGGCCAGTCGGCATGGGAACACTCAGTGATGCAGGTACCTGGAAGTATCGATTCACAAACGAACAGCCACGCTTTTTAAACATAGGCGACGAGCCTATCAAACTGATTAAGTACCCGGCCTATTATATACATGTCATAGTAGACGCAGATGCGCAGTACCTGGAAATATACGATGGCAAGAATACCTTTAGATACAATGACCCTGTTAAAGTAGGCAATCAGCTTGTTATTAAAGGCAGCACTGTCACGATTGCTGATAAAAATGTACTGGATAAAACCAACTTCACATTTTTAGAAGTGTCTGACGGCTGGAACAACTGGGAAGTAAGAGGCCCTGTGAAGTTTAGATTTTATGTAAGGATTAAATTTTTATACGACTAGGCAATCTGCCTAGTCGTATTTATTTAGGAGGATGAATAGATGACGATACCAAATGTAGGAACGGACTTAGGATCTGATTTTAGAAATATTATTAACTTATTGATTGATGTGGTAAACGGACAATCTAATGCCTTACAGACACTAGTAGCAGAAGGGCAGCTGACCGATGAACAATACAGTGATTTGCTGATATTGTTAAATGCACTTATTAAAAAAGGCGAAGTGACAGTTGCGGATATTAACACAAATTTAGGTAAGATCGGGCTTGAGCATTTAAGTGACGCAGTTATTAAAGCTATTGCTGGCACAGCACCAGTCAACGCAGTGCCGGCTGATAAATCAATCACGACGCTCAAACTTAACGACAAAGCTGTTACTGCGAGAAAAACCTCTTTTTTTAGTATCAGTACAAATAAATACAATAAGAATACAACACTTAGAGGTAAGTCAGTTGATGTTGATGGCACTATCATTGATGACACGACTAGATGGTTAAGTGATTTTATCGAGTTGGACGAATCAAAGATAATCAACTTTACTCGCGGTACTTATCGTATAGGAGTTTACACAAAAGATAAAGTGTGGATTACTCGTAGCGGCGTTACTGATTCATCGCAATACAACGCATCGTCTTATCCTGATGCGAGATGTGTCAGATTGTCAAACGCCTCACTACCTTATGACACGGTTATGGTCAATGCTGGGTCAGCACTGCTGCCGTATGAAGAGTTTTACGAAAAGTTAAAAAGCGAGAGCGCACCTCTCCTAAAGAAAAAAGATATTACTGATTTTAGCGTAACACCTAACGACGAAGTGCATTTCAAAAAGTCCGCTAATCTTTATAACCGGTATACTTTACAAAAAGACACATCAATGGACACAACAGGTGTCATCACAGCGGAGGTAGGTCGCTACCTGTCCGAAAAAATTGCTGTTAAATCTACCGATGTTGTCTACGCAAAAGTAGATAATATATTTAGATATTGTTTATACGATGCTGACAATAAACCTTTGACAAGTCGATTGACTAAAGTATCTGGTGTTGAAAAGCTGACTGATTTTTCCCCTTACACAAAAGCTGCCTATATGCTCGTCTCTCCAGTCGAAATTATGAAAGACACTATTATGCTAAACAAAGGGACTGCCCCTTTACCTTACGAAGATTACGGTTATACATTAATCAGCACCCCGCAATATCCGATTAAGATTGATAGTGCTATTGTACCTGTCGGAACTGGTACAGGTGGTACGTCAACAGGCACAGGTATCGCAGGCACACAGCAGATCAGTAAGACGGTCAGCGGTACTTATGCCACAACAGTTGTGACGGACGTTTATAGCACAACATCAATCAGCGAGGTTGATTATCTGACGCTATCAGCTAACAACGTCAATGCGGAAGTGATTATCACAAGTTACGATAAGACAGGTGCGTCACAGCCTTATGTAATCATTAATCCATCTGACAACAGCAAGCTACCTTTAACAATCGCTAACATCGTTAAATATGGCTTTGCGGATGTTGAGTTTTTGCAATACGATGACGGTGCGTCACAATATAAGTTATCGTTTAACGGCTTAAAGTTTAGTAATGGCTTTAAGGTACAAATTAAAAATGCTCATACTGCTAATATTAATATTACAGCACAGTTAGAGGGTCGATATTATGTATAAGGCACATGCTTTTTTAGGTAATTATGGCCAGGTCAATCCCTATCCCAATTATAATGCCATGATAAATCATGTAGACAGTCAACTTTTGCCAGTGGGATTTATCAAAGAAGAATTGGGCATGTCTCAAGACGGCGACTTTATGCTTTATGGCTACAAAAAGGCTAATGCTGGTAAGCCTTATCTATGGATTGACAGCAATATCCACGGGTCAGAGTGGTGGACTGTCTACTATTGTCTGGACTTCCTAAAAGGTGTGTGGGGTGGCGACTACTTTGACAAAAAGGTCGTCAATCTGATTAAGGATAATTACAGTGTTTACTTTATCCCGTCAGTCAACCCATGGGGCTATCACAACAACAAATATTACCAGAGTAGAGGGGTCAATCTTAATCGTAATTTTCCAACTGATTATTGGGAGGGCTATGTAGGAGACGCACAGTGGAAGGGCAACAACTACAAGGGCGAAGCACCAGCTAGTGAAGCTGAAACGAAGGCAGTTGTCGCAAAGTTTGATGAAATACTGCCTGCGGTTGCCATCAACTGCCACACAACGACTGGTGGAGCAAACGGGATTGACAGGAACTACCGATTTAAGCATTACAGCTTATTGAGTACAGACATGTTCGCAACGTTTAAGTTAACTATGCCGCAAGTCCCAACGATGGATTGGAACGGTCAATACAGTCCGCAGGCACAGGCATATTATGGCAGTAAGGTAAGCAAAGATGGACGTAATATTTTTACGACTATACTAGAGCATCAGTCAGATACCGACAAGTACAATACAGGGCTAACCTTTCTGTATATCATCGCGCTGACATTATTAAATCATATAAAAAGCGGTAAACTAAAGCTATCTGATACAAGTAGCATTTTAAAGCGAGGTGATTAAATGCCCCAACTTGTAGTCAAATCTTTAAACGGTGAAATATTTACAGCATCTGCTCAGGTCGAGCGTGTGAGAAGGATTAATGGAGAGCGAGAGTTATCGCTCTCTTTTTTATGTAACGAAATCAATAATGAGTTTCTTTCAGACATCGAAGCGTGCTGGAAAGTCAACTTTCAGGGCGATTGGTACCATCTCTTCAACATGAAGGAAGATAGGCACGGCAATAAATCATTTAATGCTGTCCTTGATTTCTACTTTAACTTTAATCAGATCTGGTACATGGACGAAGTCGAGAATAAATCGATGACGATTAGCGAAAGTATCGGCTCTTTATTTATTGGGACTGATTACATTCTGCAGATTGTCGATAACTTTTATGCTAATACCATGACGTATAGCAAACAGGAAAACTCGACACAACGCTTTATGTACTTCATCGAGCGGCACAAAGCTGAGTTTGTGATTCCTATTGGTACAAAGATAGTTCAGCTGAGAAATAGAATCGGCGTCCGGCGTTCTGACATTGTAATTCATGAGGACGACAATCTGATTAATTTAGACATCGACACTGACACTTCTTCGTTTTGTACGGCCATCGAGTGCTTTTATGACTTCATCAAAGTTGAGGGTTCAGACGAGCCACAGCCAAAGGGAGACTTCTTCTGGCGGAGTCCGATGGTCGAGAAATATGGAATGATACTTGGCGAACCTATTTATGATGAGCGCTACAAGAATATAGCGTCCGTCTCAGAGGCAGCGAGGTTAAAACAAGAGTCTACTTACAAGATGTCGTTTAGCGTCGACGCATCACTATTTGATACAGCGCTGAATGAGGGCGACGAAGTACGTCTGATTATTCCCTCAAAGGCCATTAACACATATATTCGTGTAGTGGATATCAATGAGAAATTTGACGAGGAAGGCGACCTCATAGAAGCGTCTTATACATTCGGAAACGAGAACATTGCAGCGCAGTATAGACAGCTGCAGTACGATGCGATTCAGGATATTCGCGACATCATGCAAGGTAAGAAACCTATTCCTTTTTCCGTCCTTCCACGTGCCGTAAAAGAAGCGACTGACATCATTAACGCCGGAGCTACAACACAATTTTATTACCGCAAAGATGGCATCTATGGCTACAATACTTCGAATCCTCAGGGCGTAACCAGGTACAACGCTAATGGTATTGGATTCAGTCAAGATGGTGGTCAGACTTTTGAAAACGCGATGACTTATCTCGGCATCGTGGCCACGGCCATTACATCCGGAACTATCAATACAAACAACGTTACCATCTATGGATCAGAGGGCTATAACCGGATTGAGATTACAGGCGACAAGTTAAAGGTGTGGGATAGTCGTGACCCTGACGTATATACAGAGATGACAAGAGGCGGCTTTAAGTCAAATAAAGGTGCCTTTGATTTAATTGGTTATGACGGACGGCAGGAATACTTTAACGGCGTGAGGCAGTATGATTTAGACCTGCAGATTCAGCAGTTTAACAATCCAGCCTATGTTGAGTTCACAGGACGTGACATGAGAACGACCGAAGTCGAATTTCAACGCGTCTACTGTGTTTGGACGACTTTTAGAAGTCAATACATTACTTTATCTGGCTCAGTAAGATTAGAGGGTTCAAGTACATCAAATAGTGGTCAGGCAGAAATTCGTATCTGGCACATGACAGAAGGTAAGGCGATGGCCACAGAACGCTATACAATTAATAAGTCATTTGATCCAGACGAGAACAATACTTTGTATTGGTCAATCAAAGTCGATTTGAAAGACTACTTTAGCAAGAATCCAGGATCTACACCTTATAAAGGTTATCCGGACAAACGATCAGTCAATTTATATGTCGAAATCAGAATGGTCAACAGAGTCAATACAGATGACAAGATGGCCATGCGAGTAAATAGGGGGTGGATGGATGGTTAATTTATATGACAGTCTAGTGGATGCGAATGGCTTTGAGATTAAGGGACGGACACGGCTCTTTATTGCAGCATCAGATATACAGTCAGATGGCACAATCAATACATTTAAAGCAGGCTCCAGCACGATCATTGACGTGTCAGGTCTGCTTTTTATTGTGGATGATTATCTAATTGAGCAGATCGACAAGGTGCGAGTGGATGGACGGACGCTCAAATTAAAAGATGGCCAAGTACTGGACGAGCCGCCAAAATCAGATACACAGCTGCAGATGGAAGAACTGCAAAGACAGATGCTTGCGCTGCAACAGCAACAAGCACTGGAAAGTGAAACGACTAACTAATAAAAGGGAGAGTGACACATGCCACTCGAAGATAAGGACACGATCATCAAAATATTTGAATCACTGGGCGAGATCAAAGGACAGCTGGCGAATCTAGACGTAGTGCGTGAAAGAGCAGATACTGCACACGAAAAAGCGAGTACAGCTATTGGTTTATCTGGCGAGAATAAGGAAGACATTGCGGAACTCAAAACGAAGCACGGCGTCACAGCTAAAGTTGCTCATGAGGCACGTGACATGGCCAACTATAATAACAAAAAACTAGCTGAAATATCCACAAATGTAAAGTGGTTTGCGGGTCTAAGTGTACCCGCCATCATTTCCATCGTACTGTGGATACTTAATCAGGTATTTAGTTAAGGACATCTTCGGGTGTCCTATTTAATTTGGAGGGAATCTAATGAAAATCAACTGGGCTATCAGATTTAAGAAGAAAACATTTCTTGTCGCATTGTTTAGTGCATTACTACTCTTTGCCAATCAAGTTGCCGGCATCCTGGGTTATGACATCTCTGAATACAGCAAATCTGCTGATGCATTGTTCACAACTGTACTTAACATCTTAGTGCTAATCGGTGTGGTGGATGACCCGACTGTTAAAGGGATGCTCACTGACTCAGATTTAAGCATGGAGAAGGTAGAGCCTACTGATCCAAATATGGACCTGACGATTAAAGGCGAGCAGGAAGTCACAGACGAATCACAAATTGAAGTGGATAATACGGACAATTTCGGAGGTGCAAAGTAATGAAAACATTCAATGAAGCTCTTACACGGTTAGAATGGTACGTTGGAAAGTATGTGGACTTTGATGGCGTCTATGGTCAGCAGTGTATGGACCTAGCTGTAGATTATGTCTACTGGCTATCAGGTATTCGCATGTGGGGAAACGCGAGAGACGCCTTTAACAATGACTTTAAAGGTCAATTTACGGTCCATCAGAATACACCGTCATTTCAGCAGCAGAGGGGTGACATTGCAGTATTTACACGCGGTCGCTTTGATAATCAGTATGGCCATATCGGACTGGTTTACACTGACGGGGATTTAAATGGTTGCATGATCCTGGAACAAAACTGGGATGGTCTTGCGAACAGTCCGGCAAAGTTACGCTGGGACGACTGCACGGGCATCAGCCACTTCATTCGTCCTAACTATGAAGAGCCTACTGTCAAAAGTGTTACGAGCGTTTTTAAGGCCAAAAAGCCGACTAGCTTATCCACCATCACGCCAGCATTCAACCGCGCTCAGAACCGTGGACGGTCGCTAACAGCCTATGTTAAAGGCTCTATTGATAGCAAAGGTGCTGAAGTACGAAAACGTCAAGGCAACAGATGGAGAGGCTTTAACTGGGACCGCAAAGCCGGATATGATTTAAACCCTGGCGATATCGTGTACATCTTCGAGGTGCATGATGGATGGGGTCGTATTTATACAGGAAAGACTTCTGGCCCAGGTAGTAATGACTGGATCTGGTTGGGCCGCATGAATGTGATTAAAGTCTATAAATAACTTCAAAGCCGTCTATCTCTTCGGAGGTAGGCGGCTTTTTTATTTGCTAAAAAGTGCGTGGTTGAGGGGATTTACATAGATACTAAAAAATATTTTAGTAAATTTAATAAAATCTATTGACTACTAAAATATAATTTAGTATATTATATACATAAGCAAGACGCATTAAGGAGAATGGTCATGAGAAAGCAAATTGAACAACTAATACAGGCATGGGACGACAACAAGGTTACAGGGTACAGAATCAGTCAGGCAACTGACATCAGCGAGCAACTACTTGGTAAGTATCGTAAGGACCACGAAGCAATTGGCAAGATGTCACTGAACAATGCTGAAAAACTAAAAAAATTCTGGGAGGAAATGAACATGATCACTTTAACTGCAATCGAAGAAGGTACAGTACAATCACAGGAGACGTTTAAGGACTTCGCAGCACTCAAACAGCACTTACTCACTACTGATTACTTTAGTTGGATTAATGACGACGAGCCGGACCGAGAGCTGCCAGACTTTAAAGATGTCAAGACGCTTGAAGAAGTACAGGCTATTCTTGATGAGTACGATTACAGCTGGTGGACGCTTACCACTGATAAAGTTAACGTATGGATTAAGTGGACAGGCAAAACAACTGACGGCCGTAAAGCCTATACTGCAGAGGCGCAGACATACAAGGATTTATATGCAGAGATTAATGACAAGTATGGTTACGGAAATATTATAGACGAAGAGTATGAGGACGCAGATCGTAGCAAGTGGACCGAAGAAGATTACAAAGAAGCAATTGAAGAGAGCAGAAGCGAAGCATACTATCACGATTTTGAAATTACAGTAGATTAAAAGATAGCCACCTTAAATGGGTGGCTTTTTACATAAACTTATAACAATCAACAGTTGTTTACATATATAATAACTTAAAGGGGAGATGAAGATGCGACTAAGTTACGATTACAATGATCTGATTCACGAGCTACACGCTGATGTTAAAGAGGGATTAATTGATGGTAATGGCACGATACGTGTTGAAAGAGGAGAGACTATTATAACCGGTCATAAGTCCTATGCACCAGTGATTGATTATTTTTATGACACTGACGACATTGAGCATCTGGAGGAAGTGGATCAAGAACGTATACAGACCATCAAAGTAAACGAACTGATGATTGAGATGTTAAAGATGAATGATATAATTTAAGCTACCTATCAAAAAGAGATAGGTAGCTTATTTAGTTTCTGATATAGTTGATTAAAAAGTGGAGGAGTCAATGAAAATATCTAAGTATGAGCAATGGCTAATTTTAGGTAGCTTATTGTATGTCATTTATTTCGGAAGTATATTGATTATCTGTTTTCCTGGTAAAGTAATTGAAATTGTAGCTGCAATGATTGGTTTATTAAGTGTTGTTTCAACGGGTTATGGTGCTTATCTTGGGGCAAAAATTGCTGGGGATAATGCAACAAAATTAATGAAAGAACAAGTAATAATGTCAGATTTAAACGCAAAAACTAATAAAAATTTAGAGTTTTTAAACGAATTTCAGGTATTTACAAAAAATCCACTTTTAAATGTAAATCCCTCTGACAATTTTCTTGGAAAAAAATTAATGTCATATGAGTTCTTTATGAGAGAAAATGTAAATTTAAATTCAAGATTGATTGAACTTAATAGTAAAGACTATGACGTTTCTTCAATTATTAAGTTTCCATTTGAATCTTGGTTAAAAATTTCTAATACGATTTATAATCAAATTAGTAGAATAGATAAAATGATTCCGATTATATTAAGTAATTACATTTTGCAAAAGGAAAAAATAAATAAAGAATTATATATCATTGAGACCGCTGAATTAAGCTTGTCTAACTTGACTTTAGCTATGGAAGAAAATAAAGTACTAGAATTTAGATACCATATCCTGTATAAACCAAAAAAACCTTTTGACTTAAAAAGGTATTACAATAGAGATTGTATAATAAACATTGATTCTAAGGATTTATATAATCATTACGAAAATGAGTTGTATAATGTAATAAAAGAATATTTGAAGTTATTGGTAATATTCTTAAAACATTATGAAAAAATGAAGTTTAAAGAACCTACTGACTTAATTAAGTATAGTTCTGAGTACTACTCGTTATAACTTCCTAAATAGGTCTATTTGACTTATAACTCTATCTTCTTTATCATTAGTAACTGTGTTTCCGGAGCGTTTGGTCAAGTTACAGACAAGAAACGCTCAAAACCGCGTCCTGACTGGGCTGAAATCGCCCTCCCAGGACGCTAACAAAAGGAAATGTGAAACTTCACATTTCCTTTTTTATTTGTCTACTGACAGCATTTCGTATAAACTTTAGATATTATTAAAAAACAGACAGGGGCAGAATGATGAATAAATATGATGAACAGATTATTGTGGTTGATCGCGAATCTATATTTAGCCACGAAAAAAATGCCTTTAATGGTTTTATTACGATAGAAGATCAGCGTGCACTTGAGATCTTTGAGACGTTATCAAAATATGAAGTCAGACGTCGCGGGGATATGGAGGAAACGCCTGAATATAAACAGCTTATCTCTTATTGTGTTCTCGAGAATGAAGAAGGCGAGATCTTGGTCTACAAGCGTCTGACAGGCGGAGGAGAGGAACGTCTGCACGGCTTAAGCTCTATCGGTGTTGGCGGGCATATGAATCAGCTGGCAGGCGACGACATTGAACGCATCCTGATTGAAAATGCCCGGCGTGAACTCGAAGAAGAAGTAGGGCTTACGGATATTCCGGACAGCGATCTTGAACTGATCGGGCTCATCAATGATGACGGTCATGAGGTAGGACGTGTCCATATCGGTCTTGTCTTCAAAATCTGTGTCAATCGCGCTGATGTGCGAGCGGTTGAAACGGACACACTTTCTATTCAATGGGTGGATAAAAATAGATTGATGGATGTCCCGGCATATGAAACATGGAGCCGCCTCATTATTGAAGCAATGTACACGCCAGGCCATTAATGACTGACATCATTCCTTTTCCGGGTCTGCCGGACAAACTGAATCGTCAGCTGCAGACATTTCTGGCACAAGAAGAATTTGAGCAGGCCTATGATACAATCACTGAACTGGAGCGCCATGTAGAACTGAATCATCGCCAGCAGCTGCAGAAGCTGGAGGTTCTCTATGCCCTTGAGTCCTTTCTGGAACTGCGCGAAGAAGCGAGCATCCTGCTGAATATGGGCCATCCGAGCTATGAAGTGACCGTCTATTATTTCCTGCTCAGTCTCTATGAGCTGGGCCAGTACCAGACAGTGATTGAACTGATTGATTCTCTGCGTACAGAAGAAGTGGATCATCGACTGAAAATGAAGCTTCTGCCACTCTATGACCAGGCCCGACATCGTAAAAATATGCGTGACCGTCAGACGGCGGATGAACTCTCAGATTTCACGGACTGGACTGCGGCGCGTCAGGTACATTTTATTCATCAGCTGATAGCGGATGAAAATATGACCTATAGCGGGACTTTCCTTGAACTTCTGAAATCACCGCTGCACCCTGTTGTCCAGACCGCCCTTATCCAATATATCCGGCTGGCCGGTGAAAGAGAGATCATTCACTTGAGCAAACTTGAGACGACTGTCTCATTCCTGTCGTCTGAAGTCGTGCCGCTTGAGCGCTATTTTCTTATGCAGGATGTTCTGCCGCTTGTCAGAGAGTGGTTTGAGTCCAATATGCCGGATATGATACCAGCCATTGACTCATGGCTGGAGCGCCAGGCACTGGTTCTTTATCCGCTGAACTTCACTAGCGGGGAGCAGATGATCGAGACGGAGGTCATCGCAGACTGCTATATTCATTTCGCTCTCTCGATGTTCCAGCTGGCGGACATCTACCCGCTCGTCCAGACAGAGGAGCATGCCCGGGTGCTGGCCCTGATCGATGAGGCAGTGAAATATGAACTTTAAGACTTAGTATTGTTGTACAACACTAAGATTATGCTATAATAAATGAGTTGAAAAAATTCTGGAGGTTATCACACATGACAGCAAAATGGGAAAAACAAGAAGGGAATGTAGGCGTCTTAACGGTTACAGTTCCTGCTGAAGAAGTAAAATCAGGATTAGATAAAGCATTCAAAAAAGTAGTTAAGCAAGTTAATGTACCAGGTTTCCGTAAAGGTAAAATGCCTCGTCCATTATTTGAACAACGCTTTGGCGTAGAATCTTTATATCAGGATGCACTTGACTTCATCTTACCGGATGCATATGCAAACGCAGTAGAAGAAGCAGGTATCAATCCGGTCGATCGTCCTGAAATCGATATCGAACAAATGGAAAAAGACAAAGAACTGATCTTCACAGCTAAAGTGACAGTAGAACCAGAAGTTAAGCTGGGAGACTACAAAGGTCTTGAAGTTGAAGCACAGGATACTGAATTATCAGATGAAGAATTCCAAAGCGCTTTAGATGCTGAACTTTCTCGTAAAGCTGAATTAACAGTTAAAGAAGACGGTGAAGTTGCTGAAGGTGATGTTGTTAACTTAGACTTCGATGGCTATGTCAACGATGAACAGTTCGAAGGCGGTAAAGCTGAAGGTTACGATCTTGAAATCGGTTCAGGTCAGTTCATCCCAGGTTTCGAAGAACAGTTAGTCGGCACTAAAGTCGGTGAAGAAAAAGATGTGAACGTAAAATTCCCTGAAGAATACCACGCTGAAGAATTAGCGGGTAAAGATGCAGTATTCAAAGTAAAAATCAACGAAATCAAGACGAAGGAAGTTCCTGAGCTTGATGACGAGTTAGCGAAAGAATTAGATGCATCAGCTGAATCAGCAGATGCATACAAAGAGAAATTCCGTAGCGACTTAGCTGAACAGAAGAAAGTTCAGGCTGAAAATATGCTGAAAGAAGAGCTTATCAACTTAGCGACAGACAACGCTGAAATCGATATCCCACAAGCAATGATCGACACTGAACTGGGTCGTATGATGCAGGAATTCGAACAACGTATCGCACAGCAAGGTCTGAACTTAGACCTTTACTACCAGTTCTCAGGTCAGACTGAAGAACAGTTGAAAGAAAGCATGTCAGAAGATGCGGCGAAACGTGTGAAAACAAACTTGACGCTTGCAGCTATCGCTAACGCTGAAAACATCGAAATCTCAGATGAAGATGTTGAAGCAGAACTCACTAAAATGAGCGAACAGTTCGGTTTATCAGTAGAAGATATCCGTGCTGCTTTAGGTAACGCTGAAGTATTAAAAGATGATCTTCGCATCCAAAAAGCAATCGACGTATTAGTAGCAGAATCAAAAACAAAATAAGGTTCTGACAACCATAATAACGGAAGAGAATCTGTAGCTTTTACTACAGATTCTCTTTCAGTTTAATCATTTGCATTCGCTCAGACACTTTAGTATATTTTTGATTAAGATAGGGGTGTAGAAATGTTTAAATTTGATGAAGATGAAAACAATTTAAAATGTTCGTTCTGCGGCAAAGACCAGGATCAGGTCAAGAAACTAGTCGCAGGCAGCGGCGTTTATATATGTAATGAATGTATCGAGCTCTGCTCAGAAATCGTAGAAGAAGAACTGCGGACGACTGAGACAGAGGAACTCACAGAAGTGCCTAAACCTAAAGAGATGCTTGCACTGCTCGATGAATATGTCATCGGTCAGACAAAAGCCAAGAAAGCCCTTGCGGTAGCGGTCTATAACCACTACAAGCGTATTGTTCAGCCGGCAGCATCAGAAGAAGATAGTGTCGAACTGCAGAAAAGTAACATCGCACTTATCGGTCCGACGGGTAGCGGTAAGACGCTACTTGCGCAGACGCTTGCCCGTTCACTGAACGTGCCGTTTGCGATTGCAGATGCAACGAGTCTGACTGAAGCAGGCTATGTAGGTGAAGATGTAGAGAATATCCTGCTGCGTCTGATCCAGGCTGCTGACTTCGATATCGAGCGCGCTGAAAAAGGGATTATCTATGTCGATGAGATTGATAAGATTGCCCGTAAATCAGAGAATACTTCGATTACACGGGACGTTTCGGGTGAAGGTGTACAGCAGGCGCTCTTAAAGATTCTTGAAGGCACTGTTGCTTCAGTGCCGCCTCAAGGTGGACGTAAACATCCTAACCAGGAGTTCATTCAGATTGATACGACGAATATTCTTTTCATTCTGGGTGGTGCTTTTGACGGTATCGATGAAGTCATCAAACGCCGTCTCGGTGAGAAAGTCATCGGTTTCACGGGTACCAAGGACCGTGATTTTGATGAATCGACACTGCTGTCACAGATCAAGCCTGAGGATTTACAGGCCTATGGTCTGATTCCTGAATTTATCGGCCGTATTCCAGTGGTCGCTAATCTAGAGCAGCTGGATGTAGACGCACTGAAAAACATCCTGACTCAGCCGAAGAACGCATTAGTCAAGCAGTTCAGAAAGATGCTTGAACTGGACGGTGTGGAGCTGGAATTCACGGATGAGGCGTTAACAGCGATCAGTGAACTGGCGATTGAACGTAAAACAGGGGCTCGCGGTCTGCGCTCTATTATTGAGGAGAGCATGATGGATATTATGTTTGATATCCCATCAGAAGACAAGGTGAAGAAAGTGGTCATCACTGAAGAGACAATCCGTGAATCAGTGGGACCTGAACTCTATGACGAGAACAGCGAACGTATTAAAACAGCTTAATGGACAAGCCTCATGGGTTAAGACCTGTGGGGCTTTTTTGAAGGAGGAGCAATATGAATATCAATCCAAATAATGTGGAGATTCTGATCAGTGCTGTCAGGCCGGAACAGTATCCTGATACCGGCCTTAAGGAAATCGCACTTGCCGGTCGTTCCAATGTCGGTAAGTCATCATTCATCAATACGATGATCAACCGGAAAAGTATGGCGAGAATTTCCTCGAAGCCCGGCAAGACGCAGACCCTGAACTTCTTTAACATCGATGAGCAGCTGGTGTTTGTCGATGTGCCGGGATACGGCTATGCCAAAGTCTCGAAGACTGAGCGGGAACGCTGGGGTAAGATGATTGAAACCTATTTAACGACACGCGAAAATCTGGCAGCAGTCATCCAGCTTGTCGATATCCGCCATGAACCCTCGCAGGATGACGTACTGATGTATGACTTTCTGAAGCATTACGATATACCGACGATTATCATCGCGACAAAGGAAGATAAGATTCCAAAAGGGAAAATCCAGAAGCATCTGAAAATCATCAGACAGGCCTTGGAGATCGATCAGAACGATACATTGATCAGCTACTCCTCATTATCTAAGGAAAAGAACCCGGTCATCTGGCAGGCCATTGAACGTTATTTATAAACACATCCTGTTACAGCGGGGCGAGTTAGTGCTATAATAGGAGTAATGGCTATATTGGGGGCGACAGAAATGCATATTGTTGTGGTGAGTGTCAATCACAGAACAGCAGACGTCAGCTTACGGGAACAGCTGACTTTTTCAGAAATGAATATTGAACAGGCACATTCAGCACTGATTAATCAGAAATCAGTACTGGAGGGTGTCATCGTATCGACTTGCAACCGGACAGAAGTCTATGCAGTGGTCGATCAGATTCATACAGGACGTTACTATGTGAAAGCATTCCTTGCTGAGTGGTTTGATGTGTCTATGGAGACCGTCAAAAGTGTGACAAGTGTTAAAGTTGATGATGAAGCAGTGAGACATTTATATAGAGTGACAGCTGGCCTTGATTCGATCGTCTTAGGTGAGACACAGATTCTCGGGCAGATCCGTGACAGTTTCCTCCTGGCACAGAGTGAAGGAACGACGGGCACTATTTTTAATAAGCTGTTTAAAGAAGCGGTTACTCTGGCAAAACGTGCGCATTCTGAAACAGATATCTCTTCCAAGGCGGTCTCAGTTTCGTATGCGGCAGTTGAACTGTCGAAGAAAATACTGGGTTCTCTGCAAGGCAAACGCATTCTGATTATCGGTGCGGGTGAGATGGCAGAGCTTGCGCTTGAAAATCTGGCGGGCAGCGGTGCCAAGGATATCACCGTGATGAACCGGACGGTAGAAAAAGCAGAAACATTAGCAGGCCGTTTCGGTGGCAGACATCTGCTGATGGAAGAACTTCAGTGTGCACTTCTTGAGAATGATATCGTTATCTCTTCGACAAGTGCACGTGATTATATTATTACAGCGGACATGATGGCTCACGTCATGAATTTACGTCCTGCTCATCCGCTGGTGCTGATAGATATCGCTGTACCCCGTGATATTGATCCGGCAGTCGGCGAACTGGACCTTGTCTTCAACTATGATGTCGATGACTTGAAAGGTCTGGTTGATGCCAATCTCGCTGAACGTGAAAAAGCCGCTGATAAGATCACAGGTATGATAGAGACAGCAATCATCCAGTTCCTTGACTGGGTCAATATGCTCGGCGTGGTTCCGGTCATCACTGCATTGCGTGAGAAAGCACTGCGCATCCAGGAGACGACGATGGACAGCATCGACCGTAAGATGCCGGACTTGTCTGAACGTGACCGCAAAGTGATTTCCAAGCATATGAAGAGTATCATCAATCAGATGCTGAAAGATCCGATTCAGCAGGCGAAGGAACTGAGCGGTAGTGCCAATCGCGAAGAGCAGCTGCAGTTTTTCCAGGAAATCTTCAACATTACAAACGAAGTAGAAACACATAGACGCTTAGACAGTAAACCGATGCAAGGACAGCTGGAACCAGGAAATGGGTGATTAGATGTCTGAGTTACTGACAGTCAGAATTAATGAGGCAATACTCTTCATTTACATGATGAGTATTGCCTGTTATTTGATAGATTTTATCGACAAGAATAACCGTATCAAGAAAATAGGTTTTGTGCTCCTGATCGTTGTGCTGGTGATGCAGACCTTGATGATCGGTCAGTTCTATCTGACAACTGGCCGTTTTCCGGTGCAGACGATTACAGAAGGCTTCTATTTCTTTACGTGGCTGATCATCATCGCCTCGATCGTTATGTCAGAGACGACCCGGACTGAATTCTTAGGGTTTATGATGAACTTGATCGGCTTCATCTTTATGTCGATCCATACGTTTCAGCCGGTGGAATATCAGTCTCATACCACAGTCTCGCATATGATGAACGAGCTGCTGATGGTACACGTGACGCTGGCAATAGCGGCGTACGTGACTTTTCTAATCGCTGCGATACAGGCCGGGCTTTATCTCTATCAGATGCGCAATCTGAAAAATAAGAGATTCACCCAGAAGTTCTTCAGGATGAATGATCTTGCCTCTATCAGCCGCTCCGTCAATCATTTCAGCATCATCGGCTTTATCCTGCTGCTTATCTCACTGGTGCTCGGTGTCCAGTGGGGACTGATACTGATCGGGCCATCCATCTGGCTGGACAGTAAAGTAGTCGGTTCAGCGATTGTGCTCTTGATATACGGGATTTATATTTATTTCTTCACATACAAAAAAATGAAGTTGAACAGACTGATGGAAATCAATATCATGTTCTTTCTGATCTGTATGGTCAATTATCTGATCATCAGCAGATATTCAGAGTTTCATCAGCTGATTAATTAGGAGGATTATTATGGTGAAAATCGTAGTGGGAACGAGAAGAAGTCAACTGGCTTTAACGCAAAGCAAGCAGTTCACAGATTCTCTGCAGGCGAAGTTTCCTGAGCTGGAAATTGAGTTCAAGGAAATCGTCACACAAGGAGATAAAATCGTCGATGTACAGCTCTCTAAAGTGGGAGGGAAAGGACTGTTCGTCAAAGAGATTGAACAGGCTCTGCTCAACAAGGAGATCGATATTGCGATTCACTCACTGAAAGATGTCCCTAGTGTCCTGCCGGAAGGATTGATACTCGGCTGTATTCCAGACCGTGAAGATCCTCGAGATGCCTTTATCTCTAAAAATCATACGAAACTCAAAGACTTACCGGCAGGCAGTGTGGTCGGTACGAGTTCACTCCGCCGCGGCGCTCAGATTCTGAATCAGTATCCGCATCTGAAAATTGAGTGGATACGGGGTAATATCGATACGCGTCTGAACAAGCTGAAGAACGATGCCTACGACGCGATCATTCTTGCGGCAGCCGGTCTGAAACGCATGGGCTGGAATGCAGACACGGTGACGGAATATCTTGAGCCTGAAGTCATGCTGCCGGCGATCGGGCAGGGTGCGCTGGGAATCGAATGCCGTGCAGACGATGAAGTTGTCCTCAACATATTGAAAGCCGTGCATAATGACGATGTGGCACGCTGCACACAAGTTGAACGCGATTTTCTGCGCCTGATGGACGGCAGCTGTCAAGTACCGATTGCGGGACACGCAGTTGTTGAGAACGATGAAATACACTTCCGCGGACTCATCATGTCACCGGACGGCAGACAGCGTTTTGCGAGCGATATCCGCAGTAACGATACGGCGTCAATGGGTGAAGAGGCGGCGGCTGAAATGAAAGAAAACGGTGCTTATGCGATTATTGAGGCATTAAATATAGAAGGAAGTCGATCATAATGAAGCCAGTTGTAGTGATGACTGATAGTGGACAAACACAGACAGACGAAGTTGAGCTCGTTCATATACCGCTTATCGGTATAGAAGTGCTCCCCGTACGCAGTGACTATCATCAGCACTATGACTGGCTTATTTTTACGAGTCAGAACGCGGTGGAGCTGTTCAGTCAGCTTTATGACATCACAGCAGATCACATCGCGGCGATAGGTGTTAAGACGCAGGCAGCCCTTGAAGAGCAGGGCTATACGGTAGACTACCTTCCAAGCGAGTATAATCAGGAGTCATTCATCGCTGAAGCGGGGCGTCGCTTTGATAACAAGCGAATCTGTCTCCCCGCCAGTACGCAGGCCAGGCCGGCACTGAGCCGGTTTCTCGGCACTCGTGGTCAAGTGGACCGTATTGATCTGTACAGGCCGGCGCCTTCTCGTTCGGCTGCAGAACAGATTCATGCTATGATTGAAGCGCAGAAAGTAGACGTTCTGACTTTTATGAGTCCGTCAGCTGTAGATGCGTATTACAGTTTATACGCGCCTGTTGAGATTACAGTGGTCGCAATCGGTCCTGTGACACGTAACAGGCTGTCCGACTACGGACAAGAATGTGTGATGCCTGAAGAAGCGACTAAAGAACAGATGATTATCAAAATACTGGAAATGAGGGAACAGAATGAATTTTGACCGACATAGACGTTTAAGAAGTTCAGCAGTGATGCGTGATATGGTGAGAGAGACTACTTTATCCAAGAAAGATCTCATCTATCCGATCTTTGTGATTGAACAGGATAATATCAGAAATGAAGTCCCATCCATGCCTGGTGTCTATCAACTGAGCTTGAATATGCTGCATGAAGAGCTGAAGACGACGTACGATGCGGGCATCAGAGCAGTGATGTTCTTCGGTATCCCGAATGAAAAGGATGCCTGCGGAACGGGTGCCTTTATCGATGATGGTATCATCCAGAAAGCCACACGATTATCGAAGGAACTTTATCCGGATATGCTTGTACTCGCTGATACGTGTCTCTGTGAGTATACCGATCATGGTCACTGCGGTGTGCTGGACGACCATGGCCATGTCCTCAATGATGAAACGTTGCCGCTGCTTGTCAAGACAGCAGTATCACAGGCGAAAGCAGGAGCAGATATCATTGCACCGAGCAATATGATGGATGGTTTTGTGCAGGCGATTCGGGCGGGGCTCGATGAAGCAGGCTTCTATCATATACCGATCATGAGTTACGGCATCAAATATGCCTCTGCTTTCTATGGCCCGTTCCGTGATGCAGCAGAGAGTACGCCTGGTCAGGGCGACCGTAAAGGTTACCAGATGGATCCGGCCAACCGCTTAGAAGCGATGCGTGAACTGGAAAGTGATCTTGCGGAAGGCTGTGACATGATGATTGTCAAACCGGCCCTGAGCTATCTTGACATCATCCGTGACGTCCGCAACCATTCAAATATACCGGTCGTGGCCTATAATGTCAGCGGGGAATACGCGATGACTAAAGCAGCTGCACTTAACGGCTGGATTGATGAGGAACGTATCGTCATGGAACAGATGATTTCAATGAAGCGCGCGGGCGCAGATATGATCATCACCTATTTCGCAAAAGATATCTGTCATTACTTAGATAAAGGAGTATACTAATGAGATCAGAGCAAGCATTCAAAGAAGCAGTGAAAGTGATGCCGGGTGGCGTCAACAGCCCGGTGCGTGCATTTAAGAGTGTGGATATGGATCCGATATTCATGGACCACGGTAAAGGTTCTAAAATCTATGATATAGACGGCAATGAATATATTGACTATGTACTCAGCTGGGGTCCCCTGATTTTAGGGCATGCGGATGATAAGGTGACAGCAGAACTGGCAAAAGCCATCCAGAAAGGAACGAGTTTCGGCGCGCCGACAGAACTTGAAACGAAGATGGCTGAGCTCGTGATTGAACGTGTGCCGTCAATCGAGATGGTACGGATGGTCTCAAGCGGTACTGAAGCGACGCTTGCGGCACTCCGTCTAGCGCGTGGCTATACAGGGCGTAACAAGATCCTGAAATTTATCGGTTGCTATCATGGTCATAGCGACAGTTTACTCATTAAAGCAGGTTCAGGTGTGGCGACTCTAGGTCTGCCTGACTCACCGGGCGTGCCTAAAGGGACCGCTGAAAATACCATTACCGTGCATTACAATGACTTAGAAGCGGTTAAGACTGCATTCGAGAAATTCGGCGATGATATTGCCTGTGTGATAGTAGAGCCTGTGGCAGGTAATATGGGCGTGGTGCCGCCGGGAGAAGGTTTTCTCCAAGGACTGCGGGACATCACAAATGAATATGGTTCACTGCTGATCTTTGATGAGGTGATGACAGGCTTCCGGGTAGGCTACAACTGTGCCCAAGGTTACTTCAATGTGACGCCGGATTTAACTTGCTTGGGGAAAGTGATCGGCGGAGGTCTGCCGGTAGGCGCATTTGGCGGACGGAAAGACATCATGGAGCACATCGCGCCGGCAGGTGATATTTATCAGGCCGGGACATTAAGTGGTAATCCGCTCGCGATGACAGGGGGCTATTATACGCTGAGTCAGTTAACGCCAGACAGTTATGCGCATTTCAATCAATTAGGCGATCAGCTGGAAGCAGGACTCACAGAAATATTTGCCAAGCACGGTGTGCCTATTACGATTAACCGCGCGGGCAGTATGATCGGCTACTTCCTGAATGAGGAAAAAGTAACGAATTTTGAAGTTGCATCTAGATCAGATCTTAAATTATTTGCGGCCATGTATAAAGAAATGGCGGCACAGGGCGTCTTCTTGCCACCGTCACAATTTGAAGGGATGTTCCTGTCAACCCAGCATACTGCTGAAGATATTGACAAAACGTTAGACGCATTCGATAAAGCGCTAAGTGCCGTCAAATAAGGGTTTTAGCCTACTCTGATTATACGAAATATAAAATTATCAATATTTTTTGACGATTTATGTTTATAACTCTGCATTCAGGCAATATTATTCATGTAAATAAAATTTACAAAAAAACATAACCTATGTGGAGGTAAGTCAAATGGCTAATAACAACAATAACAGAAATGACAAAGATGTTATCTATGATTCAGAGCGTGATCGTCACGTAACACACACAGTGGACAGCACTACTCATCGTGATGGTGTAGCTGGAGACCGTGTTAAAGAAACAACTACAACTCGTGAAACTCGCCATGTTGCTCACGAAGAACCTAAAAAGAAAAGTCCATGGCCATGGTTAATTCCATTATTACTTCTTCTTTTAGCTATTCCATTCTTATTAAATCTTTGTAACAATGATAAAGATGACAAAAAAGAAGAAAACAAAACAGAAGAAACTACAACTGAAAATGCAACTACTGAAGAAGCGACTACTGAAGAAACAACTACAGAAGAAGCTACAACTGAAGCAAACGCTGGTGGTTTTGACTTAGCTTCAATCATCAACTTTGATTTAGCTGCATAATAACAGTTAACCGTGAACATTGTTCACGGTTTTTTTTGATTTTAAGGATATAAAAATGACAGTTTCTGTAGAGAAACTGTCATTTTACTAGAAGATAAATTTTACTAGAAGATAAAGTTAAGAATAAGATTGAGAATGATAGTGAGAATAATAGATGCGATGATAGAGAACATGCATCCTGTCGTCCCGCCGAAGTATCTGATCACTTTTTTGCCCTCCCTTTCGTTATAATGAATTATACCCGTTTCTATAGTCTTAAACATAGGAGGTGAGAGGAGTTGTTATTATTAATCATTTTTTTGGCGGTGCTGTTCGGGTTATGCCTGATGATGATACATATGATTCTTCCCTGGCTGTTCGGACCGATGATCGCTGCAGCGGCCATCAGCAAAATAAGTGGCAGAACAATCATATGGCCGAAATCGCTGGCAGATTCAGGTCTATTTATTTTAGGGGCGCAGATCGGGACCACTTTTACCTTGCAGGTCCTGACAGATATCCGCAAGGACTTGTTCCATATCATCCTGCTGAATATCCTCATCATTGGTGCAGCTATTCTGCTGTCGTTCATCTACAGAAAAATGACGCGCTGCAGCTATGAGACAGCATTGCTCAGTGCTGTGCCCGGGGCGCTGAGTCAGATGATCGTCATGGCCGAGGAGAATAAACGGGCGGATCTTCTTGCCGTTACCTTGTCACAGACCTCGCGTCTGTTGTTTGTAGTGATGATTGTCCCGTTTATTGCATCGTTCGGCAGAGGCGGAAATACAGGGGGCGTGATGCACAGTGACGCCATTTTTCAGGTGCTGTCCTTTGACCGTCTTTTATTCATCATCAGTTTGACGGGTTTATTCTTTCTGCTGCTCCGGCGTATTCATTTTCCGGTTCCCCAGCTGCTGGCGCCCATCTTTATCGTTTCAGGATGGAATATAGCGACAGGGGTCAGTTTTTCCATCCCTTATGTCTGGATTGCAGCCGCTCAGCTGTTATTTGGGGTCCGCATCGGCCTGCAGCTGGTGGAGTTATCCAGCAGTCTGTCGCTGAGACTCTTTTTCGGTATCGCTGTCCAGAACATCCTGCTGATCTTAGTGACCTTCATCGCTGCTGTATTGATGACGGGCCATCCCTTTAACGATGTCTTTTTAAGTCTGGCACCAGGCGGTATGGCTCAGATTATTATCGTTGCAATGGAGACAGGCGGCAATATTGCCATGATATCCAGCTATCATATCTTCCGTATTTTCTTTATTCTTCTGATCGTTGCACCCTTGATGCAGGTTATGCTGAAGCGATTTGACAAGACAATTTAAATCCGCTAATATGAGATTATTCAATAAGGTTTCGGGAAGAGTAGGTCCGTGATGACTGGAAAGAGAGCATAGGGTTGGTGAAACTATGCAGCATCTAAGACTGAAGGTAGCCCGCATATGGTCTTATACTGAACGCGAGTAGGTATAAGCGTGTACGAGCGTTAATCGTTTGAGTGCAGCTGCGGCTGAATTTAGGTGGTACCACGAGATTATTCCCGTCCTATTCTTATAGGGCGGTTTTTTTATTGAGTAAAATTGATTACTGGAGGTATTTTGATGGATACTAAATATAATCCCAAGTTAGTGGAAGAAGGACGCTACCAAAAGTGGCTGGATGCAGAACTGTTCAAGGCAGAAGATAATGATGACAAGCAACCCTTTACGATTGTGATTCCGCCGCCGAACGTCACAGGTAAGCTGCATATCGGTCATGCATGGGATACGACTTTACAGGATATCATCACACGTATGAAGCGTATGCAAGGCTATAATACACTTTACCTGCCCGGGATGGACCATGCAGGGATCGCGACACAGGCAAAAGTAGAGGCGAAGTTAAGAGAAGAAGGCATCAGCCGACACGATATCGGCCGTGCGAAATTCTTGGAACATACGATGGCGTGGAAAGAGGAATATGCGGAGACTATCCGTTCTCAATGGGCGAAGATGGGACTCGGCTTAGACTATTCACGTGAGCGTTTCACACTGGACGAAGGCTTAAGCGACGCCGTCAAACGAGTCTTTGTCGATATGTACAACAAAGGTCTGATCTACCGCGGCGAACGTATCATCAACTGGGACCCTGCAGCACGTACAGCGCTCAGTGATATCGAGGTCGTGCACGAAGAAGTTGAAGGTGCGTTCTACCATATGAACTATCCGCTGACAGATGGTTCAGGCGTCATTGAGATTGCGACTACACGGCCGGAGACGATGCTCGGGGATACAGCGGTCGTCGTTCATCCGGAAGACGAACGCTACAAGGAGATGATCGGCAAGACAGTCCTGCTGCCTATTTTAGAACGTGAGATTCCGATCATCGGTGATGACTACGTTGAAATGGACTTCGGTACGGGTGCGATGAAAGTAACACCTGCCCATGACCCGAATGACTTTGAAATCGGGAACCGTCATGATCTGCCGCGTATCAACGTTATGAACGAAGACGGTACGATGAATGACAAGGCAGGTAAATACGCAGGTCTTGACCGCTTTGACTGCCGGAAGCAGCTCGTTAAGGACCTTGAAGACAGTGGCATTTTAGTTAAAATTGAAAAACACGTCCATCAGGTCGGTCACTCAGAACGGAGTGGTGCAGTCGTTGAGCCTTATCTGTCCACACAGTGGTTCGTTAAGATGGCCCCTCTCGCTGAACAGGCCCTTAACAACCAGGAGACAGATGACCGCATTGATTTTGTGCCGCCACGCTTTGAGAATACCTTTAACCGCTGGATGGAAGGCATCCATGACTGGTGTATCTCCCGTCAGCTGTGGTGGGGGCATCAGATTCCTGCCTGGTACCATAAGGAAACAGGTGAAGTATACGTCGGTGAGACAGCACCTGAAGACAGCGAGAACTGGGTACAGGACGAAGATGTACTCGACACCTGGTTCTCAAGTGCACTCTGGCCGTTCTCAACGCTCGGCTGGCCGGATACAGATGCCGCAGATTTCAAGCGTTTCTATCCGACCAATGTGCTTGTCACAGGCTATGACATCATCTTCTTCTGGGTGGCGCGAATGATCTTCCAGGGACTTGAATTTACAGACCGTCGTCCATTCAATGAAGTGCTGATTCACGGCTTAGTACGTGCTGAAGACGGCCGCAAGATGAGTAAATCACTCGGCAACGGTGTAGACCCGATGGATGTCATCGATGAGTACGGTGCCGATGCACTGCGCTATTTCCTTGCGACCGGTTCAACACCAGGTCAGGATTTACGTTATTCCACAGAGAAAGTAGAAGCCAACTGGAACTTTATCAATAAAATCTGGAATGCCTCTCGCTTCAGTCTCATGAATATCGGTGACGACTTCACAGTAGAGGATATTCATCTGGACGGTAAGAAATCAGTAGCGGATAAATGGATTCTGACACGTCTGAATGAAACAATCGAAGAAGTGACACGTCTAGCTGATAAATATGAATTCGGTGAAGTCGGCCGCAGTCTCTACAACTTTATCTGGGATGATTTCTGTGACTGGTATATTGAGATGAGTAAGATTCCGATGAACGGCGACGATGCAGAGGCTAAGCAGATGACGCGTTCAGTCCTTGCTTATACGCTGGATCAGATTATGCGCATGATGCATCCATTTATGCCGTTTGTCACGGAAGCAATCTGGCAGAACCTGCCGCATGAAGGGGAATCCATCGTGACAGCAAGCTGGCCGGTTGTGCGTCCAGAACTATCGGATGCTGCCTCTAAACACGAGATGGAGCAGCTTATGGAGATTATCCGTGCGGTGCGGACATCACGTAATGAAGTGAATACACCGATGTCTAAGGCCATTCCGATGCTGATTAAAGCCAACAACGATGACCATCTGAACCACATCGAGGCGAACCGTCACTACCTTGAACGCTTCTGTAACCCGTCGACACTGGAAATCTCACTGTCACCGGACGTGCCTGAGAAAGCGATGACGACAGCCGTCTACGGAGCAGAAGTCATTCTGCCGCTTGAAGGTTTGATTGACATGGACAAAGAACGTGAACGTCTGACTAAAGAACTTGAAAAATGGCAGAAAGAACTCGACCGTGTCAACGGGAAACTTGCCAATGAGAAGTTCGTATCAAAGGCACCTGAGAAAGTCATCAATGAAGAGAAAGAAAAGCAGGCCCTATATACAGAGCGCTATAATGCAGTGAAAGAAAGACTTGAACAGTTGAAAGCGTAGGGATGATGATGGACTATTTAGAGAGTTTATACTGGATACACGAACGGACAAAGTTTGGCATTAAACCAGGTGTCAGACGCATGGAATGGATGCTTGAGCGCATGGGTAACCCGGAGAGAAATATTAAAGGTATCCATGTCGTCGGCACGAACGGCAAAGGTTCGACTGTCAGCTATCTGAAAAACGCATTGATGGCGAATGGCTATGAAGTGGGAACCTTCACTTCACCGTATATTGAAACATTTAATGAACGGATCAGTCTGAATGGCAGCCCGATTACTGATGATGAGATTGTGACACTTGTAGAAAAAGTGAAACCGGTCAGTGAAGCATTGGCAGAAGAGACAGACTTGGGTCCTGCTACGGAATTCGAAGTGATGACGATGATGATGTTTGTCTATTTTGGTGAGGTTCATCCTGTCGATTTCGCCGTGATAGAAGCAGGCCTCGGAGCCAAGCACGATTCAACGAATGTGTTTCAGCCGATTATGACCTTACTGACCAGCATCGGTCTCGATCATACGAATATTATGGGTGATACTTATTTAGATATCGCACGAGAAAAAGCAGGCGTCATCAAACCGGGCGTCACGCTGGTCTATGCAATTAAAAACGACGATGCGAAGCAATATGTCAATGAAGCGGTAGCAGAAGCAGGTGCTAAAGGCATTAAGCTGGACCGGGATATTCAGTGTGTCTCGGCAGGTGAAGAGTTCACTTTCCGTTATAAAGATTATGAACTGGAAGACATCCGTCTGAAGATGCTCGGTCATCATCAGCAGGAGAATGCATCACTTGCCATTGCAGCGCTGATTGATATGTACGAGCAGGGCATGCTGCATCTCGATTTCAATAAAATGGTGTCGGCGATTGAAGAGACCACCTGGACTGGACGAATTGAAACAGTGCAGGAGGAACCGACCATCATCCTCGACGGTGCACATAACCGTGAATCCATCGACGTACTCGTTGAGACGATGAAGACGTATTACAGCGACCGCAGAATCGATGTCTTATTTTCAGCGATCGATGGTAAGCCGATCGGCAGTATGCTCTATTCACTGGAAGCAATCGCTGATCGGTTCTACGTCACTGAATTTGATTTTCCGAAAGCATTGCCGGTCGATACCCTTTATGAATCCGTTGAGCATGACCAGAAGATGAAAATCAAGGATTACGGTGAATTCATCAAGAATTACAATGGAGACCTTCTACTCGTAACAGGCAGTCTCTACTTTATCAGTGCAGTGAAAGCTTATCTTAAAAAATAAATTTAGGGGGATACCAGGCGGAAGCCTGGTATTTTCTTTATATTATTTAAATATTCAGAATTAGGGAAAAGGGAAAGGATAAGAGACAAAGGGGTTGGTTTTTAAGATGAAAAAGACTTTGAAGATGCCGCATACATATGCACTGCTGTTAATTCTAGTAGCCTTTGCCTGTGTCATGACTTATATCATTCCGGCAGGTATTTATGACAGGGAGAATGTGGACGGAAGAAAGCAGGTTGTTAATGATTCATATCATCATGTAGCTCAGCAGCCGGTAAGTCCGATAGAGATATTCAGGGCAGTACCGACTGGACTTGTAGAAGCAGGGGAGATTGTATTCTATATCTTTTTGGTTGGTGGTGCATTCGGGATTATACATAGAACAGGAGCCATCAATGCAGGTGTAGGCGCCATGATGGAGAAAGTCGGCAAAAAGGGGAATATGCTGATACCTGTCACGATGATTGTCTTCAGTATACTGGGTTTTTCCATAGGGCTTAGTGAGGAAGCGATTGTTTTTGTACCAATCGGTATTCTGCTTGCCAAAGCACTTGGTTATGATGCGATGGTCGGGACTGCCATGATTATACTTGGTAGTGGCATCGGTTTTCTAGGCGGCATGATCAATCTGTTTACGGTAGGAATTGCGCAGAAAATAGCCGAGATACCATTATTTTCAGGGATTATTTTCAGAACGATTGTCTACTTGATTGTCCTGTTAACAGGCATTCTCTACGTGCTGAATTATGCAAAAAAAGTAAAGAAAGATAAGAATCATAGCTTAATTGCTGCAGATATGCGTGCAGCAAATGATGCACGCTTTGAGGAACAGATTAAAGGGATTGAAGCCTTCACATTGAGACATGCGCTGATTCTGTTATGCCTCGCTGTCGCGGTCATCTTCAATGTATACGGCATCTTTAAATTTGAGTGGTTTCTCATGCAGATGAGTGCTAACTTCTTGATCATGGGCATTATTGCAGGGCTCATCGGCGGACTCGGTCTGAACGGGACATTTGATGCACTGATTGAAGGCATGAAGGATATTTTGTACGGTGCTATTATCGTCGGATTCGCGAGGGCAATCGTCCTGGTGCTGGAATCAGGGAAAATCATTGATACAATTGTGCACCATATGACAGCTGTTATTGATCACTTGCCTGCAGTATTTTCAGTCATTGCTATGTTTGTGACACAGCTATTCCTGAATTTCTTTATACCATCTGGTTCAGGTCAGGCCATGACGACAATGCCGATTATGGTACCTGTCTCTGACTTGCTGGGTGTTAATCGACAATTAGCTGTATTGGCATTCCAGTACGGAGATGCCATCAGTAACAATATCATTCCGACATCAGCTTCATTGATGGGTGCACTCGCCGTTGCACGTATTCCATATACGACATGGATTAAGTTTGTATGGAAAATCGTCACAATATGGGCAGTCATCTGTATCGGAGCAATGATTATTTATATGAATATATAAGTGAGTGAGCGGAGACTACTAAAGTCTCTGTTTTTTTTGGGGATGAGTGTGAGAACCTGAGAAACGGGAGCAGAAGAGTGAGTAACGTCCCGCAAAAGGGATCTGCGGGACGATACGCTTGGGAAACGGGAGCAGGAGAGTGAGAAACGTCCCGCAAAAGGGATCTGCGGGACGATACGCTCGGGAAACGGGAGCAGGAGAGTGAGAAACGTCCCGCAAAGTGGATCTGCGGGACGATACGCTCGGGAAACGGGAGCAGGAGAGTGAGAAACGTCCCGCAAAAGGGATCTGCGGGACGATACGCTCGGGAAACGGGAGCAGGAGAGTGAGAAACGTCCCGCAAAGTGGATCTGCGGGACGATACGCTCGGGAAACGGGAGCAGGAGAGTGAGAAACGTCCCGCAAAAGGGATCTGCGGGACGATACGCTCGGGAAACGGGAGCAGGAGAGTGAGAAACGTCCCGCAAAGTGGATCTGCGGGACGATACGCTCGGGAAACGGGAGCAGGAGAGTGAGAAACGTCCCGCAAAGTGGATCTGCGGGACGATACGCTCGGGAAACGGGAGCAGGAGAGTGAGAAACGTCCCGCAAAAGGCATCTGCGGGACGATACATATCAAAGTCTCACTCTCATTTTATAAAAGATAGTTGATTTTATTCTTATCATGTACTATAGTAGATTACAAGATAGTTATGAGGGGGCATGGATTGTGGCGGTGTATGATCAGATGATGAAGGGACTGCTGGACGGGGCTATTCTGGGATTGATTGCCCAGGGTGAGACCTATGGTTACGAAATTTTAGAGAAGCTGAAATTGAATGACTTTCCGGAAATCAGTGACGGCAGTATTTATCCCGTATTGCTCAGGCTGGATAAAAAAGGCTATGTGACCACACGGATGGTCAAGTCGGATAATGGGGGGCCGAAGCGGAAGTACTATACCATCACAGCAAGTGGAGTGGAGCAGCTGATTATTTTCAAGCGGAAATGGACAGCTTTGAATCATGGCATGAACAATTTAATGAGGAGTGTGGAAGATGTTAAGTAAAAAATCAGAGCAGTTTTTAAACAGTGTCAGAATGGAACTGATGAAACAGGGTAAGAAAGATGAAGATATCGAAGCGGTGACTGATGAATTAAGAGATCATCTGACTCAGGCTGAAAAACGTGGAAAGAGTGTGGAGAGTATCACAGGGGGTTCGCCGGATGCATACATCAATTCAATCTCGAAGGAAATGCCCTTTGACCATTCATTCATTAAGACAATGATCGGCGCATTGTTCGCAATCCTGGCATTCTTTACTATCCCGAGGCTCGTTGCAGGCCAGTTTGAGATGTCAGTCGAACGGTTGATCTTCTACGGTATATTAATAGTCATCTTGCTGCCTCTGGAATTCTGGTTACTGATGACGATGTTAAAGAAATACGGTCATACGAGACAAGGTTATTTTGCGCCTCTTCTGATTGCATTTTTAGGCTTTGCTGTTATTTTAGCGGGGGAGTTCTATCTACGTGCCAATGAAGGAGCATCCATCATCAACTTAGATATGCATATGAGTCTATGGCTGGGGCTGATTCTGCTGCTTCTTTTCATCGGTTTCTGCGCGATGCATAAAGCGTGGTTCTATATCGGTGTCATGGTCTATCTTGTATTGCCGGATCTAGTCGCTCGGATCTTGACGGACCAACCCGCCGGCAGTAAAGAATTCGTCAACATTTCATCATCCATCTTTCTCATGCTGAGTGTCGTCGCATTAGTCGGAGCTATGGCCTTCTATTCCAGATTTAAGAAAAATAGCCATTAAGTCATGAATCATCAGCGTGTCAATAGGAGGAAACTTCCTGAGATAAGTAGTACACTCATAATGACTGCTAAATGGAGCTGGACGGGACGATGAATTTTAAAGGCATAATAAGTTCTCTCTTCTTCTATCATTGCAGATATTGTAACACAGGGGGTATGATTCATGAAAATTGGTTTTATCGGGACCGGCGTCATGGGCGCGAGCATGGCAGGTTATCTGACAGGGGATCTGTATGTATATAATCGCACGAAGCATAAAGCACGGGGACTTCTTGATAAGGGTGCTATCTGGTGCGACAGTCCTGCTGCATTGGTGCAGGAGGTCGACATCGTTTTCACGATGCTGGGGTATCCGGATGATGTGCGCGAGATGTATTTAGGGGAGACAGGTTTAATCGCGAATGGTAAGAGCGGTCAGATCATGATTGACTGTACGACGTCAAGCCCGGAACTTGCAGCTCGGATTGCAGAGGAAGCTCTAGAGAAAGGCATCGCCATACTGGATGCACCTGTCAGCGGTGGTGACATCGGTGCAAAAAATGGTACCCTTTCCACGATGGTCGGTGGCGACGCTGCAGCATTTCTGACAGTAGAGCCGCTGCTTCAAGCTTTCAGTAGCAGCGTCAGTTACTTCGGTCTCGCCGGCAGTGGTCAGCACACGAAGATGGCGAATCAGATTGCGATAGCATCCGGCATGATCGGTGTGGCCGAGAGCCTTCACTATGCTAAGTCAGCGGGTCTTGATGTGGAGCGTGTACTTGAGACGATTGCTAAAGGCGCAGCCGGCAGCTGGTCACTTTCTAATTTAGCCCCGCGTATGCTGTCCGGTGATTTCAAACCCGGCTTTTATACGCATCATTTCCTGAAGGACATGAAAATAGCGCTGCAGGAAGCGGAGAAGATGGAGATCAAACTTCCCGGCCTCGCGTTAGCGTACAGCCTTTATGAGGCGTTATCCGACGACGAGAAAATGGAGGACGGCACCCATACGATCATTCATTATTATGAAAATGATAAAGAGTAGACGATGTCTGCTCTTTTTTGCTGTTTTTCTTTAAATGAGGTGACTTTGCTGCAGAATTTCATCAAAGTGAGTGTTTTGATGAAAAACTGCAGGCATTGCTGGCCCTTTTTATCTTTTTCTGCTTTTTTACACGGAGCAGTCTATCCTTTAAAGTGAAGTTAAGAAAAGAGGTGACTTATGGTTGTAGCAGTACTCGGCAGTTTCATCGGCTCTTTTATGCTCTGTCTCACTTATTATGAAGGTTCTTTATTCAGGCGCTCACAGTGTGACAGCTGTCATGCTGAGCTGTCATGGTATGAATTAATGCCGCTCGTCAGTTTTATCATACAAAACGGGAGATGCCGCAGATGTGGAAACCGGATACCGGTTTATATCTTTCTGACAGAGCTGCTGTTTTTCGTGCTCTTTTTTCTTTTCATTTCAGAGAGCAGTTCAGCGCTGTATGCCGCCTGTATCTCATTTCTGGTTCCGCTCGCAATTTATGATATTTATCATTTCAAAGTGCCTGATCATATGCTCCTGCTATTCGCCTGCGTTCTACTGATGATTTGTTTTCCGCTCTTGCTGGACAGCCGGCATTTAATCTCTTCAGGCATGCTGATCATGCTGCTTCATCTATTTTATCTGCTGACCGGTAGTATCGGTTACGGTGATATCAAGCTGCTGTCCTTATTTGCTCTCTTTCTGCCGCTTACCTATTTTCTGCTGATCTTTATGCTCACTTATTTCATCGGAGGTATGGCTGTCATCTGCTTCTTGTTCTACAAGCATAATCTCAGAAAAATACCGCTTATCCCTTTTATCACAGCTAGTACGCTGCTCGTATTCAAATTCTACGATGAACTTTATACTATATACTTTGGAGGATTTCTATAATGCTAGCGATGTTAAAACAAGATCAGCCGCGTGAACGGCTGATGACGTACGGGCCGGAACAGCTGACCAATCAGGAGCTTCTTGCCATCATCATCAATACAGGCAGTAAGGATGAGTCTGTCCTGGAAGTTGCCAACAAGCTGCTGATGTCTATGGGCAATATTCGGGACATGCGCTACTTGACACTGCAGGAGTTGCGGGAAATCAAGGGCATCGGAGAGAAGAAGGCGGTGACGATGCTCGCCATGATAGAACTCGCGGTCAGAATGCATACACATTCTCTTGAAGACCGCGTGAAGATCAAATCCCCGCAGTGTGTCGCTGACCTGCTGATGGAACGCCTGCGTTACTATACCCAGGAGCATTTTATCGCCCTTTATTTGAACACGAAGAATGTCGTGATCCATGAGCAGGTCATCTTTAAAGGTTCACTCAATGCGTCGATTGTTCATCCGCGCGAGGTATTCAGAGAAGCGGTCAGACGTTCTGCTGCCAGTATTATTGTCTGTCATAACCATCCCTCCGGTGATCCGACGCCTTCTGTAGAGGATATCGAGGCGACGAAGCGCCTGATCAACTGCGGTACGTTATTTGGCATCGAGCTGCTGGATCATATTATTATCGGGGACGGTGTTTTCGTCAGTATTAAGGAGAAGGGACTGTTGTAAATTTTTTGTGAAGTATTTCGGAAAACGAAAAAAAGTGTTGTCAGTTTAAATTATTTGAATTATGATAATATTGAAAATAAGAAAAGGAGGAGATTAATATGCGCAATGAATATCCGCGTCTGTCATTACAAATTAATTTGTCCTCCTCGTATGAGTCACACTAATTAAGACAGAGGAGGAGTTTCTCTTCTGTTGTTGAGCACATGCTTTCCATTAGGGGAGGTATGTGCTTTTTGTGTTTCTATGAGGAGTTAAGAAGGAGGATTTACATGTTTGATGTACTATTTAAATTAAGCTGGTTTTTCAAGCAGGAGAAGAAACGCTATTTAGTCGCAGTTCTTCTCTTACTGATAGCGAACGTCGTGGAGATTCTGCCGCCGTGGCTGATCGGTAAGACGATTGATGCCATTACGCTCGGCAGTCTTACACCCGCACGCTTTTATGAGATAATCGCCGCATTCGTTGCGCTGATTATCATCGGCTATCTGATCAATTATGTCTGGAGATTTCTGCTCTTCAACGGTTCTCAGCTTCTCGAGAGTCTGATGAGAAGGAAACTGATGGCGAAATTTCTCTCCATGAGTCCCGGCTATTATGAAAAAAACCGTACAGGTGACCTGATGGCTCGGGCAACAAATGATTTGAGTGCCATCCGGCAGACTGTCGGATTCGGTATACTCACACTGATTGATAGTACGACGTATCTGGTGACCATCATACTGATGATGGGTTTTGCTATCTCATGGAAGCTGACGCTTTTTGCGATGCTGCCGTTGCCGCTTCTCGCCATTATCGAGCAGCGTCTAGGTAAGATGATCCATAAACGCTATACCATCAGTCAGGATGCCTTCGGGGATATGAATGATGATGTCCTGGAGTCGATTGAAGGGATCCGAGTGACACGGGCATTTGCACAGGAAGACAATCTGAACCGACGTTTCAGTAGAATGACGACGGACGTCGTGGATAAGTTTATGGCAGTCGAAAAGCTGGATGCATTGTTTAAGCCGCTGACGATTATCGTGACGATGATCAGCTTTATCATCGCTCTCGGTTACGGCAGTGTACTCGTCAATCGTGGCGAGATCTCAATCGGTGATTTAATTGCCTTCAATGTCTATCTCAATATGATGGTATGGCCGATGTTTGCCATTGGTCTGCTCTTCAACATTATGCAGCGCGGGAATGCCTCACTCGACCGTGTGATGGAAGTCCTGGAGGCCGATGACGTCATGGCGGACTCGGTTGATTCACTTGTTGCACCTGATCACCATGTGTCATTCGATGCTGTCCACTTCCAATATCCCTCAAGTGAACAGGTCAATTTAAAAGCGGTCAATATTGAACTTGGTGTCGGAGAAACGCTCGGTATTGTCGGACCGACAGGTAGCGGCAAGACTACCCTGATCCGTCAGATTTTAAAAGAGTATCCAGTCGGTGAGGGCCGGATCACACTCGGAGGTGTTCAAATCGGTCAGCTGACTAAACGTCAGGTCCGCGAAAAAATCGGTTACGTCTCACAGGAAAACATTTTATTTTCACGCTCAGTCAGAGACAATATCCTGTTCGGCCGGCCGGATGCCAGTGAAGAAGAGATTGCGCGTGCAATAGAGCTCGCGAGTTTCACTGAAGATGTTAAACGCCTGCCGCAGGGTCTGGATACACTGGTCGGTGAAAAAGGGATTGCCATCTCCGGTGGTCAGAAACAACGGATTTCAATCGCACGTGCCATGATTAAAAATCCGGATATTCTGATCCTTGATGACTCCCTGTCAGCAGTCGATGCTAAAACAGAGACAGCGATCATCGAACACATACAGCAGTCCCGCAGTGGAAAGACGACCATCATTTCAACGCATCGTCTGTCTGCTGTCCAGCATGCTGATCTGATCGTTGTGCTTGATAACGGCGAAATTATCCAGCAGGGTACGCATGCATCACTTATCAGACAACCGGGCTGGTACCTGGAGCAGTTCAACCGTCAGCAACTGAGAGAGGAGGAGAAGTAATGTCTAATTCAAAACGATTGCTACATGAAGCACTTAAGTTCAAGAAGCTCTTTCTCATCGGCTTTCTTTTCCTGGCAGGTGCTGTTGTAGCTGAACTGATCGGCCCAGTGATTGCGATGAAGATCATAGATGACCATGTGAGAGAGGCAGCGGGTACCATTGATCTCGCACCCATCATGCAGCTGCTTGGTATCTATGCGGTCATCGCGCTTGTCAATGCCGTATTCAGTTACTATCAGACGCTGTATTTCCAGAATGCAGGCTCCAATGTCATCATGAATCTCAGAAATAAGCTGTTCAGACATATGCAGAAGCTGCCGATCAAGTATTTCGATACACTGCCGGCGGGTAAAGTGGTGGCGAGAATCACGAACGATACGCAGACAATCTTAGAGCTGTTTACTGTGCTGCTGCCGACCTATTTGTCCGGTTTTGTTAATATTATTGCGATTATCGTCGCTATTTTCTTCTTCAACTGGAAAGTGGGACTAGCAGCGTTCCTTGTCGTGCCGTTGCTCATCGGCTGGCTGGTGGTCTACCGCAGACTGTCTGATGAATACAATCAGGTGACACGTGAAAAGAACAGTGATATGAATGCGATGCTGAATGAATCGATCAACGGTATGACGATTATTCAGGCGTTCAATCAGGAAGAGAAGATTCAGCAGGAATTCAATGAACTGAATGATGATTACTTGCGGAACTATTCCCGTATTATTCAGCTGGACTCACTGACCAGCCATAATCTAATGGGCACCATTCGTTCCGTGATCTTTGCGGTGATGATCTATGTGTTCGGTTCTACATTTCTGAGCGGCGAAACTGCCTTGACTGCCGGTATGATGTATATCATTGTTGAATATCTGACCCGACTGTTCAATCCGATGTATAACCTTGTCAATAATTTGAGCGTCCTCGAACAGGCGCGCGTCTCTGCAGACCGTGTCTATGAGATGCTCGACGAACCGGCTGAAGTCCCGGAGGACCACACCATCACTCAGTTAGCGGGTGATGTCGTCTTTGAAGATGTGTCATTCGCCTACAAAGAAGGCGAGTATGTCTTGACGGACATCAATATTCATGCTCGCCGGGGTGAGACAGTCGCGCTCGTCGGCCATACCGGCTCAGGAAAAAGCTCGATCATGAACCTCCTCTTCAGATTCTATGATCCCACTAAGGGACGGATTCTGATGGATGGTGTCGATGCTAAGTCGGTTACGAAAGCTTCACTCCGCAGTCATATGGGGATTGTTCTGCAGGACCCGTATCTATACAGCGGGACCATTCTCAGCAATATCACGCTTAATGATGAACGGATTTCACGCGAGCGCGCAGAAGCAGCACTCAAAGCGGTCGGGGGGTCAAGAGTTCTTGATACACTGGAAAACGGCATCGATTCCCCGGTGGTGGAAAAAGGGAATACATTATCCAGCGGCCAGCGTCAGCTGATTTCATTCGCACGCGCGCTGGCCTTTGATCCGGCTATCCTGATACTGGACGAGGCGACCGCAAGTATTGACTCAGAAACGGAGTCGGTCATTCAGCAGGCGATGGATGTCCTGAAAGCGGGCAGAACGACATTTATTATTGCGCACCGGCTGTCCACCATTAAAAATGCGGATCAGATTATCGTGCTGGATAAAGGCAGAATTATTGAACGCGGGACTCATCGGACACTTCTTCAGTCCGGTGGTCAATATGCCAAGATGTATCAGCTTCAGTCTGCCAATAGTCAGTAAATCATGTTATATTAGAAGTAATTGCCGAAGGGCAATTACTTTTTTTTGATGCCGCCTTCTGTCGCAAGGTGAATCCGCAGCGCAGCAGGGGCTGACGAATAAGACACTGCAAACTTTCAACCGTTGAAATTGTTAAAAATAGCTTCGGTTAAAATCAAAATATGATATTCTTTAACTATTATTTAAAGTGGTGAGGTGTTCAGGTTGCCCGATTTTTATAAACGCAACAGGCTTGTCTTTATTTTATTCGGTATCATTGTTTTTATTATGCTGGTCGGCTTGTCGCTCAGAGAGCACGAAACAACAGTGCCAGAACAGATAGCAGGGGATTCTGCAGCAGTCGGACAGCGCATTGTCAGCTATCCGATGCTCTTCATCGGCCAGAATCTCAGTAATATGGTGCATATGTGGGATGCCGTAGAAGAGAATAAGACGCTGCGGGCGAAGATACGAGGATTTAATCAGCTTGAAGCGGATAACTACCGTCTTGAGAAAGAGAACGCGGAGCTGAGAAGTTTGATGAAAACAGAAAGTATTGCGAGCTATGATCCGCAGATGGCTACTATTATCGCTCGCAATATTGATGGCTGGATGAATACGTTCGTGATCAATAAAGGACAGACGTCCGGGGTCAAGGAGAACATGGCGGTCATTACGAATGAAGGCCTGATCGGCCGAATAAAAAAAGCGAATGCATATTCCAGTCAGGTCGAACTGATTTCTTCCAGCGCGAAAGCGAGCAAAATCAGTGTGACGCTGCAGAATAGCGGCAGTGAAGTCTTCGGCATGATCGATCAGTATGATGACAGCAAGGATCTGCTCGTCATTGATGATATTGAGAACAATATCAAGCTGAAGGTCGGTACAAATGTGGTGACGAGCGGACTCGGCGGCCAGTTTCCGAAAGGGATTGTCATCGGTAAAGTGAAAAAAATTGAGAATGATGAATTTGGTCTGAGTCAGATCGCCTATGTTGAGACGGCTGCCAGTCTGAAAGACCTGACTCATGTCTATATAGCGATGAAAAGTCCGGCGGCAGGTGGCAAGTGATGCAATATCTTATTATTGCAGGTATTGCAGTCGTACTGTTCTATCTGGATACATTGATCAATAGTCTCATGCCTGTCGGTTCGTTTTTTTTCACCAGTCATCTGCTGTTTATTTATCTGCTGATTCTATCCGTCTATAGGCATTCATCAGTCGCTATGACGATGGCAGTGGTCTTCGGGGTCATCTCTGATATCTATTTATCGACCATCTACGGCATTTACACATTCGGTTACATGGCATGCGTCATGCTGATGAGTCGTCTGTTTAATGTTTTCTATAAAGACACAGCGGTCATGATCAGTCTGCTGATAGGGTTTGTCCTTTTTTTTGAAGTCATCTTCTATGCAGTCTACCGCATTCTTTATTCCACTTCACATGGACTGATTTATTTTGTTTTTCATCATGGCCTCCCTTCTGCAGTCATTAATTTCGTCCTGATCTATGTGCTGTTCCCGACTGTGCTGAAAATATTGAATCGCAGTGATGATTAGTATTGACTTCAAATGTGTAAGGTGTTACTATAATCAAGTTGAGTAGTTTATAGCTACATACAACCGCTCGGATAGAGGTTGAAGTGCTCCGGCCACCTGTATACGGCGTGACTTAAAATATATTAGGAGGTGCAAGTATGTTTGCTATTATCGAAACTGGTGGAAAACAATTAAAAGTAGAACAAGGTCAAGAAATCTGGGTTGAAAAATTAAACGCAGAAGAAGGCGCTACATTTACTTTTGATAAAGTTCTGATGGTTGGCGGAGAATCTGTTAAAGTGGGTTCACCTGTAGTTGAAGGCGCTACTGTCACTGCGAAAGTTGAAAAACACGGCCGTGGTAAAAAAGTAACTGTATTCAAATACAAACCTAAAAAGAACTACAAACGTAAACAAGGTCATCGTCAGCCTTACACTAAATTAACAATCGAAGCGATCAACGCTTAATGATTCATGTCACGATTGCTGTAAATGATGATGGCAGAGTCACTGACTTTGAAATGACAGGTCATGCAGACTCAGCTCCACATGGACAGGATTTGGTGTGTGCAGGTGCTTCAGCTGTCGTTTTTGGCAGTATGAATGCAGTGCTTGGACTGACAGATGAAAGACCCGATATTGATTACGCACACGACGGTGGCTTTTTCAAGGCGCGTGTGGTAGATTTGAATAACAATGAAGCGCAACTGATCCTGCAGGCGATGATTGTCTCACTCGAGACGATTGAAGCTGAATATGGTCAGTTCATCCAACTAAATTATAAGTGAGGTGTAACTCATGTTAAAATTAAACTTACAGTTCTTCGCATCGAAAAAAGGGGTAGGTTCTACACGTAACGGTCGTGACTCTGAATCAAAACGTTTAGGTGCTAAACGTGCTGATGGTCAATTCGTAACAGGCGGTTCAATTTTATACCGTCAACGCGGTACTAAAATCTTCCCTGGTGAAAACGTAGGTCGTGGCGGCGATGACACATTATTCGCTAAAATCGACGGCGTTGTTAAGTTCGAACGTTTCGGACGTGACAAAAAGAAAGTTTCAGTATACGCTGAAGCAAAATAATAAAGATTCAAGCACTAGACACTGTTCTAGTGCTTTTCTTTTTTGATGTTACTGTTCGTCCCATATAGACAGACGTGTTATAATGGGATGAGGTGGTTTGATGAAAGAACTCGATCTTTATTTAAGGGCGAAGCATGATCTCAGCAACCAGCTGCAGCTGCTCAGCATTTACTGTGAACTGGAAGATTACAGCAAAGTACAGTCAGTCGTTCAGGACTGGAGCGAGCAGTTACAGCGTGAACAGCTTTTCATCCAGCTCAGCTGGCCGCAGTTCGTCAACACAGTGGTTCATCATAAACTGACAACAGACTTCAGATTTGATTTTCAGGTTGAAACGACAGGTAACGGTTCGCAGGATGCATGGCTGTCCGCCCAGTTTACAGCCTGGATAGAACAGGCAGAGGGCCAGCAGATCATCATTACGATTCAAGAAGAAGCAGAGCGGTATCATTTGACATTCAGTGTTGACGATGCTGCGACTGACTATTATATAGAGAAATAAAAGAGGTGTTTAAATGTTTGTCGATCAGGTCAAAATTAATTTAAAAGCGGGGGACGGCGGAAATGGTATCGTCGCTTATCGTCGTGAGAAATATGTACCTTTAGGGGGCCCGGCTGGAGGAGATGGCGGCAAAGGGGCGTCAGTGGTATTTGAAGTGGATGAGGGTTTAAGAACGCTGCTTGACTTCCGTTTTCAGCGTATGTTTAAAGCTGAGAAAGGGGAGAACGGTCAGTCCAGCAATATGCACGGCCGCGGGGCGAAAGACTTAATCCTGAAAGTACCCCCAGGCACGATCATCAAGAATGCAGAAAACGGTGAAGTGATCGCTGACCTCGTCATGCATGAGCAGCGCGCTGTCGTCGCTAAAGGTGGACGTGGTGGACGTGGCAACTCGCGTTTTGCGACAGCCGCCAATCCGGCGCCTGAATTCAGTGAGAACGGTGAGCCGGGTGAAGAACTTGAAGTCATCCTTGAACTGAAATTGATGGCAGATGTGGGACTGGTCGGGTTCCCGAGCGTCGGGAAATCCACTTTATTATCAATCGTCTCTAAAGCGAAACCGAAGATCGGTGCCTATCATTTCACCACAATCAAACCGAACCTCGGAGTCGTGCAGACTAAAGATAACCGTAGCTTTGTGATGGCGGATTTACCCGGGCTGATTGAAGGCGCGTCTGAAGGCGTAGGCCTCGGTCACCAGTTCCTGCGTCACGTTGAACGGACACGCGTCATCATTCATATGATTGATATGGGACGCACTGACGGTCGTGACCCATACGAAGACTATCTGACCATTAACCGTGAGCTGAAGAACTATAATGAAAAACTGGCTAAGCGACCACAGATCGTTGTGGCGAACAAAATGGATATGCTCGGGGCAGAGGACAACCTGGCTCTCTTCAAGGAAGAAGTCGGTGAAGAGCTTGAGATCATTGAACTGAGTGCCGCAACCTATCAGAATATCGATCAGCTGCTCTACCGGGTGGCCGATCTGTTAGACGAGACAGCAGATATGGACTTTGATGCAGATGAAGAAGATACAGGTATTCACCGTGTCCTCTATAAACACGAGAAGTCAGTGGATCATTTCGAGATTACGCGTGACGATGACGGCGCCTATGTAGTCAGCGGTAATTCTATCGAGCGAATCTTCAAGATGACGGACTTCAACCGTGATGCGGCAGTCAGACGTTTCGCGCGTCAGATGCGTTCGATGGGAATCGATGATGCGCTTCGTGAACGCGGCGCTAAAAATGGAGATATCGTCCGCATTCTCGGGGGCGAATTCGAATTCGTTGAGTAGGTGATGAAATGAGCGATGGACAGAAGTATTATTTGATCAGGGAAGATGTCCTGCCGGAATCAGTCAAAAAAACACTCAAAGTAAAAAAACTGCTGGAACGTGAGCCGCAGATATCGATATTTGAGGCTGTTAAACGCTATGATCTCTCACGCAGTGCCTATTATAAGTTCAAGGATACGATTTTTCCCGTCGAAGATCAGACGAGAGAACGCAATATAACGCTTCTCGTCCACGTCGATGACAATGTAGGACTGCTCTACCGTATACTTGAATGTATTGCGGCAGAAAAAGGCTCTGTATTGACAATCCACCAGAGTCTGCCGATCATGGAGAAGGCAACGATCACGATTTCGCTGAATGCGAGAGAGATGCAACTCACAATCAATGAACTGCTTGAGAAGCTGAAACAGATTGACGGTGTCAATCAGGTGCAGCTGCTCGGTATGAATATGTAGGAGGCACTATGTACGCTTATTTACAAGGTCAACTGACACAGATCACACCCACACATGTCGTCATGGACATCGGGGGCGTCGGCTATGAGTGTCATACACCGAATCCTTATCGTCTGCAGAAATACCTGCATAAAGAGACCCGGCTTTATACGCAGCTGATTGTCCGTGAAGATGCGCATACGTTATATGGTTTCATCAGTGCAGAGGAGAAAAGTCTCTTTCTGTCACTCAACAAAGTGACGGGCATCGGTCCGAAATCGGCTCTGGCCATCCTTGCGACGAGCACACCTGATGAAATCAGACGGGCTATTGAAGAAGAAAATGAAGCTTACCTCATCAAGTTTCCGGGCATCGGCAAAAAAACCGCACGTCAGATTATTCTCGACTTAAAGGGCAAACTCATCATTACAGATGAATCAGCACTTTTCGAGGAATTCTCTGACACCGGTGCAGTTTCAGAAGCCTTACTCGCACTTGAAGCACTGGGCTATTCCAAACGGGAACTGACGAAGGTTGAGAAAATACTGAAAGCTGAAAAAATAGAGCAAGTAGACGACAATATTAAAAGAGGACTACAGATTTTAGTTTCTTAAGGAAGTGGCTATATGGATGAACGTATGATGGATGACCACCTGATGAATGATGTTGAAGCGGAGACCGAACTGAGTCTGCGACCGCATTACCTTCATCAATATATCGGTCAGCCTAAGCTGAAGAATAATCTGGAGATTTTTATTCAGGCGGCGAAACTCCGCGAGGAAGCATTGGATCATGTCCTGCTATACGGCCCTCCAGGTCTCGGTAAGACGACGCTCGCCAATATTATCGCGAATGAGATGGAGGTCAATATCCGCACGACGTCCGGTCCTTCAATTGAACGCCCCGGCGACCTGGCCGCTATTCTTTCGTCGCTGAATGCAGGCGATGTCCTGTTTATCGATGAGATTCACAGACTGTCACGTGTCGTTGAGGAAATTCTTTATCCGGCGATGGAAGATTTCTGTCTGGATATCGTGGTCGGTAAAGGGGAGGAAGCGCGCAGTATCCGTATTGATCTGCCGCCTTTCACTTTGGTGGGCGCCACGACGCGTGCAGGTAGTCTGTCTGCACCTTTGAGAGACCGATTCGGCGTGCATTTAAGGCTGGATTACTATGACGAAGAGAGCCTGAAGGAGATCATCACGCGTACGGCCGCTGTTTTTGCTACAGAGATTGATGATGAATCAGCTGGAGAGATTGCCAGCCGTAGCCGGGGTACGCCGCGTATTGCGAATCGTCTGCTTAGACGTGTGCGGGACTTTGCGCAGGTGCAGGGTTCGGATATGATTCATATTGAGACGACGAGACAGTCACTGGATATGCTGCAGGTCGATCAGCATGGTCTCGATCACATCGACCACAAAATTATGACGGCAATCATTGAACGCTATAACGGCGGACCGGTAGGCCTTGATACGATTGCTGTCAGTATAGGCGAAGAACGTGTGACGTTAGAAGATGTCTACGAACCTTTCCTGATTCAAAAAGGTTTTCTGGAACGGACAACACGCGGCCGTGCGGCCACGCCGTTCGCTTATGAACATTTTAATTATCCGTATCGTAACGAAAAGAGGAAATAACGTGAATGTAAATGATTTTGATTTTGAACTGCCGGAAGAACTGATCGCGCAGACGCCGCTTCTTGACCGGACTTCGAGCCGTCTGATGACCTTGAATAAGGAAACGGGTGCTGTCAGTCACGAACATTTTTCTGATATTATCAGTCATCTGAATGCAGGTGACACTTTAGTGCTGAACGACACCAAGGTCATGCCGGCCAGACTATACGGCATCAAAGAAGAAACAGGCGCTAAAGTCGAGATGCTGCTGCTGAAACAAATGACGGACAATGACTGGGAGGTCCTGATAAAGCCTGCTAAACGTGTCACAGTAGGAACAGTCGTCAGTTTCGGTGACGGAAAACTGACAGCAGTCTGTAAGGAGCTCCTGCCTCAAGGCGGGCGCATCATGACGCTTCAGTATAACGGAATCCTGCAGGAGCGGCTTGAGGAACTGGGTGAAATGCCGCTGCCGCCGTATATAAAGGAACAGCTTGAAGACCAGTCCCGCTATCAGACCGTCTATGCCAAAGCAGTCGGCTCAGCTGCGGCACCGACAGCTGGCCTCCATTTTACAGAGGACCTGCTTGAAAAGATTGCTGCTAAAGGTGTGAATATCGCCTATATCACCTTACATGTCGGGCTCGGTACATTCAGGCCTGTCAGTGTCGAAGAGATAGAAGACCATGATATGCACAGTGAATATTACGAGATGTCGCAGCAGACTGCAGATATCTTGAATGAGACACGGGAGAACGGCGGCCGCATTATTACGGTCGGCACGACTTCCACCCGGACACTTGAGACGATTGCATCGCTGCATGCTGATTTCACTGAGACTTCAGGATGGACGGATATCTTCATTTATCCCGGCTATGAGTTCAAAGGGATAGATGCGATGATCACTAACTTCCATCTGCCGAAATCGACGCTGATGATGCTGATATCAAGTCTTGCGACAAGGGAGTACGTCCTGAATGCCTATGCAGAAGCCGTCAAAGAAAAGTATCGCTTCTTCAGTTTTGGCGATGCGATGTTTATTTATTAAAGGAGAATATTATGCCAGCAGTAACTTATGAACATATTAAAACTTGTAAACAATCAGGGGCGCGTCTAGGGATCGTCCATACCCCGCATGGTTCTTTTGAGACACCGATGTTTATGCCTGTCGGTACACAGGCGACTGTTAAAACAGTAAGTCCGGAAGAACTGCATGCGATGAATGCAAAAATCATCTTGAGCAACACCTATCATCTCTGGCTGCGTCCGGGAAGTGATATTATCCGTGAAGCAGGTGGACTGCATCAGTTTATGAACTGGGACGGACCGATATTAACAGATTCGGGCGGCTTCCAGGTCTTCAGTTTAAGCGATATGCGTAAGATCGAAGAAGAAGGGGTTCATTTCAGACATCATCTGAATGGTTCTAAGTTGTTCCTGAGCCCTGAGAAAGCGATGCAGATCCAGAACGATCTCGGTTCTGACATCATGATGGCGTTTGACGAATGCCCGCCGATGCCCGCTGAATATCAGTACGTCAAAGATTCAATAGAAAGAACCTCTCGCTGGGCTGAACGCTGTCTGAAGGCACACAACCGACCTGAAGATCAGGCGCTGTTCGGCATCATCCAGGGGGGCGAATATGAAGACTTGCGTACGCAAAGTGCGAAGGACCTCGTGTCACTTGATTTTCCGGGCTATGCAATCGGCGGACTGTCTGTCGGTGAACCTAAGCCTATCATGTATCGCATGCTTGAACATACCACTCCGCTGATGCCGTTCAATAAACCCCGCTATCTGATGGGTGTCGGTTCACCTGATGCCTTGATTGAAGGCGCGATACGCGGCATTGATATGTTCGACTGCGTCCTGCCGACACGTATCGCACGCAATGGCACCTGCATGACTTCAAAAGGCCGTGTAGTGGTGAAAAATGCGAAGTACGAACGGGATTTCACGCCGCTTGATGAGAACTGTGACTGCTACACCTGCAAAAACTATACGAAGGCTTATATCAGACATCTGATCAAGGCAGATGAGACATTCGGTATCCGTCTGACCTCTATTCATAACCTGCATTTTCTCTTGAATATGATGGAACAGGTGCGTGAAGCGATTCGTAACGACCGCCTGCTGGACTTTAAAGAGGAATTCTTTGAGAGCTATGGCCTGAACGTCGAAAATCCAAAAAACTTCTAGGAGAATAAAGATGAACGAAAACTTACAGATGATTTTAGTCAATATTCTGCCGCTGCTGGCCATCATTGTGATCGGTTATTTTGCGATGGTCAGACCGCAGCAGAAAAGAAATGAAAAACAGAATCTGCTGATCAACGGTCTCAAGAAAGGAGACCGGGTGGTGACAATCGGTGGCATCCACGGCACCGTTAAAGCAACTGATACCCAGACGGTGACGTTACTGGTCGGACGGAACCAGGAGCTGACTTTTGATAAGCAGGCCATCAAAGATAAACGTCCTTCTTAATCTATGATATGATGATGTCAGTATTTATATAAAGAGGTGAAATTGTGAAAAAGAGAAGTAGAATCGTTGCTTTTCTGCTGCTTGCTATTCTATTGTTCAGCTTAATCGGTGGCACCGTGCAGAAAGTGATGAAAGACGTCAATCTTGGGCTCGACCTGCAAGGTGGGTTTGAAGTGCTGTATCAGGTCAAACCACTTGATAAAGGTGACAAGATTGATGAAGAGGCTGTTAAAGCGACCAGTAAAACATTAGAATCCCGTGTCAATGTGCTCGGTGTATCGGAGCCGAAAATTCAGATTGAAGAAGGCAACCGTATCCGGGTTCAGCTGGCGGGTGTCAAGAATCAGAATGAAGCCCGTAAAATTCTATCGACCAGTGCGAACTTAACGATTCGCGATGCGAACGATAAGCTTCTCCTGTCCGGAAAGGATTTAGTTCAAGGGGGCGCAAAGCAAGGCTTCAAGCAAGACACGAATGAAGCCGCCGTTTCACTTAAACTTAAATCTGCCAGCAAGTTCAGGGAAGTCACTGAAAAAGTCTCGAAGATGACACCGAATGTCATGGTCATCTGGATGGACTTTGAGGAAGGGAAAGACAGCTATAAGAAAGAACTGCAACGCGAGCAGGAAGGTAAGCAGCCGAAATATGTCAGCGCTGCTTCAGTGGAACAGCCGATCAATTCTGAAAATGTTGAAATCTCAGGTGGTTTCGCAGGTCAGGACGGCTTGCTGCGTGCCAAGCAGATCGCTGACTTACTGAACTCAGGGTCATTACCTGTCAAGCTTGATGAAGTGTATTCTACTTCTGTAGGCGCTCAGTTCGGACAGGATGCTTTACACAAGACCTTATTAGCCTCAGCAGTAGGGGTCGGTCTGATCTTCTTATTCATGCTCTTCTACTACAGACTGCCGGGCCTGATTGCGGTCATCACGTTATCAGCATATATTTACTTGACCATGCTGGCGTTTAACATGATTAACGGCGTTCTGACTCTGCCGGGTATTGCGGCGCTCGTGCTGGGTGTCGGGATGGCAGTTGACGCCAATATCATCATGTACGAACGAATTAAAGATGAGCTGAGGATCGGGCGCAGTCTGAAACAGGCTTACCAGAAAGGGTCACAGTCGTCATTTCTGACTATCTTTGATGCCAACATCACGACTGTCCTGGCAGCGCTTGTTCTTTTCTTCTTTGGGGTCAGCAGTGTCAAAGGTTTCGCGACGATGCTTCTGCTCGCCATCCTGATGAGTTTCATCACCTCAGTCTTCTTTACAAGGCTGCTGATGGCTCTGGTCGTCAACTCCAATTTCTTTAACAAGCACTTCAGCCTCTTCGGTATCAGTCCGAAACATCGTCATGACTTGTCTGAAGGCTATGATATTCACGATCTACACACAGTCTGGGACCGCATTGATTTCATGAAACTCGCAAAGCCATTACTGATGCTCTCGCTTGCTTCGATTATACTGGGCGTGATTGCACTGTCAGTATTCAAGCTGAACCTGGGGATTGACTTCACGCAAGGATCTCGTGTCGATGTGAAGAGTGAACAGGCTATCAATGTGGAGACGCTGGAGAAGGACCTGCAGACCATTGATCTAGCGGATGGCACCATTACACTGTCCGGAGCCGATAAAAAGACTGCGGTCGTCCAGTATAAAGAACCTCTGACAAAAACACAGATTGATGACCTGAAGAATGTGATCGATGATAAGTATGGCTTTGAGCCGAACGTCAATACAGTATCACCGGTCATCGGTAAGGAACTGGCTAAGAATGCGATGCTTGCGACACTTATCGCATCGATCGGCATCATCATTTATGTGACATTACGTTTCGAGTGGCGCATGGGTCTGACTTCTGTTCTAGCCCTGCTGCATGACGCTTTTCTGATTATTGCCGTCTTCAGCTTGATCAGACTGGAAGTGGATATGACCTTTATCGCAGCTGTACTGACGATTATCGGTTACTCAATCAATGACACCATCGTCACGTTTGACCGTGTGCGGGAGAATCTGCATAAGATCAAAGTCATCACCGCACCGGAACAGATAGACAGAATTGTCAACAGCTCTATCAGACAGACAATGACGCGTTCGATCAACACCGTACTGACCGTTATCATTGTGGTCGTCGCCCTGATTTTCCTCGGTGCTCCGAGCATCTTTAACTTCTCGGTCGCGCTCTTGATCGGTTTAGTGTCAGGGGTCTTCAGCTCAATCTTTATAGCTGTGCCGTTATGGGGCATCTTGAAGAAGCGTCAGCTTAAAGCGAGCGGCGGACAACTGACTGTCTATACGGAAAAACCTAAAAACGATGAGAAGATTTACGTCTAATCTTCTCTGATCAGCAGACCTTCCTCAGGTCTGCTTTTTCTATTGAATTTCATTTTTAATGGGAAACAGGTATAATATAACGGTTAGGAGGATGACCTGGATGGCTAAACAATGGCTCTTAAAAGAAAAAAAGGCGGAACTGGATTCTGCGCTTGCTAAAGAATTCAAAATACCGCCTCTGCTTAAGGAGGTACTTGAGGCACGTTACATCACCACTCGGGAGGAGCTCGAGACTTGGTTTGATGAGAGCGACTTGGCCGACCCTTTTCTGATGTATGATATGGAGAAGGCAGTTTCAAGGATAAAGCGTGCTGTGGAAGAAATGGAACCGATCATGGTCTATGGTGACTACGATGCTGACGGTGTGACAAGTGTGACCATTCTGATGGTAGCACTTGAGGAAATCGGCGCCATGGCCGACTTCTATATCCCGAACCGCTTTACAGAAGGTTACGGCCCGAATGCCGAGGCATTCCGCTCTTTTGCCGATGATGGGGTCGGACTTATCATTACAGTCGATAATGGGGTGAAGGGCCATCATGAAGTGGAGGTGGCTAAGGAGCTGGGCATCGATGTCATTATTACAGACCACCATGAAATAGGTGAGTCACTGCCGGATGCCTATGCGGTGATTCACCCCGCTCATCCAGACGGTAACTATCCTTGTCCTTATCTTGCCGGTGCCGGTGTGAGTCTGAAGCTTGCAACGGCACTGACCGGCAGAACTGAGCCGAGCCTGATCGGCTTTGCTGCGATCGGCACGGTCAGTGACCTGGTGCCCCTGACCGGAGAGAATAGATGGCTCGTCAAGAAGGGGCTGGAGGCGCTGAATCAGTCATTACCGGTCGGTGTCCGTGCATTGCTTTCTCAGGCCTCTCATCAAGGTGAGGTGACAGAAGAGACGATCGGTTTTATCATCGGTCCGCGCCTGAACGCAGTCGGTCGGCTGGAAGATGCACGACCCGCTGCCGAACTCTTAATGGAGCAGGACCCGGCCTATGCAGCCGAGCTCGCTGGAAGTGTTGATGCCTATAACATCAAGCGTAAGACTGTCGTGCAGGACATCACTGAAGAAGCACTCGCACAGGCAGCGGACAAAGTGGCGCAGGGGCTTAATTTTCTCGTGATTACCGGCGTGAACTGGAACGAAGGTGTACTGGGTATTGTCGCTTCCAGGATTGTCGAACAGTATTACAGGCCCACTATTGTCCTGAACCTCGGGGCTGATTATGCGAAGGGCTCTGCCAGAAGCATCGTCCAGGTGTCGATGTTTGATTATCTGACCGCGCAGGAAGCACTGCTCTCTAAATTTGGCGGCCACCATATGGCGGCAGGGCTGACGATGCCGCGGGAAAATATCGCTCAACTAGAACAGGCACTGAATGACCTGATTGAAGAAGAAGGGGAGCTGCAGCCGATTCTTGAAGTGGATGCGGAAGTCGGTATGGGCGATGTGACGGCTGATGCTATCAGGCAGCTGGACAAACTGAGACCCTTTGGCACAGGCAATCCACAGCCCATCTTTAAACTGAGTGATCTGACGGTTACGCAGACCAAGGCCATTGGACAGCAGGGGGCCCATATGAAGATGATGCTCGATGACTCATTGACAGCTTTGAAATGGTCAGGCGGCCACTATGTTCATGACTATCCGGTTGATACAGTCGTGGATGTCTGCGGCAAATTTCAGTTGAATGAATGGAATGGTCATGTCACACCTCAGATGATTCTCGAGGATGTCAGAACAGATAATGTGCGCTACATCGATTATCGCAATCAGCATGCCAGCCGTTTTGCCTTTCTGAAGGATGAGGACGTGATCTATCTTATCAATCCGAATCGTCCGAGACAGAATGAACATTATTTTTACTATGGCGATAATCTGTCAGGGCATGATAAAATTGTGCTGAGAGATCTGCCGGAGGATTTAACCGCCTTCAGTGAATCGATGAAATCTGCAACTGCCAAACAGATTTATGTGATCTTTCATTCAGCAGTACAAGTCTACTTTGACGGGATGCCGAGTCTGGATAAGTTCAGGCAGCTTTATAAAATCTTGTTCAAAGGACCGGTCAACCTAGTCCAGCAAGGGGTCTCCATCTGTCAGACGCTCGGCGTATCACCTGATTCGCTGAAGTTCATGATAGAAGTCCTGAAGGAGCGGGGGCTGGTGCATGAAGAGGGCGGCCTTCTTGTCGTCAACAAGGAAGCGGGAAAAGTAGATATGCAGGCTTCACCTGTCTACAGAGCACGTCATGCCCAGCTGGCACGTGAGCAACAACTGCTTTATTCTTCATTTGATAGTATCAAGAATCTAATTAATGACAAAATGTTCTAGTCACAGGAGGCTACTATGGATTTAAAAGAGTATATTTCAGAAGTAAAGGATTGGCCGATTCCGGGCGTCAATTTCAAGGATATCACCACTATCATGGATAATGGAGAAGCATACCGCTATGCGACCGATCAGATTGTTGCCTATGCGAAGGACAAGCAGGTCGACCTTGTCGTCGGGCCTGAAGCACGCGGCTTCATCATCGGCTGCCCGGTCAGCTATGCGATGGGTATCGGCTTTGCACCGGTCAGAAAAGAAGGCAAACTGCCGCGTGAAGTCATTCGATATGAATATGACCTTGAATACGGGTCAAATGTGCTGACGATGCACCGCGATGCTATCAAACCAGGTCAGCGTGTACTCATCACAGATGATCTGCTGGCGACAGGCGGTACAATCGAAGCGACTATCAAGCTCGTTGAGGAGCTCGGCGGCATTGTTGCGGGTATTGCCTTCATCATCGACCTGAAGTATTTGAACGGGATGGAGAAACTTAAGGGCTATGATGTTCTGTCTCTAGTCTCGTATGACGAAGAATAATGCGGCGGGAGCTGCTTTATTCTTTTTTGTTTATATTTATTTCTACTATGTTTTATAGTATGATAAAAACACTATAAAAAGTGAGGTGATAGCGTGAATAACGAATATCCATATACAGCTGATGATGTACTTGCGATGACGCGCAGTTATCTGTCTGAAGAAGATTATCAGTTTGTTGTCAAAAGCTATCAACTTGCAGAAAAAGCGCATGAAGGCCAGTTCCGGAAGAATGGGCTGCCCTATATCATGCACCCGATTCAAGTTGCAGGTATTCTCGCTGAAATGAAGCTCGATGCACCTACTATTGTCGCCGGTTTTCTGCATGATGTAGTAGAGGACACACCCTATACCTACGAAAATCTGCAGACGATGTTCAATACAGAAGTGGCCACGATAGTCGATGGCGTGACGAAGCTTGAAAAAGTCAAGTACCGCTCAAAAGCAGAGCAGCAGGCTGAAAATCACCGCAAACTGTTCATTGCCATCGCGAAAGATGTGCGGGTCATTTTAGTCAAGCTTGCAGACCGTCTGCACAATATGCGGACGCTTAAAGCGATGCCTCATGAAAAACAGGTCAGAATCGCGAAGGAGACACTGGAAATCTACGCACCGCTGGCAAACCGTCTTGGGATCAGTACCATCAAATGGGAGCTCGAGGATATCTCTCTGCGTTATATCGACAGCATCCAGTATTTCCGCATCGTCCATCTGATGAAGAAAAAACGCAGCGAACGGGAAGAATATATACATAATGCGATAGAAAATATTCAGCATGAAATGGAGATCACGGATATTCATGGTGAGATCTCGGGTCGGCCGAAACATATCTATAGTATCTATCGCAAGATGGTCAAGCAGAAGAAACAGTTCGACCAGATCTTCGACTTACTCGCTATCCGGGTCATAGTGGACTCTATCAAGGACTGCTATGCTGTCTTAGGGCTGGTCCACACGCTCTGGAAACCGATGCCGGGCCGCTTCAAGGACTATATCGCTATGCCGAAACCGAACATGTACCAGTCGCTGCATACGACAGTTGTCGGACCTAACGGGGATCCACTTGAAATTCAGATCCGGACGAAAGAGATGCATGAGATTGCGGAGCACGGGGTTGCGGCACACTGGGCTTATAAGGAAGGGAAGCAGCTGGTCAATCCTGATGAAGCGAAGTCACTCAGCAAGATGGGCTGGATCGAAGAGATTGAGGAAGCGGATTCAACTTCTCTTGATGCGGAAGCATTTATGGAATCGCTGAAGTATGATCTTCAGAGCGATAAAGTGTACGTCTTCACGCCTGAAAGTGACGTCGTCGAGCTGCCGATCGGTGCAGTGCCGATTGATTTTGCCTATGCGGTGCATAGTGAAGTCGGCAACAAGATGATCGGCGCCAAAGTGAACGGCAAGATAGTGCCGATTGACTATGAGCTGCACACGGGCGATATCATAGAAATTCGGACCTCCAAGCATTCATATGGTCCGAGTCGGGACTGGCTGAAGATCGTCAAGTCATCGAGCGCTAAAAGCAAGATTCGCAGCTTCTTCAAGAAACAGGACCGTTCAAGCAATATTGAAAAAGGCAAGTTCATGATTGAGGCAGAAATCAAGGAGCAGAACTACCGTCTCGATGAAGTCCTTACTGAAGAGAATCTGAACATGCTGAAGGATAAATATAATTTCAGCCATACCGACGATATGTATGCCGCAGTAGGTTTCGGCGGGCTTACCGCATCTAATGTAGTCGCCAAGTTATCCGAAAAGATTCGCATCAAACGTAAAGAACTGGCGCTGAACCAGGTGCAGGAAGTCAATAAATCCCTATCCTCAAAACCGTCTATTCAGACCGAATCCGGTGTGTATGTTGAAGGCATGGATAACATGCTGATCAAACTATCGAAATGCTGCAATCCGATTCCGGGCGATGAAATTGTGGGTTATATCACAAAAGGACATGGTGTCAAAGTGCATCGTACAGAGTGCCCGAATATCAAGGATGAGACAGAACGTCTGATTGATGTCAACTGGGTTGCAGCCATCAACCAGAATCAGACCTATCAGGTTGATCTCGAAGTGACGGCCTATGACCATAACGGACTGCTCAACGAAGTGCTCCATGCGGTGAACTCAACAAACGTCTCCCTTGTCCACGTGCATGGTCGTGCAGACATCGATAAGCATGTGAGGATCAATATCGGGATTATGGTCAAGAATGTAGCAGAACTTCAGAGAGTAGTGGATCGTATTAAACAGTTGAGCGATATTTATACGGTCAGCCGAATCTGGAATTAGAGGTGGCATATGAAAGTAGTATTACAGCGAGTGAGTCGCGCATCTGTAACGACTGATGAACATTTTGAAGCAATAGAACAAGGTTTTCTTCTCCTGGTCGGCATCGGGGAGGAGACAGTTGAGGCGGATTTAACGGCAATGGCTAAAAAAATCAGTACTGCACGTCTGTTTGAAGATGACATGGGTAAGATGAACCGTTCGATACAGGATGTTGCTGGCAGCATCCTGTCTATTTCGCAGTTCACTTTATATGCAGATGTCCGTAAAGGCAACCGGCCGAGTTTCACTAAGGCGCGGACACCTGATGAAGCAAGCAAGATGTATGACCAGTTCAATGAGCTGCTGCGCCGGGAGAACTTGACGGTTAAAACAGGTATATTTGGTGCAGATATGGCCATAGAACTCATCAACGATGGCCCTGTGACCCTTATTTATGAGAGCCGGGACGGCAAGATTCAATGAAGCGGAACCGATTAATTCTCTTAGCTGCGCTGTTGGCAGGTATTCTTATGGCGCTGCTGATATTCTGGTTTGCAGCAGGCCGGTCAGGTGAGCGGACGTCTCTTAAGATGATTGAGGATGGTGAGCTGCGGACCGGTCCTCAGGCATCATATCCCGTCGTCTTTGATGTTGAGAAAGGCGACAGACTTAAAATCATCAAGCATGAAGGCAAATGGTACTATGTAGGCGATAAGAAGAAGAAAGGCTGGATAGCCGGCTGGCATACCGACCTTAATATCGCCCCCGATACAGTGGCGACCGAGCACCCCTTTAAAAACAAGACGATTATTCTTGATCCCGGACATGGGGGCTCTGACCAAGGTGCGAGCAGTCAGACAGGTACGCTGGAGAAAGATGTGACGCTGAAAACGGCGCTGATGCTGCGGGATAAGCTGAAAAAAGAAGGCGCCAAGGTCGTGATGACACGGTCAACAGATGAATTTGTCAGTCTGGACGACCGTAAAGGGACCGGTGATCTCTTTGTCAGCCTCCACAGTGATGCTCTGAGTGACAAAGCACCGCACGGACTGACGGTCTATTACAGCCATGAATCACAGAAGGTGCTGGCAGATACCCTGCATTTTTCCATCAAGAAAAAAGCACTGTTATCCGATCGTGGTGTCAGACAGGAAAAATTTCAGGTGATCGATCAGACCAGAATGCCGGCGGTACTCCTGGAGCTGGGCTACATCAGTAATCCGACAGATGAAAAGATGATGACTGACCCGCTCTATCGTCAGATTGTCACGACTTCTATCGTCGATGGCCTGAGAAATTACTTTGTCTATTAACTTGACTTTAATGCGGTGACGAAGTACTATGAATTTAACTGAAGATATGACCGCGTGAATCTATCAAGGTCTTTCCGTTTATTACTAGAGACATCTATGGTGCTGAAATTAGATGATTAAACGACTGACTGTGAACAATAGATGAGGTCGTTCTATGAAAGTAGAGCCGTCAGACAAACGATACTTGTCCTGAGAGTGGATACTTCGGTATCAATTAGGGTGGCAACACGGTCGATTCGTCCCTTATGCATGATGCATAAGGGGCTTTTTCTATTTTAAGGAGGATTATAATGATTAACATTCCGAGAGGGACACAGGATATTCTGCCTGCAGAAACACCGAAATGGCAATACATTGAACGCCGCTTAGTGGAAATCGCTAAAAGCTATAATTACAAAGAAATTCGCACGCCGATTTTTGAGTCTACTGATCTTTTCGCACGAGGCGTCGGTGATTCGACAGATATCGTCCAAAAAGAGATGTATACTTTCACGGATAAAGGGGACCGCAGTATGACGCTTCGTCCGGAAGGGACAGCGGCAGTGGTCAGAAGTTATATCGAAAATAAGATGCACGGCCAGGCCAATCAGCCGGTCAAACTCTTCTATAACGGGCCGATGTTCCGTTATGAACGTAAACAGAAAGGGCGCTACCGTCAGTTCGTCCAGTTTGGTGTCGAAGTCATCGGTGCAGAGAATCCCGCAGTGGATGCGGAAGTGCTGCATATGCTCTATCATATCTATTCCTCTTTCGGCCTGAAGTCGCTGAAGCTCGTCATCAACTCAATCGGTGATATGGAATCACGCCAGGAATATAAGGCGGCACTGGTTGAACATTTCACGCCGCACATCGGTGCCTTCTGTCAGGACTGTCAGAACCGCCTCCATACCAACCCGATGCGGATACTGGACTGTAAAGTGGACCGTGAGCAGCCGGCTGTTAAGTCAGCACCCAAGATCACGGATTATCTGAATGACTACTCAAAACAATACTATGAAGCGGTCAAAGGTCATCTCGATCGCCTCGGCATCCCGTATGTTGAAGATGCTAATTTAGTCCGCGGACTGGATTATTATACGCATACGGCATTTGAGATGATGAGTGAAGCTGAAGGGTTCGGCGCGATCACCACCCTTTCAGGTGGAGGACGTTATAACGGTCTCCTCGAAATGCTCGATGGACCGAGTGAAACAGGGATCGGTTTTGCTCTCAGTATTGAGCGTCTGCTTCTTGCGCTTGAGGCGGAAGGGATAGAGCTCGATGTCGATGAGCAGCTTGACCTCTTTATTGTCACCATGCCGGAAACAGTGAATGAAGCGGTTAAGCTGCTTGCTGAATTACGTACAGGCGGCATCCGGGCCGATATGGATTATCTGGACCGCAAGATGAAGGCACAGATGAAGCAGGCTGACCGTCTGAACGTGAAATATACATTTGTATTAGGCGGCGATGAACTGGCATCCGGTACTGTCAAATTGAAGGATATGTCATCGGGTGAAGTGGCAGATGTTAAAATTGAGGAACTGACCTCTTATTTGAAGGAGAGAAAATAATGGAGAAACGTACAACATACTGTGGGCTTGTCACAGAGGAATATATTGGACAGGAAATCGTATTACAGGGCTGGGTACAGAAACGCCGTGACCTCGGTGGACTGATTTTCATCGATCTGCGGGACCGTGAAGGCATCGTACAGATAGTTTTCAACCCGGATTTCTCAAAAGAAGCCCTTGAAGCGGCTGAGACACTGCGCTCTGAATATGTCGTAGAAGTGCGTGGCCAGGTGACGGCCCGCGATGCAGCGGTCATCAATCCGAAGATCAAGACTGGTAAAATTGAAGTGCAGGTGACAGCCATCAACATCATCAATAAAGCGGTGACGCCTCCTTTCCAGATTGAATCAGAAGTGGATGTCGCTGAAGATGTGCGTCTGAAATATCGTTATCTGGACTTACGCCGTGCGCCGCTTGCTGAAACGTTCCGCATGCGTCACCAGATCACGCGTGCGGTAAGAAACTACCTCGATGAGTCAGGCTTCTATGAAGTGGAGACACCTGTACTGACGAAGTCGACGCCAGAAGGGGCGCGGGACTATCTTGTTCCTTCTCGTGTGCATGAGGGTGAGTTCTATGCACTGCCACAGTCCCCGCAGATCTTTAAGCAGCTCTTAATGATCGGCGGCTTTGATAAATACTATCAGATCGTCAAATGTTTCCGCGATGAAGACTTACGTGCTGACCGTCAGCCTGAGTTCACACAGATAGACATCGAGATGAGTTTCGTTGATCAGGAAGATGTGATCGCCATGAACGAAGGCATGATGGCCCGTATCATGAAAGACGTTAAAGGCATCGACGTCCAGCTGCCGTTCCCGCGTATGACTTACGAAGAGGCGATGCGTGACTATGGTATCGATAAACCCGATACACGTTTTGACATGAAGCTGACGACATTGAATGACCTGGCTACGCATATGGACTTTAAAGTCTTCAAGGATGCTGTTCAGAACGGCGGAGCGGTCAAAGCGCTTGTCGTGAAAGAAGCGGCAGAGCAGTATTCTCGTAAAGATATCGATGCCCTGCAGGACTTTGCCAAGATTTACGGCGCAAAAGGGCTGGCGTGGGTCAAAGTAACAGCGGAAGGTCTGAACGGTCCGATCGCTAAATTCTTTGATGAAACCACAACGGCTGAACTTCTGGAGACCACACATGCCGAAGCGGGCGACTTAGTGTTATTCGTCGCGGATAAACTGGATGTAGTCAATGCCGCACTGGCGAACTTACGTAATAAACTAGGCAAAGAGCTCGGTCTGATCGATGACAATCAGTTCAATTTCCTCTGGGTCACAGACTGGCCGCTCTTTGAATATGATGAAGAAGCGGGCCGCTATTTCGCAGCCCATCACCCGTTCACTGCCCCTAAGAAAGAACATGTGGATATGCTGATGACGGATAAGGACAAAGTGCAGGCCAATGCTTATGACATCGTCCTGAACGGTTATGAGCTGGGCGGCGGTTCTATCCGTATCCATGACCAGGAAATGCAGGCGAAGATGTTTGAAGCGCTCGGCTTTTCAGAAGAAGAAGCAGAGAAACAGTTCGGCTTCCTTATGAATGCTTTCAAATACGGTGCGCCTCCTCATGGTGGTATTGCACTCGGTCTTGACCGAATGGTGATGCTGCTCGCTGGACGCACTAATCTGCGTGACGTCATCGCCTTTCCTAAGACGGCTTCTGCGACATGCTTACTGACAGATGCTCCGAGTGCGGTTGATACGGCACAGCTGGAGGAACTTAATCTCAAATTAAATCTGCAGGAAGATAAATAAGTTGCAATCCTGAATAAAAGTGCTATTATAGAGTCATAAGATGAATATCTGAAGAGTTCGACATTTGTTTTTCTATTTTGACCTAACACTTTTGATTAGGGAGCCAGATAGGTTTTCATGCTGAGCACACGCCTCTCCTGGAGGACGTGCAAGGTAAGAAACGGGGCACCCACCTGTTTATAGCAGGCCAAAATAATCAACTTAATAATGACGGCTCAGTTGGATATTATCGATTTACAGGACTTCGGTCCTGTATTTTTTTATGCATATATATGAGTGATATGGTAGGATATAGAGACGAAATATTAATGAAAGAGTGGGATAGAATGAAACATCAGTTTTCAAGAAATGAACTGGCATATGGGACAGAAGGCCTTGATCTCCTGAAGAGTAAGACCGTTGCCATTCTAGGTGTCGGCGGTGTCGGCTCATTTGCGGCAGAGGCCTTGGCCAGAACGAACATCGGCCATATTATTCTGATTGATAAGGATGATGTGGATATCACGAATGTCAACCGTCAGCTGCATGCTTTGACGACAACAGTGGGTCAGTCGAAAGTGACGTTGATGGAAGAACGTATCAAGCTGATCAATCCAGACTGTCAAGTCACACCGATGCATATGTTCTATACAGAAGAGACTTACGAGGAGCTTTTCAGTTATCCTATTGACTACATCGTTGACGCTTCTGATACCATCGTCTACAAGGTTCACCTGATGAAGGAATGTCTGAAGCGAGGCATCAAAATCATTTCGAGTATGGGCGCAGCGAACAAAACCGACCCTACCCGCTTTAAGATTGCTGATATCTCTAAGACCCATACAGATCCAATGGCGAAAGTCATCCGTACACGACTGAAGAAGGAGCGGATCACAAAAGGCATTCCGGTCGTCTTTTCTGATGAAAGCCCGATCGTGATTCGTGAGGACGTGAAGCGTTATGTCGGTAATCCGGATGCAGCGATTCGTAAGGCGCAGATGCCGCCGTCCTCCAATGCATTTGTGCCTAGTGTGGTCGGTCTGATCTGTGCGAGTTATGTGGTCAATGATATTTTAAAAGACATTCCGGTGACACGCGTTAAAGATAAAGGCCAACAATAAACTTGAGGACTTAATTTTATTCAAGAACTGGCATGGGCCTCTTGATAAAGGCTGCCTAATGAAAAAAAGTGACAGCTGTCACTTTTTTTTCTGTCTGACAATATTATCGTAAATCTGTTTGAACTGCTGCTCGGATTTACTGGTCTCTCTGGGCTCGTAATAGGTCTTATTCTTCAGCTTGTCGGGCAGATACTGCTGCTGAACATAGCCGCCCTCGTAGTTGTGAGGATATAAGTAACCGGTAGCATTGCCGAGGTCTTTCGCACCTTGATAATGGCCGTCCTTCAGATGTTTCGGGATATCACCAGACAGACCTTTACGGACATCACTGAGCGCGCGGTCTATGGCTGTGATAGCTGAATTGGATTTCGGGCTCAGACAGAGTTCTATGACTGCCTGCGAGAGTGGAATGCGGGCCTCCGGAAAACCGAGCCGTTCTGCCGCCTCTATTGCAGCAAGGGTTCTGGAAGCAGCCTGGGGAGAGGCGAGCCCGATATCTTCAAAGCTGATGACGAGCAGCCGTCTTGCGATGGTCGGCAGGTCGCCACCTTCAATCAGTCGTGCGAGATAGTGGAGTGCTGCATCGACATCACTCCCCCGGATAGATTTCTGAAATGCACTCATCACATCATAATGAAAGTCGCCGTCTTTATCGAAGTTAAAGGACGATTTCTGGAGACAATCTTCAGCGTCCTGGCGTGTGATATGAATCGGTTCATCAGCAGACAGCACAGCAAGCTCGAGAGCGTTCAGACTGGCTCGGACATCGCCGCCGGGTGCCTGGACAAAATGGTCGAGCGCGGCGTCATCTATCTGAAGGTCCTTATGGCCGAAGCCGTTTTCTTTGTCGGTCAGTGCACGGTTGAGTGCGCTGCGTATATCCTCCGGTGTCAAAGCGGTCAGTTCAAATATCTGTGTGCGTGACCGGATGGCGGGGTTGATGGCATGATAAGGGTTGGAAGTGGTGGCACCGATTAAAATAATTCTGCCATTCTCCAGGTGAGGGAGAAGAAAATCCTGCTTAGCTTTATCCAGCCGGTGAATTTCGTCGAGCAGGAGGATGACCTGGCCGGACATCTTTGCTTCTTCTGCCACTATCTGCAAATCTTTTTTAGTATCCGTCACCGCATTCAGCTGACGGAACTTGGCCGCGGTCGAGCCGGCAATGGCCCGTGCGATACTGGTCTTACCGGTACCAGGCGGTCCGTAAAGAATCATGGAAGATAGTCTTCTGGCGTCGACCATTCTTCTGATGATTCCTTTATCACCGACCAGATGTTGCTGACCGATGACATCGTCGATATTCTGAGGTCTCATTCTATAGGCTAATGGTTCCATAACGTGCCTCCTTTATATAAATATTACCTTATTTTGAGATGAGATGTGTTAAAATTGATTGTGAGAGGAAAAGGAGTAAGATGCATGAAAATTTCTACAAAAGGTCGATACGGCCTGACATTGATGATCAGCCTGGCCAAGCGGTACGGTGAGGGTGCCATCTCGTTGAAAACTATCGCAGAAGAAAATGAGTTAAGTGACCTTTACCTGGAACAGCTGGTCGGTCCGCTCCGCAATGCCGGCCTGATCCGCAGCATTAGAGGCGCAAAAGGAGGCTACCAGCTGATGAAAGCACCATCTGACATTACAGCAGGTGATGTGATCAGACTGCTGGAAGGGCCGATTACGCTTGTTGAGACGCTGGAAGATGAACCACCTGCCCAGCAGCAGCTGTGGATCAAGATTCGTGATGCGGTAAAAGAGGTGCTGGATAGTACAACGCTTGAAGATTTGATGAACCACCGCGCTGAAGAAATGATAGAGGGTTATATGTACTATATTTAAAAAAACGGCTCAGTTCTGAGCCGTTTTTTTATGAAGTGATTTCTTTTAAGATCTGGTAGCTGCGCTTCAGTTTGTCTTGATCATAAATATAGGAGACGGCGATGATTTCATCGACCTGATATTCTTGCTGGAAGGCTTCGAACTGCCGTTTAATGGTTGCTTTCGAACCGATCAGACTCGTGGTGGTCCGTGACATGGCCATCAGTTTTTCCTGCGGACTCCAGATGGCATCGAGTTGATCAGTCGGGGGCTGCATCGGCTGTCTGGCATTTCTGATGATACTGAGGAACATCAGATGCATGCTGGAAGAGAGAAACTCCGCTTCCTCGTCTGTTTCAGCGGCAATGACATTCATTCCTACCATGACATAGGGCTCAGCCAGATATTTGGACGGAGTAAAGAGATTGCGATAAATGGCAATGGCTTCCCGCATCTGTTCAGGCGCAAAATGAGAGGCAAAGACGTAAGGCAGGCCCATACGTGCAGCGAGATGCGCGGAATCTGTTGATGAGCCGAGGATGAAGACGGGTACATTCGTATCAGCACCCGGATAGGCTCTGACATATCCCTGTGTCTCCTCAGGTCCGAAATACTGGAGAAGAGAAGCGACATCATCCGGGAAAGTATGGACAGAATCGTGCTGGCTACGACGAAGTGCACTCGCTGTCAGCATATCAGTGCCGGGTGCGCGACCCAGACCGAGGTTTAAGCGGTTCGGGAAGAGAGTCTCCATCGTGCCGAACTGTTCAGCGACCACGAGGGGCGCGTGATTGGGCAGCATGATCCCTCCTGCACCCACCTGGATAGACTGTGTATGATTCAGCACCTGGTTGATTAAAATGACAGTGGCAGAGCTCGCAAGGTTCGGTGTATTATGATGCTCCGCAATCCAGAATCGATTGTAGCCGAGCTCCTCAACGTACTGCGCCAGGTCAACCACATTGTCAATGGCTTGCTTCGCATCTTCACCTGCTCTGATAGGTGCTAGATTGAGAACTGAAACGGGAACATTGATTGTATGCATGTTTTATCCTTCTTTCTGAAAATGGCTAAGACAATTTTAGCATTTAGAGGGTGGTAGACGTTATAGATATGCTTATGGGTGAGCTGTCGCGCAGAATGACTTTTCATTTGGCGCGAGGCTGGGCTCACACGCTTATTGACTTTTCATTTGGCGCGAGGCTGGGCTCACACGCTTATTGACTTTTCATTTGGCGCGAGAGTCCGGTTTCAATCCTTTATCCTTCTGATCAACTCTTCCATGTGCAGCAACTGAAACTCTGTACGATGGATTCTACATAATATCCCGGTTTCAACTAACTGACCGATACATGTCTGCAGCGTTCGCAGGCTGATCAGTTCACCAGTAAAAGTCATTATGTCTTTAATCTGAAAGTTTGTTCTATCATATAGCAGGCAGTAGTAAATGATATGCGCTTTAACCACTTCTGATGTAGAGGCAGAATACTGACACTTCGTACACAAAACAGTTTTCCTTGTCCTTTTCACCTCCAGTGAAAAACACTTCAGGCAGTGAAGGCCAGACGCCAATTCTTTAGTGTCCAGTTCTATTTTGTCAAAAGGAGACACCCGCATTCTGTCTCTATCAATCATATCCCTTAACACTAAATCCGCTCTAAACAGATTCTCACTCATATAACGCACCAGTTTACCTGGTGTCATAAAAGGGTCATCCTGCTTAAGTCCATAAACATGACTCGCTATATTTGTCCAGACGATAAACCCCCAGACAGGCACTCTGAACCCGCGTTGCCTCAAATATTTCTCCATCAGCCCACGAGTACGTTCAAGCTGATAGAAAGGATTTGAAGCTTGCTGACCATCATTGAAATACCAGATATTCTCACGGATTACATAGTCGCTGGAATGATGTTTCACCTCCAGAACAGTCACCCGTCCTGCGGCAATAACTATAAAATCCAGCTGAATAACCGACCCGTCAATCTCCAAAGTCACGTCCTCTAACACCATCTTTTCATCGATCAGCTCTCTCACCATCTTTTCGCCTGATATACCTTTACGCTCTCTTTCAAGCTGGCGTACATCTGTTTCAGCGCGGCTATGTAAGAGCTCCAGCATTAAAAGTTTCCGTTTCAAAAAACACCTCCATTCAATAATCGTTAAGAATCCACGGAATTATTTATTAATTTTTGTAAAGTTTCATAATGTGGTAATTTCATTCAAACGATGCTAATATAGAGTATTGAAAAAAAGGAGGTCTTCTTGAGATGGAAGTTTATGCAGATTATTCAGCAACAACACCTGTAGCACCCGAAGTCAGTGCGGCGATGATGGAAGTATATGAGAACACTTATGGCAATCCATCATCCATTCATAAGACGGGGCGGGCGGCACGTCATATCGTCGACAGTGCACGACGTGAAATGGCTGGCTTACTGAATGCAGAGCCGAAGGAAATCATGTTCACGAGCGGTGCGACAGAATCGAATAACACTGCGATCAAAGGGACCGCTTATAAACGCCAGCATCTCGGCAGACATCTCATCACCTCGCAGATCGAGCATCATTCAGTCCTCCATGTCTTTCAGCATCTGGAGAAGGAGGGATTCGACGTCACTTATCTGCCCGTCAATGATTACGGTGAAGTGAATATCGACTCATTAGAGCAGGCGCTCAGACCGGATACGATTCTTGTCTCTATCATGTTCGGTAACAATGAAGTAGGGTCTATACAGCAGATCGACGAAATCTCGGGACTTCTGAAAGACCATCAGGCGTATTTTCATACAGATGCAGTCCAGACAGCTGGCCATCTGCCGCTTGATGTGAAAGAACTGGGCATCGACCTTCTCAGTCTGACCGCACATAAATTTTACGGCCCAAAAGGCATCGGTCTTCTCTATATCAAACAGGGGACAGAACTTGAATTTCAGCAGCTGGGCGGTTCCCAGGAAACGAAGCGCCGCGCAGGTACTGAGAATGTGCCCCTGATCAAAGGAATGGCGACGGCCCTTGCGCTTGCCGCAGCAGACATGGATGCACGGAATGTCAGACTGATGCAGCTGAAGGAATATTTCCTGAACGCACTGCAGGAGCGCACTATCCCCTTTGAAATGAACGGCAACAAGAATATGCAGCTGCCGCATATCACAAATCTGTACTTTCCGTTCAGCGACGTTGAGATCATGCTGACGTTGCTTGATATGGCAGGGGTCTATGTCTCCAGCGGGTCAGCCTGTACGGCAGGCTCGATTGAACCCTCACACGTGCTGACCGCTATGTTCGGAGAAGATAAACGGACGAAACAGTCGATCCGTTTCAGTTTCAGCTATGCGATGAAGGAGGAGGAAATCGACTATATCGCCGATCAGCTCCTTAAAATATACGAAATGAATAAAGAAAGAAGCGAATAAACATGACAAATGAAAACACAAAAGTCGTCGTCGGTATGTCCGGCGGTGTCGATAGCTCAGTGACCGCACTGCTTCTGAAACAGCAAGGCTACGATGTTATCGGTATTTTTATGAAAAACTGGGATGATACGGATGAAAATGGTGTCTGTACAGCGACGGAAGACTATGAAGATGTGATCGCCGTCTGCAATCAGATCGGTATCCCGTATTATGCCGTCAACTTTGAAAAAGAGTACTGGGACAAAGTATTTACTTACTTCCTGGATGAATATAAGAAGGGACGCACTCCTAACCCGGACGTGATGTGCAACAAAGAAATCAAGTTCAAGGCGTTCCTCGACCATGCCTTAAAGCTCGGCGCAGATTACGTGGCGACCGGTCATTATGCCCAGATCAGACGTCATGATGACGGACATGTGGAAATGTTGCGGGGGAAAGATTCAAACAAGGATCAGACTTATTTCCTGAACCAGTTATCACAGGACCAGCTGAAGCACGTCATGTTCCCGCTCGGACATCTGGAAAAGTCTGAGGTCCGTCGTATTGCCGCAGAAAATGATCTGGCGACAGCAAAGAAAAAGGATTCGACAGGCATCTGTTTCATCGGTGAACGTAATTTCAAGGATTTCCTCAGTCAGTATCTGCCTGCACAGAGCGGCCGCATGGTGACACTGAGCGGCGAACCGATGGGTGAACATGCAGGTCTGATGTATTATACGATCGGCCAGCGTCACGGTCTAGGTATAGGGGGCGACGGTGACCCGTGGTTTGTGGCGGGTAAGAATCTTGAAGAAAATGTTCTCTACGTCGAACAAGGATTCCATCATGATTCACTGTACAGTGATTACTTGATCGCCTCTGATTTCAGTTTTGTCAATGCTGTGGATTTCACAACGCCGCTTGAATGCACGGCGAAATTCAGATATCGTCAGCAGGATACGAAAGTGACAGTGGAGAAGATTTCAGCTACTCAGCTGAAGGTCACATTCGCAGAACCCGTACGGGCTATCACGCCTGGTCAGGCAGTTGTCTTCTATCAGGACGCCGTCTGTCTCGGTGGGGCAACAATTGATGAGGTCTATAAACATTCAGGGCAGCTCACATATGTCATATAAAGAAGACGAAAGTCTTCTTTTTTTGATATAATGGCAGGAAAATGGAGGGTATTATGAACGACGGAATATTAGTAGAACTGATCAAAAGCAAACAATACGACAAAGCACTGGAACTGCTGTTTAAGGCGATAGATGAAGAACCGGCAGAAGCCAATCATTATATCAATGCAGGCACCATTCTCGCGGATGCCAACAAGCTGGAAGAAGCGGAACGCTTCTTCCAGAAGGCGCTGACGTTGGACGAGACGCATGGGGGCGCTTATTATGGACTGGCCAATATCTACTTCAACCATGAACGCTATCAGGAAGCGGCGACACTGTATCAGAAAGCCGTGGCGCATGGACTGGAGGATGCAGATACGTTCTATATGCTCGGTATGTCGTTTGTCAATCTGGGTGATTTTAAGACAGCGATGCCTTATTTGATGCGTAGCTATGAGATGAAACCCGCTGACACTGAAGTCGGTTTTCAGTACGGGCTTGTGCTCTGTCAGCTCGAAATGTACAGTGAGGCAGTGACTGTTCTGACTGAAGTGCTGGCAGAAGAGCCTGACCATACAGATGCGCGCTATAATCTGGCACTTGCCCGTTATATGCAGGATGAGGACATCGAACAGGCGCTTGACAGTTTTCGGGAGATCACTGAACTGCAGCCGGATCATCTGCTGGCCGGGCATGCCATTAAGATGTTTGAGCAATTGAGGGAGGGTTAAGATTGGAGAACATGTCTTTATTCGAACAGTCCTATATTAAAGGCACAGTCACTCGTCTTCTTTTTCAGAATGCAGACAATTATTATACCGTGCTGAAAGTAGAAGTCCTGGAATCGAATGAAGACTTTGACGAGGAAGCGACGGTCACCGGTTATCTGCCGCATATCGGAGAAGGTGATACCTATACATTTACAGGCAAGATAGTCACGCATGCCAAGTATGGTCAACAGCTCTCCGCTGACAAATTTGAGAAAGATATGCCGCAGACAAGAGAAGGTATCATCCATTATTTGTCGAGCGATCTCTTCAAGGGCATCGGGAAGAAGCTCGCCCAGCAGATTGTGGATACGCTCGGAGAAGATGCCCTGACACAGATTATGAATGATAAGGAAGTCCTGAACCGGGTACCGAAGCTCTCGAAGGATAAGCAGGAGATGATCTACCGGACGGTGAGTGAAAATCAGGCCATTGAGAAGACGATGATCCGACTGAACGAGTGGGGTTTCGGCCCGCAGCTTGCGATGAAAATCTTTCAGTTCTATAAAGAAGAGACGCTGAAAGTCATCGAGCAGTCCCCTTATCAGCTTGTGATGGATATTCAGGGGATTGGTTTTACGAAAGCGGATGAACTGGCCAGAAAACTGGGCATTGCAGGCAGTCACCCCGAAAGGCTGCGTGCGGCACTTGTCTTTACACTGGAGCAGGCTTGTCTGCAGAATGGCCATACCTATGTTGAGGAACAGGCTTTACTGGAGGCAGCGTATCATATATTGACCGCTTCAGGTGAAGACGTTGATTCTGGTCTACTCGTCAACAAGCTGACTGAACTCAGCGAGGAAAAGATAGTGGTGAATGACCAGAACCGTATCTACATGCCGAGTCTCTTCTTTTCGGAGGTGAAGACCGTCCAGATTCTGCACCGTCTGCATCAGACAGAGGATAAGGTCAAGCAGTTTGAACAGTCAGAAGTGCTGCTCGCAATCGGTGAACTGGAGGCGCAGTTCGATGTGACTTATGCTGAAAAACAGCGTGAGGCACTTGAGACAGCGATGAGTCATAAGATGATGATTCTATCCGGGGGGCCAGGGACCGGTAAGACGACAGTGATACGCGGGATTGTGAATCTATATGCTGAACTTCATGGTCTCAGCCTTGACTATAAGGACTATGAAGGCACGGATTTTCCTGTCGCTGTCGCAGCACCGACAGGACGTGCATCTAAACGTCTGTCAGAATCCACTGGTCTGGAGGCGACGACTATCCACCGGCTGATCGGCTGGACGCGTGAGAATAAACCGGATGATATCCTGGAAAACGATATATCGGCGAAGCTTGTCATCATTGATGAGATGTCGATGGTCGATACGTGGCTGATGTTCCAGCTGATGCGTGCTGTGCCGAACGATTGCCAGATCATCTTTGTCGGTGACCAGGATCAGCTGCCGTCAGTTGGGCCCGGCCAGGTCTTCCGTGACCTGATTGATTCCAGGATCATGCCACAGGTTGAACTTGCGGAGGTCTATCGTCAGCAGGAAGGCTCATCGATCATTGAACTTGCCCATCAGATCAAGAAGAATCAGCCCTTTGATATTTCGGCGAGATACAATGACCGTTCATTTATACCATGCCGAACCGAGCAGATTCCCTCTGTTATCAATCAGGTGGTCTCAAAGGCTGTGGATAAGGGCTATGACATGCGGGACATCCAGGTGCTGGCTCCTATCTACAAAGGTAAAGCAGGCATCAAATTCCTGAATAAGGAGCTGCAGCAGATTCTCAATCCGAAAGAAGAGGACAAACGGGAGCTCGAGTTCGGTGATGTCGTATACCGGGAGGGCGATAAAGTGCTGCAGCTGGTCAACCGGCCGGAAGATAATGTTTTCAACGGTGATATCGGTGAGGTGGTCGGTATTTTTATGGCAGCAGAAAATGCGCTGAACAAGGATGTCGTCATCGTGGACTATGATGGCAATGAGGTGACCTACACGAAACAGGATCTCACTGAACTGACCCACGCCTACTGCTGTTCCATCCATAAGGCTCAAGGCTCTGAATTTCCTATTGTGATTATGCCGGTCGTCAAAGCCTATTACCGCATGCTGCAGAAAAACATCCTTTACACCGGTCTGACGCGTGCCAGACAATCCCTTGTTCTCTGCGGGGAACGCCAGGCTTTTGAGGACGGGATCCAGAGGATGGGTCTCGAGCGCATGACGTCCTTCGCTATGCATCTGCGGGATTACTTCGGCAGCGAGGAAACTGATATCCCGGTCGGTGAGATGACGGCTGAGAATATGCATCTGATTTCACCGATGATCAATATGGACGGAATTTCTCCCTATGACTATGAAACAGTTGACGCATGACGATGAAATTCATATAATTTAGATATTCAGTATAAGAGGAGTAGGAGCGACGCTGAACTTTGAGAGACATGCCGGCTGGTGAGAGGCATGCAGGAAGCTCTGAACGCTGCTTATACAGTGTAAACGAATAGAACTATGAGTGATGACTTGGTCATAACTAGGGTGGTACCGCGAACACGTTCGTCCCTTTCTGAGGGATGGACGTGTATTTTATTTTAAGGGAGAGATTGGATGAAACGTTTAACAGCAGCAGAAATCAGACAGATGTATTTAGACTTCTTTGTAGAAAAAGGACATATGATAGAACCATCAGCACCACTCGTACCGATTGATGACGATACCCTTCTCTGGATCAATTCAGGGGTTGCGACGCTGAAGAAATATTTCGATGGCAGAGTGATTCCGGCGAACCCGAGAATCACGAATGCGCAGAAGTCAATCCGGACAAATGATATTGAGAACGTCGGCTTCACAGCACGTCACCATACATTCTTCGAGATGCTCGGCAACTTCTCTATCGGCGATTACTTCAAGAAGGAAGCAGTGGCATTTGCCTGGGAGTTCCTGACGAGTGAGAGATGGATGGCCATTGAGCCGGAAAAACTGTATGTGACCATTCATCCGGAAGACACAGAAGCCTACGATATCTGGGTGAACGATATCGGACTGACAGACGACCGTATCACACGCATAGAAGGCAACTTCTGGGATATCGGTGAAGGGCCTTCTGGACCGAACACAGAGATTTTCTATGACCGGGGCGAGGCATACGGCAAGGACGATCCGGCTGAGGAAATGTATCCGGGCGGCGAAAATGAGCGCTATCTGGAAATCTGGAACCTGGTCTTCTCTGAGTTCAACCATAATCCGGACCATACGTATTCACCACTGCCGAAACAGAACATTGATACGGGTATGGGACTTGAACGTATGGCGAGCGTCTCGCAGAATGTTCCGACGAACTTTGACACCGATCTCTTCCTGCCGATCATTCAGGAGACAGAGCGTATTTCGGGTCAATCATATGGCGTAGATAAAGATCAGGACGTCGCCTTCAAAGTTATCGCGGACCATATCCGTACAGTAGCCTTTGCGATTGGTGACGGGGCACTGCCATCGAATGAAGGACGCGGATACGTCCTCCGTCGCCTGCTCCGCCGTGCAGTCCGTTTCGCTCAGAAGCTGAACATCAATGAACCGTTCATGTATCAGCTCGTTGATATCGTGGCTGCCATCATGAAAGCTTACTATCCATCAGTCGAAGAACAGAAAGATTTCATCAAACGGGTCATTAAATCTGAGGAAGACCGTTTCCATGAAACATTGGAGGAAGGTTTAATCCATTTCAATCGTCTGAAGGAGACGGCAGAGGGTGAACTGAAAGGTGAAGATGTCTTCAAGCTGTATGATACATTCGGTTTCCCGGTTGAGCTGACAGAAGAACTGGCTGAAGAGAGCGGCCTGACAGTCGATCATGCAGGATTTGAAAGCGCAATGGCTGAACAGCGGACGCGTGCCCGCGAATCACGTCAGCAGACGCAAAGTATGCAGGTACAGAATGAAACGCTTGCTAATATCACGACACCAAGTGTATTCGTGGGCTATGAGACTCTGGAAGCAACGACAGAAATAGAAGATATTCTGGTTGACGGCGTCCTCACGGATTCAGCCGAAAGCGGCGACGTCATCCAGTTTGTCCTGCGGGAGACGCCTTTCTATGCAGTGAGCGGTGGTCAGATTGCGGATACCGGGCTGGTCAGCCATGATGACTTTGAAATTGCAGTGACAGAGGTCGTTAAAGCGCCGAATGGCCAGAATTTACACACGGGAACGGTCAAATTCGGCCGTGTACACCGGGGTGCGACAGTCCTGGCGAACGTCAACCCTGAATTCCGCCACTCTATCATCAAAAACCATAGTGCGACTCACTTGATGCACGCAGCCTTGAAACAAGTGCTTGGCACGCATGTCAATCAGGCGGGCTCACTCGTGACACCAGACCGTCTGCGCTTTGACTTCTCACACTTCGGTCCGGTGACACAAGAAGAACTGAAGCAGGTGGAAGCGATTGTCAATCAGAAGATCTGGGGGAATATTCCTGTCGTGATTGAACAGATGCCGATTGCACAAGCGAAAGAAAAAGGCGCGATGGCACTGTTCGGAGAGAAGTACGGTGAAGTGGTTCGGGTTGTCGAAATGAGCGACTTCTCAATTGAGCTGTGCGGCGGTGTCCATGTACGGAATACTTCAGAAATCGGCTTGTTCAAGATTGTCTCAGAATCAGGCACAGGTGCAGGCGTCAGACGTATAGAAGCGGTAACCGGTCAGGCGGCCTTTGAATTCCTTACTCACTTTGAAGCAGTGGCAGATCAGCTGGCTGCGACATTAAAAGTGAAACATGCAGACCAGCTTGAAGCGAAAGTGGAAGAACTCGTTCAGACAGAGAGACAGCTGACTAAAGAGCTTGCAGATACGAAACGTGAACTGACGAACTTGAAGGTCGGCGATATTACGACACTGACTGAAGACTTAGGCGGCATCCGGACTTTAGCGCTGGAAGTCGAAGCGGCTGACGCGAAGGCATTACGTGATCTGATGGATGACTATAAGTCTAAGCTGCCGGATACAGTGATCTTCCTGATTGCAAAATCAGATAAACTCAGCTACATGGCCACTGTTGCTCAATCCTTAACGGACCGTGTCAAAGCCGGCGACCTGATTAAAGGTGTGGCCGGTGTGACAGGCGGTAAAGGAGGAGGCCGTCCTGATTCTGCGCAAGGCGGTTCAAACGACCCTTCTAAAGTGACAGAAGCATTACAGTTTGTTAAAGAACACATTAAATCGCTATAATTTATCGAGCATTTAAGATATGATACAATGTGAACAAATGTAATGTGAAGGGGTGTAACTTAGTGGAAAACTTTGATAAGACGATGAAATTCGACATTGAAGAATTACCGAAAGAAGAAGTACGTACCGTCCTTCTGAATGTTTATCATACTTTGGAAGAAAGAGGTTACAGCCCGATCAATCAAATTGTCGGCTACCTCTTATCAGGTGATCCCGCCTATATTCCAAGACATAATGAGGCGCGTAACCAAATCAGAAGACTGGATAGAGATGACATCATGGAGCAGCTGGTGAAGCATTATATCGAGTCAGAAACAGCGTCACATGAATAAGGTAATAGGCCTCGATGTAGGCTCCAAGACGGTCGGCATCGCATTGAGTGATGCGATGGGGTGGACGGCACAGGGACTGGAAACTTTGCGAATCAATGAAGACGCAGGTATTTTCGGCATTGACAGGCTGAAGGAGATTATTGAAGAGCATCAAGTATCTGTGGCGGTCATCGGACTGCCGAAAAATATGAACAATTCAATTGGTCCGCGCGGCGAAGCTTCTCTTCAGTACAGTCAAATGTTGAAGGAAGCGTGTCCGCATCTCGAAATCGTCATGTGGGATGAACGATTATCGACTGTCGGGGCTGAGCGCACCTTGCTTGAAGCAGATGTCTCACGTAAGAAACGGAAGGCTGTTATTGATAAGATGGCAGCGGTCTTTATTCTGCAAGGCTATCTTAATTCTAAATCCTAAAGGAGAATGACTATGACTGAATTTAAAAATGAAAATGAAGAAGTACAAGAAACATTGGATATCAACAACGAGGAAGAGCTCTTAACGTTATATGATGAAGATAACAATGAAGTGCTTTACCGCAAAGTGCTGGAGTTCTATAATCCGCAGTTCGATAAAAACTATGTGATTTTAGCGGAAGAAGGTGCTTCAGATGATGAAGAAATTGAACTTATTCCGATGATTAACGTCCCTAATGAAGAAGGTGACGGCGGCCGTTTCTTACCGGTTGAAACAGATGAAGAGTGGGATATGATTGAAGAAATCGTCAACACTGAAATCGATGAGGAAAATTTCTAAGGATAAGGTGAATCTATGAGTAAGCGAAATAAAGAGATACGTGACACGGCATCCGTATCGAGATTCGCTTCAGCGATCATCATCGGACTTTTCCTACTGGGAATTATTATTGCTGGTATTGCTGGATTGTTCTATTTCACATCCAGCCAGAAACCGTTGGACCCGGATAACAAAGCAGTGACCAAAATTGAAATACTGCCTGGCGAATCTGCAACAGCAATTGGTGAGAAACTAGAAGCAAATCATATTATCAAGAACAGCACGATGTTTAAGTATTATCTGAAATTCAACAATATCTCTGACTTTAAGGCAGGGAAGTATGAACTTTCTCCTTCTATGACATTTGAACAGATTTCTAAAAGCCTGCAAAAAGGCGAGGTGTATCTGCCGGTCTTATTCAAAATCGGTTTTCCGGAAGGTATCACTTTAGATGAAATAGGTAAAATCGTAGAAAAAAATACTTCAATCACAGCAACGGAGTTCACGAAACAAATTGACGACCCTGTGTTCGTGAAAAAAATGCAGGAAAAACACCCTAAGCTCATTACAAAAGAGGTCTATAACAAAGAAATCAAACATCCGCTTGAAGGTTACCTGTTCCCGGCGACCTATGATTTCACGGAAGAGAATCCGACAGTTGAGCAGATTGTAGATAAGATGCTGACTGCAACGGAAGATAATGCCTTTCCATTATGGGATAAATACGGCGGTGTCTTGATTAATGAAGCAGGACAGGAAAAAAGGATGACCTTCCATGAGTTCCTGACATTCAGTTCATTGATTGAACGTGAAGCATCCGGCCTGACTGATCGTGCAAAGATTGCTTCGGTATTCATCAACCGTATGGAAGAGAATCCTGAGATGCCTCTGCAGACCGATCCGACTGTTCTCTATGCACTTGGCCGTCATAAAGACGTCACTTATGAGCAGGATACAAAAGTAGATGATCCATACAATACTTATCAGAACGTCGGTCTGCCGCCCGGCCCTATTGCAGCAAGCGGCACTGAGTCAATGGAAAGCGCACTTAATCCGGCTCATACAGATTATCTGTATTTCCTCGCTGATAAGAACGGTAAAAACTACTTTGCAAAAACACTGGAAGAGCATAATGCAAATAAAGCGAAATACATCGGATTTTAATTTTTAGCTTAATAAATCCCCTGAAATGTGCTACAATAATCTGAATGATTGATGAACTCTACCAACCCTCGGGTTGGTAGTTTTTCTGTTAAAGGATTGAATAAAATGGATAATAGAGAATATATTACGCAGCTGAACGCGGTCAGTTCTTTAGACCAATTACGGGAATATGCTGAAGAGAACGCTGTACCTATCATGGACAAGGTCGCACTTGAGATGGTCAAACAGCTGATGAGAATTCACAAGGCAGAGAGCGTACTGGAAATCGGCACAGCCATCGCATACAGCGGCATGCACTTCGCGTCGGTCGATAATCAGATGCATGTGACAACGATCGAGCGGAATCCTGAAATGTATGATTTAGCGGTTCAGAACGTCAAGCATTTTAACTATGAGAAGCAGGTCAGACTGATATTTGCAGACGCGGCTGAGGCATTTGAAAAAGTAAACGACCGGGAATATGATATATTGTTTATCGATGCGGCGAAAGCGCAGTCGAAGAGATTCTTTGAACTCTATAGCCCGCTCGTTAAAAAAGGTGGACTCATCATTACTGACAATATTCTTTATCACGATTTTGTCGGCAATATCGAAATTGTCCGCAGCCGTAACGTCAAACAGATGGTCAGAAAAATTGAGAAATATAATGACTGGCTGAAAGAACAGACAGACTATACAACGAATTTCATAGATTTAGGAGATGGCATGAGCATCTCTATAAAGGAGAGGTAATATGACTGAATTATTGGTAACCCCTACGTCACTCGAACATATTGAAGAGCTCCTGGAAGCAGGCGCCGATGCCTTTGTCATCGGTGAAGCGCAGTTTGGGCTCCGTTTAGCAGGAGAATTCAACCGTGAATCCCTTGTGCAGGCCATCGACATGATTCACGCAGCAGATAAGAAAGCTTACGTGGCAGTCAACGGACTTTTTCACAATGAGCATTTAGATGCTGTAGAAGACTATATCAACTGGCTGCACGAAGTACGGCCGGATCGCATTCTTTTCGGCGACCCTGCTGTTGTGATGTATGTGAAAGAGCAGGAAAATCCGATTCCGCTGCACTGGAACCAGGAAACACTGGTGACCAACCAGTTCCAATGTAACTACTGGGGTGAACGCGGTGCTGTGCGGGCGGTTCTTGCTCGCGAACTGAGCATGGAAGAAGTGATCGAGATCAAGGAAAACACACATGTCGAGATTGAAGTCCAGGTCCATGGCATGACTTGTATGTTCCAGTCGAAGCGTCAGCTGCTCGGTAATTATTTCCTCTACATGGATAAAGCGATGAAGATTGAGAACCGTCAGGATGCCAAGAATATGCTGCTCTATGATGAGGAACGCAACAACAAATATCCTATCTATGAAGATTACAACGGCACACATATCATGAGTCCGAATGACATCTGCGTGATAGAAGAGCTGGAAGAACTGTTTGAGGCAGGGATTGACAGCTTTAAAATAGATGGTGTCCTGCATTCCGCTGACTATATCACAGAAGTGACGCGACAATACCGTAAAGCCATTGATCTTTACCATGAGGACCCCGACCTTTACGACGATGAAAAATTCGATATGATGGAAGCGATTGAAGATATCCAGCCGGAGCATCGTCCGCTAGATCAAGGCTTCCTCTATAAACAAACTGTATATTAAGGGATGATAGTATGACTAAAACAATATTAAAGAAACCGGAACTGTTAGCGCCTGCCGGCAATCTTGAGAAACTGAAGATTGCCGTTCATTACGGTGCAGATGCTGTTTTCCTGGGTGGACAGGAATATGGACTCCGTTCAAATGCTGATAATTTCACGATGGATGAGATTAAGGAAGGTGTCGACTTCGCCAAGAAGTACGGCGCAAAAATCTATGTCACAACGAACATCATTGCCCATGATGAAAATATAGAAGGGCTCGATGATTATCTGCGTCAGCTGGAAGCAACGGGCGCAACAGGTATCATTGTAGCGGATCCGCTTATTATTGAGACATGTAAACGAGTGGCACCGAAGCTTGAAATTCATTTAAGTACGCAGCAGTCGCTCTCAAACTGGAAAGCAGTGGAGTACTGGAAAAATGAAGGCTTAGAACGTGTGGTGCTGGCACGTGAAACCGGCGCAGAGGAAATGCGTCTGATGAAGGAAAAAGTGGATATTGAAATTGAGGCCTTTGTTCATGGTGCGATGTGTATCGCCTATTCAGGACGCTGTACTTTAAGTAACCATATGACAGCCCGTGACTCTAACCGCGGCGGCTGCTGTCAGAGCTGCCGCTGGGATTATGACCTGCTTACGGTGGACAATGATGAACTGGATGTAGTCTTTGAAGGTGAAGATGTGACACCATTTGCGATGAGTCCGAAAGATCTGAAGCTGATTGAATCCATTCCAAGCATGATTGATATCGGTATAGACTCGCTGAAGATTGAAGGGCGGATGAAGTCGATTCATTACATCGCGACAGTCGTCTCTGTCTATCGTAAAGTCATCGATGCCTACTGTGCTGATCCGGAGAACTTCAAAATCGATCCTGAGTGGATCATTGAACTGGGCAAATGTGCAAACCGCGATACGGCCCCTGCCTTCTTTGAAGGGGTGCCTGGCTACGAGGAGCAGATGTTCGGGCATGAGCAATCTAAGAAAACGCCTTTTGATTTCTGTGGATTAGTGTTAGACTATGATGAAAAGACCCGGATGGCAACGATACAGCAGCGTAACAACTTCAAGCCGGGAATGGAAATCGAATTCTTCGGACCTGAAATTGACAACTTCAAACAAGTGATCACAGCGATCTACGATGAAGAAGGCACTGCGCTTGATGCTGCGCGTCATCCACTGCAGCTTGTACAGATTAAAGTGGACCATCCGGTATACAAAAATAATATGATGCGGAAGGAAATGGCTTGATGACTACTATCATTGGAATTGCAGGTGGTTCGGGGTCCGGGAAGACCTCTGTAACCTCTAAAATATTAAAGAACCTGGAAGGTTACAGCGTTGCTTTAATTGAACAGGATTATTATTATAAAGATCAGACTCATCTCAGTTTCGAGGAGAGACTGAAGACCAACTATGATCATCCATTTGCTTTTGATAATGATTTACTCATCCAGAATTTGACCGACCTGCGGGACGGCAAGGCCGTCAAAGTGCCGACATATGATTACACCATCCATACAAGAAGCGAGAAAACGATTACATTTGAACCGAAAGATGTTATTATAGTAGAAGGAATTTTCGCACTGGAGAACCAGGAGCTGCGAGACTTGATGGACGTAAAAATATTTGTAGATACAGATGCAGATCTTCGTATATTACGAAGAATGACGAGAGATATAGAAGAGCGTGGTCGCACAATGGAATCCGTTATCGAGCAGTATTTAACGGTTGTCCGTCCGATGCACAATCAGTTTATTGAACCTACAAAGAAATATGCCGATATCATTATTCCTGAAGGTGGCAGCAATGAAGTCGCCATTGATATCATGACAACTAAAATACAATCATTGATCAGAAATTAAGGTCACAGAAAGAAGGAACAGTAATGGAAATCCAAAAAGAATATCCGATGACTCAAGAAGGTTATAACAAGCTTGAAGAAGAATTAGAGCATTTAAAGACGATTAAACGTCCTGAAGTAGTAGAGAAAATTAAAGTGGCACGCAGCTTCGGCGACTTATCAGAGAACTCTGAGTACGATGCTGCAAAAGACGAGCAGGGCTTCGTTGAACAGGAGATCGTCAAGATTGAGATGATGCTCCGTCACGCTAAAATCATTTCTGATGACGGTTCAAAATCAGAAGTACAGATCGGCCGCACAGTGAAATTCGTGGAAGTGCCGGACGGCGATGAAGAATCATATATGATCGTCGGTTCTGCAGAAGCGGATCCATTTGAAGGCAAGATCTCAAATGAATCACCGATCGCTAAAGCATTGATCGGCAAAAAAGTGAATGACGAAGTGAACGTACCGTTACCGAACGGTAATGAAATGCGTGTTAAAATCGTCGAAATCAGCTAAAATTCAAGTAGATTCTTTAGGAATCTACTTTTTATTTGAGGAGGAAAATCATGCTTGGAATTATAGGTGCAATGCAGGAGGAAGTCGAAATCCTGAAGAATGACATCGAGCATCTTGAAGTGAAAAAACATGCGCATGTCGAAGTTTATACAGGCAGTCTGTACGGTTATGAAGTGGTCCTGATGCAGAGTGGGATCGGTAAGGTGAACGCCGCATTGACGACGGCTCTTCTTATCGAACATTATCAGCCGGAAGCCATTATCAACACAGGTTCTGCTGGCGGGCTTGGCCAGGGACTGAGTGTAGGTGATATCGTTGTCAGCCGTGAGGTCCTGCATCACGATGTAGATGCGACAGAATTTGGTTATGTGCTAGGACAAGTGCCGGGTATGCCAAAGACTTATGCGGCAGACAAGAAGCTGATATCGCTGACAGAAGAAGCGATCCGGCATAACGATCTGCATGCTCATATCGGGCTGATCGTTTCTGGCGACAGCTTTATCGGTTCATTGGAGAAGAAACAGAAGATTATCGAGAACTTCCCTGATGTGCTCGCTGTTGAAATGGAAGCAGCGGCAGTGGCACAAGTCGCCTATCAGTACCAGACGCCTTTCATTATCACGCGTGCCGTCTCAGATTTGGCGAACGGAGAAGCAGGGATGACATTCGAAGAGTTCCTGAAAGTCGCTTGCGTATCGTCCAGTAAAATTGTAAAATCATTAATAGAGACATTTGCTGCGACAAAGTAGTTAGGAGGCGTTGACATGATCTTCATCATGGCATTATCAGTGATTGCAACTGCGATCATCGGCTTCATCATTTACAGTGAAACAGAAGTCGATTACGGCGACAAAGAAATCATCGAATAGCATGGACCCCCAGTTCCAAGAGAATGGGGGTTTTATTATGGTGGAATTAAGGTATGAATGAATTGAGGTGAAAACAGTGAGTATACTGAAAAAATATTTAATGCCCAGCCAATACGTGAAGAATGTCTTTGAGATCAGACCGGAAGATCTGAAGGCCCGGGGTGTTAAAGCAATCATCACAGACCTGGACAATACATTAGTCGGCTGGGATGTCGAACTGGCCACAGAAGAAGTCATCGCCTGGTTCAATCAGATGGCAAAAGCGGGTATCAAGATTACAATCGTCTCCAATAATAATGAGACCCGCGTCGCTGCATTTGCGACGCCGCTGAAGGTAGACTATATTTTTAATGCCCGAAAACCGATGGGGCAGGCGTTCAAAAAAGCGGTCAAAGCAATGGAAGTGACACCGGATGAGACAGTGGTTATCGGTGACCAGATGATGACTGATGTGCTGGCAGCGAATTCCAACGGCTTTTATTCGATCATGGTGGTACCCGTCAAATCAAATGACGAATGGAAGACGCGCGTCAACCGCATGATGGAGAGACGCTTCCTCGCCTATTTCAAACGGAAGGGTTATATCGAGTGGGAAGAGTAATATACCTTTTTATATAAACGCTTATATATCAAGGGTTTAAGTGTCAAAACTCAGAAAACAGCCGAAAAAAACGACAGAAAAACGACAATATATTATACTTTCTGCTAAAAACGACAGGAAAACGGGTGATGAGATTGAGTTCTCATCACCCGTTTTTTTCAAGTTTATTTAGTTTGAATAGCAAGTCCTTGTTCATCTGATCTGTCACATGAGTGTAAATCTGTATAGTCGTATTCTGATTGGAATGGCCCACACGTTCCATGATGGCCTTGATAGGGATGCCTAATTGAGCCAGGGTAGAGATATGAGTATGACGCAAGGTGTGCGAGGTGACTTTCTTATCCTTGAAGCTGGTAATCTCAACGACGTTCTTAAGCAGCAAGTTGATCTTGTCTAGCTGCATCGGGCTGCCATGGTTATTGGTGAAGATGAAGCCGTTATCGAAATAGTTATCATCCCACTGTTTAGTAGCCTTGTTCTCTAGTATGACTCTACGTAATATTTCACAGCTTCTTTCAGTCAGATCAATCACGCGGTAACTCGATTCATTCTTCGTCGTGTCCTTGACACCGAAAGTCTTGCCGTTCTTGTCCGGTTCGCGTACAAGTGAACCATCCACTTCAAGTTTCTTGCTGTCAAAGTCAATATTGTTTACCTTGATAGCGACTAACTCGCCGATGCGTAAGCCGTTCAATATCTGAAACTCTACAATGTTCTTGATACGCATATAGCTCCGCTTCATGAGCCGGTTACGCGTGTTCTCAATCATTTCATCAAACTTCACAAGAAGCTCCTTGACTTCACTTTCTTCAAGATAGTTATTTTTCTTAGCCTTCACCTGGTCAAGTGTCCGAGCCTTCTTAGGCACTGTAATATCCTCAAAGAATGATACGTCCTTCAAACCATAGAACGCTTTAACGTACTTGAATACACCTCTTAAGATGTTCTTGCACCTTACGAGATGGCCAAAAGTAACCTCGACATTCCACTCATTAAACCGCTTCTGTATTATCTTCGCATCCATCTTCACAATGAGCATATTATGATCGAAGTTGTTCTCGATACCATTCAGCGTGCTTCTTATCGTCTTGACAGTGGTACGCTTGCTGCCGGAAGTCTTGACGTAATGCTCGTACCATTCTTCGCACGCCTGGTAAAACGTCAGCTGATATAGTTTAGTGTTGCTGACATTATTCAGCTTGTCATCTATCTTCGAATTCAGCCGCTTCAGAGCCTCTTTCTGAGACTGTTTACCGTTCTTGTTCATGACAACGCTCACTTGCTTGCGTTTGTTCGTCAGCGGGTCTGTATAACGCTCAACGAAGCGGTATTGAGTGACACCATGCTTATTAATGAACTCTTCGCAGAACATAGGCTAGTCCTCCTTGATATTGGCTTCGGTCATCTTTTGGTCGTTTAATTCATGGTTTATCATCATTTCACTCATATTGGTCAGTTGAGCATGAAGTTTTTCTTTTCGGTTATCGGTCAGTTTATGCCAGTTAGCAAACGAAGCAAGGTCTATATTATAAGTAATGTTTACACTGCCGGAAATAATAGCTGAACCAATAGCATCATATATTTTCGGTTTGCGATGGTATTCGTAATGCTGAAAGCAGCCGTGAAATAGGCGTGTGAAAAATTCTAATGTATCTAGGTAAAGAGCCTCTTTATATCCTGATGATAATTTTTCGTCTTTGATCTCATTAAAAATTTTAATGATAAAATCCTCAACCGACTTAGCGTCGATGAAATTTTCTTGAAGGATTGCCGATATCTTTTTGAATTTCGCTGGCATTGTGGCAAATTCACCTTCATACAGAGCGTATATTTGATTTAACTCTCTTTCAAAGTCGTTTATCATATATGAGTAAAATTCAGAATCATATTCATTCTTTTCTCCCCAGGTCATAAGACGGTCAATATTTTCAGGATTGTCTTCTGAGAATTTTCTATAAAAAAAAGTAGCCCGTTCCGTTAAATATTTTTGATCGTTCTCATCGATAATTTCTTGTCTATCTAGCAACGACAATCTTGCTTTTCTAACGAAAAATTCATCTGTCATATCTGTTATCACTTCTCGAATTTCCCCATACAATAGATAAGGGACAGTGACGTTTCCAATTTCGGCTATTTTTTTTAATCGTTCTTTGTTCGGTACTTGTTTTCCATTTTCCCAGTTAGAAATAACACCTGACTTAACTCCGTCAATCTTTTCACTGAATAACACCATAGTGAGACCCTGGCCGCGTCGAATACTTTTAATTCTACGTCCTATTTTTTCTTTATTCATAAATTCACCTCACGACTATTATATAATATTTTGTTATGTTTTTCTATGAAATATATTGACCGATACGAAATAAAAAGTTATTATAATTATGTAATATATGAAAAGTTATGGAGGTGTAAATTTTGAATAAAATTATCGGTTATAGAAAAATGCTTGGCTTAACTCAAAATGATATGGCAAGGCTTTTTGGAATATCACCTCAAGCCTATCGCATGAAAGAACATGGAAAAACTGCTTTCTCTAAAAGCGAAATGTTGCTAGTTAGGAATAGTCTTAGACAAAAATTATTTCCGAATATTACAGTAGACGAGATTTTTTTCGACTAAAGTTATGTTTTTATATGTTTAAGGAGGTGAAATTATATGAATAAAGTCATTCAGTTAGACAACCCGCAGCCGCACGAAAGTATCTTGAAAGAAGAGCAAATTGTTACTCTACAACCGAAGTACATCCGTGCTTCACTCGTGCATGAGTACATTCACACAAGCAAGGCAACCGCTAACAGGATCATAGCAGCAGCGGAAGCAACAAAAGAATTTAGCGACATATCCATATCAGTATCTAGCGGATTGAAGCTGATAGTCATTGATCGACTAGATGCATATTTAGAACATGTGAACTCACGTTGGAAATAACAAATAAACCGGCCATGAGCCTAAAGGAGAAATAAACATGTCAGTAGAAAAAGCTAAAGAAATCTTAACTAATGCCGCAAACGTAGCAGATATTAAAACAAACGATAATTTCACAGTACAAGAGTATTTTCAGACTGAAATCTGTAACGCACTTGACGCCTTGGAAGCGGAAAACGTAAGAGAAGTAGTAAGACAAAAACATTTTGATGGTTTAGTAAGAAAAAATTCCTATGTTTTTGGCGTAAGTCCTGTATCAACTCGGATATTAATGTTTAGTGTCGATGAATTACTAATAGCAGCCTGCAACTCTCAAGGTTTTGCGGAGAACTTAGAAAATTTATCATTTGCCGAACTTCATTTATTACAACAGTATTTGAAAGAAAATAACTGCGATTTTGAAGATCTAAAAGCTGATTTATTCTTAGCTATTGGTAGAATCAGCAAAATTCAAGATAACATTGAGAATCTTAATCGTTTGGGGGACAAATAACATGAAAAAGAAGTATTCATTTAGACGGAGCTTATTAGGATTCTACAATTTACGCCCTGAAAAAAGTGATACCATCATTGCTACTATCCCGCTATCGTCGCTTCAAAAGTTGGTTCCAAAAGCTACTGAAGGCCGTTTTTGTGGGACGCTCAAATGTACAGATGCTGAACTTAATGAGGTGCTGAATGGTTAGGCGCGAGGGTGTAAGTGTCGAGTACGACAGACAAGGCGACGTGGTAATCACTTTCGTTCATCAAGATGCTGTTGAGGCATATCGGGCCAATAAAGAAGAGTGGCACGATGCTTTCATTGAGTTGATTCAGACTATGAAAATGCCGGTCAGATCACTGAAATTCAAGACTCTGAAAGATTACCAGGAGGGGATAGTATGCGAGGTGTAAAGATAACCATAGACGACAAGGCCGTTATATTTGAGCTTACAACGTCAGAAGCGTTTGAAGAGTATGACAGCAACAGGGAGGGTTTCAAACGATACTTCAAGGACATCATCAAGCTCAACAACCTAGCTCTAATCATCATAAAAAAGCCCCTAGCAGCGCGACCAAACACTGACCAGGGGAAAGACCAATAAATAATTATTCGACCTTAATTATAACATGCTCAGGGCGGTTTATGTACCGCCTATGTGCATTTAAACCCAAATTATTCATAGGAGGAAAGGAGGAGGGCGAAGAATGTTAAAAGATACCATCATAATCGTTAAACAAGAACCTGATGGAACGCTTGCATGTTGGGATGTTGAGTTATATCAATGTGATAATTGCTCGAAAGAATTTGATGCAAGTATCCCGCATTATGCAGATGGAGATCACCATTATTGTTGTGAATGTGCATTTTTAAAAGGCTTAATATCAGAAAATGAGTATTTAGATTATGGTTCAGGCTTTAATAGTCACATGTTTCGAGCCTATGTCGAAAATCGAGAAGTAAAGATCAAATACGGAAAATATACACCGGAAGAACTAAGGCAGCGTCGGAATAAAAAGGCTAGAGAACGTTATCAGAAAAAGAAGAAAGCGAGGGGTGATTAAGTGAATAAACCTCTCATTCCAGGCGGCTATATTCTACTTTCTCGTAAGTTGATTGAAAGTGAAATATGGAATATGTCACCGCTTCATTTAAAAGTTTGGTTGTATATTCTCATGAAAGCTAGGCACGAAGCAGATGAAACTAAAGGTTTTGAACGTGGAGAGTGTCTTATAAGCATACCTGAAATACAAGAAGTATGTAGTTATAAAGTAGGATACAGGACTGAGAAGCCTACCAAACACCAAATTGATAACATTTTACGTTGGTTACGAAAAACAAGCGAAGCTACAAATGAATACGATGTGAATACGCCTATGATTACGACCACGAAAACGACAAGAGGTATGGTCGTTAAAGTGCATAACTACAACGTTTATCAAGACCCTAAAAATTACGAATACGACAAAGAAAGCGACAACGAAAATACTACGAATACGAAGCGATTACGACAACAACCGGATACTATACACAAGAATGTAAAAGAATTAAAGAATGATAAAGAAATAAAAGATATTATCGAGTATCTCAATTCTCAGACTTCTAAATCATTTAGACATAACACCAAGAAAACTCAATCATTAATCAATGCAAGACTAAATGAGGGATATTCAGTTGATGATTTCAGGACAGTGATTGATAACAAGACAAGTCAATGGCTCAATGATCCATCTAATAACAAATACCTCAGACCTGAAACATTGTTTGGTAATAAGTTTGAATCGTATCTAAATGAACGGCTAGTACCATCAACCAATCAATCTAGTGACAACGAAACCTTTAACATTACTGACTTACTCAGTGAGGAGGATGACCGATGACAGACAAGGAAGCGGCGAGCATCGTACAGCGTGTACAGAGCCTATATCCTAACTTCAAATTAAATCGGGAGATAGGCCAGGCATGGCTAGACGCATTACGTACAGCCGACTATGAACGTACTAACAATAGATTATCGGAGTATTACCGCCAAGTGCGGTTTGCTCCTCACATTTCAGATATTGCCATGTATGAACAAATCAATGAAGCACAGCGCCAATACGAGGCCATACAGCGGGACATTGAGGCAAACAGGAATAAACCTAAGGACCCAGAGAAACAAGCGCGCATACAGGCCCGCTACGCCCGTTTAAAGGAGTATCTGAATGATGATGAATGAAAACCTAGAATATATGGTAATCGGCTCAATCGTTAAGTACCCGGAGCTTCTCAGTGATCTAACGTTGAAACCTGAAATGTTCTATGATCCATATTCTACCCGCTTCTTCTCATTCATCGAGAAGAACAATGGCCTAGAGTTGGCAGCACTTTATCACACAGCAAAGAAGTATGAAGCTGACTTCATACCCTCAGCATTAATTGAACAGTGGCGGAATGATGAACTGTTATTCAAATCACACTTCACACAATATCAAATCGAAGTGTTGGAAGTATTCAAGGCGAAAACTTTATCGGATGCAAGTATTCAATATAGCAACAATCCCACTAAAGAGAACAGGCAGCACTTGAATGAGGTCATGCAATATGTGAACAGTCTCGAAGTCTCGAAGCGTGACAGCAAGAAGGAAGTCATAGGGGAGATCGTAAAAGAGTTGAGCGGTGAAGTAAAGCCTAGCCTTATTAAGACCGGTTACAGTCAGCTAGATAACTTGATAGGCGGCTTTGAGCCTGGACAGCTTATTGTAGTGGGAGCGCGGCCGTCCACAGGGAAAACGGCCTTTGCCCTCAACCTTGCTTTGAAGCTGGCTGACAAAGGCAATCATGTATCACTGTTTTCACTAGAGACGACCAACAAGAAAATCACACAGCGCATATTGGCCACAATGAGCCGCGTACAGCTCAATAAATTTAAAGTACCTGATTCTTTCACAGATGACGAACAGGACAAGATAGCTGAATCGCTAGAAAAATACAAAGACATGTCTCTAGTGGTGCATGATAACGACCATGTGACACCCTCAATGATTAGTCGTGAGGCGTCCAGGATGAAACAGACAGCAAAGAACAATGTCATCATCATCGACTACCTAACGCTTATGATGCCGGACGGCAAGCACAGAGACAGACGATTAGAAGTTGAGGAGATCAGCCGGAAGTTAAAAATCATCGCTAAAGAACAGAAATGCGTCATCATTGCACTTTCTCAGCTGAATAGGGGAGTAGAAAGCCGCACAGAGAAGCGGCCCGTCATGAGTGATTTAAGGGAGGCCGGCGGAATCGAGCAAGATGCTGATATGGTTTTCTTATTGTACCGTGACGACTATTACAACAGGACAAAAGAGCCTGACCCTTTCGGCAAGTCAGATATTGAGTGCATCATTGCAAAAAGTAAAGACAGCGCAACAGGAACAGCCCTATTTAGCTTCTACAAGACCACAGGCGGATTCTTTTGATGAAAGAGGTATTCACGGTAGAAAAATACTTAACGACGCTCAGAGAGCTTTATATGAGCGAGGAGAGCGGTGTATTAAAAAAACAGTGGTTGAATTTAGGGCTAGAACTTAAAAAGATGATTGATAACAATGAGGTTCTGCTATTCGATAAAGCAGATGATGACTTTCAACAAGCGTTATTTGAGCGGCTTGATTCAAGTTGAGCCGCTTCATCAATAATAAATCGGAAGGAGGGACAGGATGGACCAGGAAAAAGAAGGGCTGATAATGACACAGGAACACGCCAATGTACTTAATATCATTAAATCAGCCGAACATAAGTATATATCATCAACAGATATACTCGCAAAACTAAACAAGGACAAAGACTATCACAGGAAGTTACAGCAGATCATCAGCGAACTAGTAAATGATTTTGAAATACCTATCGGTTCAAGCAGCATAGAGGGGCGCAAGGGCTACTTCTATTGTCAGAACGACTATGACTTCCATATAGCAAAACGTGCGCTTATATCGCGTGTGGATGCGCTGACAGGTCGTCTGAGTATGTTAGAGAAGTGCCATGAACAAATAAACAGGGAGGCATAACGATGAGTGACTGGGTAAGAACGCACGACGGCCGGAGCCTATATCGCACAGCAGAGGGTGACTTGATTGATCTAACTAATGCGCCACCTGACTTAGTGAGGGACATGGTGAGGGCAAGACGAGAAGAACGGAAAGCAAAGAACACATCGCTATACAACCAATCGACAAAGACAGCAGAAAACATAACAGATAAGGAGACAGGACAATGACAAATGAAATTATTGAATTGATGAACAAGACAGACTTTAACAATGGAGCGGTTAAATCGGCTTATGAGGACTTGATTAATCGTGATCCAGCTGCAAATATCGGTGACTTCGGCAAAGCGACAGATGCACGTATTGCCGAGTATAAGGATCAGTACGGTAAAACATATACGGATGGCGCGCTTAAAGAAGGCATCAGAGCGATTATCCAGGAAGAGAAGGAAAGGGCGGAGCAAGCAATTCAGCAGGCGGCACAGAGTCAGGTTGAGAAACGTAACCTCATCGTTGAAACGGCAAACAGAGCGCTGAATGAATCAGATAACCTATCATCAGACGAAATTACAAAGCGTGTTTATTACAACAGTCAGATGACTAATGAGTTGAATATGAAGATAGACAGCATCAGAACAGTAACTGATTTACGAGTGCTTTTAAGTGAGTACCTGGAAGCGGCAAAATACGACAAATACAAGGCACATGCGATCAATAACAATCTTTATCTATTCAAGAATGCAATTAAACAACTCGCAGATTTTGAGCAAGATTATGCATTAGTAAGTTTCTCGACATTCAAAAACGAAATTGACGACATTGTGACACCGCCTAAACTCAAAGTGTATCGCAAGCTGAAAGAAGAAATGGACCGTTATGCTACCGATGGCGGAGGCGCAGCTAGATTAACAATGCGATTAACGCTTGATAAATACAAAAATGAGTACGGAATTTAGGAGGATAGGACATGACTGATAACAAGGTGAATGAAGAAATCAGAAAAGAGAAAGAACGTTTCTTGAGAATATTACAGAATCAAGGCGTTAAGGCAGCAAGAGATGAATTGACTGAAAACATCAACAGAGAGAACTTTAATAATTTTTATCAGAACAAACCTCAGAATGCCAGATCAACTAATCCGGTCTTTAAAGCAATCGAAGAACTCATTGAAGACTATCAGCAAGCATTGAACGACAAAGAAGAGATGTTCAAACAGTTCGTATTGCATCACAAAGAGTTCAAGCAATGGTTGGCAGACAAAGAGAAGTAATTCAGGGTAGGGCTTAGGCCCTGCCTTTTATTAAAAGGATAGGGGAGAATTTAATGGAACTGGTAACTGTATTCGACATTATTCGTAATGAACCGCTTCAAATAGACGATAAGACACTTTTAAACCTTTTTAGAAGTGAAAATATAATTCTGGAAGAACATGAGGTAAATCAGAACGAAGATTGTGTAAGAAGACAACGGAAGCGCGTCGGTATAGTAGCTGATGAACTTAAAAATCGCGGACTATACAAGGATGCACAAAAAAAGTTGGATGAAGAGCTGAAAAAGATGGAAGAGGAGGGTTATTTTAAACAGATTGAGAGTGATTTCCTAGAAGAGATGAAACAGACAAGAGAAGTATTGCAAAATAGAGAAGCGAATCAAGATTTTAACTATTTATTGGGGTTGATGTAATGGAAGAATGTTACCTCAAATACTATCACTTATTAACAAAGTTTAACCCTGCTTTTATCAGTCTCAAAGCTCAAAAAATGCAAGACGAAATTAATGAATTATATGACTTATCAGTTGGAACGATAAAAATTGATGAGGTTAAAGGATGGTATAAAGGCGGTTGGTTGGTAGAAGATCTAGCTATAAGAATTTGTGAAAAGAAAGAGCAGCTGGATAAATTTTTGAAAAGAGCTGAAAGAGACTATGAAGATTTTTTTGAAGCTGCTGATCGCGCAAAACCTTCTCATTATCTAGCCGTCTTTAAATATCAAAAGACTGGTAAGTTTAATAATCGAGAAGCTGATAAATATAATCGCTTTCTTCTGAAGCTTCAAGAAGTGAGGGAAGAACGGACTGACAAGGGCTATCAATGTGTGGAGGACTATGAAGAGCTTACGGCGGATCAGGTAAATATATTGAGCAGTGAGATAGATGCATTTACAGAATATGAAATCGACTATGAAGCAATTAAAAAACAAAATAAAGTTGATTATTGGAATATTGGCTTTCTTGACGTTGAAACCAGAAAAGAACACCTAGAATACAAGGGAAGATTAAAAAATGGAGACCCGGAAGCGGTAAAGTGGTTTGAACATAAAGAGAAGTTTAAAAAACTGAGAGAAACCGAGCGTATCGCTGAATACCGTGCATCAATAAAAGAACGGCAAGAAAAACGTCAATCATGGACCGAAAAAGAGTACGGACTCATTAACATGTAGGCAGATGTAGGCACACAATTACTAGAAAATACTAGAATACGCATATATATATTGTGCTAGGAATTGCTAGGGTGATGCTAGCTTTTGCTAGATGGTTCAATATATGAGCATTTAGACATTTTAGACACCTAAAAAGGATGTTCCAAAATTGGAAAGCGAAAATCGGCTTTATCGGCTCCCTTAAAAAGAAAAGGAAGCCTGAAAACGCAAAATTGCGTTGGCTAAATCAGCAGTATCGGCAGCCTTAAAAAGAGAATCCGACATATCCGACACCCTAAATAGAGATTTCGGAGGCTATAAAAAAGGAGTGATGACATGGACGCTCTCAGAGACGCACAGGGACGATTTAAGCACGGTCACACGTTCAGCAAGGGAAACAGTGGGAATACTAATTCCGCTTCTAAAATCGGCAACAGAAACCGTCTCAGATATGGTACAGCGCCCGAACTCAAAGGGTACATATCGCAGCAGCCTAACAAGTACCTGGCACAGACGTATAGAGGACTGTATCACATAGATAAGTCAGTAAGTGTAATGGATCAGCACGGCATACTCTATATCAGAAAAGATGTGCTGCTTTCGATGATACACAACAAAAAACGGATAACCTGGAAGCGGAAGCGCGATATATTGCAAGAGCTGAATGAGGCTAAAGTGATTACAAGAAGAAAATTATGACAACTAAAAAAGGTTGCAATTTTATATCAAACGAACATGGTTAGAGAGGTGCAAAGGTTGCATCTCTTTTTTGTTGAAGTGTTGCAGAATGTGGCATTACTCTAAGGTTGGAAGATGACTATTAAGCGTATCACCTAACGCAACTCAAACGGAGTACAGGTGATCTGCCTAACATAACTCAGAACGGAGTACAGGCGTTTTACAGAACGGAACAGGGTTGCAATTAAAATCTATTTTTAATATGGTTTGAGTAATAATAAGTGGAGGAGTAAAACTCATGGCAAAAAACCAATTTTTGATTAAGTATGATGACCCTAATAGTTTAATAAGTGCTTTTGGATTAGGTCCAATTGGAGGAAGAATTGAAGAAAAATTGTTTGATTTATTGAACATATACGATAATAACGTATTTTTATATTCATTTGCGGAGGAAAAGTTTCAAGAAATATATGATAAAGTTATTGAAAGTGACTTTGATCTATCCCTATTAATTAAAGCCTCTTTTTATTTAAATGTTTGTTTAAGAATGATAAATACACTTGATGATATTTTACTTAAAATAATAGTTTATACTCATCTACATTTTAACGGTAAAAGTGAAAGCGAGTTAGATGATGAGAGTAATGATTATAGATATAGAAATTATTACGATAAATTTATAGCGAAAAGCAATACAGGTTACCCACAAAGAGCCACGAGAAGTAATAGAAAAACAAGAAAAATTAGGAACGATATAACTCATAGTGGAGACACATTATTAATAAGTAATCCTATCAAAGAAGATGACTCATACACAGTTGTATCTGATAAGGGATTAATGGATAGGAATGTTGAATTATATACCTCTATAATTTTTGATATGCAAGATGATATTGATGAAATTAATAAGGTTAGACAACAAATTGAAACAATAATTCTTAATGATCCTAGATTTATAAAAAAATAAATTTAATGATCTTTTAAAAGGTACTCATAACACAAAAACCTGACAAAACCTGACATTTCATTCTATATAGAAGACGCACAACACACGTGACAGGCACTCTAACTAGTAGTTATAATGCGTAAGGATTGTTTACGCCCAAAGGATGTGCAGATTATTCACACCCTGGACTAAGGATTATTGAGCGGAGACCTGACTTATGCAATATATAAGATAGGTACATGATTGAACCTATCTAAGGAACACTAGACCTGATGTAAGGATTGTTTGCATCAGGTAGCTGACGTAACGAATCGTTACCCCAGCATTATCCTTAATTCAAAAAATAGCCGTTTTTTAATTTAAGGATATGAGGTCGTGAAACGCGACCCCACCCTAAAATTGGGGATATCTAATCTATACCCCGATTCAGGGTAGTGGTCTATCATTCTTCTGTATACCACATTCCCAAAACGGCAATGTGGTTTGACCGGACGAAAGGCGAGGCCATCCCAAAAATGAGGCAGCCTTGAACTCCGCCAATTTTGACGAACTTGAAGATTTTTGTGCGGGTTCAAAAACTGTTATCCTTTTTCGACTAAGAGCTATTGTTCTTTTTTGAGCGACAGCTATTGGTTATTCCTTTTTGACTAGCCAATATTGGTTACTCATTTTTGAGTACACAAAAAAGTGTGACCAATATAGAGGTTATTGCTCAAAAAAGAGTAAGCGACATATTTGTCTTTAACCCTTGTAAAGGGAGTCGGTAAAACAGCGTGACCCTTTAGGACATAGTATGACGTCGTGAAATACGACCTCATGCCTGATATAGAGCCGAAATGTCGGCCTTAGCATCATGATCGAAAGTCCTTAAGAATCCTAAAGATTTACCGGTTTTACATGCCTTAAAAAAGGACAGGACCGCTTCTTTGGTGTATGATAATAGTGATCTGATAGAACGAAACGTTCACCCAGGTTTCAGGCATAAAAAACGACAAAAAAACGACAGCTTTATGATAATAAATAATGTTTCACTTAATATCAGAAGCGGCCTGATGACTGTTTAGCCCTTGATATACCTGAAATTGATAATGTATTACTTCTCATTTAAATGGCATCCATCAAATGGGAAGAGTAGACCATGACATTGTCATGGTTTTATTGCATTTATTTACATATAGTCATGTTATAATGGTAGTAAGCATGGAATGGAGGGATTTTATGCGTTATTTCTTAATCGGATTCATCATCCTGATTATCCTTGCGGTGATTCTCTACTTTGTATTGTCCCGTTTCTATGATTATCTGTCATTCAGAAGTGAAGTGAATGACGAGAAGCGCTTAACCAAGCACAGACAGTATGAAGAAGAACTGGAACTCGTCAGACTGGAAGAAGAACGAGAGCGTCTCATTCATGCCATTCAGATCAGAAGCAGGCACTTTCAGTCACAGCAGGCAATCAGGCAGCTGACCGAAGAATTGGAGGAAGTTAATGAACTCATCAAGCACATCGAAAGTGAAGACCGTCAGACCCGCGAAAAGACCGGTCAACCGTAAATCTTTACTGCTGACCACTATTATCGGCACATTACTGCTGTTAGGTGCCCTTATCCTGTTCATGTGTATCGAAAAGGTGCCGCAAGGTTATCAGGCCGTCATCTACTCGGTAACAGGGGTGAAGGATCAGACTAAACCAGCCGGCTGGCACATTATTTCGCCGTTAGACAAGGCTGTCCATTATCCGATCCGTACACAGACGAAGGAGTATCAGAATCTGAACGTCGCGACATCAGACGGCAAGAACCTGGATATGGATATCAGTGTCAACTATCATGTGGACCCGACTAAGGTCGTCAAGATTTTCAATAAGTTCGGTAATGCGGATATTGAAGGGCTGGAGAATGGCTTCCTGCGGACACGTGTACTGGATGGTCTGCGTCAATCTGTCGCCAAATATTCCGTGATTGAGACATTTGGTGTCAAAACCAGTGAAATCAAGAAGGCAACACTGGATGAACTGCAGAACAACCTGACAGACCAAGGATTTATCGTTGAAGATATCGCTATTTCAAGTCCGAAGGCAGATGCGGCGACGCAGGCTGCCATTGATGAACGGGTAAAAGCGAACCAGGAACTGGAGCGCGCGAAGACTGACCGCGCTATTGCTGAGCAGAATGCGGCGAAGAAGAAGATTGAAGCAAAGGGTCAGGCGGAAGCGAATGAAATCCTGGATAAATCACTGACAAATAAGATCATCAAAAAGCAGATGATCGATAAATGGGACGGTAAGCAGCCGATAACTATCGGCGGCGAAGGTGTCATTGTGGATGTGAATAAATAGGACTGCAGATGCAGTCCTATTTTTGTGTTAAGATTAAGAAAAAAGTGGAGGCATCTTATGAAAACGAGACGGGCAGAACTTCAAGACCTGGATAGAATTGTCGAAATATACAACTCCACAATAGCAGGCCGCATGGTGACAGCAGACGTGGAGCCAGTGTCAGTGGAAAGTAGAGTGGGGTGGTTTCACGACCACCATGATGCTAAACCGCTCTATGTGATTGAGAAAGGTGATGAAGTGGTCGGCTGGATGAGCTTCAGTACATTTTATGCGCGTGCCGCCTACGATCAGACGCTAGAGGTAAGCATCTATATTGATGAGCATCACCGCGGACAGGGAATCGGCCAGTATGCTCTAGAGGAACTGAAGAGACAGGCAGAAGAGCTGGGCCTGAGAACACTGCTTGCCTTTATCTTCAGCCATAATATACCCTCCATACGTCTCTTTGAGAAGAACGGCTTCACGACATATGGGCAGCTGCCGGATGTCGCTTATATGGATGATAAAGCCTATTCTTTAACTATACTTGGCTATAGAATTTAGGCTCATTAGTCACTCTTTTGTCATCGATTGATAGTTATCTTTGATATTTAAGGGTAGAAGTAAATGTATATTATTTTATAGGAGGGTTTAGAGATGGCTTATGATTTTAAAGACCACGGCAAACAGCCTGTAGTTGAGAACATTGAAGGTATGACACTTGAAAACGACAACTTCCGTACGACTATCTGGACGGGAGATAAACTTCAGGTCACATTGATGACGATTCAACCTGGCGATGATATCGGGCTTGAGATTCATCATGGTATTGAACAGTTCTTGAGAATTGAGCTAGGGGAAGGTCTATGTCAGATGGGACCAAGTGAAGACAACCTGAACTTTGAGCGTGAAGTGAAGGCAGATGATATCATTATTGTGCCTGCTGATACGTGGCATAATGTGACGAATAAAGGTGACGAACCGATTAAACTTTATTCTATCTATGCAGGGCCTGACCATGAACCTGGTACTGTCCATAAAACACATGAAGATGCTGAAAACGATCCAAATGAACAGTGATTTTAGACAGACTTAAAAGTTTGTCTTTTTATTTTCTATATGAGGTTATATTGTCAGAAGGTGGGTATTGATTAAGAAAACAAAAAGGAGATTTGCATATGACAGTTGATAATGATGTACTCTACAAATATTTAGACAGTGTGTCCAAAGAAGGCCGCTTTGATTCTGTGAATAATGACTATGATGAAGCGGAACTGGATTATTTATTCGACGAAGATTTAGTGGAAGGTGATAAAGCAGACTTCCAGTTAAATGGTGCTTATAGTATCGACGAAATGAAAGATCTCAAACTGACGCAGCAAGGCCAGGCGATGCTTGAAAAGCTTGAGAACAGATGGTGATTTTTCGGACTTCATAAAAAGTCCGTTTTTTTGTTGCGTAAATATTTTATCTGTGCTATTATAGATAAAGTGTTCATCAGAATTATATATGCGGATGTAGTTAAATGTTATAATACCAGTCTTCCTGGCTGGAGTCATTGGTTCAATTCCAGTCATCCGCTTACCGTCCCGGGCTACTGGGACTTTTTTTATGTCAATTTTTTGATTCAAATAGAAATGTGCTAAAATAGGGATGGATAAACATAACTTTAGGAGGAAACATATTTGTCTAACGAATTAAGATGTATCGGCTGCGGCGCTGTTCTTCAGAGTGAAGATCCGAATCAGGCGGGCTATGTGCCGAAATCTAGTCTCAATAAAGAGGATGTCATCTGCAGGCGCTGCTTCAGACTGAAGCATTACAACGAGATTCAAGATGTCAATATGTCGAGTGACGACTTTCTGACGATGCTGAATGCCCTCAGTGACCGTGAAGGTATCATCGTCAATGTCATTGATGTCTTTGATTTTCAAGGGTCATGGATCAGCGGCTTGAAACGCATTGTCGGGCAGAAAAAAGTCATTCTGGCGGCCAACAAGATCGATTTACTGCCTAAGCTGATCAATAAGAAGCGTGTAGAGAACTGGATCAAACACCTGGCAAAAGAACTGGGTATGAAGCCGGATGCAGTGGTGCTGATTTCGGCTGAGAAGAACCATGGCATAGATGAATTGCTTCAAGTGATTGAAGAGGAGCGTAACGGCCAGGATGTCTATATCGTCGGGACGACAAACGTCGGCAAATCAACACTGATCAATAAGCTGATTGAACGCAGTATCGGTGAGAAAAATGTCATTACGACTTCACATTTTCCGGGTACGACACTTGATTTAATCGATATCCCTCTAGGTGATGGTACGTTTATGTATGATACACCGGGTATCATACAGTCTCACCAGATGACGCATTACGTCACTGACGACGAATTAAAAGTCATCATGCCAAAAGAAGAGATCAAGCCGCGTAACTTCCAGCTGAATGAAGGGCAGACCCTCTTCCTGGGTGGTTTAGTACGCGTGGATTATGTGTCGGGTGGCAGACGCAGCTTGAATTGTTTTGTCTCCAATCGTCTGAATATTCACCGGACGAAGCGTGTGAATGCAGAAGATCTATGGCATCGTCAGATAGGGGAGCTTTTGACACCGCCGGGAAACAAGACATTTGATTTTAACAACCTTAAAAGACATACATTATCTGTGAAAGAGCAGAAGCAGGATATCATCATATCAGGACTCGGTTTTATCACTGTTGAAGAAGGGGCCGTGCTTGAAGTTTATGCCCCTAAACAAGTGGATGTCTATTTAAGACCGAGCATCTTATAGGGATGACGATGAATTTTGCCGTTATCGGCCACCCGATCAGCCATTCCTTATCCCCTGTGATGCATCATGCTAATTTCAGGTCGCTTGGACTCGATTATTCCTATCTGGCACTTGATATCCATCCGAATCATTTCCATCACATCCGTGATATCATGACGGCTAAGGAGATGGATGGTTTTAATGTGACAATCCCGTTCAAGACCGCTATCATGGATTATCTGGATGAAGTAGATGCTGATGCGCTGAAAATGGGTGCCGTCAATACGGTTAAAATTACCGGGGATAAGTGGACAGGCTACAATACAGACGCATCCGGCTTTATTGAAAGTCTGCCGCTACATGATTATCGCCATGTCCTGTTGATTGGAGCGGGAGGCGCCAGCAGAGCGATCGCTCAAGGATTTGCGGCCAGAGGAGCGGAGGTCACTGTAGCCAACCGCAGCCCTGAACGTCTGGATGACTGGCCGTTTGATGTAAACAAGATCACATTGCAGGATATTGAGCGATATGCAGACCGAACGGATTTACTGGTCAATACCACACCGGTCGGCATGACCGGCTTTAAAGATGAGGTGCTTTACGACTTCAGTTCAGTGCATCCGGATGCAGTGGTTGCAGACATCATCTATACACCGAGCAAGACGCCTTTTCTCGCGCTCGCTGACAGTCTCGGGCTGACCACGATCAATGGACTGGGGATGTTCGTCAACCAGGGCGCACAGAGCTTTAAAATCTGGACAGGTCTAGAAGCAGATCGAGCGGCTATGACCGAATGTGTGAAGAATCATTTATAGGAGGAACGATATGTTAACAGGTAAACAAAAACGTTATTTACGCGGAGAAGCCCACCATCTTGATCCGATCTTCCAGATCGGTAAAGGAGGCATCAATGACAATCTGATTGAACAGCTGAACGAAGTGCTGGAGAAGAGAGAGTTGATTAAAGTCAGCATTCTTCAGAATAATGATGATGAAAAAGAGGAGCTGGCTGAAGAGGTGGCGCGCCGCGTACACGGCGACCTCGTCCAGTTGATCGGTTCGACGATTATTCTGTATAAGCCTTCTAAAAACCACAAGAAAATTGAACTGCCGCGATGATCATACTATACGGCGGGACGTTCGACCCTCTGCACATCGGTCATCTCGTGGTGGCGAATGAGGTGCATGCGGCCTTCAGGCCAGACCGGTTTATTTTTATGCCGGCCGCGCACAGTCCGTTGAAATCACGGCATGCTGTTGCGACAGACGAGGAGAGACTGAAGATGCTGACCCTTGGCATCGCTGGACTGGGTTTTGGCGAGGTGTCGACATTCGAGCTGGAGCGCAGAGGGCAGAGCTATACGTATGATACTGTAAAGTATCTGGCAGAAAGTGATCCGGATATCTATGTCGTCATCGGCACTGATCAGTACGATCAGCTGCACAACTGGTACCGCATAGATGAACTGCATCAGATGTGCACATTTATAGTGGTGAATCGTTCAGTTGAGTATCAGCAGGTCGAAGAGGCAGTGAGCTTCCATATTCCGCGAATTGATGTCAGCTCTACCGAGATCAGAACGCGTCTTGCTGCAGGTAAGACCGTGAAGTTCTGGCTCACTGAAGACATTGAGTCGTATGTGCGAAAGGAACGTATCTATGAAAAAGAAAAAAGCGATTAAAATAGTTGAAGAAAAATTGCCGAAAAAACGTTTTGAGCATTCCCTGCGAGTCGCTGAAACAGCCGTGAAGATGGCTGGAATTTTTGGCGGTGATGCTGAACGGGTTGAAATTGCAGGTATTCTGCACGACTATGCAAAATATGATGAGCTGTCAAAACTATATCAGAAAGTGACGAAATATGAGCTTGATAATACACTTTTAGCCTATAATTCCGAGATTCTGCATGGACCGGTCGGCGCAGCGATCATGAAAAATGAATTCGGGATAGAAGACGAAGAGATTTATCTTGCCATCTATCATCATACGACTGGACGTCCTCATATGACGCTCAGTGAAAAAATCATTTTTGTGGCTGATTATATCGAACCGGGGCGGACACAGCCCGGCGTTGATGACATCAGAAAGATGATCTTTGATGAGCAGAAACTTGATAAAGCAATCTATGAAATCTCAAAACGAACAGTCTTATATTTGGCGGAAGCCGATCACGTGATCTATCCGCTGACGATAGATTGCCTGAATTACTATAACCTCGAAAAATAACTTAAAAGGATGGATTGAATGGATTCAAAACAATTACTTGAACTCGCATTTAAAGCGTGTGACGATAAAAAGGCAGAGGAAATCATCGGTATTGATGTCAAGGAGATCAGTGGCATCACTGATTACTACGTCATCTGCCATGCCAATTCTGACCGCCAGGTACAGGCGATTGCAAGAGAAGTGAAGGAACAGGCAGAAAAAGCAGGGATTGAGGTAGGCAAGCTTGAAGGCTTCAACGAGGCGCAGTGGATACTTGTAGACCTGGATGATGTTGTAGTCCATATCTTCCACCGCGATGAACGAAGCTACTATAACTTGGAGCGTCTGTATCGTGATGCAGAGTTCATCACCTACGAAGCATGACATACGAGGCATTTGCAGTTCTCTATGATGAACTGATGTATGACCAGCCGTATGACCAGTGGATTGAGGTGACAGCCCCTTATCTGAAGGGAAAGCATTCCATACTTGACCTTGCATGTGGCACGGGTTCTTTTACGACACTGCTGCCGAAACAGCTGGAACGTGTCGGTGTGGATCTGAGTGAGGACATGTTGACAGTGGCCCAGACTAAAGACCCATCCATTCAGTGGCTGGTGCAGGATATGACAGCACTTGAACTGGACCGGACGTTTGACGTCATCACCTGTTTCTGCGACAGCCTGAATTATGTCACAGCGGAAGAAGAGCTGAATGTACTTTTCAGCCGGCTCTATAACCATCTTGAGGAAGACGGTGTATTTCTCTTTGATGTCCATTCGGTCTGGAAGATGACTCATCTGTTCAACGGACAGACTTACAGTGACGAGACGGACCGTGTGACTTATTTGTGGCAGACAGTGCCAGGCGAAGAGGAGCACAGTGTCTATCACGATATGAGTTTCTTCATGCTGGAAGAAGACGGTAAGTATCGACGTTTTGATGAATCACACTATCAGCGGACCTTTGAGCCGGAAGATTATCGAACGCTGCTAGAAAACAATGGTTTTACAGTTGAGAAGGTCTTTGCGGACTTTAAGCCGGATGAAGCAGTACCACATGATGCTGAAAGAATCTTTTATGTTGCACGTAAAAAACGTGAAAGATAATTTTTATTGTGACAGAAAAAATAAAATGATGACATCTCTCCGATTATTAAGGGGAGGTGTTTTTTTGTGGAAAAAATTCATGAACTGCTGATGACGCATAAAATGAAGCTGGGTATATGCCTCATTATACTGATGGCGGTCCTATTCATCTATCTGTCGTCCGCTAAGAAACCGGTAGAGCCGCTCGAGTCCCTGGCAGAGGAGAAACCGGCTGTCGAAAAAGTCGTGACCACTGAAGGACCTGACAAGGAACTGATCGTTGATATAAAAGGGGCGGTCAAGCATCCGGGGGTCTATCCTTCGCGAGAAAATCAGCGCGTCAACGATGTCATCGTCCTGGCTCAGCCAAGAGAAAATGCAGACCTTGAAGCGGTGAACTTGTCGATGCTGTTGACGGATCAGATGGTGATTTACGTCCCTTTTAAAGGTGAGGTCAAAGAGGAGAAGTTTGCGATGTATCACACTGAAGCAGGAAGCGGTCAAGGCCCTGAGAGCAAGGTGATCAATATCAATAAGGCGACTGAGACAGAGCTGCAGGAGATCCCGGGCATTGGACCGAAGAAAGCGGCCGACATCCTGCTTTACCGGGAGCAGCATGGGGGTTTCAAGTCGAAGGAAGAGATGAAGGAGATCAAGGGGATCGGAGACAAGACTTATATGACACTTGAACCGTTCATCGAATTGTGATTGCCAGAGCAGGATTCATTCCCTTACAATGAGACTATTGGAGGGATCATTGTGGAAAGAATTAAATGGCAGGATTATTTTATGGCGCAGAGCCAGCTACTCGCTTTACGTTCAACATGCAATAGATTAAGCGTGGGTGCGACCATCGTCAAGGAAAATAGGATGATTGCGGGCGGCTATAACGGGTCAGTTGCAGGTGAAGCACACTGCACGGATGTCGGTTGTTATCTTGAGGAAGGACACTGTATCAGAACAGTCCATGCCGAAATGAATGCGCTGCTGCAGTGCGCAAAATTAGGTGTCTCAACGGCAGGCGCTGAAATTTATGTCACGCATTTTCCGTGTATTCACTGCACGAAGTCTCTGATACAAGCAGGTATCAGCAAGATCTCCTATGCCATCGATTATAAGAACCATCCGTATGCAATAGAATTATTGCAGAAATCAGGTGTCCAAGTGGAGAAAATACCGTTTGATGCGAGGAAAGTAGCGGATTATTTTAAAATGATCGAATAAGAAGGAGGATACATGTGGTTTAATCTGGCTGTCGCCGCCTGCTGCGGTATACTGTTTCGGTCTGCGCCGTTAAGCGCATGTATCTTGTTTCTGCTCGTCATCTGTCATAGCTACCGGAAACAAAGGTTGGTCTATGTGATAGGCCTGTTTGGTGTGAGTCTCTTTTTCTATTTCTATACTTCTGCAGAAGCGGCACCAGATTTTGACTGGACGGATACTGAAAGAGGCACCATGACTTCACTGTTGTCATTTACCGACGACCAGAATGTCGATGGTGATTATTTTTCCGGGGTTGCTCTTATAGAGGATCAGCCGGTGAGGTTCAGTTATCATATTAAGTCTGAAAGTGAGCACAAGCAGCTGCTCAGCAGAATGCCTTATTTCAGGGCCTGCTCAGCTTCAGTTGAACTCAGACAGCCCTTACCGAACACCAATGGCCTGAAATTCGACTATGCCGCTTTTTTAAAGCGGCAGGGCATCCGCTATCAGGCGACAGTTAAACAGATAGACTGGTTATCCTGCAGGGAGAGAACGCTGGGTATAGTGGATAAGCTGAAGCTTTACCGTGTTCAGCTTGCCGATCACATGATGCAAAGTGGTCGCTATAATATGCGTTACGTTGTTGCGCTGACCTTGGGCGATACCCGGTATCTTGCAGCAGATGAGCTTGCGCAGCTGAAAGTTCTGGGTATTTATCATCTCTATGCAATCAGCGGCTCTCATGTAGCGTTGATCAGTGTCCAGCTCTTCTTCCTGCTGAAACGGTTCTACCTTCCTCTTCACTGGTGTACAGCTGCCATGTTCATCATCATCCCGATGTATACGGTACTGACCGGACTGTCGCCTTCTGTCATCAGGTCATCGCTTTTTATTCTGATTTATATGGCACTGAAAAGATATGGTCTTACCCTGCTGGATGCGCTGTCATTATCCTTTCTGCTTTTTCTTCTTTTTGAACCGACCGCTATCTTTGATATCGGATTTCAGCTGTCCTATTTCATCTCTTTTACCCTGATTTTTACGAGCAATCTTTATCAGGATAGGCGGCCGATTTCTCTGCTTGTGCTGACCTGCTTGATTTCTCAGCTCGCAAGTATCCCGATTCTCCTCCTCAACTTCAACAGTTTTCAGATAATAGGTTTAGTCACTAATCTTCTTTTTATCCCTTTCTTCACTGCTGTCATGTTTCCGCTTTGTACGAGTATCCTGCTGTGGATGATGCTTATGCATTCACTGCCTGACTGGTTTGATAGCTTGTTGGCGTTTGCTTTTTTCATAAACGACGCACTGATTGATGTTTTCAGTCTTATTCATCTTCCTGATATCATTCTGGCGAATCAGCGGGCTGAGGTCTATGTCATACTGACCCTGATCATTTTCTTTGTGCTATCGAGACTCGAGTTCACAGTCATCCGGTTTTTGGGCGGAGCAGCCATGCTGTTATTGCTCCTCTATGGCATCAGTGCCCTGCAGCCGCATGCGGAAGGGGTGACCTTTATCGACGTGGGACAAGGTGACAGCTCGATCGTCGAAAGCGGCGGGCAGTTACTTGTGACAGATACAGGTGGACGGATGGAAATGATGAGAGAGAAGTGGCAGAAGCGGCGAAAAGAGAGTGACGCTGTCGCCTTTCATTTACACGGCGTGCTTAAGGAAAAGGGCTACCCTAAAATAGATTATTTACTACTTACTCATCCGGATGCCGATCATTTCGGTGAGGCAGTTAACCTTTTAAGATTAATACATGTGGACTATCTGATATTAAATACAGAGGCGCCCGGTCACGATAAATATGCCGAACTGCTTGCGCTGGCGAAGGAAAGCGGCACACAGATCATCCATGCTGGACAACTTGATAAACTGCAAGTCGGCCAGGCGGTAGTGGAGCTCCTGAATACAGAAGGTCCGTTCAGCGATGAAAATGACAGCAGTATTATCACGCGCGTGACACTAGGACGTCGCTACTTACTGATGGGAGATGCACCGGCAGAAAAAGAGAGGTCGTTAATGGGTCAACTCTGCAGTGAACAAATAGATGTGCTGAAAGTGGGCCACCATGGCAGCAAAACGAGCACATCAGATGAACTGCTGGAGTGCCTTAAACCTGAATATGCCGTCATTTCAGCGGGCAGAAATAATCGTTTCGGTCATCCTCATGAGGAGGTGATGGCCAGACTGAATAAAAGCCGTGTGCATATTCTGAATACGCAGACAGATGGCAAGATAGAGTTTCTGGAGACGGTCCGAACAGCAAAAAGGCCATAAAAAAAAGACCGCTGGCGGTCTTTTATTTCGCTAAAAGATCAAAGATCTGAGCAATGATGTAGATAGCAGCAAATGCGCCGAATCCAGTACCCATTGCAAGGAGTGAATCTTTCACGTCATTGTTTTTAGATTGCACATCATGTTCAAAATGATTCATGTTATCAACCTCCATTTAGGTTAAGTATATGATATTTATGTGAAAAAAGCTATAATGAAATTAACATTCAGCAAGGGAGTTCTTAATTTGAGTGCGATTATAATCAATCATGGTGTTGTACCGGAGCTGGTGGCAGAGCGAACCGCTAAAATCGTCAGTGATTTACTGCCTGAGCAGGATGATTTTAATTTCTCCAAGTACGATTTACTGGAGACACCTATACAGACTATTATAGAGGATGCCATGACCATCCCGTTTCTCAGCGACAAAAAGGTCATTGTCGTCCAGAACAGCTATCTTTTTACCGGTGAGAAACCGCGAGTGACTGTCGAGCATCATATTGATGCGCTCGTCCAGTTTGTGGAACAGTTCACGGGGCCGAATGTCGTCATATTTGAAGTGAACAGTGAGAAGCTGGATGAACGTAAGAAAATCGTGAAAAACATGAAGAAGCTGCATGAAGTCAATAAAATAGAGGCAATGGACGAAATGGCCTTAAAGAAATGGGTCAAGCAAGAGATGAATCAACAGTTCAAAGATATCAAGCAGGATGCACTGGATGAACTGATTCAGCTCACTGGCGCCGACTACAAACTGGTGTCCAATGAGATGCATAAACTGTTGCTGTATATTGGGGACGATACCATTGTCACCAAGTCACATGTTGAAATGATTGTCTCCCGCAGTCTGGAGCAGAATGTCTTTCTGCTGACGGATTACATTACGACAAATCGGAAGAAAGAAGCGATCCTGCTGCTGAAAGATCTTGTCAATATGAAGGAAGAGCCGATTAAACTTCTGGCGCTTATCACCGGGCAGTATCGACTCTTTTATCAGACTAAGATACTGAGTCAGAAAGGTTTCAGTGAGGCACAGATGGCCAAGCAGCTGAAAATTCATCCGTACAGAGTGAAGCTTGCTCTCCGCAAAGTATCACGCCTTAATTTAAGCGATATCCTCAAGGTGATTGATCGCTGTGCTGAAACAGATTATCAGCTTAAATCCTCTTATATGGACAAAGTCCTTATTCTAGAACTGTTCATTTTAGGCATATAAAAAAAGCCCGCGGAAGCGGGCTTTCATTATTAGTTAGAACGCATAACTTGTGATTTTAAACGGTCAGCTTTGTTAGAATGGATTAAGTTGCTTTTCGCAGCTTTATCAATCTTTTTAACAGCAGTGTTCACTAAATCCTGTTTGTTATCAGCGTTGTTTTCGATAGCAGCTTTTGCGTTTTTGATAGCAGTACGCATATCATTCTTTTGAGAGATATTAGCATCTTGAGCTTTTTGACTAGTCGTCACGCGTTTAATAGCAGATTTGATGTTTGGCATGATGTCACCTCCTAAAAATATTACACCTACGTGTTTTCATTGCAACAAGAAATATTTTATCAAAATACAGGAGGCATTGCAATCGTTAATTTAAAACTGATTGAAGTAGCCTTCTATACTTGATATAATCATAATTATTGAATAGAAAAGAAAGTTGGTTCTCTGAATGAACAATGAAGAACGTTTAAAAAGACAGAATAAGATCAGGAATTTCTCCATCATTGCCCATATCGACCATGGGAAGTCCACGCTTGCGGACCGTATCCTTGAGAATACTAAATCCGTTGCATCACGTGAAATGAAATCACAGCTGCTTGATTCCATGGATTTAGAGCGCGAAAGAGGTATCACCATTAAACTGAATGCGGTCCAGCTGAACTATACTGCTAAAGACGGCGAAACGTATATTTTCCATCTGATTGATACACCCGGACACGTCGATTTCACTTATGAGGTTTCACGAAGCTTGGCTGCCTGTGAAGGTGCCATTCTCGTGGTGGATGCCGCTCAAGGGATAGAAGCACAGACGTTAGCCAACGTTTATCTTGCCCTGGATAACGATCTTGAACTGATTCCGGTGATCAATAAGATCGATCTGCCGGCAGCAGAGCCTGAACGTGTCAAGCAGGAGATAGAGGACGTCATCGGGTTGGATGCTTCTGACGCCGTACTCGCTTCAGCAAAAGCTAATATCGGTATCGATGAGATTCTGGAGCAGATTGTAGAACTGGTACCGCCACCGACCGGTGATCCGGAAGCGCCTCTGAAAGCGCTGATTTTTGACAGTGCGTTTGATGCATACCGCGGCGTTATTTCATCTATCCGTATCATCGATGGTACAGTCAAAGCCGGTGATAAAATCCGTATGATGGCGACCGGTAAGGAATTTGAAGTCGTCGAAGTCGGCATCAATACCCCTAAACAGCTGCCGGTCGCAGAACTGACGGTCGGAGATGTAGGCTATATCACAGCGTCCATTAAAAATGTCGGTGACTCACGCGTCGGTGATACCATCACGCTTGCGAACAATCCGGCACCAGAGCCGCTGCAGGGCTATAAGAAGATGAATCCGATGGTCTTCTGCGGTATCTATCCGATCGATACAAGTAAGTACAACGATCTGCGCGAGGCGCTGGAGAAGCTGCAGCTGAATGATGCCTCCCTTGAATTTGAGGCTGAAACGTCACAGGCACTCGGCTTCGGTTTCCGCGTCGGCTTCCTCGGCCTTCTTCATATGGAGATCATTCAGGAGCGTATTGAACGTGAGTTCGGTATTGAACTGATTGCGACAGCACCGTCCGTTATCTACAAATGTGTGATGACAGACGGCAGTGAAGTCATTGTTGATAATCCGTCTAAGATGCCTGACCCTCAGAAGATTGACAAGATCTTTGAACCTTATGTCAAGGCAAGTATCATGGTGCCGAACGATTATGTCGGTGCTGTCATGGAGCTCTGCCAGAAGAAGCGGGGTAACTTCAAGACGATGGATTACCTCGACGATATCCGTGTCAATATCATCTATGAGCTGCCGCTGTCCGAAATTGTCTTTGATTTCTTCGATCAGTTGAAATCAAATACGAAGGGCTATGCGTCATTTGACTATGAGCTGATCGGTTATCAGGAAAGTCGTCTCGTTAAGATGGATATTCTATTGAACGGTGATACGGTCGATGCACTCAGCTTTATTGTGCATCGTGATTTCGCTTATGATCGCGGTAAGGTCATCGTTGAAAAGCTGAAGACCCTGATCCCGCGTCAACAGTTCGAAGTACCGGTACAGGCTGCGATCGGTCAGAAAATTATTGCACGTACTAACATTAAATCGATCGGGAAGAACGTGCTCGCAAAATGTTACGGTGGTGACATCAGCCGTAAACGTAAACTGCTGGAAAAACAAAAAGCAGGTAAAGCGAAGATGAAAGCTGTCGGATCTGTTGAAATTCCGCAGGAGGCATTCCTCGCTGTCCTGAAAATGGATGAAGAATAAAAGTGGCGTCAGCCACTTTTATTCGTGAAAGGAGTTATGATGACGAGTCTTTATATTCATATCCCGTTCTGCAACCGTATCTGCACATACTGCGACTTCAATAAGTTCCTCATCAAGAACCAGCCGGTTGATGTTTATATCGACTGTCTGATAAAGGAACTGAAGGAGATCCCGGGAAATATCGACACCTTGTTCATCGGCGGGGGGACCCCGACTGCATTGAACGTAGAACAACTGGAACGGCTGCTGAGCTTCATCTCTCAGCATTTTAAGATTGCCCGTGAGTTTACCATGGAAGCGAACCCTGATGAGCTGACAGCAGATAAGATTCATATCATGAAACATTACCATGTCAACCGGCTCAGTCTCGGTGTACAGACATTCGATAATGACCTGTTGAAGCTGCTCGGACGCACGCACGTTGAAAGTGACATCAAAAAAGCGGTCGATACTGCGAAGTCCGCCGGAATAGAGTCGGTCAGCATCGATCTGATGTACCATCTGCCGACGCAGACCCTGCAGCAGGTCAAAGATGATTTAGAGCATGCGCTTGCCCTTGATATCAATCATATCTCGAGCTATTCACTCATCCTGGAACCGAAGACCCAGTTCTATAATCAGTACCGTAAAGGGATGCTGCAGCTGCCGGATGAGACGCTCGCTGCGGAAATGTATGATTATACGATCAGGCGTCTGGCGCAGTCTGATTTCAAGCAGTATGAGATTTCTAACTTCGCAAAAGAAGGTCATGAGTCCGCACATAATAAAGTCTACTGGCAGAATAAGGAATACTACGGCGCCGGGGCCGGCAGTCACGGCTATGTCAACGGCAGCCGCTACTATAATATTGCACCTGTCCCGCATTATATCAAAGCGATGACAAGAGGAAATGCGGTCAAAGAAAGACATCAGGTGACGCTTGAGGAGTCCATGGAGGAATTCATGTTCCTCGGCCTGCGCATGAATGAGGGCGTATCCAGAGCGGACTTCTTTGAGCGCTACGCCACCCAGATAGAGGACGTGTTTGGTGATGTGCTGTCACAGCTGGAGGAGAAGGGTCATCTGATACTGACAGGAGATAAAATTGCCATGACACCTGAAGGGCGTATGGTCGGTAATGATGTATTTGAACAATTTCTACTTTCTATCTAGAAGGTAGATTTTTTTATCTTCAAACTGAAGTGTTTTACATTGACATACTTTGACCAATTTGATAAATTATTATTAGCACTTCGGATACAAGAGTGCTAAAGAGGTGAAACATGCTCACTAACAGACAAAAGATTTTATTGAACACTTTGGTTGAAGATTTTGTTGAAAGTGGTGTGCCTGTAGGTTCACGTACCCTGATGAATAAACATCAGCTGACCATCAGTTCAGCGACCATCCGTGCTGAGATGAAGAAGCTTGAAGAACAGGGCTTTATTGAAAAGACCCATATTTCTTCAGGCCGCATCCCTTCAATTGAAGGCTATAAACACTATATCAGCACCTTGCAGACTGAACATGCTGCAAGCACCTTCAGTCATAAGAACTTTGATGAGCTTGCGGATAAAGTGGCTGCTGCTACGCATTATTTTGCTGTTGTGACCGGCTATCATAAAGCCAGAAAAATAGCAGCGATCCATCTGGCTGCCGTCGCTCATTCATTGCTGATTGTATTGATTTACAGTGACGGTGAAGTTGAGCATGAGCAGCTGGGCTGGCACAGTCCGTTATCAGCGGAAGAACTGCTAGAACTCAACCAGTATTTTAATGCCATGCTTCATCATGAGAACAATACGTTTACACCACTTAACAAGCAGCTTGTATCGATGGTAAATCATTATGTCAACAGACGACTCGATAAGCCTGATCCAGTGATTCATAAGGCAGGGCAGGAGTTTCTGTTTGATGCGGTCCCGAAAGACTTGGACGGTGTCCGAGATTTGATGTCTTACATCGAATCGGATCTGTTCATTGCCAAGCTTATTAGTATGAATGACGATTTGATTAATGTTAAGATAGGACAGGAAATCGATGATAAGCTTAATCATGTCTCACTCGTCACTAAACCGGTTCAGACTGAAGAAGTGGACGGACGGGTTGCTGTAATCGGACCTATTAAAATGAGCTATCGGAAAGTTTTTGAGGGACTTAGCGCACTCTAAGGAGGATATTGAATGACGGAAGAGAAAAACGTCCAGGAAGAAACAGTTCCTGAAGAAGAAGTAACTGCTGAAGCGCCTGTCGACACGACACCGATCGATGTTGACGGTGACGGTCTGGAGCAAAAGGTAGCAGATCTGGAAGCGGCGCTCGCAGCTAGTGAAGAAAAATATTTAAGATTATACGCTGAGTTTGACAACTATAAGAAACGGACGCGTACGGAACTTGAAACGGAGAAAACCTATCGTTCTCAGGCAGTACTGCGTGATGTGATTCCGACGCTTGATAATATCGAGCGTGCACTTGCTCAGAAGAGTGAGGATGAAACACTGATCAAAGGTGTGCAGATGGTATATGACAACTTAGTCAGTGCCCTGAAGGAACATGGGCTTGAAACAATCGAAGCACAGGATCAGCCTTTTGATCCGAACTTCCATCAGGCAGTCATGCAGGAAAAAGATGATTCTAAAGAATCAGGCATTGTGCTGGATGAACTGCAAAAAGGCTATAAATTAAAAGAACGTGTCTTAAGACCGTCAATGGTTAAAGTCAACGAATAATATAAACTGGAGGAATTCTAAATGAGTAAAGTAATCGGTATTGACTTAGGAACAACAAATTCATGTGTAGCTGTACTTGAAGGCGGAGAACCGAAAGTAATCGCTAACCCTGAAGGCAACCGCACAACTCCATCTGTTGTGGCATTCAAAAACGGTGAAACTCAGATCGGTGAAGTGGCGAAACGTCAGGCTATCACTAACCCAAATACAATCATCTCCATCAAACGTGAGATGGGTACTGACCACAAAGTGGAAGTGGATGGCAAACAATATTCACCGCAGGAAATCTCAGCGATGATTCTGCAGAACTTAAAAGCGACAGCTGAAGCCTACCTCGGCGAAACAGTTTCTAAAGCGGTCATCACAGTGCCGGCTTACTTCAATGATGCAGAACGTCAGGCGACTAAGGATGCAGGTAAAATCGCTGGTTTAGAAGTTGAACGTATTATCAATGAACCGACAGCAGCAGCACTTGCGTACGGCTTAGATAAAACAGACAAAGACCAGAAAATCCTTGTCTTTGACTTAGGTGGCGGTACATTTGACGTCTCTATCCTTGAACTGGGTGATGGTGTATTCGAAGTCCTTTCAACAGCGGGTGATAACAGACTCGGTGGGGATGATTTTGACCAGGTGATTATCGACTTCTTAGTAGAAGAATTCAAGAAAGAAAACGGCTTAGATCTGTCTAAAGATAAAATGGCGATGCAACGTCTGAAAGATGCTGCTGAAAAAGCGAAAAAAGACTTATCAGGTGTCTCTTCAACGCAAATTTCATTACCATTCATTTCAGCGGGAGAAGCAGGTCCTCTTCACCTTGAAGTGACACTATCCCGTGCTAAATTTGAAGACTTATCTCGCAACCTAGTGGAAAAAACGATGGGCCCTACTCGTCAGGCATTAAAAGATGCGTCATTATCAGCATCTGATATCGATGAAGTGATTCTTGTCGGCGGTTCTACGCGTATTCCAGCGGTTCAGGAAGCAATCAAAAAAGAACTGAATAAAGAACCGAATAAAGGCGTTAACCCGGATGAGGTTGTAGCGATGGGTGCTGCCATCCAAGGTGGCGTTATCACAGGTGACGTTAAAGACATCGTTCTTCTTGATGTGACCCCATTATCACTTGGTATTGAAACGATGGGCGGTGTATCGACTGTTCTGATTGAACGTAACACAACGATCCCGACTTCAAAATCACAAGTATTCTCTACAGCAGCTGATAATCAGCCGGCAGTAGATGTCCACGTTCTCCAAGGGGAACGTCAGATGGCAGCGGACAACAAAACACTCGGTCGCTTCCAGCTGACTGATATTCCACCGGCACCACGCGGTGTACCGCAAATCCAAGTGACATTTGATATCGATAAAAATGGTATCGTTAATGTAACTGCTAAAGATTTAGGCACTCAGAAAGAACAGAAAATCACGATTCAGTCATCTTCAGCGTTATCAGATGAAGAGATCGACCGTATGGTGAAAGATGCTGAAGCGAACGCAGAAGCAGATAAAAAACGCCGTGAAGAAATCGATACACGTAACGAAGCGGATCAGATGGTCTTCACTGTAGAAAAAACATTAAAAGACCTTGAAGGTAAAGTGGACGATGCTGAGAAAGAAAAAGCAGAAGCTGCGAAAGAAGAACTGAAGAAAGCCCTTGAAGGTAATGACATCGAAGACATCAAAACGAAAAAAGATGCGCTGAATGAAATCATTCAGGCTTTATCAATGAAGCTGTATGAACAGATGGCTCAAGAGCAACAGGCTCAGGGTGAAGCAGCACCTCAGGATGATGTAATGGATGCTGATTTTACAGAAGTAAAAGATGACGATAAAAAATAATAGCTGCCTCTAAAAAGTCAAAGTCAATTTATTGACTTTGACTTTTTCTGTAACAGCGGAAAAGGAGAATGACGAGTGGCAAAAAGAGATTATTATGAAGTGCTGGGATTATCAAAAGGCGCTTCAAAAGATGAAATAAAAAAAGCATACAGAAAACTGTCTAAAAAATATCATCCGGATATCAACAAAGAAGAAGGCGCAGACGAGAAGTTCAAGGAACTTTCAGAAGCCTATGAAGTGTTAAGCGATGACCAGAAGAAGGCGCAGTATGACCAGTTCGGTCATGCTGGCATGGGTCAGGGCGCAGGTTTCGGCGGCGCGGACTTCGGTGGCGGCTTCGGCGGCTTTGAAGATATTTTCAGCTCATTCTTCGGCGGCGGTGCCAGACGTGATCCAAATGCACCGAGAAAAGGGAATGACCTGCAATACCAGATGGACATCGATTTTAAAGAGGCTGTCTTCGGTGCGAATAAAGAAATTAAAGTCCGTAAAGAAGTCGTGTGTGACACATGTGACGGCTCTGGTGCGAAGCCGGGTACTGAAGTAAAACGCTGCTCGACATGTCACGGGCGCGGTCAGGTCGGCGTCGAACAGGAGACACCGTTCGGCCGTATCCGGACAGAGCGACCTTGTCCGGACTGTCAGGGAACAGGTAAGGAATACGAGGAGAGATGTACGGACTGCCGCGGTACCGGCGTAAAAGTAAAAGACGTCACAATCGATGTCACTATTCCTGCCGGCGTTGACAACGGTCAGCAGGTACGTGTAGCAGGACAAGGGGAGCCAGGTATCAACGGCGGACCAGCCGGAGATCTCTATGTCGTCTTCCGGGTAGCTGAACATCCTGACTTTGACCGTGACGGCGATGATATCTTCTATAATCTTAAACTATCATTTGCACAGGCTGCGCTCGGTGATGAGATTGAAGTACCGACCTTAGACAGCCGCGTCAAGCTGACGATTCCTGCTGGAACACAGACAGGGAAACGCTTCCGTCTGAAAGACAAAGGGGTGCAGAATGTCCACGGCTACGGCAAAGGAGACCTTTACGTCACGGTGACTGTTGTAACACCTACGAAGATGACAGACCATCAGATTGAACTGCTGCGTGAATTCGCTGAAATTGATGGTGAAGAGCTGAATGAACAGAATGATAATTTCTTCGAAAAAACAAGACGCTTCTTCAGAGGAGAATAAACATGGATTATAAAGAAATCACGCTGATGATCAATCATGAAGTCGAGCCTTTTATTGCAGAGATTCTCAATGAACTGGGTGCAAACGGGGTCGTCATCGAAGATAGTCTGGAGCTGCAGAAAGGGCGGATTGAAACGTTCGGTGAAATCTATGAACTGAATCCGGCAGATTATCCTGAGCAAGATGTGCGGGTCAAATGCTACTACAGTGAATATGATTACAAGGATGAGCTGCTTTCTGACATAGAGAAGGCCGTGAGAGCCTTGCAGGATGTAGAAGTGACACGTTTTGAAATAGAGACGGCTGATATTAAGGACGAGGACTGGGAGAATGAATGGAAGAATCATTTTCATGCATTCAAGGCCTCTGAACGCTTTACGGTTGTGCCGAGCTGGGAAGATTATCAGCCGGCAGATGACGAAGAGATCATTCATTTAGATCCGGGTATGGCTTTCGGTACAGGCGATCATGCGACGACTTCTATGTGTCTGCGGCTTGTTGAGGAATATGTGAAGCCTGGTATGTCCGTAATCGATGTCGGTACGGGTTCAGGTATCTTAAGTATCGCCGCACATCGTATGGGTGCAGCACCTATTCGTGCGGTTGACCTCGATAAAGTCGCGGTGAGAGTCGCTGAGGAGAACTTTAGAATCAATCACTGCGCTGACGCGATCGAGACCGATACCGGCAATCTTCTGGTCGGTGAAACAGAGAAACGTGATGTCGTCATCGCTAACATCCTCGCCCATATTGTTGATTTAATGATAGATGATGCCTTTACGCTCTTAAATGACGAAGGACTCTTCATTGCGTCAGGCATCATTGAGGAAAAAGAACAGATGATTACTGAGCATATGACTGAAGCAGGCTTTTCAATCAGAACAATCAGACGCGAAAAAGGCTGGGTAGCCATCCTCGCAGAGAAGGCCTAGCCATGCAGCGTTATTTTCTGGAGGAGTCGGCTGAAGCAGGCAGAACATTTGTCATCGATGCAAAAGAGGATGTCCACCATATTAAAAATGTGATGAGGCAGCAGCCAGGAGACGCACTGGTCATTAACTTTACGGACGGCACCTATCAAGCCACGATAGAGGAACTGTCGGAGAAAGTGTGGGTGCGGGTCACTGAGAAACTTGAACTTGATACAGAGCTTCCGGTTCATATCACAATAGCCAGCGGTCTTCTCAAAAATGATAAATATGAATGGATGCTGCAGAAAGCGACCGAATTAGGGGCGAGCCAGTTCCTGCCGTTTCAAGGCGAATTTTCTGTCGTCAGATGGGATGCGAAAAAAGCGGATAAAAAGCTTGAACGTTACCGTAAAATTATTAAAGAAGCAGCTGAACAGAGTTACCGTCAGCAGCTGCCGGTTATCGAGTTCACGTCTCAGCTGGCCGAGTTAAACGGCCGGTTTGATCATCTGATCATCGCGTATGAAGAAAGTGCGAAGCATCATGAGCAGCAAGCGTTCAAGCAGGCTGTCAGCCGGTTCCGTCGAGGTGACCGTGTGCTTCTGGTCTTCGGACCTGAAGGCGGTCTGAGCCCGAAGGAAGTGGCGATGCTTGAAGGTATAACGGCCGGTCTCGGTCCCCGGATTCTGCGGGCTGAAACAGCGCCGCTTTATGCACTATCAGCCATCAGTTACCATATGGAGCTACTGGATTAAAAGGCAGGATTCAGCTGAGTCCTGTCTTTTCTGGTGTCGGCCACTTGATTTTCAGCGGAGAAAAATAGTAAAATGTTAAGGTTATCGAAAAGCCGAGTGATAAATAGAAATTTGAAATAAAGAGGTGGACATTATGTCAACAGTTGCATTCCATACATTGGGCTGTAAAGTGAATCATTATGAGACAGAAGCCATCTGGCAGCTCTTCAAGGATGACGGTTATGACCGTGTAGATTTTGAGACAAATGCCGATGTCTATGTCATCAATACGTGTACTGTAACGAATACAGGCGATAAAAAAAGCCGGCAGGTCATCCGTCGTGCAATCCGTCGTAATCCAGATGCAGTCATCTGTGTAACAGGGTGTTATGCTCAGACATCACCCGCAGAAATTATGGACATTCCCGGTGTCGATATCGTCGTAGGCACACAGGACCGCCATAAAATGCTGCCTTATATCGAGGAGTTCAAGACAGCACGTCAGCCGATCAACGGCGTGACCAATATTATGAAGAATCGGACATATGAAGAACTTGATGTCCCTTATTTTACAGACAGAACACGTGCATCCCTTAAGATTCAGGAAGGGTGCAATAACTTCTGTACCTTCTGTATCATCCCATGGGCCCGCGGTCTCATGCGTTCCCGTGATCCGAAGGAAGTCGTCAGACAAGCAAGCCAGCTTGTGGATGCCGGCTATCAGGAGATTGTTTTGACAGGGATTCATACCGGCGGCTACGGGGAAGATCTGAAGAACTACAATCTCGCGCAGCTGCTGCGTGACCTTGAACAGATTGAAGGTCTGAAACGTATTCGGATCTCCTCTATTGAAGCGAGTCAGCTGACAGATGAGGTCATTGATGTCATTGATCAGAGTGAGAAAGTCGTGCGTCATCTGCATATCCCGCTTCAATCAGGCAGTGACACCGTCCTGAAACGGATGCGCCGGAAGTATACGATGGCTCATTTCTCTGAGCGGCTGCAGAAGCTCCATGCCATTATGCCAGGACTCGCTGTGACGAGTGATGTGATTGTCGGCTTCCCGGGAGAGACTGAGGAAGAATTCATGGAAACCTATCGCTTCATTGAATCGCATAAATTCTCTGAACTGCATGTCTTTCCCTATTCAATGCGTACCGGAACTCCGGCAGCCCGCATGACGGACCAGATTGATGAAGACATTAAAAATAACCGTGTCCATCAGCTGATCAGCTTATCCGATCAGCTTGCTAAAGAATATGCAAGCAAGTTTGAAGGGGAAGTACTGGAAGTCATTCCGGAGGAAAAAGGTTCGGCTGATGGTCAGCTCATCGGTTATACAGATAATTATCTCAAAGTTCAGTTCGAAGGCAGCGAAACACTGATCGGTGAGCTGGTTAAAGTGAAGATCACGGAGGCGGGTTATCCCGTGAATCACGGTCAGTTTGTCAAGGTCATGCCGAAGGTGCAGACTGTCGCAGCAGCTGGCAGATAAATTCACTATTGACCAGTTAAAACGAGTATATTATAATATTTGAGTACATAGTTATCTATGTTTAATTAGTTCCGCTGATATTTGGAGGGAGGGAAATTTAATGTCTAAAACAGTTGTTCGTAAAAACGAATCTATTGAAGATGCTTTACGTCGTTTCAAACGTACAGTTTCTAAAAGTGGTACGATTCAAGATGCTCGTAAACACGAATTCTACGAAAAACCAAGTGTTAAACGTAAAAAGAAATCAGAAGCTGCACGTAAACGTAAATTCAAATAATATTTGATCTCCCTCAAATATTATCTATAGATAAGCACAGGCTGACGCCTGTGCTTTTTTGTTACCTTAAAATTTTCTTAAATTTTGTTGTAATTGTTATAAGATACTTCCACATCATGTATAATAAGGGCAAGGAGGTGGCTTTTTGTCGTTCACATCATATGAGATGATACTTCTGATATTGATGGTTGTCATTTTTTTATCGGCTGTTGCTCAGTTGTTTTCATCCAGACTCTCTGCTGCTGGCATCATCCTGCTCTTCGCATGTGCAGGATTTGTCATCATGACAGGAATGACCGGTGAGCTGGAAATGATCTCAGTGATCCTGTTTGTCACAGGTGTCATTTTAATGATACTGGAGTTATTTGTGATTGGTGCTGTTCTGGGGATATTGGGAGCACTCATGGTCTTCAGCAGTTTCCTCCTCATCGGCGAAGATATTTCAATGATGGCAGTTTTCCTCGCAGTCAGTCTGGCATCAGCATTATTGGAGTGGATAGTGATGGTCAAATTTTTTGGTAAATCTATTCCGCTCTTCAGAAACGTAATACTGACGGATTCAACGTCAAAGGAAGCAGGCTATTCCTCACATGATGACAGAAGTCACCTTGTAGGTCAGATTGCGCTGACGATGACACCGCTGAGACCGTCTGGCATTATAACTTTTGAAGGCAAGCGGATAGACGCAGTCAGTGAAGGGTCCTTCATCGACGAAGACCGGGAAGTCAGAATTATTTTAGTCGAAGGGACCCGAGTTGTCGTTAGAGCATTATAGTAGAAGGAGTGTTTAGAATGGAATGGATAGCATTGCTTATTATTTTGGGACTTGTTTTAGTGTTCCTGATGGTATTGTTCACCTTTGTTCCTGTCGGTCTGTGGATTTCAGCCCTGGCAGCAGGCGTTAAAGTCGGTATCGGGACGCTGGTCGGTATGCGGTTACGGCGTGTATCTCCGCGTCGTGTCATTGACCCGCTGATTAAAGCGCATAAAGCCGGTCTGCACTTAACGACCAATCAGCTTGAGTCCCACTATTTAGCGGGTGGGAATGTGGACCGCGTGGTCGACGCGATTATTGCAGCGCAACGTGCCGACATCAACCTGCCTTTTGAAAGAGGCGCGGCGATTGACCTTGCCGGCCGTGACGTACTGGAGGCAGTCCAGATGTCGGTTAACCCTAAAGTGATTGAAACACCCTTTATCGCCGGTGTGGCCATGAACGGGATTGAAGTGAAAGCGAAAGCTAGAATCACAGTACGGGCTAATATTGAAAGACTCGTCGGTGGAGCGGGGGAAGAGACAATCGTCGCCCGTGTCGGTGAAGGGATCGTCTCTACCATCGGCTCAAGTCAGTCCCATACTTCAGTACTTGAAAATCCGGATATGATCTCGCAGACGGTCCTGGGGAAGGGACTGGACTCCGGTACGGCCTTTGAAATTCTGTCAATCGATATAGCGGATGTCGATATCGGCAAGAATATCGGTGCTGACCTGCAGACAGAGCAGGCGATGGCAGACAAGAACATCGCTCAGGCTAAAGCAGAGGAACGCCGTGCAATGGCTGTCGCTCAGGAGCAGGAGATGAAAGCCCGCGTCCAGGAAATGCGCGCGAAAGTAGTGGAGGCGGAAGCAGAAGTACCGCTTGCGATGGCTAAGGCACTGCAGGAAGGCAATATCGGAGTCATGGATTACTATAACCTGAAAAATATCGAATCAGATACAGGGATGCGCAACGCCATCAACAAGTTGACGGATCAAGGTGAGCAGACGCCACCTAGAAAGTAGGTGGACGCGATGTCAATAGGAACGATTATTTTCATCATCGGGATTATTATCACAATCGGCCAGTCAGTCGTAGAGAAGATGGGCAAGAAGGAAGACGTCAAGCCTGTCATCAGTAAACTGCAGGACTTTGAACAGCGCGTGCAGCAGAACATCCATAAGCAATCTGAGACGTATCAGGCTGCTCAGAGGAGGGCTCAGGAAGTCATTCAAGAAGTTTCTCCGGCGAGTGGACTCCGCCAGACGAAGAGTCAAGCAGCGAGACCGAGAAAGGTCGATCAGGTTGAAAAAGTGCTGACTGATACACATCTGACCCCACAACAGAAAGCACATCGGTTAGAAGCGATCAAAAGCCAGGATCTGACGGAGCCGGATAACTTTAAGTTTGAGATAACGAATGAAAATCTGGTCCATAGTCTCATCATGGCTGAACTGTTAGCACCACCTAAATCGAAAAGGTAAGAGAGCATTCGCTCTCTTTTTTTGTGCTAAAATGGAGAAAAGAGGTGAGCATATGAAATTTCAGAGCCAGGGCAATCCGTTGTTTTATGGTATCACTGTGATACTGATCTCTATGCTTGTATTTTATTATTTCATCAGTTCTTTTCCCATGTTCCTTTTCATTTTTCTTTTGACGGCGTTGTTAATTACCATGCTGCTGAGGGAATACTATATCATCAGCAGTGTACTGACCGTTCATAGAGGTATCGGCCGGATTCAGATCGATATCATGCAGATCGAAGTGCTCAATGTGGCTCTCTACGGCAGCCGGGTAGGTGTCGAAATCTGCTCGAAAGACGCTGATAAAATTGTGGTCTTTCCGGTTGAAACAGAACGTTTCGTCAAGCTGCTGCTGAAGCGTAATCCGAAGATCTATCTACAGAATCAGCAGAACATGGATGCGGTAAGATGCAACTTGTAGTCTGCTATGGTAAATTTAAAGTAATCAATCATAAAGGAGTTTTTGAATGCCACAGACAATTGGTATAGAAGATGTTAATGAAGCGCAGGCCCTTTTAGGTAACCACGATGAACATATCAGTTACCTGGAAGAAGCTTTCAATGTGGAGATTCATACACGTGGCGGTCAGGTGACAGTCAGCGGAGATGAAGAAGACGTTGAAAAAGCTGAGGCTGTCATCGTTAACTTATTGAAGGTGATTCAAAAAGGGATGAACATCTCATTAAAAGATGTCCAGTCAGCTGCCCGGATGGCTGAGAAAGGGACAGTGCACTACTTGACAGATCTCTACGATGAAGAGATAACGAAGGATGCATTCGGCAAGTCTATTCGTGCCAAAACAATGGGGCAACGACTTTATGTGCATCAGATCAAGAAAAATGACCTGGTCTTCGGCATCGGGCCTGCGGGGACAGGGAAGACATTTCTCGCGGTTGTGATGGCGGCTAAAAGTCTGCGTGCAGGCAAGGTCAAGCGTATTGTACTGACACGGCCGGCCGTTGAAGCGGGTGAGTCACTGGGCTTTCTGCCGGGGGATTTGAAGGAGAAGGTGGATCCTTATCTCCGTCCTCTCTATGACGGTCTCCATCATGTTCTTGGAGCAGAGCAGACAGCACGCCTGATAGAGCGCGGTGTCATTGAAGTTGCGCCGCTTGCCTATATGCGTGGACGCACACTTGATGATGCCTTTATCATACTCGATGAAGCGCAGAACACGACCCATGCCCAGATGAAGATGTTCTTAACCCGTCTCGGCTTCGGCTCTAAAATGGTCATCACGGGCGATAAGACACAGATCGACCTGCCGAAGAATACGAAAAGCGGCCTGGTTGAAGCTGAAGCCCGCCTCAGCCATGTGCCGGGCATCGCAATCCAGGAATTTGAATCAGCAGATGTTGTCCGCCATCCACTGGTCGGAAAAATAATTAAAGCATATGAAGGTGATGAATAATGCTGACAGTTGAATTTATTGATGAACAACAGACGATTGAACCGGCGTTTCTGCCGGAAGTAGAAGCATTGCTGCAGTTTGCGGCAGAAGAAGAAGGCATCACAGAAGAAGCAGAAGTCGCTGTGTCGTTTGTGACCAGTGAGGAGATCCAGGAGATCAATCGTCAGTACCGCGATAAGGACAGCGTCACAGATGTGATCAGCTTCGCACTCGAAGAAGGTGAGGAGGATTTCGAAGACCCTTCAGAAATCAGAGTGCTAGGTGACATTATTATCTGTATTGAACGTGCCAAAGAACAGGCGCAGGACTACGGCCATTCTTTTGAGCGCGAACTCGGCTTTCTGTCACTGCATGGATTGCTGCACCTGCTGGGTTACGATCATATGACAGAAGAGGAAGAGAAAATCATGTTCGGGCGTCAGGACGCCATTTTAGCGGCTTACGGGCTGACGCGAGACCGATGATGAAACGCTTTATTTATCCGCTGCAGGGTCTGCGGACTCTGCTGAAGAAAGACCGCAATTTTATTCTGCATTTACTTGCTGCTCTGATTGTCATACTGGCGGGCCTTTTTTTCAGATTGACGACGCTAGAATGGCTGTTCATCATCATTGCCATCTTCACCGTGCTTGTTGCTGAGGTGCTGAATACATCAGTCGAATTTGTGGTGGACCTTGTGACGGAGGACTATCATGAGCTGGCGAAACACGCCAAAGATACCGCTGCATTCGCAGTCGTGCTGGCCAGCTTCATGAGTGCATTGATCGGTCTGATCATCTTTATCCCTTATATATTAATGCTGCTTGCAGCTTAAGGAGGAAATAACATGGAATTTAAACAGGAATGGTACGAAGAAGTAAGAAAAGCGCAGAAGAATGCTTACACCCCTTACTCAAAGTTTAATGTCGGCGCCTATCTGATTGCGAAAGATGGCACGGCATTTCACGGCTGTAATGTAGAAAATGCGGCATACGGCGAAGCTATCTGTGCAGAACGGACAGCCCTGGTCTCAGCAGTTGCGAAGGGCTACCGGCCAGGTGATTTTGCCGCTATCGTAGTGACGACCGATACGGATAAGCCTTCTTCTCCCTGCGGTGCCTGCCGCCAGGTAATCAATGAATTATGTGACGATGACATGCCGGTCTATCTGACTAATCATAACGGTGATGTCATTGAGAGAACAGTAGCAGACTTACTGCCGCTTGGTTTCTCAGGAAAGGATCTGAATTAATGACAGCTTTTAAATCGGGGTTTGTGGCGATTATCGGACGCCCCAATGTAGGAAAATCCACTTTTATGAACCGCGTGCTCGGGCAGAAGGTCGCGATCATGTCCGATAAGGCGCAGACCACACGCAACAAAGTTCAGGGTGTCCTGACGACAGATGACGCCCAGATTATTTTTATCGATACACCCGGCATTCATAAACCGAAGCACGTCCTCGGTGACTACATGATGAAAGTGGCAAAGAATACGCTGCGTGAAGTGGATGCGATTCTCTTTATGGTGAATGTTGAAGAAAGCATCGGCCGCGGTGATGAGTTTATCATCGAGATGCTGAAAAACAGTAAGACACCGGTCTTTCTGGTGCTGAATAAAATCGACCTGATTCATCCGGATGAGCTGATTACAGAGATAGAGAAATACAAAGACTTGCTGCCGTTCGCTGAGATCGTGCCGATTTCCGCCTTACAGGGCAACAATGTTGATACATTAGTTGAGGTAATCAGCGGTTACCTGCCGCCCGGCCCTATGTACTACCCTAAGGACCAGATTTCCGATCACCCGGAACATTTCATCGTCGCGGAACTGATCAGGGAGAAGGCCCTCCATCTGACCAGCCAGGAGATTCCCCATGCAATCGGCGTGAACGTTGAGAAGATGCTCCGGCAGGATGATGACAAGGTGCATGTCGAGGCGACCATCTATGTTGAACGCGACTCTCAAAAAGGCATCGTCATCGGCAAGCAGGGCAAGATGCTGAAGGAAATCGGCATCCGGGCCCGTCAGGATATCGAACGTCTGCTAGGTTCAAAAGTCTATCTTGAACTATGGGTAAAGGTTCAGAAAGACTGGCGCAATAAGCCGAACTTCATCAGACAGATCGGTTATCGTGAAGACGAGTATTAATGCTGAATAAAGTGAATGGCATCGTCTTAAGACGGGTTCCCTACGGTGATTCTCATTTAATTATTACTTTTCTTGCCGAACGTGGCCGTAAAATTGCAGTGATGGCAAGAAATGCACGCAAATCCAAGAAATGGGGTTCATCACTCGACCTGTTTTATGAGAACCTGTTTATTTTCTCGCAGTTCAAGGGGATGGGGACACTGACCTCTGTCGATACATTTAACAGTCATTATGCACTTAGAAATGACCTCTACTCATTGACCTATGCCCAGTATATTGCCGAGCTGATTGACCGGTCGCTTGATGAGGAGGAAGAGAACAGGTTCTGTTATACGCTGCTCAAGTTTGGACTGGATAAGATTTCTGAGGGACATGATCCGGCTGTCATCGCGCTCATTGTCAGTCTCAAAATGATGCGATTATATGGTTATCAGCCTAATTTCAATAGGAGTGAAATCGATCAGTCAACTGATGCGCAGGCTTTCACTGCTTATTCGTTTAAATATAACAGTGTTCTCACAGCGGGGCAGCTTGCACAGGATATTCACGCAATTCCCGTCTCAAGTCGAGCACTTTATGTATTGAACCTGTTCATCCATCTGCCGCTGGAGCAGTTCAGTCAGATCAATATCAACAAGGACACGATTAAAGAGATGGAGCGCCTGGTCTTCAAGATGTATGATGAGTATACAGGTGTCTACCTGAAATCACGTAAAATACTTGAACAGCTCTAAAAAGAACGTCAGACTTTTATAGTCTGACGTTCTTTTCGGTTAAAATTTAATTTTTTCACTTAAGAAGTGCTTCACTTCTGAGATCGGCATGCGAATCTGTTCCATTGTATCACGGTCGCGGACAGTGACTTGATGATCTTCCAGAGAATCGAAATCAAATGTAATACAGTAAGGTGTACCGATTTCATCCTGACGACGGTAGCGTTTCCCGATTGACTGACTTTCGTCAAAGTCGATGTTGAAATCTGCGCTCAGTTCCTCAAAAACTTTCAAAGCATCTTGAGACAGTTTTTTGCTGAGCGGCAGAATCGCTGCTTTATAAGGCGCAAGAGCTGGGTGGAAACGCATAACAGTACGCGTATCATCACCTTCCAGTTTTTCTTCAGTATAGGCATCGCATAGGAAAGCGAGCGTCACACGGTCCGCACCGAGAGAAGGTTCGATGACATACGGTAAATATTTTTCATTTGTCTCTGGGTCATGGTATGTGAAGTCGTCGCCTGAATGTTCCATATGTTTTCTCAGGTCGAAATCTGTACGGCTCGCAATACCCCATAATTCACCCCAGCCGAACGGGAATTTATATTCGATGTCTGTTGTCGCATTTGAATAGTGAGACAGCTCATCTTCATCGTGATCACGAAGCTTGGTGTTTTCTTCTTTGATGCCGAGTGTTTTCAGCCAGTTCGCTGCGAAATCTTTCCAGTAGTTCTGCCATTCGATTTCTGTTCCGGGTTTGCAGAAGAATTCAAGTTCCATCTGTTCAAATTCACGTGTACGGAAAGTGAAGTTACCGGGTGTGATCTCATTACGGAATGACTTACCGATCTGACCGATACCGAACGGCAGCTTTTTACGCATTGAACGCTGCACATTCTTATAGTTGACGAAGATACCTTGTGCGGTCTCAGGACGTAGGAAGATTTCGTTTGTTGAATTCTCAGTGACACCCTGGAATGTCTTGAACATCAGGTTGAACTGACGGATATCTGTCCAGTTCGCCGTCCCAGATTCTGCACATACGATACCTTTCTCATCGATGAACTGCTTCATCTCCTCAAAGCTCATACCGTCAGCGATAAAATGTTCATCACCTTGAGCATGCATGTAGTCTTCAATCAGTTTATCAGCACGATAACGGATTTTAGAGTCCTTATTATCAATCATCGGATCATTGAAGTTTGCAAGGTGGCCGCTTGCTTCCCATGTCTTAGGATTCATCAGAATAGCCGCATCCAGTCCGACGTTATAAGGCGACTGCTGGATAAACTTCTGCCACCATGCTTTTTTGACGTTGTTCTTCAGTTCAACGCCGAGTGGGCCGTAGTCCCAGGTGTTTGCAAGACCGCCGTAGATCTCACTCCCTGGAAATACAAAGCCGCGATGTTTTGCTAATGCTACGATTGTTTCCATGTTTGTCATAATAAATACCTCCTGTAATTTTAGCGGATAAAAAAAGTCCCAAGGCCAAGGCCTTGGGACGAGTATATTTTACCCGCGGTTCCACCCAAATTAGTGTTTCCACTCATCTTTACTATTCAACTCATCAGGCCAATTCAGTGTTAAGCTTGCACCATCCTTAACTCGCTTACAAAGAATATATCATGTTTTTTTATAGAGGACAATATTTATGTCGATTAATTGTTTTTAACGCATTTAAGTCGTATAATATATTTATCTAATTATGTCTTAATAGGGGTGCTGACTATCGAACTGAACACAAGGCAGAATAAAATACTGCAAATCGTTAAAAACAATGGCCCCATCACCGGTGAGAAGATAGCTGAACAGCTCAGTTTAACTCGTGCGACTTTAAGACCGGACCTCGCGATTCTGACCATGGCAGGTTACCTGGATGCAAGACCGCGCGTCGGTTATTTCTATACGGGTAAGTCCAGTACACAGCTGTTATCAGAATCCATCAAGAAATTTTATGTCAAAGACTTTCAATCACTGCCTTCCTTAATCAAGGAAGACGTTTCTGTTTATGAGGCCATCACCAAGATGTTTCTCGATGATGTCGGTACTTTATTTATTCTGAATGAAGCGAATGAACTGGTGGGCATCTGTTCAAGGAAAGACTTACTGAGAGCGACCATGGGCGGACAGGACGTCCATGCGACACCTGTCAATATTATCATGACGCGCATGCCGAATATCGCGGTGGTCTTTCCGGATGACCTCTTATTGTATGCAGCCAATCTGCTCATCGACCGGGAGATCGATTCGCTGCCTGTCGTCACGCAGAAAGGCTCGGCTTTTGAAGTGACGGGTCGCATTACGAAAACAACCATCACACGTGCCTTTGTCGCACTGATAGAAGATGAATAGGAGACACATTATGGATGAAATCAGATTGATCATTGCCTCAGACTCTGTCGGTGAAACAGCTGAACTTGTCACGAAAGCATGCACTTCGCAGTTCAATCAGTTTGGTAAGGCACTTGACACTGTCAGATTACCTTACATTGAAACACCTGAAAATGTTGATGAAGTGATCTCTATAGCCAAAGAACAGCAGTCCATTGTTATCTATACGCTCGTCATGCCGGCGATCCGCCAGTATATGAAGGAGCAGCTGGAAGCAAATCAATTAAAACACGTGGATATCATGGGACCGCTCATGACTATTCTGACGGAAGAACTGAATGAACAGCCGTTAAATGAGCCGGGCATGGTGCATAAGCTCGATGAGGATTACTTCAAGAAAATTGAAGCGATAGAATTCGCGGTTAAATATGATGACGGCCGCGATCCGAGAGGTCTGACAAAGGCGGACATCGTGCTGATCGGTGTATCGAGAACCTCGAAAACACCGCTTAGCCAGTACCTCGCGCATAAACGATATAAAGTGATGAACGTACCTCTTGTACCGGAAGTTGATCCACCGGAGCTGCTATTTAAGATCGATCCGGCTAAATGTATCGCACTTAAAATCGATCCCGAGAAACTGAATGCCATTCGTAAGGAAAGGCTGGTGCAGCTGGGCTTAAACGATGATGCCAGCTATGCACAGGATCAGCGTATACATGAAGAGCTCGCTTACTTCGAGAAAATCGTTTCAAGAATCGACTGTCCAGTGATTGACGTCTCAAACAAAGCGATAGAAGAAACCGCGAATGAAATCATTAAGATCGTCACAGCAAGAAGTAGTTCTAAGTAAGTAGGTGACCCATTGCAAATCAATCAGGAAATAATCAATGAAATCAGAGAGAAAAATGATATTCTCAGTCTGGTCAGCCAATATGTGAAACTTGAAAAAAGGGGACGAAACTATGTCGGTTTATGTCCCTTTCATGATGAAAAAACCCCGTCATTTTCAGTCTCACCTGAAAAACAGATCTGTCATTGCTTCGGTTGTAAAAAAGGAGGCAATGTTTTTCAGTTTTTAGAGCAGATTGAGAATATCTCATTTGTCGAGGCGGTCAGACGTCTCGGTGAAAATGTAGGTATAGAAGTAGCAGGTGAACAGAAGGTCGTTGTCGCGAATGACAACATGAAGATGATTGAGATGCATGAACTGCTGCGTGATTATTATCATTATGTGCTTAAAGCGATCAAAGAAGCAGAGCCCGCCCTCCAGTATCTTTATGACCGCGGCTTTACTGATGAACTGATCAATCAGGAGAAAATAGGCTACAGTCCCGATATCAGTCACTTTGCTAATGACTTTCTCGAAAAAAGAGGATATGATAAAGCACTCGCTTATGAAGCGGGCCTCTTGTCCCGAAACGAGGAGAATTTCACTTACTACGACAGATTCCGCGACAGAATCATGTTTCCCATCAACAATGCACAAGGCCACACGGTAGGTTTTTCCGGCAGGACTTACAAGGATCAGCAGCCGAAATATCTGAACAGTCCTGAGACCCCGATATTCCAGAAAAGACAGCTGCTCTATCATCTGGATGTTGCACGCAAATCTATCCGCAAGCAGGATGAGGTGCTGCTACTGGAAGGCTTCATGGATGTCATTAAGGTGAATCAGGCGGGTCTGACCAACGCCATCGCGACGATGGGTACGGCACTCAGCCGGGAGCATCAGCTGCAGCTGAAAAAGCTCGCGGATAATATTACGCTGATGTTTGACGGCGATCATGCAGGGGTCGAAGCGACCTTAAGCGTGGGTGAGTCCCTTCTGAGCGCCGGCAGTAATGTATATGTCGTACCGCTCCGTAAAGACATGGACCCCGATGAGATGATCAGGGAGATGGGACGGGAACGGTTTATCAATTATGTGGAACATAATAAGATCGCTTTTGTCAGCTTCAAAATGAGACAGATGACCCATGAAGTGGCTTCAAATGATCTGATTTATGAGCAGAAGCTCAATGAAGTGATGCAGAATATCGGCCTGATTAAATCTCCGACCTTGCGCAAAAAAATATTGCATGAAGCAAGCGAATTGTTTAAAGTGGACTTTGACAGTCTGAATTTTGAGGTTTCCAAATATATCCCAAAACGTGAACAAGGGGTAACCGGGCCTGTTCAGCAGGTGTCATACTCCAAGCAGGAGCGCGCTGAACGGACGGTGCTGAAGCATTTCTTCATGGACAAGATGTTATTTACGAAGATGCAGGATGCACTGACGGTCCATCACTTTAAAAAGCCTGCGCATCAGGCGATATATCAGGCGCTAACAGGGTATTATACTACGGAGGATGAATTTCATATCAGTCAGTTTCTTTCAGGGATAAATGCTGAAGCACATAGTGACGTTATCTCTATAGACGACATGATGATCAATGAACATCCTTCAATCGAGGAGATAAATGACTATATATATGTGATTCACGCGCAGCAGGAGGAACGTCGAACGCTTCAGGAACTGAAACAAGCATTGAAACAGGCTGTAGCGGAAGGCGATATAGACAACAGAAATCGTCTTATGCAGCAGATTATTATATTGAACCGACAGAAAAAGCAGTCGTGATATTAGGAGGCAACGTGTATGGCAGTTAAGAAAACCGTAGCAGATGTTGCTCTTTCATTAGAGCAGATTAAGGCACAGTTAATAGAGACGGGTAAAAAGAATGGTCAGCTCAGCCATGAGGAGATTGCAGATAAGCTGCAGAACTTCGACATGGATGCAGATATGATGGATGAGTTCTTTGATACCATCACTGAAAATGACATTACTTTAATCAATGAAAAAGATGCCCAGGATACAGATGAAAAACTCAACCTGAATGATTTATCAGCGCCGCCAGGGGTGAAAATCAATGATCCGGTCCGTATGTATTTAAAGGAGATCGGCCGTGTGAACCTGTTAAGTGCAACAGAAGAAATTGAACTCGCTAAAAGAATTGAACAAGGTGATGAAGAAGCGAAAGCACGGCTTGCTGAAGCGAACTTACGTCTTGTGGTCAGCATCGCTAAACGTTATGTCGGCCGTGGCATGCTGTTTCTTGACTTAATTCAGGAAGGTAATATGGGTCTCATCAAAGCGGTAGAGAAATTTGACTTCACCAAAGGATTCAAATTCTCCACTTATGCGACGTGGTGGATCCGTCAGGCGATCACGCGTGCCATTGCCGACCAGGCCCGTACCATTCGGATTCCTGTTCATATGGTGGAAACCATCAATAAACTCATCCGTGTACAGCGTCAGTTACTGCAGGATTTAGGTCGCGATCCTTCACCGGAAGAAATCGGTGAGGAAATGGATCTGCCACCTGAAAAAGTCAGAGAAATTCTGAAGATTGCCCAGGAACCTGTCTCACTGGAGACGCCTATCGGTGAAGAAGATGACTCTCATTTAGGTGACTTTATCGAAGACCAGGACGCTCAGAGTCCGGCAGATCACGCTGCCTATGAGCTGCTGAAAGAACAGCTGGAGGATGTGCTTGACACATTGACTGACCGTGAGGAGAACGTGCTGCGTCTACGCTTCGGTCTTGATGACGGACGCACGCGCACGCTTGAAGAAGTGGGGAAAGTCTTTGGCGTGACACGTGAACGTATCCGTCAGATTGAAGCGAAGGCACTGCGTAAACTTCGCCATCCATCAAGAAGTAAACGACTCAAAGACTTTATGGATTAAAATTGTGAAAAGACTTTGACAATGCGCATTTTTAATATAAAATAGATATGTATATGGTCACTATAAAGGGAGGTAAAATTTAATGAATCGTAATCCAGTTGTTCCATTCATTTTAATCCTACTTATGGGCGTAGGTTTAATTTTCTTCATGTCAGCTCAAGCAGCTAATCAAGAAAAAGAAAATGCTGAAGGTGGAGAAGGTGGCGCAAAAACTGAACAGAAGTTTGATGCAGCAGCTTTCGCTAAAGATAACTGTACTTCTTGTCACGGTCAGAACCTTGAAGGTGCAATGGGGCCAAAATTAGCAGGCAGCACCAAAAAACCTGAAGAAATGAAAAAAATCATTCGTGAAGGTAAAGGTGCAATGCCGGCTCATGATGAGTCAGTTATTGCTGATAAAGACCTTGATACACTCGTGAAGTACTTAAAAGAAGCAAAATAATAAAACTAAAAAAATCTTTTGCCGCGGCAAAAGATTTTTTTGTTAGGAGTATTCTATGATTGGGACAAGACTTATGAAAGTAGCAGACTATGTAACAGGGACGTCAGTGGCAGATATCGGTTCAGATCACGCCTATCTGCCCATCTATCTGGTAGAGCAGCAGAGAATAGAGCGGGCAGTAGCAGGTGAGGTGGTCGAAGGTCCGTTTCAGGCGGCGGTCCGCAATGTCCGGAGTGAAGGCCTCGCTGACAAGATTCAGGTGCGTCTGGGCTCAGGTCTGGAAGTCATCGACAGCGGTGAGGTCGATTGCATCACCATCTGTGGGATGGGCGGCCCTTTAATCAGTGATATTCTGCTGACCGGTCGTGCAAAGCTTGCCTCGAGACCCCGGCTGATTCTGCAGAGCAATATTCATTCAGAGGCGGTCAGACAGGCCTTGCAGACGCTTGGCTACAAGATTATCGCTGAAGATATCCTCAAGGAGAAAAAGCATATCTATGAGATCATTGTTGCTGAGGAGGGTGTGATGTCACTGACAGAAGCGGAAATGAAGTTCGGGCCCTTGCTGCTGCAGGAACAGTCAGAGACGTTCAACGAAAAATGGCAGAAGGAATACCGGCATCTCACTGCTATTCTTGAGACGATTAAAGAACTACCCGCACAGCATAAGAAAAAAGAGGAGATCGAAAGACAGCTGCAACTTTATCAGGAGGTGATCCATTTTGCAGATTAGAGAGCTTTTAGGAAAGATTGATGCTGAGATTCCTTTCAGTAAAGCAGAGAGCTGGGATAATGTCGGACTTTTAATCGGTGATATGTCGAGTGAAGTGACAGGTATCCTGACGACACTCGACTGTACACTCGAAGTCGTGCAGGAAGCAGTAGCGAAGCACTGTAACACCATCATCGCCCATCATCCGCTTATTTTCTCCGGCATCAAAAGAATTGAGAATAAAGGCTACGGCGCTGTGATCCATGCTCTGATTAAAAACGATATTCAGCTGATTGCCATGCATACGAATCTGGATGCATATGATAGAGGGGTCAGCGCCATGATTGCTGACAAAATCGGGCTGACAAAGCAGCAGATTCTGCTGCCGGCCGAGCGGGAGATGGCCAAGCTGCAGATCTTTGTGCCACATGAACATGCAGAGCCATTGAAACGAGCACTGGCAGAAGCTGGTGTCGGCCGGATCGGTGATTACAGCGACTGCTTCTTCCAGCTGGAAGGACAAGGCCAGTTCAGACCGAATGAATCAGCTTCGCCTTATATAGGCACGAGCAATCAGCTTGAAGTGGTGGATGAGATCAAGCTTGAATGTGTCTTCGAACCTCATCTGCAGCAGCAAGTGGAAGCGACCATTCATACTGCACATCCTTACGAGGAGCCAGCCTATGATATTTACCGCTTCAAGGTGACGGATCAGTTCGGTACAGGTATCCGCGGAGAGCTGGAGACTGGTATCAAGGCGGAGGAATGGCTGCTGCACGTTAAAGAGCAGCTCGGCATCCAGACGCTCAGAATCATCGGGGACAGCAGTAAAATGATTAGCACCGTCGGCATTATCAGCGGGGCAGGTGTCAGTTATATGAAAGAAGTGGCCGCGACGGGTGTTGATTTATTTCTGACAGGTGATATTAAATACCACGAGGCCCATGATTTATTGATGACAGGTCTTCTGACCGCCGATATCGAGCATTATTCTGAGCAGGTCATGATTGCAGGCCTAAAAGATTTGCTGCAGTCATTTGGCTGCACGCAGGTCGAGGCATCTGAACATGCTACTCATCCATTTAAGGCCATATAAAAAACATTCGTCATTTGACGAATGTTTTTTATAATGTCTGCACGGGTTTCGGATTCTTGATTTTAGGCAGAATCTTCTCAGTCGGTACTGCAGATGCAGCGGGCAGCGGAGCAGGTTCCGCCGGATTGTAGGCCGCGATGAAATCAATGACCTCTTTGACGATAGGCGTCGGTGTCGAGGCGCCGGCAGTCACAGCAACGGTTTGTTTGCCGCTGAGCCATTCTAATTTCAGCTCACTGATGTCAGAGATACGGTAGGCTTCTGTATGCGCGATTTCCTGGGAGACCTGAGCGAGGCGGTTCGAGTTATTGCTTTTCGGGTCACCGACAACGATCAGAATATCAGCCTGGTCAGCCTGATTCGCTACAGCTTCCTGACGCACCTGTGTTGCGAGACAGATTTCTTTATGAACTTCGATATGCGGAAATTTTTTCTGCAGTTCGACCATCAGATGGGACACATCCCATTGTGACATCGTCGTCTGATTCGTCACAATCAGTTTATGGTCTTTCAGTGCATCATCAAGCGCCATAATATCATTCGTATTCTCAACGAGATGGACAATATCAGGGGCGACGCCGACTGCACCTTCAGGTTCCGGGTGCCCCTTTTTACCGATATAGATGACATGGTAACCGTCCGCCTTTTTGCTGCGGATAAGCGCGTGTGTATTCTCTACATCCGGGCAGGTGGCATCGATGCAGACAAGCCCTTTTTCCTTTGCGCGTTTCTTGACTTCCGGTGAGACACCATGCGCGGTGAAGATGACCGTCCCCGAATCAATCTTCTCAAGAATTTCCAGTCTGTTCGGGCCGTCAAGCGTGATAATGCCATCACTTTCAAAAGCATCCGTGACGTGTTTGTTATGTACAATCATGCCGAGAATATATATAGGACGTGGCAGATTCTTGTCGAGCGACGCATTGCGGGCGATAACCATCGCATCGACAACGCCGTAACAGTAGCCACGAGGTGTAATTTTAACGATATCCATATGGATGACCTCCTTATGTCTTCAGTATAGCAATTTCAACCCGGCAATTAAACTATCTTTAACCGCTACTTTCCGCTATAATACTAAAGATGAAGAAATAAAGGAGGATAACAATGGCTAAACATCCATTTGAAAATTTTGAACTTTCATCTGAATTGATAGAAGCGGTGAAAGATCTTAATTTTGATCAGCCCACTGAAATCCAGAGACGTGTCATTCCGAAACTGATAAGAGGTATAAACTTAATCGGACAATCTCAGACTGGGACAGGAAAATCACATGCGTTCCTGCTGCCGTTGATCGACCGCATTGATCCGTCTGTACATGAGCCGCAGGTCATCATACTCGCGCCTACGCGTGAACTTGCGAAGCAGCTGTACGATGCAGCACAGCATCTGCTGAGCTTTAAGGCAGAAATCAAAGCAGGGCTTTATATCGGTGGCACGGATAAACAGAAAGACATCCAGAAATCTAAAATTGAACCTCAGCTGATCATCGGCACGCCGAACCGCATCAATGATATGGCAGAAGAGTATGCCCTGAAACTGCACCTTGCCAAGTCCATCGTTATTGACGAAGCGGATTTAATGATTGACCTTGGCTTCATGCCGATGGTTGACTCAATTGCCGCGCGTCTCGGGGAAGATGCACAGATCGCAGTCTTCTCAGCAACGATACCGAAAGCACTCCATCCTTTCCTGAACAAATATTTGACGCAGCCGGAATTCGTCGAGATTGACCCGATGGAGAAGACGAATAAAAATATTGAGTTTTTCCTTATTCCGACTAAATCAAACGATAAAAAAGAAAAACTTGTTGAAGTGATGTCGACCATCAATCCTTATCTCTGTATCATTTTTGCCAACAGCCGGGAACGTGCTGATGAAGTGCTGAATTATCTGGCAGAGCAAGGCATCAAGGCAGGTATTATTCACGGCGGATTAACGCCTCGGGAACGCGTCCAGCAGATGAAACGTATCAAACAGCTGGATTTCCAGTTTGTCGTGGCCTCAGACCTTGCTTCACGTGGGATTGATATTGAAGGGGTCAGCCATGTCATCAACTATGATATCTCGCAGGACATTGATTTCTTTACTCACCGCGTCGGACGAACAGGCCGTGGTAATTATAAAGGGACTGCGATTACACTCTATACACCTGAAGAAGAAGATCTCATCAATCAGATTGAGAAAAAAGGATTCACTTTCATCCATGCTGATACAAAATCAGGTGAACTGAAGGAAATCAAGGACCGCACACAGCGTTCCGGACGTAAGAAACAGGAAGACAATATCGAACAGAAGCTGAAACATAAAGTGAAAAGCAAAAAGAAGGTGAAGCCGGGTTATAAACGGAAATTCCGTTATGAGCTGGATCAGCTTAAACGTAATGAGAAGAAATCATTTGCAAAGCGACGTAATAAAGAAGCACGTAAGAAATAGGAGGATAGTCGATGCTTATAGGTTCACATGTGTCGATGAGTGGGAAGAAAATGCTGCTTGCGGCAGCGGAAGAAGCAGCGTCATACGGTGCCTCCACTTTTATGATCTATACAGGGGCACCGCAGAACACAAGAAGAAAACCGGTGGAGGACTTGAATATTGAGGCAGGTCTGACACATATGAAGGCAAATGGACTGTCCGACATCGTTGTCCACGCACCTTATATCATCAACATTGCCAACACCGTTAAACCTGAAGTCTTCGGACTGGGCGTTGAATTCCTGCAGAAGGAGATTGAACGGACAGAAGCGCTCGGTGCCAAGGATATCGTGCTGCATCCAGGGGCTCATGTCGGTGCGGGTGAAGAGGCCGGCATCCAGAAAATTATCGAAGGCCTGAACGAAGTGCTGACCAATCAGAATGATGTACGTATCGCACTTGAAACGATGGCGGGCAAAGGGTCTGAATGCGGCAAGACATTTGAGGAACTGGCCCAGATAATAGAAGGCGTCAATCATAATGAAAGATTATCGGTCTGCTTCGATACGTGTCACGTTCATGATGCAGGTTATGATATCGTGAATGACTTTGACGGTGTCTTAGCAGAGTTCGACCGTATCGTCGGGCTTGAGCGTATCAAGGTGGTTCATGTTAATGACAGTAAAAATGTCCGCGGGGCACGCAAAGACCGGCACGCGAACTTCGGTTTCGGTGAAATCGGTTTTGAAGCATTAGAACGTATCGTTAAACATGAAGCTTTCAGCAGCATCCCGAAGATTCTCGAGACCCCGTATGTCGGAGAAGATAAAAAAAATAAGAAGCCGCCTTATCGCTTTGAAATCGATATGATCAAGCGTGGTGACTTCGACCCGTCGTTACTCGAGAAGATAATGGCGCAATAAATTTTTACGCAAGGATGAGATTTCATCCTTGCGTTTTCATTACGATTTACATTAAGATAGATGGTACTGGAAAATAGAGAGGTGACCAATGGAACCTGTATTTGAAGTTAAACATGTGGATTATCGTTATCCGGACAAAAAAGCACTTCAGGATATCAATCTGAAAATTTACCCGGGAGATTTTCTGGCTATCGTCGGACCGAACGGGTCAGGTAAGTCGACACTGCTTAAGCTGATCCTTGGTATTCTGCAGCTCCAGACAGGTGAGATCCTTGTTAACGGAGAACCCTTGAACCAGCAGAAATCAGAGCGGATTGGCTATGTCTCGCAGAAAGCGAATTCTGGCAATACAGGATTTCCTGCGTCTGTGCGAGAAGTCATCTTAAGCGGCTTGATTCAGGAGAAGAAACTGTTCCAGCGCTTTAAGAAAGAAGACCGTGAGCGGGTCAACGATATGATGACGCGCTTAAATATCGGGCATCTGGCTGAAAAGAATATCTCACAATTATCGGGCGGTCAGCAGCAGCGCGTCTTTATAGCAAGAGCGCTGATATCGAACCCGAGCATCTTGATCCTGGATGAACCCACTGTCGGTATTGATGCCAAACATGTCGCAGATTTCTATCAGCTGCTGACGCGACTGAAGTCTGAAGGAATCACCATTCTGATGGTTACGCACGACATCGGTGTCGTGGCTGATACGGCAACCAATGTGGCCTGCTTAAACCAGCATCTGCATTTTCACGGTACAGTCCAGCAGTTTAAATCATTGGACGAAGTGGAAATCTCTAAGATATACGGCCACCCGATTCAGTTTGTTGACCATAGTCATGACAGGGAGTGTTGTTTATGATCGATGCACTTCTTCACTTTGATTTTATGCGCTATTCATTTCTCTGTGGTATGCTGATCGGTATTCTTGCGCCGCTGATCGGGACGTTTATCGTAGTCAGAAGGTTGTCTCTGATTGCGGATGCGCTCAGTCATGTCACGCTCGGCGGTATTTCGTTTGGTATGCTGGTCGCAAAGTGGCTTGCGCCTATCGCCATCAGTCCCATATGGTTCGGCATCCTGTTTTCAGTGACAGGCGCTCTGCTTATTGAAAGACTGCGAAGTGTTTATAAGCACTACCAGGAACTGTCGATTCCGATCATTATGTCACTGGGTATCGGTCTCAGCGTTGTCTTTATTTCACTTGCTGATGGCTTTAACCAGGACCTGTTCGGCTACTTATTCGGCAGTATCAGTGCAGTCACACTTGCTGATCTGTTGACAATCATTGCTATATTCATTATCGTCGTCTTATTTATCTTCCTGCTATATAAAGAGCTGTTTATGCTCTCGTTCGACGAGGAATATGCTCAGATTATCGGTGTTCCTAAATATCTGCATGTTCTTTTCATGCTGATGGTCGCCCTTGTTATTTCGGCCTCTATGCGCATCGTCGGCATTCTGCTGGTCAGCAGCCTGATCACATTGCCCGTTGCAAGCGCGATGAGATTTGCGAGAGGCTACAAGGAACTGATGCTATGGAGTGTCATTTTCGGAGAAGGCTCAGTGATTTTAGGCTTGATTTTTGCTTTTTACCTTAATATCTCACCAGGAGGCGTCATCGTTTTACTTCTCATCGTCATCCTGCTTTGTGCCATTCTTTATCAGAAAAAACGAGAACAAGGAGGAATGCTGGATGAAAACTGAAGAAGCTATCCATATATTAAAAGAGAAGGGTTATAAGTATACAGATAAAAGACGTGATATGATTACAATTTTTGCTGAGGCAGACAAATACATCACAGCTAAGCAGGTGCAGCTTGAGATGCATCGGACTTATCCGGGTATTTCATTTGATACTGTCTATCGTAACCTTCATCTTTTTGCGGAACTGGGCATTGTTGAAGCGACAGAATGGAATAATGAAAAGCAGTTCAGACTGTCATGTACAAAGCACCATCATCATCACTTTATCTGTGAATCCTGTGGCCAGACAAAAGTGATAGACTACTGTCCGATGGATACATTCAAATCAGAACTGCCAGGTGTTGAAATTAAAAGCCATAAGATTGAAGTCTACGGATTATGTGAAAAGTGCCATTAAAAAAGGAAGCTGTCATCTGACAGCTTCCTTTTTATAATGTCTTCAGTAAAGTTTTTGCTTCTTCCCAGGTGTAAACGCGGTGGACATTTGCTGGAAGTTCGCTCTGATTATAGGGGGTATCGAACAGAACGACAGGAATACCAAGTTCACGGTTGATAGCTATGGCATTGTCCAGCTTATCCTCGAAAAAGACATCGACCTGATGCTGTCTGGCCGCTTCAATTTTGTCGTGGCTGCCTGTCAGCTCGATATGATGAAAAGGGACGCCGTGTTTTTCAAACCAGTCAGATGTCACGCGGTCCAGATAACCATAACGAGCGCTGATGTAGAAAAGCTCATATTGTTCCGACCATTCCTTCAGAACGGGGAGGGCCCCCTCAGCGACAGGGGAATGAGTGTAAATCTCCTCCTGGTTAGCCATGAACCAGTCATACATCTCTTCAGCTGATTTATGAAGGACGACGCCTAAATCATAAGCTGTAATATCTTCATATTTGATATGGGAACCGAAGGAGCGCTGCAAGTAAGGCACGAGGGCGGTGGGGCAGGTGACTGTTCCATCTATATCAATACCTAGTCGTTTAATTTTTTGCAAGTTCTTCTTCCTGTTTCTTGAAATATTCCTCAGCAAGTTTATCAATCTCTTTCTTGAGTTCTTCCACCATTGTTTCTTCCGGTACTTTACGGACGGTCTTCCCTTTCATAAAGAGCAGGCCTTCTCCTCGTGCACCGGCAATGCCGATATCTGCTTCACGTGCTTCACCTGGACCGTTTACGGCGCAGCCAAGGACAGCGACTTTCAGAGGGGCTTTAATCGTTGAAATGTACTCTTCCACTTCGTTGGCGATGGAAATCAGATCGATTTCGATGCGGCCGCAAGTCGGGCAGGAAATCAAAGTCGCAGCATTGCTGGCAAGCCCGAATGACTTAAGCAGTTCTCTCGCCACTTTTACTTCTTCAACAGGATCCGCTGATAATGAGACACGTAATGTGTTACCGATCCCAAGACTCATAATAGCCCCAAGACCTGCAGCAGATTTTACTGTGCCGGCGAATAAGGTCCCGCTTTCAGTGATGCCGAGATGAAGTGGATAATCAAAAGCCTGAGCCGCCTTCGTATAAGCTTCAATGGCAAGGCTGACATCACTTGCTTTCATGGAGACGATGATATCATGGAAATCAAGATCCTCTAAAATCTTGATATGATGCAGCGCACTTTCAACCATCCCGTCAGCAGTCGGATAGCCGTATTTCTTCAGGATATGTTTCTCAAGGGAGCCGGCATTGACACCGATACGGATAGGAATCCCCTTCGCCTTACAGGCCTTGACGACTTCCTCCACCTTTTCCCGGCGGCCGATATTGCCGGGATTAATACGGATTTTATCAGCGCCTCCTTCAATCGCGAGAAGTGCAAGCTTATAGTCGAAATGAATATCAACGACCAGAGGGATATTGATTCTTTTTTTGATTTCAGCTATCGCTAACGCATCCTCTTCCTTCGGACAGGCGACACGTACAATCTGACAGCCTGCTTCTTCCAGCCGCTTGATTTCAGCGACAGTCGCTTCAACATCATGTGTCTTAGTCGTCGTCATACTCTGGATGACCAGTTCGTTGGAGCCTCCGATAGTGAGATTACCTACCTTGACCGGACGGGTTTTACTTCTATGTGTAATTTCAGACATAATGATGTCTCCTTTTAATTGGTTTGACGTGTTTTTTTAATCACGGGCAAGTGATAAATAGCCAGACACGTAAGTAAAATTATTATACACCAAGACAGCGGATAGGTTAAAGTATTCGGTACCAATAACCCTGTATATTGCATGAGAACGGCAGGCGTTAAAAGAAACGTAGTGATTTTAAGCCAGTTCATATACCGTGATTTTCTACGGAAGGCCACTGCAGCCATATGAGCAGCTAAGCTGACGGAGGCGAGCTTAATGAGGATGATAAAGAACTGAATCATCACCAGTGTGAACGCGATGAGGCCGAAATAAAAATAAATGGATGAAGAAAAAGTGGTCAAAGCATCCAGCATGGAAGCTCTATCTGTTATCGTGCTGAAATTGTGATAGGATATAGGGTCAATGCCTTTGATCATGATATGGTGCTTGCTGAATGTAAACTGATCGCTCGCAAGTCCCGCATCGTTTTCCGTAAAGGTCACAGTGCCGTAAGTTAAATGAATGACTTTTTCCTGGTGACTCGGCAGATGAAGTTGCGCGTTTTTGATCGTGAAGTCAGGAATATCTTCTGACTTGTCTGCGATGAGCTGGGACAGTGAAGTCATCGACTGTAAGAACTGACTCGCTGCAGGCGCAGCCAGCAGCGTGCTGAGTATCAACAGGTGCAGGAATATATATCTGAGGGGTGTTGTACGATATAAGGCATATTTGTTAGGTTTGAATAACCGTGCAAGTGCAAGCTGGTATTTCATTAGCATCTCCTCCATTTGAAAACTTACCATATAACGTGCAAATGCGCTATTGGTTTTCAGAAGCAAAGTAGTTGAGCCATAAATAAAAGCTTGCTATGATAAATATGTACTTAATACAGAGGAGGATGAATAATATGGCTTTTGAATTACCACAATTACCATATGCATATGATGCATTAGAACCACACATCGACAAAGAGACAATGGAGATTCACCATACGAAGCATCACAACACATACGTCACAAACTTAAACGCAGCAGTAGAAGGTACAGAATATGCTGATCAGTCAATCGAAGAGTTGAACAAAAACATCGACTCATTACCCGCTGACCTTAAGACAGCTGTCCAAAACAATGGGGGCGGACATTATAACCACTCCTTATTCTGGCAACTGTTATCAGCAGAAGGCGGCGAACCTAAAGGGGAAGTTTTAGAGGCAATCAACGCTAAGTTCGGTTCTTTCGAGAAATTCCAGGAAGAATTTGCGGCAGCAGCAACTAAACGTTTCGGTTCAGGCTGGGCGTGGCTTGTTGTCAATAATGGCGAACTGGAAATCACTTCTACACCAAACCAGGATAACCCATTAAAAGAAGGCAAAACACCTATCCTGGGCTTAGATGTTTGGGAACATGCCTACTACTTGAACTACCAGAACAAACGTCCGGACTACATCAAAGCTTTCTGGAATGTAGTCAACTGGGATAAAGTGAACGAATTATACAACGCAGCAAAATAATAATTAAAGGGGCTTCGGCCTCTTTTTTTTGTCTAATGATAGAAATCGCGTCTTATTTGTTTTAATATTAAAAGATAAAGTGAGAAGCGGGGATTTATTTTGAGAAGATTGAAAAAGGAATCAAATGAGCTCAGACAGAAGCGGATCACGCAGCGCCGCCTGAATGTGGTCTTTATCGCGGTAATGACACTGATGACACTGCTGATCCTCAGGCTGGGATATTTACAGATTGTCAAAAGTGAGGATTATAAAAAAGCAGTGGCGAGCAACGAAAACATCGTCATCAATGAATCTGTCCCGAGAGGTCGGATATATGACCGGAACGGCAAGCTTCTGGTCGACAATACAGCCAAAAAATCGATTACCTATACGCGCGGTAGGATGACCACCACTGGTGAGCTCCTGGATACAGCGAAGAAACTCTCCAGGGTTATCGACATGCCGACTGATAAACTGACGGAGATGGATAAGCAGACCTATTTTATTCAGACACATCCGGAACTAGTGAGAAAGTTGATGAAGAAAGAATCCGAACAGTTCCAGAACGAGATGATCACACAGGAACAATATGACAAGCTGTTATATCAAAAGATTGCGCCGCGTGTCCAACTGTCCCGTAAAGAGCTTGAAGTCGCAGCCATTTATCGGGAGATGTCTGCCGGTAGCCAGTTGACGCCGCAGACTATCAAAAACGACCATGTCACTGAAAAGGAATATGCGCTCGTATCACAGAACCTGGCGCAGTTACCGGGCGTGAATACGACGATGGACTGGGATCGTAAATATTTATATGGCAGTACCTTGAGAACGTTATTTGGTAAAGTAACTTCAAAGGAAGAAGGCCTGCCCAAAGATAATGTGGATTACTATCTGGCGCGAGGCTATGCGCGGAATGACCGGGTAGGGCAGAGTTATCTGGAATATGAATATGAAGATGTGCTTCGCGGCCGGAAGAAAAAAATGCGATATGTGACTGATAAGTCCGGCCAGATCACGAACTCAGAAATCATTGATCCAGGCTCCAGAGGAAATGATCTGGTACTTTCAATCGATATCGATCTTCAGCAGAAAATCGAGAAAATGATAGATAAGCATATTGCTATTCTGCGGTCTGAAGGTGCTAAGACGATGGATAAAGTTCTGGTCGTCGTCCAGGATCCGAATAATGGTGATGTTCTGGCCCTGGCTGGACGCCAAATAGAGCCGAACGGGAAAATCTCGGATTATCACTACGGCACCTTCACGTCACAGTATGCAGTAGGCTCTTCTGTTAAAGGGGCGACTCTACTGACAGGCTATCATCAGCATGCGATCAAGCTGAATGAAGAAATGGTTGATGAACCGATGTCCTTTGCCGGCGGGATGACTAAACGTTCATATTTCAACCAGGACGGTAAGGTGACAATCAACGATAAGGAAGCATTGATGCATTCATCAAACGTCTACATGTTTAAAACAGCGCTGAAAATCGCCGGCACGAACTATTCTCAAGGTATGACACTGCCAAAAGATATCTCAGCAGCGGGGCGGATCTTAAGAACAGGCATGAATCAATTTGGGCTCGGCGTTAAAACAGGAATTGACCTCCCGAATGAAGTGGTGGGACAATCAGGTAAGCTGACAGATAATGCCGGTAATTATCTGGATCTCGCTATCGGACAATATGATACCTACACACCCCTTCAGTTATCACAATACATTTCGACGATCGCCAATGACGGCAGCCGTATTGCGCCCCATGTCGTCAAGGAAATCAGGACGCCATCTAAAACACAGACGCTCGGACCTGTCAAAGAAGTGATCAACGGAAAGGTGCTTAATAAAATCAACAGTACACCCGCTGAAATCAAACAGGTCAAGTCTGGATTTAACATGGTCTTCAATCAAATAGAAGGAACAGGCTACAACAGTTTTCACGATACCATCGTCCAATCGGCCGGTAAAACAGGAACAGCGGAGGTCTTCCAGAACGGAGAGTCTCGGGTAAACGCTACTTACATTGGTTATGCGCCGATGGATAAACCCGAAATATCGTTTTCGATCATTTATTCCAATCAGCCGGTACCACCACCATGGTTACCAGGCGGAGATCTGGGTAAAGATATCATTAACAGCTACTTCTCGACGAAAAAGTAAACAATAAAAGTAAAGGTAACCCGGAAGGATTTCTGGGTTACCTTTTTTTATTTACATAATCTTTACATTAGATTCATCTTTAATTAATAAAGCTATTGTAGAGTTAAGTTGTAATAAAAAACAAAAAAATATTTTCTGTCTACATTTGGGAGGAAACTTAGAAATGAAAAAATGGCAATTAGTAGGTTCTACTACTGTATTAGGTACTGCATTATTTTTAGGAGCTTGTGGCGGTGCAGCTGAAAAGTCTCAGGACAGTGGCAGCAAAGATTCTAAATCAACTGAGTCAACTGAATCAGCTGATACAGCATCTAAAGATCTTAAAGGCGAAGTAAAAGGTGATGGTTCTACAACAGTAGCACCGATCGTTGAAAAGATTAATGAAGAATTTAATACAGAATATCCAGATGTAACAGTTTCTGTAGGTACTTCAGGTACTGGTGGCGGATTCGAGAAATTCATCGCTGGAGAAACAGATTTTTCTAACGCTTCTCGTGACATCAAAGACGAAGAGAAAAAAGCCTTAGCTGACAAAAAAATCGATTACACTGAGTTCAAAGTCGCTAACGACGGCTTAACGGTAGCAGTTAACAAAGAGAACGATTTCGTTGATTACCTGACTTTTGATGAACTGAAAAAAATCTACTCAGGTGAAGCTAAAACTTGGAAAGACGTTCGTGCTGATTTCCCGGCTGAAGAAATCAAAGCATTCTCTCCAGACCAATCTCACGGTACTTACGACTTCTTCAGTGAAGAAGTATTAGACAAAGCTGATGTCAATGCTGAGAAAAATGCGGACACAAACGTAATCGTCTCTTCAGTTAAAGATAACAAAAATGGTATCGGCTTCTTCGGTTACAACTTCTACCAAGAAAACAAAGACAGCTTAAAAGCGGTTAAGATCCAAGGTAAAGACGAAAAAGAACCAGTTGAAGCAACTGAAGAAACAGTTAAAGATGGTTCATACGCACTTAGCCGTCCATTATACATCTACGCTAAAAACGAATCACTGAAAAACAATGAAGCCTTTAAAGAATTCATGAAATTCACGCTTGAAAAAGCAGGTCAAGCATCTACTGATTCAGGTTATGTAGCTCTTGAAGATAAAGACTACGAAGCAGACCTTAAAAAATTAGACGAAGTCAAATAATCTAAACAACATTTTTTAGGGGCGAACCTCGTTCGCTCCTTTTTTAAAATTAAGGAGTAAAAAACTATGAGAGAAAAACTTTCAGTTCAACAGATGATTGAGCAGAACAAAGGTAAGGGATCAAAAGCATTCATAGAAAAGATCATTCCTTTTATTCTGCTGCTGATTGCATCTGTTTCAGTGTTAACAACAATTGGTATACTGATTACTCTGCTTACTGAGACCATTACGTTCTTTTCCCGAATTCCATTAACAGAATTCTTAACGGAAAAAGACTGGAATGCATTCGGTAGCGATCCGACATATGGTATCTGGGCCTTGATTCTAGGGACGCTTAAAGTAACCTTTATCGCTACTCTTTTTGCTGTGCCTGTCGGACTTGGTGCTGCACTCTACTTAAGTGAATACGCCAGCGATACAGCGAGAAGAATCATCAAACCGATTCTTGAGATTTTGGCAGGTATTCCTACAATTGTCTATGGTTTCTTTGCATTAACATTCGTGACCCCAATACTGCGTTCAATCTGGCCGGACTTAGGCAGCTTCAACTCAATCAGTCCGGGTCTTGTCATCGGGGTTATGATTATTCCGATGATTGCAAGTTTAAGTGAGGATGCGATGAGCGCTGTTCCGCAAGCGATTCGTGAAGGGGCTCTCGGTTTAGGCTCAACTAAACTGGAAGTCGCTCTTAAAGTCGTCTTCCCGGCGGCATTATCAGGTATTCTTGCATCGATCGTCTTATCTATATCACGTGCTATCGGTGAGACCATGATTGTATCGCTTGCAGCGGGTAGTTCTCCTGACTCATCATGGAGCTTGACAGGTTCGATTCAGACGATGACGGGTTTCATTGTGCAGGTAGCAACAGGTGACGCAACGTTCGGTACAGATATTTACTACAGTATTTATGCAGTCGGTTTTACTTTATTCCTTTTCACTCTTGTGATGAACTTTATTTCACAATGGGTAACGAACCGATTCAGAGAGGAGTATTAGGATGCAGTTAATTGATCAGCAGAAAGTAGACAGCAAACTCTCTGGAAGACTTTCCAAAAACAGAATCATCAAGTTCATCTTTCTTTTATGTACATTGATCGGTTTGGTTGTCCTGGCTATTTTATTATTTGATATCATCCGTAAGGGGGCAGGGTATTTAACGCCGGCATTCTTCCAGAACTTTTCTTCTTCAACACCTGCTAAAGCAGGGATTAAAGGTGCCTTGATCGGTACTTTATGGCTGATGATGACCATCGCCCCTATCTCCGTTATTTTAGGAGTCGGCACAGCGATTTATATGGAGGAATATTCAAAAGATAACTGGTTTACCCGTTTCATCCGCATCAATATCTCAAACCTTGCCGGTGTTCCTTCCGTCGTCTTTGGTCTGCTTGGTTTGACCTTATTCGTACGTGGTGCAGGAATTGAAAGCTTGTCACTCGGCAAATCAGTATTAGCAGCTGCACTGACAATGTCGTTAATGATTCTTCCAGTTATTATCGTCTCAAGTCAGGAAGCAATCAGAGCAGTACCAGGTGCGATTCGTGAAGCAAGTCTTGGCCTCGGAGGAACAAAATGGCAGACTATCACTAACGTTGTACTTCCTGCATCTATCCCGGGTATCCTGACAGGTACAATCCTGGCATTATCCCGTGCACTGGGAGAGACAGCACCTCTGGTAGTCATCGGTATCCCGACTATCTTCCTGAAAACACCTGACGGTATTATGGACCGTTTTCAGGCACTGCCGATGCAGATTTATACTTGGGCGAAATTGCCTAAAGCAGAATTCCAGAACTTATCATCTGCAGGGATTATTGTCCTGTTAATTATCTTAATCGCGATGAACTCGATCGCTATCTATATCCGTAATAAATATCAGAAAAAATACTAATCCTTTGAGAGGAGCGTTAATATGACGCAAGACACACTGAAAACAAATGAAAAGATCGTCGTGACTGCACCATCAGCTTCAACCGAGACAGCTGGTAATCAGTCATCAGCTCAACCGGCACAAAAGAACATCGTTTATCAAACAAATAACCTGGATTTATGGTACGGTGATCATCACGCACTTCAGAACATCAACTTAGATATTATGGAAAATGAAGTCACAGCTATCATCGGCCCGTCTGGTTGCGGGAAATCAACATACATTAAAACGCTTAATCGCATGATTGAACTGATTCCTAGCGTTAAGACTTCCGGTGAGATACTTTATCGTGGCGACAATATTTTCGACAAAAACTACAAAGTTGAAAAATTAAGAACACGTGTAGGTATGGTCTTCCAGAAACCTAACCCATTCCCGAAATCAATCTATGATAACATCACTTACGGCCCAAGAATTCACGGTATCACAGATAAGAAAATTCTGGATGAAATCGTAGAAAAATCATTGCGGGGCGCAGCGATCTGGGATGAGACAAAAGACCGTTTGAATCAAAATGCATACGGCTTATCAGGCGGACAGCAGCAACGTATCTGTATCGCACGCTGTTTAGCGATAGAGCCGGACGTCATCCTGATGGATGAACCGACTTCAGCGCTGGATCCGATCTCAACGCTGAAAGTAGAAGAACTGGTACAGGAAATCAAGGATCAGTATTCAATCATCATTGTGACCCATAACATGCAGCAAGCAGCTCGTATCTCTGACAAAACTGCCTTCTTCCTCAATGGTTATGTCAATGAGTTTGATACGACGGACAAAATATTCTCTAATCCTGCTGATGAACAGACAGAACGCTATATTTCAGGGAGATTCGGTTGATATGCGTGAGATATACGAAGAAGCTTTAGAGCATTTAAAAGAAACGGTTCATACGCTTGCTGAGGAAGCTTATTATTCAATCAAGAAGGCTATGGAAGTATTGGGTAATGATGATCTTGCGGCAGCTAGAACAATCATCGCACATGACCAGGAAATCAATGCAATTGAACACGATATCAATGACCAGGTCGTCAGTCTGATCACAAAGCAGCAGCCTATTGCGACTGACTTAAGGGTTATTATGGCAAGCGTTAAAATTGCTTCTGAATTAGAACGTATTGCCGATAATGCAAGTAGTATCGCTAAAATCAGAACCCGCGTTAAATTTGAGGATGAATATATTCTGGCGCGTCTCAAAACAATGGGAAAACTCAGCATGCTGATGCTGGTCGACCTTGAGAATGCTTATAAGAATAAGGATGTCAGTTTGACGAAGGAAATCATTGAGCGCGATGCAGATATCAATGACCTTTATAAAGAGATTGTCAATACAACCTATTTAATAGACAATGACCCATTCGTCGCGGGTCAAGCGCAATTAGCAGGCCGCCATCTTGAACGTATCGGTGACCATATCACCAATATTGCTGAAAATGTTTATTACTTCATTACTGGTGAACAATTCGATCAATACGAAAAATAACACTGGAAAATTGAATCAATAGGTGTTATTATAAAAAGGTCGTATGTAACAAAGAGTAAGGAGGGAATAAAATGCGCGTTAATGTAACTTTAGCATGTACAGAATGTGGTGAAAGAAACTACATCACTAAGAAAAATAAACGAAATAACCCAGAGCGTATCGAAATGAACAAATTCTGTTCACGTGATAACAAAAAAACTTTACACAGAGAAACAAAATAAGAACAGACACTTGTGTGTCTGTTTTTTTATTAGCTGAATATTTCATGTATAATTATAGATGAGGTGACATAATGACCAATAAAGAAATTAAAAAAGATATACGTAGAAACGTTATTTCATATTTAAAAGAAACAGATAAATATTCAGCGGAAATAGAACTCCTCAAGTCATTATTTCAGTCGACGGAATGGCAGCAAGCTGATTCAATCGGCGTGACGTTAAGTATGGATCATGAGGTCAGTACAGAAAATATAATCAGGTTTGCGCTGATAGAAAACAAAAAAGTATATGTGCCTAACTGTGATTATAAGAATAAAACAATGGATTTCGTGAGATTCCATTCTCCTTCTGACCTTTATAAAGATGAAAAAGGTATTCTGGCAGTGAAGCATCCGACTGAAGTGAATAATGAAATAGATTTACTCCTCGTACCTGGACTTGCCTTTAATAGAGAAGGCTATCGTGTAGGTTACGGCGGCGGATATTATGACCGCTTTCTTTCCTCTTTTAAAGGTCAGACAGCCAGCGTTATTTTAGATGCACAGCTTATGAAGATTCCGGTTGATGATTTTGACCAGCCTGTCCATAAAATAATCACCGAGAAACGTATCATTACAGGAGTCCGGCGATGATTACTTCTAAGCAGCTTCTGGAGACCCTATATAAAATTACTCGCTACTCTGATTACAAGCTCGTCAATTCAGAGGAGCTGCTGCTTGTCAGTCAAAAATCACGGAAAGCGATCCGATTTGTCAAAGAAAAGCAGAATGTGCAGTCACTGGATTTTCTGATTCAAAAAACACATCATCAGATCAAAGACAGACTGCACTCTAATCCTGTCAGTATCACGATCTATTTAATCAACCAGTCGGTTCCTGCTGAATTCAACAGTTCTATTATTAAAGTCCATAGTCTTTCACGATACAGCGACCTGAGACATCTGGATATATCACGACAGTATCAGATATTCAGCCGTATAAAAGGTCGGCAATCAGAGCGTTATTATGAGAAACGTCTCACTACTCATCATGATATTGAACGAGCCATGCTGAAGTTCAGCCCTGTCACTGCCACGCTGATTATGCTGAATGTCCTTATTTTCCTTATCCATTCAGTTATTACTATCAGTACCGAGACAGTCAGCCTGATAGAAAAAGGGGGACTCAGTCACTTTAATTTTGTCCACGGGGAATATTACCGTGTACTGACCGCCATGTTTCTGCATCTGGATTTCTCACATTTATTGCTGAACATGCTCTCTCTTTATATTTTCGGTAAGCTGACAGAGTATTACTTCGGTCCACTTAGATTTCTACTGATCTATCTGCTCAGTGGACTGTTAGGCAATCTGCTTTCCTTATCGTTTGACACTTCGTCTGTATCGGCAGGTGCAAGCGGAGCTATTACCGGATTATTAGGCGCGCTATTTGTTCATATGATTTTAAGTCGGAAGTTCGATAGAAAACTGCTGCTACAGACCGCTGCAGGCCTTATCATCTTTTTGCTGATGAGCAATCTTTTCGGACGTGTCAATAACTGGGCGCATTTCGGCGGGCTGTTCGGCGGATTCTTTGTGGCGCTGATGTTTAAGCAGGCAAAGCTCTATCTCTACATGATGACGGTAGGACTGGCACTCATTATCATCTTGCTGTTGATGAATACGTTTAGTATCAACGAAGAAAACATCTATAATGATAAAGTGCAGGCTGCCATGGTGCAGGGTGACTTTAAGACGGCGGAAAGACTTGCTAAGGATATTTTTGCTAAAGGCTATGAAGATGCTGATACCTATCGTCTATATGGTCTGGTTCTCGCCAATAATCAGTCTTTAGCAGAGGGCATCGCCACCTGGCAGGCAGGACTGAAACGTTATCCGGCATCGGCGAGTCTTAATTATCAGATGGCACTGGCCATGCGAGCGAATGATGACTATAAGAAGGCGCAGCTGTACTTTGATAAAGCAGCACGCTATATGTCCTCGAAAGACACACAGGCATTAAAAAATGAGTTGAAAGTATTTGGTGAGTAGAGATGAAATCATTTTATGATGTACAGCAGTTGCTGAAGAAATTTGGACTGATCATCTATTTTAAAGATGAACATAATACCATTGAGATGATGAATCAGGAGCTGAAGGATATCCATCAGAGTGGATTGATATCAAACGAAGAGTTTATACAGGCACGGCTTATATTAAATCAGAGAAAGATGGGGAAACTATGATTATATTGGCGGCAGATATCGGAGGGACAACATGTAAGTTAGGGGTGTTAAGCGAGGCGCTTGATATTCTACATAAATGGGAGATACCCACAAATACAGCTGATGGTGGCAGTAGAATTCTTCATGATATCTACGAGTCCTTTAAGAAGAATGCAGGACTGAAAGATTATCAGCTTAAGGATGTTAAAGGTATTGGTTTAGGCGTACCGGGACCTGTAGACTTTGACAAGGGGACAGTGAACGGTGCCATCAATCTGAACTGGCACGGCATCAAGCATGTCCGTGATGAATTTGAAAAGATGACCGGCAAGCCCGTCTATATCGATAATGACGCGAATGCAGCCACACTAGGCGAGAAGTTCAAAGGAGCAGGTCAGAATGAACCGGATGTGGTCTGTATCACACTGGGGACAGGTGTTGGAGGAGGCATCATCGCCAATAATGAAATTGTCCATGGTCATAACGGCTCAGGCGGTGAGATCGGTCATTTCAAAGTGGACACGAAGGAACGCTTTCAGTGTAACTGCGGGCGAAGAGGATGTCTTGAGACTGTCGCCAGTGCCACAGGAGTCGTGAATCAGACCTATTATTACTATGAAGAGCTGCAGTTTAAGACGGTGCTGCAGGAAGCGATTGAAAATAGACAGGTGCAGGCGAAGATGGTCTTTGATGCAGCGAAAAAAGGCGATGAGTTTGCCACCTATATCATCCGCAAAGTAGCGAACCATCTGGCCTATGCTATCAGCGTCATCAGCGTCATGACCAACCCGAAATATGTGATTATCGGTGGCGGCGTCTCGAAAGCAGGACAGTTTCTGATTCAGCCGATTGAGTCCGCCTATGAAAAAATGACGTTTAAGCCGGCTTTAGAGGGTACGAAGATCGTGACAGCTGAACTGGGCAATGATGCCGGCATTATCGGAGCAGCCGGTCTGATTAAACAATATGTGAAATGAGGGATTGAATATGGCAATAGTCGATGTCGTCGTCATACCACTGGATGAGAAGTCGGTGAGCGTAAGTCAGTATATTGCAGACATACAGATGATTTTAAAGGAGAAAAAAGAAGCAGGCCTGATCGATTATCAGTTAACGCCGATGAGTACACTGATCGAAGGGGAGCTATCTGTTCTGCTCGAAGTCATTGGTGAGATCCATGAAGCGCCTTTTAATAAAGGGGTGAAACGGGTCTGCACTAATATCCGTATAGATGACAGAAGAGATATCTCACGCAAAATGGCTGACAAGCTGGATTCTGTCAATAAACATATCAAATAAAAAAAGACGATGAAAATCGTCTTTTTTTAGTGGTGTAAAATAGGATAACCATACGTCAGCATAGTCGCGATTGAGAAGAAACCGAAAGATGCAGCGGCGAGTAAGCCGAAGATGATACCTAATAAGTTTTTTGTTTTAAAGGAATGCATAAGTCCTTTGAGCGCCAATAAGAAAACCAAGAACATCAGAATAGCGAAAATATTAACACCGATATGAATATCGATACCAAAAAGTTTGCCCAGTTTGCCTGAATCGATAAATGGCATAGTACAACCCCCAACATTATTTCATTTATTATCACTAATTATTGTATAATTAATGATAGCTTTTGTCGAGTGTAATTTTAAGGAGTGGAAGATATGAAAGTACATGTTTTAAGCCTGGGACCTATTCAGACGAACTGCTATATCATCGAGCGTGACACCTCGCTGCTGATAGTGGATCCCGGCGCTGAATTCGAGAAAATCAGCACATTGATCAATCAACTCAATAAAAAAGTAGAGGCCATCCTGCTGACACATACCCATTTTGATCATATCGGTGCAGTGGATGAGCTGGCCGCGGCTCTTGACGTTAAGGTTTATGTAGCAGACGAGGAAAAATACTGGCTGTCAGATCCGGAAGCAAATGGTTCCGAGAAATTCAAGTCATATGGTCTTGAGGAAGTGGTTGTGAGGACGAAGCCTGAGATTTTGCATCCCGGGCATAAGACACTGGGTTCTTTCGAATTTGATATTATGCACACGCCCGGGCATTCTCCGGGCAGTCTGACCTTTATCTTCGAGGATTTTGCAGTGGTCGGAGATACGCTGTTTAAAGAAGGTATCGGCAGAACGGACCTTAAAGAAGGCAATCTTCAGACGCTGATGACTAGTATTGATGCACTCATGACATTGCCTGAAGAGACAGTGATTTACCCGGGGCACGGTCCGAAGACTACTCTTGCATACGAAAGTGCCCATAATCCATTTCTATAAAAAAAGATCCTCAAGTTAGCTTGAGGATCTTTTTTATTTATGCATACCGAAACCTGGTTCCAGTAGGAATGTAGAATAATAAGTGAATCCTACGAAACAGATGACTAAGTAAGCTGCAAAGATATACATATACATTCTTTCAGTAAGGTTTAAGTAGCCAAGAAGAATGAAGAAGCCAGTCTGTGCTACAAAAATAAAGGCAACGATATCCATGCCGCCTACGTAGAACATTACCGCAAAGATAGCTGTCCAGAATCCTAAAGTTTTATAAACTTTATCCATTTTGTGCTCCCCTCTCTGATCAATCAGTTCATGTCACTTATTATTATAAAGATTGTCACTTTAGATGTAAACCTAATTTTCACTTCAAAATATAGGTAAATAAGACGTTAATCAAGGGTGAAAAAATTTATTCAGCCTATATTTTATTCATTAAGAAAAGAATGGGGCAACTCATTCGATTATTAAGTAAGGAGGGATTTATGAAGGAAAAAGTAGACGAAATTATTTCAGCAGGTATCAAAAGTCAAGCATCAGATATTCACTTTGTCCCATCGGCAGAACGCGTGTTTTTAAAGATGCGGATTGAAGGCGTGATGGAAAGCATTTCAACGCTAGATCTCGCGACATACGAAAAGATATTGGCATACTTGAAGTTTGTCTCTCAGCTGAATGTCAGTGAGAGAAAGTCATCTCAGAGCGGTATGCTGCAGGTGACGCATGAAGATACACTTTATCATATCCGGATATCGACGCTACCCCAGTCGGTAGGGAGTGAAGCAACTGTACTTCGACTGTTGAAGGCAGAGTTCTCCGCAAGACCTATGCTGGATAATGAACTGCTGTTTCAGATGATGAAGCTTTCGCATGGACTTATACTGATCACAGGTCCGACCGGGAGCGGCAAGAGCACTTTAATGTATCATCTTCTTGCCTATGCACGTGATAAACTGCAGAAACAAATCATCACGATTGAAGATCCGGTTGAACAGACACTGCATGAGACTATACAGGTCAATGTCAATGAAAAAGCGGGTATTACTTATCGCAGCTCATTTAAAGCCATACTCCGCTGTGATCCTGATATTATCATGATTGGTGAAATCAGAGATGAGGAAACTGCAAAACAGGTCATCAATGCGGCGCTGAGCGGTCACCTGGTGCTGTCAACACTGCATGCCAATAATTGTACAGGTGCTGTTGAGCGTCTGCTTGAAATGGGTAACAACCCATCAGAAATCAAGCAGGCAGTCCAGCTTATCACAAATCAACGGCTGATCAAAATGCACAGCGGCAGGGAACTCCTGCTGGAAATGCTCAACCAGCAGCAGGTGGAAGATTACCTGTCGGAAAAAGCTGTGACTCATTTCAGTCCTATCGCTGAACAGCTGGAAACACTCTATCATTCACAGCAGATCACTTTAGCAGAACTGGAGAAGCATCGTGTGGTCCACAAATCGCTTAAAACAGTATGAGGATGATTTTTTGCTGCGCACAGCTGAATTACTGGACAATGGGTTCACTTTATATGCGGCAGTGCAGTTTTTATTCAGTCAGTACGATGGTATCAAGCAGGAAGTTAAAGAAGAGAGCCTGCTGCTTCTGGAGGCCGGCCGGCCGCTCAGTGATGTCCTTTCTACTCTGAACTATAAGAACCATATCACGCTGCAGGTTTATTTTGCGGAGCAGTATGGTAACATCAACCAATCGCTTCTGGAATGTTATCAGTATAATCAGTCTCAGAAGACAAGCAGGCAGCAGTTTTTAAAGACTATTCAGTATCCCCTGATACTCATCTCCATTTTCTTTGGTCTTATCATGGTCGTCAATCAGACTGTGCTGCCGCAGTTCAAGAATATGTACGATTCAATGGGTATCGCTATTTCTCCGGAACTCTTGTTTATGACCACCATCCTATTTGTATTGCCTAAATTACTGATTGTTCTGTTAGCATTCTCTTTCTTATTAGTGGCAGGCTACTTCGTTGTCTTCAAGAAAGCAGAGATTGCACGAAAATTATGGCTCTTAAAAAGAGTCCCTGTCATTAATAGTCTGCATCGAAAATTACTGACATACCGGGTCAGTAGTGAACTTGCTTTCTTCTTATCGAATGGAATCGCCATGTTGAAGATTATAGAGATTTTTAAAGGACAGGATAAAGACTTGCTTCTGAAATATATCGGTGAAGAGATTGATGACTCATTATTAAGCGGCTACTCACTGCCTGATGCAGTCAGTCGACTCAACTTGCTTGAACCGTCCCTTATTCACTTCATCCAGCATGGTGAGCAGAATTCCAAACTGGAAATTGAGCTCAAATACTATGCAGGCTATATCTTTAAAAAATTTGAAAGTCAGATTATGCAATATATCAAGTGGATACAGCCTGTTGTCTTTCTCTTACTCGCCCTTCTTATCGTCACCTTGTACTTGGTCATCATTTTACCGATGCTGCAAATGATGAGCGGCATCCAATAACAGGAGGAAGAAAATGAAAAGTGTAGCACTGAAAGTTAAGGAAATGATCAAACGGAGTTTTCGTACGGATGAAGGTTTCACACTTATAGAGATGCTGTTAGTTCTATTAGTCATTTCAGTTCTCATCATCGTCATTATCCCGAACATCGCTAAACAATCTGATAATGTCCAGTCCACTGGCTGTACAGCTCAGGTTAAAATGGTGCAAGGACAGATGGAAGCGTATAAACTGCAGACCGGAAAAACACCTACGAGCGTTCAGGATCTGGTGCCTGATTTCCTGAAGGAAAACCAGACGCAATGTAAGAATGGCAAGGCGATTAACATTGTAAACGGTGAAGCGGTTGCATCCTCGTAATCAGGCATTCAGTTATATTGAGATGTTGCTCGTCATGTTAATCATGCTCATCATGATTCACATGATGAGCTATCATCTGTTTGATGCGAAGAAAGCAGATATAGATGAAGTAAATCAGGAGCTTTTGGCAGTTATCAATTACTATCAGACATTAGCCGTCTCAACCGGCCAGTCGATTACCCTGACTTTCCTGCCGGGGCAGAAGGATATCCTAATTAAATCAACCCAACTGGGCATCAATACACGTTACCGTATTCGTAATGGCTACATTTATAGCGGCAATAGCTCGACTGTCACTTTTAAGGGGGAACTGGCTAATAAAGGAGCCACAATTACTTATTTTGTCAATAATCAGAGATTTCAGCTGATCATTCAGCTCGTGAGGGGAAGAGTTCGTATTGAAAGCCAGTAAAGGATTCCTGCTGATAGATGCGCTGCTCAGTCTTGCTGTCGTCTCACTGATTTGCTTGATGCTGCTCCCTATGCTGCAGACTATGAGTCAGCATTATCAAGCGTCCTATACAGAGCTGCAGATATACCGGCAAGTATACATTGAAGTCAGAAGAGGGGAAGGTGTTTATGAGCGTAATAACGAGATCTGTACCCAATATCACTGTATCAACAAACGATGAAGGCTTCACACTGCTTGAAATGCTTCTTAATTTAGCCATCGCTATCATGCTGATGAGCCTGTTCCCTCTTATTATCACCAATATCAGTGTTTTCAAGGCAACTGCCCAAGATAATTTTGATATCAATCTCGAACTTTGTCTGCGGGACTTAATTGCTGACACGAAAGATATGCGTCTTGAAGTGGTCAATAAAGAATTGATTGCCCATGAAAAAGGCACAAATAGAACATATAGCTACGCTGTAGATAGATCACGAATCATTCGCAAAGCTGACCAATCAGGTTATGTCATTTTGATGGAACGCATCAAGTCAGCTCGCTTTTATCAGCAGGATAGTTCTATCTACCTGGAGATGACTTATCAGGACAGATGGAGAGTGAACCATGAAATCTTTCAAATCCAATGACGGCCTGATGTTTCCGTTCGCACTTCTTCTGCTCGCTGTCGTTTTATTTTATGTAGGTTCCTATAGCGTCAGGTATACGGTAAAATTAAATACACTGGATAACCTGAAAGATTATTATTATCAGGAAATCATATCGGAAATCAGGAGTGAATAAATGACGATTGTATTAGTAGGTTTCATGGGAGCAGGTAAAACGACGATAGGCAGAAGGCTTGCTCAAGTTTTAGGCAGGCCCTTTATCGATCTTGACAGTTATATCGTTGAAAAAAATGGCCGGACCATCACTGAGATATTTGAATCAGAAGGCGAAGAGAAGTTCAGACAGCTTGAATCCCATGCATTAAAAGCATGTCTGAGTCAGGATATCGTACTGGCGACAGGGGGCGGGATCGTCGAAGTGCGTGACAATATACATATGCTGAAGGAAAATCAGTTGAATATCTGGCTGGACACAGATATTGATGAATTGTATTCAAGGATAATGGGAGATGAAAGCCGGCCCAATGCCAGCGGACAGACATTTTTACAAATTAAAAAGTTGTACAACAGCAGAGTTTCACGATATAATGAAATCGCATTCATGCAAGTAGATTCTAGTCAAAGTGTCGATGATTGTGTGAGAGAAATAATGAAAATACTTACCTCATTATAGCCGCTTTACTACAATTTAATTGTATGTCTTATTATTGATAATAAGATCATTTCATTTAGTGGAGGAGAAACAATGACAGAACTTAAGAAAACCCCTTTGTATGACAAATATATTGAAGATGGTGCTAAAGTAATTGATTTTTCTGGCTGGGCACTACCTGTTCAATTCTCCAGTATTAAAGAAGAACACATAGCTGTTCGTGAAAATGTCGGCATGTTTGATGTCAGCCATATGGGTGAGATTATTGTAGAAGGTGAAAAAGCATTAGATTACCTGCAATATGTACTCACAAACGACATTTCAAAAGTGACTCAGTCTCAAGCTATTTATGCAATGATGACAAATGAACAAGGCGGCGTCGTTGACGATCTTGTTGTTTATCAATTAGAAGATAATAAATATTTATTAGTAGTGAATGCAGGTAACACAGACATAGACTATAAATGGTTAACAGACCACAAAATTGACGGCGTAGAAGTTAAAAACGTCTCCAGTGAATATGGGCAAATCGCTGTACAAGGTCCTAAAGCTAAAGAATTAATGGAAAAATTGGTTGCTGTAGACATCAGTGAACTTAAAATGTTTGGTTTTATCCAGGACGTTGAGTTATTCGGCAAAACAATCATTCTTTCACAATCTGGCTATACGGGTGAGCATGGTTATGAAATCTATTGTTATGCACAAGACACAGTAGATATCTGGAATGGATTGCTTGAAGCGGGAGTAGTGCCTTGCGGTTTAGGCGCTCGTGACACATTACGCCTGGAAGCTGCGCTGCCGTTACACGGCCAGGATATAACGCCAGACATTTCTCCGATTGAAGCAAAAATGGGCTTCAGTGTTAAGTTACAAAAAGGAGACTTCATCGGCCGCGACATCATCGCTAAACAAAAAGAAGAGGGTCCAGCACGTCGTTCTGCAGGTCTTGAATTATTAGAACGTGGTATTGCACGTACAGACTATGAAGTCTTCAACAAAAATGATGAGAAAATCGGCTATGTGACGAGCGGTACACAATCACCTTCATCTGGCCGTTCAATTGCACTCGCGTTAATCGATATCAAGGAAACTGAAATCGGTAACGAAGTTTATGTTCAAGTCAGAAAAAATAGAGTACCTGCTAAAGTCGTTAAAACACCATTCCATAAAAACTAAGGAGAGAGATTATGAGCCATCGTTATATTCCATTAACTGAAACTGATAAGCAGGAAATGTTAGAGACAATTGGCATTCAGTCGATTGACGAGTTGTTTGCTGATATTCCTGAAAAAGTTCGCTTTGATCGTCCGCTTGCTATTAAAGAGAGAAAATCGGAGACTGCTCTATTAAGAGAATTGTCGGCCCTTGCCAACAAAAATATGACGAGTGAAACGCATGCTTCATTCTTAGGTGCAGGTGTTTATGATCACTACATGCCAATCGTGGTTGACCATGTCATTTCTCGTTCAGAATTTTACACAGCTTACACACCTTATCAGCCGGAGATTTCTCAAGGTGAACTACAAGCAATCTTTGAATTCCAGACAATGATCTCTGAACTGACTGGCATGGACGTAGCAAACTCTTCCATGTATGATGGTGGCACTTCTTTCGCTGAAGCGGCAATGCTTGCTTGCGGTCATACGCGTAAAAAGAAAATCGTTGTATCTAAAGCGGTAAATGATGAGTCACGCGCTGTTCTTCAGACCTATGCGAAAGGTCAGAATTTAGAAGTCGTTGAAATCGATGTTAAAGATACTGTGACTGATCTAGATGCGCTTAAAGCTGCAATCGATGCTGATACAGCATGTGTGATGGTTCAGTATCCAAACTTCTTCGGCAGTATTGAAGACTTAGAAGCAATCAAGTCATTTACTGAAGGCACTAAAGCATTATTTGTAGTATCAAGTAATCCTTTGGCACTTGGTATATTAACGCCTCCAGGTGAATTTGGTGCTGATATCGTTGTCGGTGATGCACAGGTGTTCGGTATCCCTGCTCAGTTAGGTGGACCACACTGTGGTTACTTTGCTACAACAAAAGCGTTAACACGTAAAATGCCGGGCCGTTTAGTCGGTCAGACACACGACGACGAAGGTCAACGTGGCTTCGTTTTAACTCTGCAAGCACGTGAGCAGCATATCCGTCGTGATAAAGCGACTTCAAATATCTGTTCTAACCAGGCACTGAATGCCCTGGCAGCTTCTGTAGCAATGAGTGCATTAGGTAAAAATGGTGTCGTTGAAATGGCTGAGCAGAACCTGTACAAAGCGAACTATATGAAAGACAGAATGATTGAAGCTGGATTTAATGTCTTACCGGGTACTTCATTCAATGAGTTCGTAGTTAAATTCAACAAGCCGGTTCCTGAAATCAATGAGCAGCTCCTTGAAGAAGGATTTATCGGTGGTTATGACTTAGGTCGTATCGATGATAAATACGAAGGACACATGCTGATCGCTGTTACAGAGCTTCGTACAAAAGAAGAAATCGATACATTCATTGAGAAAGTAGGTGCCTATAATGCTTAAAGGAGCAACTCCATTAATTTTCGAACGTTCTAAAGAAAATCGTTTCGCTTATTCATTACCCCCTCTTGAAGTAGAAGGCAAAAAAGTTGAGGATATTCTGGATAGCAAGTTTATCCGTAAGGAAAAAGCGATGTTACCTGAAATTGCTGAACTTGACTTAATGCGTCACTACACAGAGCTTTCCAACAAAAACCACGGGGTTGATACAGGTTTCTATCCACTTGGTTCTTGTACAATGAAATACAACCCAAAAATCAATGAACGTGTGGCCCGTATGGCTGGTTTTGCGCAGGCACATCCTTTACAGGATGAAAAAACGATTCAAGGTTCCCTTGAAGTGATCTATGACTTACAGGAACATTTAAAAGAAATCACCGGGATGGATGAAGTGACACTGCAGCCCGCTGCGGGTGCCCACGGTGAGTGGACCGCCCTTATGATGATCAGAGCTTACCACGAAGCAAATGGTGAGCACGAGCGGACAAAAGTCATCGTCCCTGACTCTGCTCACGGTACAAATCCGGCGTCAGCAACAGTTGCAGGTTTCGAAACAGTGACTGTTAAATCAAATGAGCAGGGCTTAGTGGATATTGAAGACTTAAAACGCGTTGTAGGGCCTGATACAGCAGCTATCATGCTGACAAACCCGAACACATTGGGTCTTTTTGAGGAAGATATTCTGGAAATCCGCGAAATCGTGCATGCGTCCGGCGGTAAATTATACTATGATGGCGCGAACTTAAATGCCATCATGAGTAAAGTGCGTCCTGGCGATATGGGCTTTGATGCTGTACATTTAAACTTACACAAAACATTCACGGGTCCACACGGTGGCGGCGGCCCTGGTTCGGGTCCTGTTGGTGTAAAGGCAGATCTTATTCCATTCCTGCCGAAGCCACATATCGTCAAAGAAAATGATACATTTAAATTTGACTATGACCGTCCGCAATCAATCGGTCGTGTTAAACCCTTCTACGGTAACTTCGGTATCTATTTACGTGCCTACACTTATATCCGCACAATGGGCCCGGATGGCTTGAAAGAAGTATCAGAGACTGCTGTACTGAATGCAAACTACATGATGCGTCGCCTTCAACCTTATTTCGAACTGCCGTATGACAGGCACTGTAAACATGAATTTGTCATCAGCGGTGTCAGACAGAAGAAACTGGGCGTACGTACATTAGATATGGCGAAGAGACTGCTTGACTTTAACTTCCATCCGCCTACGATCTACTTCCCGCTGAACGTTGAGGAATGTATGATGATTGAACCGACTGAAACAGAATCTAAAGAGACATTGGATAAATTCTGCGATACAATGATTCAGATCGCTAAAGAAGCAGAAGAGAATCCGGATATCGTTTTAGAGGCGCCGCATCATACAGTGATCGGCCGCTTAGATGAAACGACAGCTGCCCGTAAGCCGGTTCTACGTTATGAAGGAACAATCGAGAAATAACAAAAAAACTTCAATCCCTGAAACAGGGATTGAAGTTTTTTAGTTCTTCGATTTAATGCGGCCCTTCCATTCCTTGTAGCCGCCTTTCAGCATGAAAAGATGCTCATAGCCGTTCTTTTTCAGCATGCGGGCTGCACGGTAACTTGAGACACCGTTTTTATCGATGAAATAAATGGGTTGATCTTTACGCAGTCCGAGCATACGTGTCCGGAAAATGCTCATTGGAATATTTCTAGCACCTACAATGTGACCATATTCATAATCCGCTTTTTCACGCAAATCAATCACTTGCGCACGGCGAAGACCTGCCTGAAAGTCATCTTGACTTAGCTCTGTAACAGATTTACGATTGATATTGTAACTGATTGCGATATAAATGATAAGTGCAAGAAGGATGATTCCAAGAATAATCCATACTGTCATTCTGTTTCCTCCTCTAAATAGCATAATATCATTATAAAGATTAATAAGACGTATTTCAAAGTTAATTTACTCTATTTATATTAAGGATGGTTATATGACTGAAAAGTGGTTGTTTATTAATACAAAAAAGCAGAATCCCTATTTCAATATGGCTTTAGATGAAGCACTCCTGAACTGGGTATCAGAAGGGAAAATGCAGCCTGTGATCCGCTTCTATGGCTGGAATCCGAAAACCTTGTCAATCGGTTACTTCCAGAAGCTGCAGAAAGAAATCGATATTCAAAAAGTGAAGGAAAATGGTATAGGACTGGTCAGAAGAACGACTGGTGGACGCGGCGTTCTCCATGATAAAGAGCTGACTTATTCGGTCGTGGTGCCAGAATCTCATCCTGATATGCCGCAGACGGTGACAGAAGCCTATCGTGTCATTTCAGGCGGCTTACTGGAAGGATTCAGAGCGCTGGGTTTTGACGCTGAATTTGCCATCCCGAGAACAGCAGAGCAGCGTGCCAAGCTGAAGGATCCGAGAAGTTCCGTCTGTTTTGACGCACCGAGCTGGTATGAGCTGGTCGTCGAAGGCAGAAAGGTCGCAGGAAGCGCCCAGACGAGACAAAAAGGTGTCATCCTGCAGCACGGTTCTATCTTACAGGACATTGATGTCGATGAACTATTCGATCTCTTTATCTATCAGAATCCGAGAATGCGTGAAAAAATGCAGAATGCCTTCAGTGATAAAGCGGTTGCCATTAACGATTTATCTGACCGACATGTGACAATAGAGGAGATGGAAGAGGCCTTTCATAATGGCTTTGAGAAAGCCCTTGACATTGAACTTGTGCCCTATGACCTTAGCAATGAGCAGTTAGAAGAAGTCTACCGCATCGCTGATAAATATATGAGTGATGAATGGACCTATCGACGCTAGTCTTCAATATGGTATCATATAACGAGACAGAATTTTCAGACATGGGGGATTAATTATGAAGTTTGACAAATTACAGCAGCTGCTGGCAGACAGAAATTTAGAAGCGATCATCGTTCTTTCACCGTACAATAGACGCTACCTGTCCTTATTCACAGGCTCAAGCGGTGCACTCGTCATCACTAAAGAAGAGAATATTTTAATTACCGATTTCCGTTATACCAGCCAGGCAGCTGAACAGGCGACTGATTTCACTGTCATCAAGCAGGCAGGCGGGTTACTCGACAGTGTTAAGGCCGTTCTGCAGGAAAGAAATATCAGGACTGCGGGCTTCGAAGGAGATCTTATCACCTTCCAGCAGTATCAGGCGCTAGGGCAGAATCTGGAACTTGTAGATATCGCAGGGGAAATTGAAAAGATCCGCATGATCAAAGAACCTTTTGAAATTGAGATCATTCAGCAGGCGGCAGACATCGCGGATCAGGCATATGAGCACATTCAGACCTTTATTAAGGCCGGTAAGACAGAGCTTGAGGTCAGCAATGAACTTGAAATGTTCATGCGTCAGCTAGGTGCAAGTGGTTCTTCCTTCGATACGATTGTAGCGTCAGGTGTCAGAGGTGCACTGCCGCACGGTGTGGCGTCCGGCAAGGTGATTGAACAAGGTGATATGATCACACTGGATTATGGTGCCATTTATAATGGCTATATTTCCGACATCACACGCACGCTTGCCGTCGGTGAACCTCTGCCTGAGATGCGGAAAATCTATGACATCGTACTGGATGCCCAGGTGACAGCGCTCAAGACGATTAAACCAGGAATGACGGGGTGTGAAGCCGATCAGATCGCACGAGACATTATCGCCGATGCAGGTTATGGTGAAGCATTCGGTCATTCACTGGGGCACGGCATAGGGCTTGAAGTCCATGAAGGACCTGGTCTCTCTGTGGCTTCCGATGTACAGCTCGTACCTGATATGTGTGTCACACTGGAGCCCGGCATCTATGTTGAGAATTTAGGCGGCGTTCGGATCGAAGATGATGTTTTAGTGACTGAAAGTGGTCTAAAGCGCTTTACACATGCTTCAAAAGACCTTATTATTTTATAGAAAGCAAATTTAGGAGGATGACTCATGATTTCAGTCAATGATTTTAAAACAGGTTTAACAGTCGAAGTAGATAACGGTATCTGGCGTGTACTTGAGTTCCAGCACGTAAAACCAGGTAAAGGTGCGGCCTTCGTTCGTTCTAAACTGAGAAATTTACGTACTGGTGCGATCCAGGAGAAGACATTCCGTGCAGGTGAAAAAGTCGGTAAAGCACAGATCGATAACCGTAGAATGCAGTATCTTTATGCAAGCGGGGATTCTCATGTCTTCATGGATACAGAAACATATGACCAGACAGAACTGCCTGAAGCAAACCTGTCACATGAACTGAAGTTCCTTAAAGAGAACATGGAAGTTCATATCCAAAGCTACCAGGGGGAAACGCTCGGTGTTGAACTCCCTAACACAGTGACACTTGAAGTGACTGAAACAGAACCAGGCATTAAAGGTGACACAGCGCAAGGTGCGACTAAAGCGGCGACAGTTGAGACGGGCTATACACTTAACGTGCCGTTATTCGTCAACCAAGGCGACTTATTAGTGATCAACACGACTGATGGTTCTTACGTCTCTCGTGGATAATGATTCAGACCTCTCATCATGAGAGGTTTTTTATTTTCTCTTGAATTGGTCTGACCACTGAAGTAAAATGGGGATTAGCACATGAATTTGATTGTCAAAGGAGAACATTATGAATCTTGAACAAATTAAAGAACTGATAAAAGTACTGGAAGACTCTACACTTACATCAATTGAAATAGAAGATAATGAGCAGAAAGTAAAGCTCTTTAAGGAAACGAGAGTCAGCGAGGTTTATGCACCGGTTCAACCGGCTGTACAGGAGATTGCTGTAGAAGCGCCGCAAGCTGAGACAAAGCCGGCAGCAGAAGCGACTCAAACAATCAATGCCCCGATGGTCGGCACCTTCTATCAGTCACCGTCACCTGACAAGGGACCTTATGTCCAGATAGGGGATCATGTCACCGCAGATTCTGTTGTCTGCATTCTTGAAGCCATGAAATTATTCAATGAGATTCAGGCTGAAGTGGCCGGAGAGATTGTGGAAGTACTGGTTGAAGACGGCCAGATGGTGGAATATGGACAGCCGCTCTTCAAGGTGAAATAATGAGAAAAGTACTAATTGCCAACAGAGGAGAAATCGCAGTCAGAATTATCCGCGCTTTAAAGGAACTGGGCATTCAATCTGTCGCCATCTATTCAGAGGCGGACCGCGAGGCCTTGCATGCTCAGCTGGCGGATGAAGCCTATTGTGTCGGACCGAAGTATTCCAAGGATTCTTATCTGAACATCCCGAACATATTATCCATCGCCAGTTCGACGGGTTGTGACGGCATTCATCCAGGTTATGGCTTCCTGGCGGAGAATGCTGATTTTGCGGAGATGTGCGAGGCATGTAATATCAAGTTCATCGGGCCCGGACATGCAGCTATCAACAAAATGGGGATTAAAGATATCGCCAAAAAAGAGATGATTAAAGCGAATGTCCCGGTGGTGCCTGGCAGTGACGGGCTGGTTGACACCGTAGAAGAAGCGAAGTCAGAAGCAGAGCGTATCGGTTATCCTGTCATCATCAAGGCCACTGCGGGCGGCGGCGGCAAAGGGATTCGGGTGGCGCGTAACGAGGAGGAGCTTGAGACGGGCTTTCGCATGACAGAACAGGAAGCGGAAGTTTCGTTCGGGAACAAGGGCCTTTACATAGAGAAGTTCATTGAGAATTTCAGACATATTGAAATTCAGGTGCTGGCCGACAGCTTCGGTCACACCATTCATCTGGGTGAACGTGACTGTACCATTCAGCGCCGGATGCAGAAGCTGGTTGAAGAATCACCTAGCCCTGCCATCACAAGTGAAACAAGAGCTGAGATGGGAGCTGCGGCAGTCAGAGCGGCACAGGTCGTGGGCTATGAAAGTGCAGGGACTATCGAGTTCATCTATGATCTCGACAGTCAGCAGTTCTACTTCATGGAAATGAACACACGTATCCAGGTCGAACATCCTGTCACAGAGATGGTGACAAGCTGTGATTTAGTGAAATGGCAGATCAGAATTGCCGCCGGTGAGCCGCTGACGCTCAAGCAGGAGGATGTCCAGTTCACGGGTCATGCCATTGAGCTTAGAATCAATGCGGAGAATCCGGTGAAGAACTTTATGCCATCTGCAGGCGAAATCACACAGTACTTAGTACCGGGCGGATACGGCGTGCGCGTGGATTCTGCTTGTTATAACGGCTATACGATACCGCCTTACTACGATTCCATGGTCGCAAAACTCATCGTTCACCAGCCGACGCGTGAAGAAGCGATTCAATGTGCACTGCGTGCACTGGATGAATACATCATTATGGGCATTCATACGACGATTCCGTTCCACCAGGCGCTGCTCAAGCATCCTGTGTTCAGAAGTGCTGAATACAGCACTGACTTCCTGAATGAACATAAACTGAATATCGAATAAAGAAAGAAGCCCGAGGGCTTCTTTCTTTGCTTTTTCAGTTAAAATCACGGCAGAATAATGGTATGATAAACATATTATATGATAGGAGGCATAAGCTATGGCTAAACAGAATCTAGGAACAGTTGAAATCGCGCCTAATGTCATTGAAGTCATTACAGAAATTGCGATCAGTGAAGTTAAAGGTGTCTCACTTGCACAGAAATATAAATCATTGGATAAGCTCGGTGTCAAAAATGCTAAAGGCGTCAATGTGGAAGTCAAAGAAAGCGATATTTATATCGATGCCTACTGTATCTTTGACTACGGCACTAAAATTTCTGCCACTGCCAAACAGGTTCAGCAGAATATCAAGAACGCGCTGACCAATATGACAGCGTTAACCCCTAAAGAGATCAATATTCATATCATCAATATAAAATTTAATGACTAGGAGGATGCTTGCATCCTCTGAATTTTTGAAGGAGATTAATCATGAGTCGTAAAGAATCGAGAGAACATGCACTAAAGGTATTATTTCAGATGGAGACTAAAGAGCCGATAGATGTGTCTGATGCCAGACGTTTTATACTGGAAGCGAACGAGCAGGATCCATTTATGGATGAACTGATTGAAGGTGTGAAAAAGAATCAGGATGCAATCGATGAAGCGATTAAACCGCATCTTAAGCAGTGGACGTTAGAACGTTTGACAAAAATTGACCGCGTTCTGCTGCGTCTCGCTGTCTATGAGCTGATTTATACGGATGTGCCGGATAAGGTGGCGGTCAATGAAGCAGTTAACTTATCCAAGGAATATGGGGATGATGACAGCTATAAATTTATCAACGGTGTTCTGAGTGAAGTCATCAAACAGAAACAATGACCCAGTATCTATCTATAGGTGCGCTGACGCAGTACATCAAAGCCAAGTTTGACCGTGACCCTTATCTGGAGAAGGTCTACATTAAAGGTGAGCTGTCCAATGTCAAGCTACATTCAAGCGGCCATCTGTATTTTGCCTTGAAAGATGGCAATGCAGTGATGAATGGTATGATGTTTAAGCGTGACGCGACCCGTCTGAATTTTACGCCTAAAGAAGGAGACGGGGTTCTGATCACAGGACGTGTCTCAGTATATGAAGACAGAGGCAGCTATCAGCTCTATGCGGACAGCATGTCACTGGACGGGGTCGGTCAGCTCTATGAGAAACTGGAAGCGCTGAAACAAGAATTTAAGCAGAAGGGATATTTTGCGGCAGAACACAAAAAGAAGCTCCCCAAATATCCTTCTGCTATTGCGGTGCTGACTGCATCGACAGGTGCAGCCATACGAGATATCGAGACAACACTTAACAGACGTTATCCCCTTGCAAAAGTGCACTATATTTCAACGCTTGTTCAGGGCAATGGTGCTGCAAGTGATATCGTCAGAAATATTAGATATGCGGACGAACTCGGTGTGGATGTCATGATAGTCGGACGTGGCGGCGGTTCGATAGAAGATCTATGGGCATTTAACGAAAGGGAAGTCGTTGAAGCGATTTTTCAGGCGGAAACACCGATAATATCAGCGGTCGGCCATGAAACAGATACGACGCTCAGTGACTATGTTGCGGATATGCGTGCGCCGACACCGACAGGAGCAGCTGTCATGGCGACACCTGATCAGGTGGAATTGATGCAGCAGCTCAAGGCATCTGAGTTATTCCTGAATCAGCGCCTCGTCCAGCACATTCGTTACCAAAAAGAAAAACTGTCCCGTTATCAGCAGCATCCTTTTTTCAGAAACCCGCTGATGATGATAGAGCAGAAACAGCAGCGGATAGATGAGACCGAGCAAAGGCTTCAGTATCTGCTGAAGCAGCGCTTTAGTACTCACAGAGAGCGATACATACGTCTTGAGGTCAGGCTGACACCCGAGCGGCTGAGTCATAAGCTGCAGTTGTTCCGGTCAGACGAGAAAGAAATGAGTCTGCAGATGAAGCAGCTGCTTGACCGGAAAATGAATAAGGCAGCACATCAGCTGGATCTACAATCCCGTTTACTTAACAGTCTTAATCCGACCGGCATACTAGAACGCGGTTATAGTATCGTCCGTAACAAGAAGGGGATCGTCAGCCATATCGATGCGCTTTCAACGAACGAAGATATCTATATTCAGCTGTCAGATGGTACAGCTGAGGCAACCGTGAATTCAGTAAAGGAGAATACGCATGGCTAAAAATTTTGAAACGATGATGACGGAACTTGAGACCATCGTCAACAAACTGGACAACGATCAAGTCTCTCTTGAAGAATCAATTGAACTGTATGAAAAAGGTGTGGCATTATCAAAAGCCTGTCAGGAACAGCTGGTACAGGCGGAGAAGAAAATCAATCAGTTAAGTACCTCAGAGGCAGCAGAATGACAGCTAGAGAAAGGGTAGAACAGTATCTGTCAGATTTATATGACCAGCCAGTCAGCCCGCTTTTAGATGAGGCGATGACTTATTCACTGCTTGCTGGCGGCAAACGTATCCGTCCGGTCCTGCTCTTTTCGACACTTGACCTCTTCAATGTCTCGACGGACAAAGGACTGAAAACAGCAGCGGCCATTGAGATGATTCATACATATTCTCTTATTCATGATGACTTGCCGGCGATGGATGATGATGATTACAGAAGAGGCAAGCTGACGAATCATAAAGTGTTCGGCGAAGCGGTTGCCATTCTAGCGGGCGATGGACTGCTGACAGATAGTTTCAATCAGATCAGTCAGGATGACCATCTGACAGCTGAGCAGCGCATCAGACTGATCGCCGTGATCTCCGGTGCGGCAGGCAGCAGAGGAATGGTCGGCGGTCAGATGCTCGATATGACTTCAGAAGATAAACAATTGACATTAGATGACCTGAAAACCGTTCATCGTCATAAGACAGGCGATCTTATCCGTGCCTGCTTTGAATGTGCAGGGATTATCGCTGACCAGCCCGATGCTGTTATCCGGCAACTGGTTAAGATAGGAGAGAACTTCGGTCTGATCTTTCAGATTAAAGATGATATTCTGGACGTTGAAGGCAGCTTTGAGAAGATGGGCAAATCTGCGGGCAGCGATGTCTCAAAAGATAAATCCACCTATGTCTCATTACTAGGTTTGACAGGGGCAAAAGAAGCCATGCAGGAGATGGTCGCTGAAACAGAAGAGATGATTCATGAGTTGTCTGGTGGGGATGCATCACTTCTTGAGCTGCTGTCCTATATCACATCACGTGAAAATTAAAAAAGCCGTTATGGCTTTTTTGTTCATTATGGCTCACAGTGCTATAATATAACTTAATTAATAATTGAGACTGTAGGTGGAAAACGCATGGATGTTGACAAAATTAAGACTCCATCAGATATTAAAGGTCTGTCAGATGAGGAGCTAATCCAGTTAAGTAAAGAAATCAGAAAGTTTTTAATAGAGAAATGTGCAGTGACCGGGGGACATATCGGGGCGAATCTTGGCGTAGTTGAGCTGACGCTTGCTCTGCATAAGCATTTTGACAGTCCAAAAGACAAACTTATTTTTGACGTCGGTCACCAGGCTTATATTCATAAAATATTGACGGGCAGAGCCGACCAGTTTGATCGGTTGAGACAGCATAATGGCTTAAGCGGGTTCCCTAAACGCTCAGAAAGTGAACATGATGTATGGGAAGCAGGCCATAGCTCAACATCGCTGTCTGCTGCTATGGGGATGGCTAAAGCACGTGATATTATGGGGGAATCCTATCATGTCGTGCCTATTATCGGTGATGGCGCACTGACCGGGGGAATGGCGCTTGAAGCACTCAACCATATCGGACATGACAAAACCAATATGACGATCATTCTGAATGATAATGAAATGAGTATCGCGCCTAATGTCGGCGCCATGCACAATATGTTCGGACGTCTCCGTACCAACCAGAACTATAACCGGGCAAAAGTGGATATTGACGGCTTTCTCAGCAAGCTGCCAGGCGGTCATAAGCTGCGGGATTCAGCAGACCGTATTAAGGACAGCCTGAAGTATCTCGTTGTCGCCGGTGTTTTCTTTGAAGAGCTGGGCATCAAGTACATCGGTCCGGTCGATGGCCATAGCTTCCGGGAACTTGGCGAAGCGATTGAGACTTCTAAACGGATCAATGGTCCTGTACTGATTCATGTGATCACAAAGAAAGGAAAAGGCTACGAGCATGCTGAGAATGATAAGATCGGCACGTGGCATGGTCTTGGACCTTATAAACTGGATACAGGAGAACAGATTAAAGGCAGTGCCACTGCACCGAGCTGGAGCCAGCTGATGAGTGATAATGTCATGGCGCTTGCAGAGAAGGATAAGAGAATTGTGGCGATTACGCCTGCGATGCCAGTCGGCAGTAAACTGACGAAATTCCAGCAGCAGTTGCCTGACCAGTTCTTCGATGTGGGTATAGCTGAACAGCATGCGGTGACAATGGCGGGCGGACTTGCCGCGAATGGAATGCTGCCTTACGTAGCCATCTATTCGACATTTATGCAGCGTGCCTATGATCAGGTGCTCCATGATATTGACCGTCAGAATCTGCATGTGGTCTTCGGAATTGATCGCTCAGGACTTGTCGGCGCTGACGGCGAGACTCATCAAGGGGTATTTGACATTCCGTTCCTGACGCATCTGCCGAACATGACCGTGATGATGCCGAAAGATGAGGATGAAGCGGCGAAGATGGTCTACAGTGCGTTCAATGACTATAGCGGACCGCTTGCTATCCGTTACCCTCGTGGCAATGGCCTCGGGGTAGAAGTCACAGATAAAACGACCGGCGTACCTTATGGCAAGTGGGAAGTGCTGAGAGAAGGCCGGGATGCCGTAGTCCTGTCGTTTGGACCGACACTTCAGCCGCTTCTGGCAGCACAGGAGATACTTCTGAAAGAGGGCATCAACATTGAAGTCGTCAATGCACGGTTCATCAAGCCGCTGGATACTGCCTATCTCGATCAGTTAAATGAGCGGCAGATTCCTGTGATGACGGTGGAGGAATCCATCCTGACAGGCGGTTTCGGCTCTCTTGTGGCCAGCTATTTCAATGACAACGGTTTTGCAGTGCCTGTCAAGAGACTGGGTATCCAGGATGAATATATTGAGCAGGGTGAAGTGGACCAGCTGCTGCAGGAAATCGGGCTGACCACTGCTCATTTTGTAGATGAAATCAAGCAGATGGTACAGAATGAAAAAACAGAGAATTGATGACTGGCTCGTTGAACGTGAATATTTTGAGACTCTGGATGAAGCTCGGCGGTTTATTATGGCGGGTAAAGTACTGAATGAACACGAGCGTATTCATTCGGGCGCTGAAAAAATCAATCCTGCCGAAACTAAAATCAGAATCAAGGGACTGGACAAAAAATACGTCAGTCGCGGAGGACTGAAGCTGGAAAAAGCCATCAAGGAATTTAATCTCAAGCTGAAGGACCGTATCCACGTGGATATTGGTTCTTCTACCGGCGGCTTCACCGATTGCGCGCTGCAGAACGGTGTCAGCAGAAGCTACGCTATTGACGTAGGGACAAACCAGCTTGCCTACAGCCTGCGGATTGATCCACGGGTAACGGTAATGGAACAGACCAATTTCCGCTTCGTGACAGCGGAAAGCTTTCCTGAACTGCCCGACTTTGCGTCGATAGATGTCAGCTTCATATCGTTATCGCTGATATTACCGACCCTTCATACCATCCTGAAACCTGGGGGTGAAGTGGTCGCCTTGATCAAACCGCAGTTTGAAGCGCATAGAGAAGAAGTAGGTGACAAAGGGGTGGTCCATGATAAAGGAGTCCACAAAAGAGTGGTGAAGGAAGTCATGGCTTGTGCGTTGAAGCATCACTTCAGTGCTGAAAATCTGACGGTGTCACCTATTAAAGGTGCGAACGGTAATATTGAATATTTGATCTATCTGGTGCATGAAGAGAAGCCTCATGCCATAGAAGATGCACTGATAGAGGATATAACCTGTAAGACAGCCGATTAAAATTATTTAATCGGCTATTTTAATAGGCAAGAAGTCAGTTATATGCTAACATAATGTATAAATATACAGGGAGGACCATCATGGCGAATAAAACAATGCGTCAGATTAAAATCAGAGAAATTATCTCCAACCAGCAGATCGAAACGCAGGAAGAGCTGGTTGAAAAACTGAATGAAGTCAACCTGAACGTGACGCAGGCTACTATTTCACGTGATATTAAGGAACTTCAGCTGATCAAGATACCTACACCAAGCGGCCAATATGTCTATAGTCTGCCTAAAGACCGCAAATTTCATCCATTAGATAAACTGGGACGTTATTTAATGGATTCTTTCGTTAAACTGGACGGCACCTCAAACCTTCTGGTCTTAAAGACTTTGCCTGGCAATGCGCAGTCTATCGGCGCGATTCTGGATCAACTTGAATGGGAGGAAATTCTCGGTACCATCTGTGGGGATGATACATGTCTGATTATTTGTCGGGATGAGAAAGCAGGTCAAGTAGTCACTGAACGATTGTTCAATATGTTATAGTTGGGGGATTAATTTATGCTACAGACATTATCCATCAGGCAGTTCGCCATCATAGATGAACTGAGTATTGAAATCAAAGACGGTCTGACAGTCCTGAGCGGGGAAACAGGCGCCGGCAAATCGATTATTATTGATGCCATTTCCATGCTGATCGGTGCAAGAGCAAGCCAGAACCTTGTGCGCCACGGTGAAAATAAGGCTGTCATTGAAGGTGTCTTCGATATTGATGATAACCCGAATGTCAGACAGCTGCTTGAAGAAAAAGACATTGATCAGGATGACTTTATGATTGTTAAACGGGAGATCATGAAGACAGGTAAAAGCATCTGTAAGATCAACAGCCAGACTGTCACACTATCTGAACTGAAACAAGTGATGCAGGAGCTGCTTGACATTCATGGTCAGCACGAGACGCAGCATCTGCTGAAGTCGAAATATCATATCCGCTTGCTGGATGAGTTTTCAGGTGGCCGCTATCAGGCCATTTTAGACGAATATACAGACGCCTTTAAAATCTATCAGGAGAAGAAGGAAGAACTGAGAAAACTGGAACAGAAGGATGAATCATTGCTCCAGCGGCTTGATCTCATCAAGTTCCAGCACAATGAACTGACGCAGGCTAAACTTGTGGCGGGCGAGGTCAATCAGCTTAAGGATGATATCAATCGCCTTCGAAACTTTGAAAAGCTGAATCATGAGCTGACGAAAACGGTTAACTACTTAAGTGATGAGAACAATATCATCGATAAGTTATTCGATTTTAATGAGTCCTTGAAGGAAATCGATGAGATTCTGAAAGGGGGATATGCCTCACTGCTGGAAGAAACAAATAGTGTCTACTATTTGCTTGAAGATGCCAAGCACCGGCTATATGACGAACTGACGTCCAATGAATATGATGAAAATCTTCTGAATGACATGGAAGCAAGAATGAATCTGATTCAGCAGTTTGAGCGGAAATACGGTAAAAATCACGACGAACTGATACTGCTTATTGATGACCTCGAGACCGAGATCAATCAGATCGAGAATCTTGAAGAGAGCACCTCACAGCTGAAAAAAGAAATAGAATTACAGTATCAGAAGGTGATAGCAAAAGGGACACAGTTATCCAAGGAACGTCGGACGGATGCGCTTGACTTGCGCAACAAGATTCTTGATGAGATTCATCATCTGGAGATGAAGAGTGCTAACTTTGAAATCGCATTTTCTAAAACTGAACCTACATTAGCGGGGCTTGAGACGATTGAGTTTATGATCAGTCCGAATAAAGGCGAACCTTTGAAAGGGTTGGATAAGATTGCCTCCGGCGGTGAGTTATCTCGTATCATGCTGGCATTGAAGACGATCTTTGCTGAAAACAGAGGGCAGACCGCCATCCTTTTTGATGAAGTGGATACTGGCGTCTCAGGTCGTGTCGCCCAGAAAATGGCTGAAAAGATGAAACAGATCGCGCAGCATATACAGGTTATCTGTATATCTCATTTGCCGCAAGTAGCGGCCATCAGTGATCATCATCTCTTCATCGAAAAGCACGAGCGGGACGACCGGACGATAACCACTGTGACGGAGCTGACCGGAGATGACAAAGTGAAAGAGGTCGCACGTATGATATCTGGAGTTGAAGTGACACCTCTGACGCTGGAGCATGCAGCTGAACTCATCTCCCAGAATAAAGATTAAGATAAAGGATGAGATAAATGGCAATCCGCGTAGCAATAATAGAAGATTCACAGGAACTCGCTGCTGGTATTCATCGCTATCTTTCTTCCCAAGGAATGATGGTGACTGATATAGCCAATGACGGCCAGCGGGGCCAGGAACTGATTCAGCGGGGCAACTTTGATGTTCTGCTGCTGGATCTCATACTGCCGAACATTGACGGGCTGACACTTCTTAAAAACGATATTCCGGCTGACCGTCCCTATAAAGTGATCTGCTTCTCTGCCTTTGGCAAGGAGTCGATTCTCCATGAAGCCTTGACACTTGGCGGTGATTACTTTCTCCTAAAACCTGTCAAGCTCGAAGTCATTGCACAGACTATCCTGCGTATGACGGAACAGAAGGACTCGGATTTACTGAACGATTATTTTGCGCAGCGTTTAAAAGGGACTCAGTATATTTATGAGGCACTGAACATTCTTGAGCAGCATCCAGCCAAAATCAATCATCTTACAGGCGAACTTTATCCTGAGATTGCGCGTAAGTTTGATGTCAACAAAGCGACCATTGAACGGGCAATCAGACATGCGATTGAAAAAGCTTGGAGAAATGGTCTTGAACAGCACTGGCAGGCAGAAGGTAAAATGGTACGGCCGACGACAGGGGAACTACTAGAATATCTGATGAGGTAGAACATGAAAATTATCGCACATAGAGGATACAGAGCAAAGTATACCGAGAATACCATGACTGCATTCAAGAAGGCTGTCCAGTACGGGGCTGATGGGATTGAACTGGACGTCCATCTGTCGCGGGATGGCGAGATTGTGGTCTTTCACGATGAACAGTTCAAGCGCATGGCCGGGCATCCAGGCTTTATTCATGAGATGGATTATGAAGCGATCCGTAAAATTAAGCTGTTTTCGAAGACTGTCAGAAAAGAAAGTGTGCCGAGGCTGATTGAAGTGCTGGAACTTTTAAGAGATACCTCGTTGTCCCTGAACATAGAGATAAAGGCTGTCACTGACGGAATGCTCGAGCAGAAACTGGCTCAATTACTCATGAACTATGACACTTCTCAAACAGTGATATCCAGTTTTCATCCTGAATCCATTCTGAAGATGAAACAGCTTGCCCCTGACATAGAGACGGCACTTCTCTATACTAAATATATTGATCAGCCCTGGCTGTTAAAAGAGCGCTATCTCTTTGATGCCATACATACAGATACAAATTATACATCGCGTGAATACGCCGCATTAATCCAGTCTCACGGTGTTCCGGTCCGTATCTATACCGTCAACAAAGAGCGCGACCTGCAGTACTGGCTGGAGTCAGAAGTGGCTGCCATTATCACGGATGAAGTGGAAACGGCAGTAAAACTGAAAAAAGAGAAGTAACGTCGGTTACTTCTCTTTTTTAGGTACTCTGTTATTTCGTTTTTCCATATGCAGAATATAGCCGCCGACAAATGCAATACCGAGAACTGAAAAGACAGCCCCTAACAGGAATTGGAGCCATATGTAATGCAGTTCCGGCACGAGGACACCAAATACGGCATCTCTCATCCATTTTATGCCCAGACCGGCCAGATAAATAGGAATAATCAGCACAAGAAGTGCTAAGATTTTTTGCATAATATCACCTGACCCTATTATAACTGAATGACCGGGAAATAAAAATAAGTTAACATTTAATTTTTAAAATACTATATTAATATAGTGTTAATTCAAGTTAAGATTTCGATAGATATCGGTGTAAACGCTTTATTGATTTAAAGTATTAGCAAAATTGTGTTTTTACGCGATTCTCTTTAAATTTTTATTTATGGTTTAAAAATCAAAGTTTTTATGCAATAATATTATTGTAATAATTGAGAAAATCACGAAAAGGGGTAGAATAATGATTTTTGAGACTTTGGAGCAGTATGATTATGAGCAAGTGGTGTTCTGTCAGGATAAAGCGAGCGGACTTAAAGCGATCATCGCTATTCATGATACAACGCTTGGACCGGCACTAGGGGGCTGCCGTATGTGGCCGTATCAATCTGAAGAGGAAGCCATTGAAGACGCACTGCGTTTAGCCCGCGGCATGACCTATAAGAATGCAGCAGCTGGTCTGAACTTAGGTGGCGCTAAGACCGTGATCATCGGTGACCCTAAAAAGGATAAGTCTGAGGCGCTTTTCAGAGCACTTGGCAGATACATTGAAAGCTTGAATGGCCGTTATATCACAGCAGAAGATGTGGGGACTTCAGTCAGTGATATGGATACCATCCATGAGGAGACTGATTTTGTGGTCGGCCTCTCTGAAAGCTATGGTTCATCAGGCAATCCGAGTCCGGTGACAGCATACGGCGTCTACCAGGCGATGAAGCGTACCGCAAAAGAAGCATTCGGCACGGATTCACTGAACGGCCTTAAAGTATCAGTGCAGGGCGTCGGCAATGTCTCTTATAAGCTCTGTGAATATCTGCATGAAGAAGGTGCGGAACTGATCGTGACAGATATCTTCCAGGAGTCTATTGACCGCGCTGTCAATGCCTTCGGTGCCACTGCTGTTGAACCGGACGCGATCTACGGTGTGGAAGCGGATATTTTCGCCCCGTGCGCGCTTGGCGGCATTCTGAATGACGAGACCATCCCTCAGCTGAAAGTGAAAGCGGTCTGCGGCAGCGCGAATAACCAGCTGAAAGACATGGAGAAGCATAGCGCTCAGCTCGCTGAGCGGAATATCATCTATGCCCCTGACTTCGTAGCTAATTCGGGCGGTGTGATCAATGTAGCAGATGAGCTTCATGGCTACAACGAAAAACGGGCGACAGATAAAGTGAAGGAAATATACAATCAGATGGATAAAATCTTCGAAATAGCTAAACGTGATCAGATTTCGACTGCATTAGCCGCTGAAAAGATGGCCGAAGAACGCATCGATCAGATGATGCGTGTCAGAAGCACATTCAGCCGTCATGAACATTCACTTATTTCAAGAAGATAAACCGGTATGGTAGATATCTCTTCAAAGTTTCGGTAAGATAAGGGTATCAAAAAACTGAAGAGGTGCTAGCATGGAAATGGATTTTAATCTCTATATGAACGAAGTCGTTGATACTGCAAGACGGGAAATTGAGGATGCAGGTTATCAGCAGCTGAAAACATCAGAAGAAGTAAAAGAAGCATTCAGTAAACCGGGGACAACATTTGTCATGGTTAACTCTGTCTGTGGCTGTGCAGGCGGTATCGCTCGTCCTGCCGCTGCACATGCGCTTCATTATGATAAACTACCTGATCAGCTTGTCACCGTTTTCGCAGGACAGGATAAAGAAGCAACTGCGACAGCTCGTGACTATTTTGAAGGGTATCCACCATCAAGCCCGTCATTTGCGTTAATGAAAGACGGTAAGATCGTCTCGATGATTGAGCGTCACGAAATCGAGGGACATGATCCGATGAGTGTCATCACGAATATTCAAGCCCTATTTGAGGAATACGGGGAGGAAAGATAAGCCGAGGGAAACCTTGGCTTTATTTCATGAAGACCATGAAACTGAATCCTTACCGTATCGGTTACCGCACACTGAAGACCGCTTTTGGCATGGCTATCGCGGTGATCATTGCCAAGTATCTTGGCGTTGTCAATTTCTCCTCTGCTGCTATTCTAGTCGTATTATGTATTAAAAACACCAAAATGAAATCTGTGCAGGCAGCGTGGGCACGTCTTGTCTCATGTGTGCTGGGACTTGTATTTGCCAGCGTCATATTTGAGCTGATGGGTTATTACCCGCTGGTACTCGGACTGGTTGTCCTGCTTTTTATACCCACGACTGTCGTGCTGGGGACACAGGAAGGCGTGGTGACCGCCTGTGTCATTATTCTGCATTGTTTCAACTCACAAGGCGTCAGCATAGGCTTCATGCTGAATGAGCTGCTGTTAATCATAGTGGGTCTATCCATCGCCTTGGTGCTCAATCTTTATATGCCGAACCGGACAAAGGAGCTCGATACGTTCAAGGTGAAGATTGAACAGGAGTTTCAAGTCATTCTCTCTGAGTTCAGTGAAGCGCTTAAGTATGTGGATATTGTCCTCGATCATAAATTGATCGATCAGGCGCTCCTGACCATCGAGAAGGCTAAATCTGTGGCCTTTATGGATGTAGAGAATCACTTTGTACGGAATCAGAACTCTTATTATCACTATTTTGATATGCGGGGCAAGCAGGCGATCCTTCTTCACCGGATGGTTGACCTCATCAATGATGTCAGCCGTTCTGAGCAGCTTCACCTGCAGCTGAGTGAGCTGATTCATGAGATGGGACAGAATATCTCGAGCAATGATTACACGGCCATCCGATTGCACGACCTCTATGCCATCCAGCTGGAGATGAGAGAGCATCCTCTCCCTGATCATTATGAAGCCCTCCATTCAAGGGCATCTGCTTTTCAGTTGCTGAGAGAGCTTGAGGCCTATTTGGTGATTAAATCGAAATTCGGTTCTTTAAGAAAATAAAAAAGTAATCTACTTCTGTAGATTACATCGTTAAAAAGGGTAAAATACTGGAGAGGATGAGAGCTGCTACGACAGCGATCAACAATAGAATGATCAGAATTCTTCTTGCGTTATGATTCATGATGGATTCCTTTCTATTTTTTTATTTATTATAACAAATTATTGAGATGATGAGGAGCGTTCATATGTTAAACAAAGAGCGGTTAGTAGACACATTTTTAGAACTTGTGCAGATTGACAGTGAGACAGGTCATGAAAGAGAAATAGCCGATCATCTGACGCAGGTGATGACGGATCTAGGTTACCATGTCATTGAAGACGACAGTCAGAAAGATACAGGCTTCGGTGCAGGTAATCTCATTATCAATATCGAGGGAGATGAATCCAGAAAACCGATTTATTTCTCCTGTCATATGGATACGGTGACGCCGGGGCAGGGGGTCAAGCCTGTCATTAAAGATGATATCATCTACTCGGATGGCACGACGATTCTCGGTGCCGATGACAAAGCTGGGGTTGCAGTGCTGCTGGAAACATTGACCGTCATCAAAGAGGAGAACCTGGCGCATGGGCCTCTGCAGATCGTGATTTCAGTGGGTGAGGAAAGTCAGCTGGTGGGTGCCAAGGCCTTTGATGCTGAATATCTGACGAGTGAATTCGGTTATGCTCTCGATTCCGGCAATGAAGTGGGGACTATCGTTACCGCGGCTCCTAGCCAGGCTAAGCTCGAAGTTCATATTACCGGTAAAACCGCGCATGCAGGTCTTGCACCTGAAGAGGGTATCAGTGCCATTAATATTGCTGCTAAGGCAGTCAGCCGGATGACACTTGGGCGTATTGATGCAGAGACGACTGCGAATATCGGGCGCTTTGAAGGGGGCACCGTAACCAATATCGTTGCGGACAGCTGCTTCATTCTAGCTGAAGCACGCAGCTTGGATCAAGGTAAGCTGGATCAGCAGGTCGCGCATATGAAGGAAACATTTGAACAGACAGCCGCTGAAATGGGCGGCAGTGCTGAGGTTCAAGTGACGCCGAGCTACCCTGCCTTTAACGTAGCAGAGGACAGTGAAGTCGTACAGATTGCAAAACAAGCAGCTGAGAATGTGGGTCTGTCACCTGTCCTGAAGAAAAGTGGCGGTGGCAGCGATGCGAATATCTTCAATGGTTTCGGGGTGCCGACACTCGTTCTTGCAGTCGGTTATCAGGACATTCATACGAAGCAGGAAAAAATGCCGATCAGTGAACTGGTCAAATTAAATGAGCAGGTGCTGGAAATCATCAGCCTTGTCTAAAACGAAGAAAAACACCTGTTACAGGTGTTTTTCTTCGTGATGACGTTGAAGTGCGGCAATCATCTGCTGGTTCTGTTCAGTGAGAACCTGGAAATGGCGCTCTTTCTGCTGATAGCTTTTATTGACAAGGGATGTCACCCACCAGACTAATAAGATAATGATGATAAAGGGCAGCAGATACAAAAAGATCGCAAAGAGATTAACAAAGGCCATATCATTCCCTCCCATACAAATATTTGAAACTATTATAACATATAGCTGCTATATTCCAGTAATCTGCTGTGAATATAGTTCTCTTCTTAGTACGGTCATCCGCTCTATGTTATAATAATGAGGAAAATGAACAGGAAAGAGGTATCTACATGACGAAACAACAAATAGGTGTCATCGGACTTGCCGTAATGGGTAAGAATCTGGCTTGGAATATTGAATCTAGGGGCTATACAGTCTCTGTCTTTAACCGCTCCCCTCAGAAGACGGAGGAGATGGTAGCAGAATCTGAAGGAAAAAATATTTTTCCGACCTATACGCTGGAGGAATTTGTTCAGAGTCTTGAGACACCTCGCCGGATTCTGATGATGGTCAAAGCCGGGGAAGCAACAGACCATACGATTGAAAGTCTGATCCCCCACTTAGAGAAAGGCGATATTCTGATAGACGGAGGTAACACGAATTATAATGACACCATCCGCCGGAATAAATATCTGTCAGAAAAAGGTCTTAACTTCATAGGCACAGGCGTCTCAGGCGGTGAAGAAGGTGCGCTCCATGGTCCATCCATCATGCCGGGCGGCCAGAAGGAAGCCTATGAACTTGTCAGACCTATTCTGGAGGATATCGCCGCAAAAGCGGAGGACGGTAAACCTTGTGTCGCTTATATCGGACCGGACGGAGCAGGTCATTACGTCAAGATGGTGCACAACGGTATTGAATATGCAGATATGCAGCTCATCGCTGAGAGCTATCACTTGATGAAAAATGTGCTGAAAATGTCTCACGAGGAGATTGCAGACACATTTACTGAGTGGAACAAGGGTGAACTTGACTCCTATCTGATTGAGATCACAGCGGATATCTTCAGAAAACTGGATGAAGACGGCACGCCGCTTGTTGAGAAGGTGATGGATAAGGCCGGTCAGAAAGGTACAGGTAAGTGGACATCTATCAATGCACTTGATCTCGGTATCCCGCTGACGATTATCACGGAATCTGTCTTTGCACGTTTCATTTCATCTCAGAAAGAAGAGAGAGTCGCTGCCTCAAAAGCTTTTGATGCGCATGAATATGACTTCAAGGGTGACAAAGCAGAGTTTCTTGAACAGATCAGACAAGCTTTATATATGAGCAAAATCTGTAGTTACGCCCAAGGCTTCAGCCAGATGAAAGTGGCGAGCGATACGAACAGCTGGAACCTTCGTTTAGGCGACTTAGCGATGATCTGGCGTGAAGGCTGTATCATCCGGGCGCAGTTCCTGCAGAAGATCAAGGATGCTTATGACAACAATGCGGAGCTCAAGAATCTGCTGCTTGATCCATATTTCAACGGGATTGTCTCCCAGTATAACGGCTCTCTGCGCCGCGTAGCGGGTACAGCGATTGAAGCGGGCATCCCGGTCCCATCATTCGCAGCAGCGATCACTTACTTTGACAGCTACCGTGCCGAGGATCTGCCGGCGAACCTGATCCAGGCGCAGCGTGACTATTTCGGTGCGCATACCTATGAACGTAAAGATAAAGAGGGCATCTTCCACACCGAGTGGAAATAAGGCCGCAAATAACCCCTGCAGATGAGTCTGCAGGGGTTATTTTAGTCGATGGGCAGATGGAAGAGAACTTTATTATGGGCGTTGTCGAAATCCAGCGGTTCATTCAGCTGGATGATATAGTAGTCATTTTTTCTGAAGCTCAGCATGACGGCTACTTGCTGCTCGATGGATTGCCAGATCTCATTGAAGATATAATCGAGATGGCCTCTTTCCTTGAAGACCGCAAACTTCTGATGATGCAGATGTTCTGTCTCAAGCTGTGTCGAGGCATTGCTCTCGATTCCGAGAAAGACCTCCAGACCGTAAGCATGCGGATGGATGACCATATATAGCGGGACACGATGGTTGGAGGTGAGGCGCTCCAGTCTGCCGTCCTGCTGGTAGCTATACAGCAAGTCGGCCAGCAGAAAATGATGATACAGATCCCGGTTATGGATCTGCTCCCGGTAACCAATCATTCTTGCGAAATCACGGGTTTGGATTAAATAGGGAAGAGGCGGCTTTTCTGTGACGCTGAACTTGACATAGAGCCGCTTCAGCTGTTTAAGCTGCTCCTGATGTGAACGTGCCTGCAGGGGTGAAAGGCCATGATAATCTCTGAAATCCTCACTGAATGAAGCCGCATCCTGATACTGATACTGCTCTGCGATTTCGAGCAGACTGCTGCGGCCCTCCACAAGCTCTCTTGCCGCTTCAGTCAGACGTCTGTTCCTGATATATTCCTCGATATTCATGCCTGTAATCATCGTGAACGTCTGATTGAGATGAAAGGGAGTTTCTCCGATATGACGGGCTACTTCCTCCAGTTCAACCTGCCTGAGTAAATTATCTTCCAAGTAAACGATGGTCTGCTGAATCATGTTTAACGGTTCCATAGTGCCTCATTTCTAGATTTAACCAATCTGGTAAATAACGATGATATCGTCGGGGTCGTCCTTAAAGCCGGCAAGTTCAATCCGGTGAATTTCTGTAAATAGTCCGAACTGCTCCAATATGTCAATATATTCATGCTTTGCATAATATAATATCACAAACGCACGTCTTTTGTACGGATAACTCGATAAGAAACGATGAATGATCGTCCTGAATAATTCACCGGAAAACGGATTGAAAAAGAACAGCATGCTTTCGCTGCCGTCAAACTGATAGTCGAGCACATTTAAATTGATCGCCTGGACCTGAAAGTGAGCTTTATCTGTGGCAGGGTGAAAGGTCTGACGGTACTGTTCGATATTCTGACAGCTTGCCAGGTACAATGCCTTATTGAGCTCGATCCCTGTCGTTTTTATGCCAAGCAGATGATGGATGGCGATAGGGACACGCATTAAACCGGAGCCGAAGTCGACGAAATGGTCATTCTTTGCGACTGTCAGTAAATAATCGGCCAGTTGCACAAGGTCGGAATAGGCCGTAGCCTCATAGCGATGATAATGTCTGAGTGCCGGGAAATGGCGCTCGCCGTCATGCGTCATGATATTCAGTTCTTCATCTGACATGTTGTCATCTCCTCAAAAAAAGCCTGAGACTAAGGTCTCAAGCTGATTAAAAATCCCACCAGTGCAGATGATCACGTGTGAGCAGGAGCTCGCTCTTAACAGGGCCGTTTGAACCTGCCTGATAGTTAGGGAAGGGAGCCGGGTGCTCGCGCCAGTACTGATCAACCGTATCAACATAGCTCCAGGTTGCTTTCAGTTCTTCCCAGTGCGTGAAGTTGGTCGCATCACCTTTGAGGCAGTCATAGATCAACCCCTCATAAGCATCGACGGTATTCATTTTATCCTGTGCGGTTAAGGCGTACGATAATTTGACAGGTTCAGTGTCGATGCCTTCAATATATTTGCGAGCATTCAGGTGAAGTTCAATCCCTTCATTCGGCTGTATATTGATGACGAGCAGATTTGAATCCAGATGCTGGTCGCGTTTGTAGTATAAATTCATCGGGACTTCCTTGAATTCAACCACGACGCGTATTTCTTTCTTTTTCATGCGTTTACCTGTACGGATATAGAAAGGAACACCGGCCCAGCGGAAGTTATCAATCATGACTTTCGCTGCGACGAAAGTAGGTGTATTAGATTCTGGATTGACGTTCTCTTCATCGCGGTACTTAGGGACAGCTTCGCCGTTGACGGTTCCTTTATCATACTGGCCACGCACGAAATAACTACGTACTTCTGACGGTTTGATTTGTCTGATGGAGCGGAGTGCTTTGACCTTTTCATTCCTGATATCGTCGGACTCAAGCGAGATAGGAGGCTCCATCGCAAGGAGTGAGACAATCTGCAGCATATGGTTCTGCACCATATCCTTCAGGGCCCCGCTGTTATCGTAGTAGCCACCCCGGTCTTCGACGCCGAGTGTCTCTGAAGATGTCACCTGAATATTAGAAATGTATTTATTGTTCCACAGCGGTTCAAACATCGCATTGCTGAAACGCAGAATCTCGATATTCTGCACCATATCCTTGCCGAGATAATGGTCGATACGATAGATCTCTTCTTCTTTGAAGGAACGTGTGATCTGAGCATTCAGTGCTTCAGCTGATTTCAGGTCAGTGCCGAACGGTTTCTCGATGATCAGACGCGTGAAGCCTTCTGTATCTGTCAGACCACTTTCTTTCAGGGCATCAGTGACAGTACCGAAGAATTCAGGTGCCATCGCCAGGTAGAATAATCTGTTGCCTTCAAGGCCATACTTCGTATCAAGCTCTTGGGAGAGGGATAACAGCTGCTTGTAGCTTTCAGGATCCTTGACATCGTGAGACTGATAGTACACATGTGTCATAAAATCATCAAGCCGCTCCGTATCTTTGACGTGTTCTCTAATAGAGGCTCTGATTTCCTCTCTAAACTTCGTATTATCCCAGTCTCTGCGGCCAATACCGATGACCGCAATATGCTCATTCAGATTACCCTGCTGAAAGAGGTGGAATAATGATGGGAATAGTTTGCGATGACTTAAGTCGCCTGTAGCGCCAAAAATAGTGATGAGACAAGGAATATTCTGCTTTTCAATATCCATCTAGGGGACCTCGATTCGTTTAAATTCCTTATTATTTTTTCATACAATGACCTAAAATACAATTAAAACATGCTATAATATCTTGATAAATTAAGTAGGTGAACAAACGTGGAAATCATATTTTTAGGAACAAGTGCAGGCTTGCCCACAAAAGAAAGAAATACACAAGCAACGGTTCTGAGTCTTGAGCCGCTGCTCAATGAATTCTGGCTGTTTGATGCAGGGGAAGCGGTTCAGCATCAGATTCTCCAGACGAGAATTAAACTGGGCAAGCTGCGGAGAGTCTTTATTACACACATGCACGGTGACCATCTCTTTGGACTGCCCGGACTATTATCATCCCGGAGTTTCCAGGGCGGTGAGAATAAGCCGCTGACCTTGTACGGGCCGGCTGGCATCAAGGCATTTATCGAGACCACTTTAAAGCTGTCGGAGTCTCGCCTGAACTATCCGCTGGAAATAGTGGAAGTGGAAGATGCCGCTGTCTTTAAGGAAGACGATATTACCATCAAAGTCCATCTGCTGGCTCACGGTATCCCGTCTTATGGCTATAGACTTGAGCTGCCAGCCAGTCAGGGCCGGCTGCTGCAGGACAAACTGGAGAAAGAGGGCATTATGCCGGGCCCTATTTACCGGGATTTCAAGATGCATGATACCGTTGAATATGAAGGCAAGGTGTATCGCGCACAGGATTATCGTGCTGAAGCGGTGCCCGGCAAGATTCTGACCTTCTTCGGTGATACGATGCCGAACAGCAATGAAGACCTGCTTGCCGAGCAGGCGGATGTCATGGTGCATGAGAGCACTTATTTGGAAGGAGACCATCTGCTCAGCCATCAATACCATCATAGTCATATAGCAGATGTGGTCAGCCTGGCAGAGCGCAGCCAAGTTAAGCTGACTCTAATCAATCACGTGAGCAACCGTTACCACCAGCAGGATGTCACAGCGCTCAGTGAGGTCATCCGAGCAGAACATCCTGATTTTAACTTCAGGATTGCCCATGATTTTATGACGGTGAAGATAGATTAGACAAAAAGAGTGTCACTCTCTCCGATAAAGAAAGGGACACTCTTTTTGTCTATTCAGCTAACTCTTTACTGCGTTTAATGGCCTGTTCAAGACAATCCTTGAAGATATCTTCAATAGGATACTTTTTCAGGGCATCAAGCCCCGCTTTTGTCGTTCCGCCTTTAGAAGTGATGTTCTCTCGCAGCTGCTCGATTTCCAGCTCACTTGCCTCCAGCATATGGCCTGTGCCGATGATGAGGTTTCTGACAGCGGCATCGACATGCTCTTTATCAAGCCCCATCTTCGTAGCTGCTTTGATGTACTGTTCGTACATATAGTAGAGAAAGGCAGGGCCGCTGCCCGTGATGGCAGTCACCTGATGCAGCTTATCTTCTTCAACTTCAAGTGCTGTCCCGAATGAGTTGAGAATGTTGAATAATTCTGCCTTATGACTGTCATCGAAGGCCTCTGAGAAAGTGATGCCGGTCACTGACTGCTGGACCTGTGCGTTTGTATTCGGCATGATACGCGCGACGGGGTTCTGCGTTTTCAGTTTAGTCTTGATCTGATGGATTGAGATTCCAGCCATAATAGAGATGAAATGATTGCCGGGCTGAATTTTATCCTTGATGCGTTCCGCTAAGGCATCAAAATCATAAGGTTTAGCCGCTAGGAAGACGTAGTCCGCATCAGTCAGGAGCGCCATATCATCGTAACTGTATCTGATGTTCAGTTTCTGCTGATAATCCTGCAGCCGATTCTCACTGGAACGGTTCGTCAGATAAATATCATGACTATTCAGCAGGCTGCTGCTGATCAGTCCTTCGAATATTGCACTTGCCATATTGCCTGCACCATAGAATACAATTTTCATGCCGGGGCCCCCCTTGGTTTCATTCTCCTATCATCTAGTGTAACATTGAACGAAAAAGAGTAAAAGTGGAGGATAAGATGATAGGCAAAAAATTTATTCTGACTGGCGGCACAGGCGGACTGGGAGAGTCCATTCTGAAGGAACTCATCCACCGCGGTGCACAAGTATTGGTGATCGGCAGGAACGGGGAGCAGCTCAAGTCTTACACCGAACACTATCAGCATATAGCTGTTTATCAGCTGGATTTAAGTGACAAAGAGCAAGTCAGTGCTCTGATCACTCATATTCGCTCAAAAGGCGAGAGTTATGACGGCATCATCAATAATGCGGGATACGGTTACTTTAAGACGTTTTTGGACCATACCGACGACGAGGTCACAGATATGTTCAACGTCAACGTCGTGCATGCCTTACGTCTGCAGAAAGGTCTGCTGCCTGTCTTAAGACCCGGCGCATCTATCGTGAATATTGCTTCGCAGGCTGCCCGTGTGACGACGCCTTACGGTTCTATCTATGCCGCCACTAAAGCCGCGTTACTCAGCTTTTCAGACGCGCTCAGGCTGGAGCATCCTGAATTCCATGTCATGACTGTGAATCCGGGGCCGATTGCGACGAATTTTTTCAGCCGCGCTGATGCGACAGGCCGATATGAGATTCTTACAAAAGGCATCCAACTGGATAAAGATGCACTCGCCAGGGAAATTGTCGCAGGAATGACTGACAGAAAGCTGGAAGTGAACCGGCCGCTCTGGATGCATCACGGTCTGACCTTATATAATCTGGCGCCGCGCTCCATTGAGAAGTTATTCAGAAGATTTTTTCTGTCCAAGAAACCTTAAAGGTCAGGCAGCAGATTAAATTCAGTCAGAAAGTTTCTGACTTTTTTGCGGTATGTGACAGGGTTCACATTGAAGCTGGCAGCATGACCGCCGTATTCAGGGTACCATTTTCTTTTCGGGCCTCTCTTTTTGTTATAGAGGTCGACAGAATGGGTGTAAGGAATAAAGAGATCCGGTTTTGAATGTATAAAAAGGACGGGCTGTTCTATATTCTGGACCACTTTAATGGGTGAGACCGCATAAAGAGAAAACCTTGAGCGTATTCTGAGGAAGATATTGATGAACTTGAGCAGAAACCCTGAACCAATCTGCAGTCTCTGGCCGATGAGATGCGTCAGGATACGTTCAAATGAAGAGAATGAACAGTCAGAGATATAGAATTCTGCTTCATTGGCCAGTTCCCCTGCATAGAGGAGCATCGTCGCTGCGCCCATTGATTCACCGTGCACACCAAACTTCAGATCAGATCCGTATGTAGCTTTCAGATAGCTGATGACCGACTCCAGATCATATTTCTCAAAATAGCCGTAGGTCGAAAACTTGCCGCCGCTCGAGCCGTGTCTGCGATGGTCGAAAATGACGCCGTTGTAACCTAATTCCAGGAAAAGATTCATATACTTAATAGAAGTAATGCTGTTCTCTGTGACTCCATGGCAGAAAATCATCCAGTGATTATGGGGATATTTCTTGATGATCTCTGCATTGATATGATAACCATTCTTCGATTCAATGGAAACTTTTGTCGGGTTCAGTGCCTGATAGGCTTTCTCGTCCAGGCGTTTCGCCTTGATTTCACGCCGTCTGATGACATCCACATCCCGTATCTTAAAGTTGAGGATGTAATGACTGCCCACTGCGCCTGACGTGACCAGGATGAGCGTCGTCAGTGCTGAGACACCTGCAGCGATGTTTCTCAGTCTCATAGATGGTCCTCGTAGTTCAAGTCGTGGAACAGTTCTCTGTGATGCGTGCGGTAATCCACTTGCTGATAAGCGCTGACAGTTGATTGCAGCTGACCGACCGAACTCGCGCCGGCGACGATGCTTGCTACCGGCTGGCTTAAGAGATAGTTCATCGTGCTGACAGCTAAAGGTGCAGGAATTTTACCGAGTGTTTCTTTCAGTTCATCTTGACTGTAGTCGAAGACACCGTCAGCAAACTTGCGGTCCGCTACAGACGCAGCGTTATCAGTCAGCAGCCCTTTCATCACTGGACCCCGTGCCAGTATCTTGACATCTCGTTCACTGATTTCGTCGACCAGCATTTCCGGGCGGTTGTCGATGAGATTGAACTGCATCATAATGACATCGATATCGCTGTGCGCCAGATAATGACGGATCACATTCGGACGGATAGAACTGATGCCATAGGCTCTGATCAGGCCATCCTTCTTCAGTACATTGAACGCGTCAATGGTTTCTTCCTTATTATCTTCTATCATGCCGCCGTGCAGCATATAGAGGTCCAGATAATCGGTGCCGAGACGGCGGAGAGAGTCCTTGACACTGCTGAGAATATGTTCACGTGATGGATTCCATTTTACTTCATCATTCTGCTGAAAGAACTCATTGCCGACTTTAGAGCCGATCATAATATCCTGACGATGGCCGTTTTCTCTGAAAAATCTGCCGAGAAGTTCTTCATTCGCGCCTTTATGATAGAGATCTGCTGTGTCAAAATAACCCATGTCCGATGCCAGAGCTTCCTTCAGTATCGCTTTCGCCTCCGGATAATCAAGCGGGAGATTCATACACCCAAGACCCAGCTCCGAAAATTTCAGACCACTTTTAGTTGTTCTATAATTCACATGAATACCTCCTAGTGTTATATTATTATTAGTTTAACATGAACGGAAAAGAGGGCAAAAGAATGTCATTGATTGAAAAAACACTTTCTGTTGAAAAGATCTACGACGGGCGCATCATTAAAGTGGAAAAGCAGCAGGTGGAACTGCCGAACGGCAGACAGACGACCCGTGAAGTCGTTAAGCATCCCGGTGCGGTCGCCTTGCTGGCAGTCAGAGAGAATCAGGTGCTGCTGATTAAACAGTTCCGAAAAGCCATGGATGAAGTGCTGATAGAAATTCCGGCGGGTAAAGTGGAAGCGGGTGAGGAACGGATCCATACTGCAGCGAGAGAGCTGATTGAAGAGACAGGACTGGAGGCGGGTAAGCTTACGCTTCTCCATGAATTCTATGTTTCACCCGGCTTCTGTGATGAGCTGATTTCACTCTATCAAGCAGAGGAGCTGACGGCATCCAGTGAATACACAGCGGACGATGATGAGTTTATCGAACTCTTCTGGCTCCCTGTCAGTGACATTGAATCATTGCTGCAGTCAGGACAGCTTAGAGATGCGAAGACGATTCTCGCCCTGCAGACGCTCCTTCTAAATTATAATAATTCTAAATAATAGAGAATGATAGTTGCATTGTCAGGTGATTACTGCTATTTTATTAATATAAAAAGCCCGTCAGGAGTAGGTGAACTATGCAGGAACGAATAGATAGAATTAAAGATCAGCTTCACGCTGCTTCCTATAAATTGACACCTCAACGTGAATCAACTGTTCGGGTTCTACTGGAAAATGAATCAGATCATTTAAGTGCTGAAGATGTCTTTCTGAAGGTAAGGGAAAGTTCTCCTGAAATCGGGCTTGCGACTGTTTACAGGACGCTCGAGTTACTTGCGGAACTGAAAGTGGTTGATAAAATCAACTTCGGTGACGGTGTCGCAAGATTTGACCTCAGAAAAGAAGGGGCAGAACACTTCCATCATCATCTCGTATGTGTAGAATGCGGTGCGGTGGATGAAATAGAGGAAGACCTGCTCGGGGAAGTAGAGAAGAAAGTAGAACGTGACTATCAATTTAAAATTATGGACCATCGGCTGACATTTCATGGGATCTGCCATCGATGTCACAAATAACCGCAATGATTTGCGGTTTTTTATATGATTATAAAAAGATTATGGTAAACTTTTAGTGAGGTGATTGAATGGAAGATATCGTGGAAGAATTTCTGCATTTCATCGCGATAGAAAAAGGACTGAGTGACAATACGATTGCAGCCTATAGACGGGACCTGACTGGGTATATCCGCTTTCTGGCTAAAGAGAAGATCGGCCACCTTGATAATGTGGACCGCGTGACAATCGGTCTTTATCTCGGCGAATTAAAAGAACAGAATAAATCCCAGAAGACCATTGCGAGACAGACAGCTTCGATCAGAGGGTTTCATCAGTTTGCACTCCGTGAAAAATATGCTGTGAAAGATCCGAGTGTCATGGTAGAGCCGCCGAAAGTGGCCCAGCATCTGCCGGATGTGCTCAGTGTTCAGGAAGTGGACCAGTTCCTGCAGTCACCTGACACGACCAAGCTGTCCGGTAAAAGAGATCAGGCCATGCTTGAACTGCTCTATGCGACAGGGATGCGTGTGAGTGAACTGATCAATCTGAATGTCAATGACATCAATTTGATCATGGGCTACGTCCGAGTGTTTGGTAAAGGGAATAAAGAACGTATTATCCCGCTTGGCACAACCTCAATGGAAGTACTTGGCAACTATCTTGAATATACGCGTCCGCGCATGCTGAAAAAAGAGACGACAGAGAGTCTGTTCATGAATTTTCATGGCAGAAGAATGACACGCCAGGGATTCTGGAAGATTATCAGACAGCTGAAAGAAGATGCAGGTATCAAGAAGAAACTGACGCCGCATACTTTGCGTCATTCATTTGCCACTCATCTGCTGGAGAATGGCGCTGATTTAAGAGCAGTTCAGGAGATGCTGGGCCATGCTGATATCAGCACCACACAGCTCTACACCCATATCTCGAAAAAACAGATCAGGGATGTCTATAAGAAGACACATCCTAGAGCGTAGGAGGTTTATATGAAGAATAAATATAGCACGTTATCTGCACTGTTAATCATGGCGCTTATCTGGGGCGTTATCTACTGGGTGTTTATCGCGCATTGAGCGGAGCCGCGCTGCAATGACGTCGCTTCTATCGCGTGTGCGGTGATAATGTATCCACTGCGCGTCTGTCTCATGGTTGACAGAGAAATCCGGATGGACCTTGATGATCGCCTGATACATGTCATCTGTTAAAGGCAGGTCAAGGGGTGTATAGCCGTCACTCATCATGTTCGCTTCAAGAAGCGGCAGTGTCGAATCTTGCAGCCCTATCTCTGTCAGCGTATAGGCCTGCAGAATATGATGTGATTTTTTCAGACAGGTTCTCGCGCCGTTCTTGTTGCCCCGCCGCAGATGATACTGGCTGGTCGCCAGAAGAATCAGTCCCACTTCAACATCATGTTTAGTGCGGACGGACTTTTCTTTCCAGGCGTCCTCCATAATTTCATGGCACTCAAAGTAATGCCGCATATGCAGAAAATGATAATAGAATTCAATTAATGTTTTGACCATCACAAGTACCTCCTGAAAGGATTCATTATGTATGAAGTAAAACTCGATGCATTTGAGGGTCCACTTGACCTGTTGCTGCATCTCATCAAAAAACTTGAAATAGATATCTATGATATCTCAATGAAACATCTGACGGAACAATATCTTCATTATATCAACTCGATGTCTGAATGGGACATCAATATTCAAGGGGAGTATCTGGTCATGGCAAGTGAACTCCTGCGCATCAAGAGCCGCATGCTGCTGCCTGCTGCAGATGAGGCTGAAGAAGACCCCCGCGAAGAACTGGTTACTCAGCTCATTGAATATCAGAACTATAAATACTACGCAGCACTGCTCGGCGAAAAACGGGATGCGGCAAGCGAACATTTCGTCAAGGCACCCCAGGATCTATCAGTATATGAAACAGCGGAGCCGGCAGAGCTGGCACTGAATATAACCGATTTAATTGCCGCATATGAGAAGGCGAAAAGCCGCAAGAAACGTGTTGCGCCTGTTATGACGGTCAAGCGTGAAAACTATACGATCCAGCAGGCCACTGCGGTGATCCATGACAAGCTGAGACGTTCCGCTCAGATCAAGTTTACCGAGCTCTTTCATTTTTCGGAGACGAAACACCAGCTCATCACCCTGTTCATGGCGATGCTTGAGATGATGAAAAACCAGGAAATTCACGTTGAGCAGCAGGTCCTGTTCGGCGAAATCTATATTAAGAGAGGAGCCTAGTATGCCGGAAAAAATAGACATATTCGAAGCGCTTTTATACGCTGTAGGAGATGAGGGGCTTGAGAGTGAAAGAGTTGAAAGTTTACTCGCTATCACCCATGATGAAGTAGAACAGCTGGCGGCTGACTTTACCTCTTCCGTCTTTCAGCTGCGTCGTTACGGCGGAAAATGGTTCTTAGAACTAAGAAGTGACTATACCCCTTATCTCGTTTCACTCGTTGACCAGCAGACAGAACGTAAATTGACCCAGGCATCGATGGAGACACTGGCTATTATCGCCTATAACCAGCCGGTGACAAGAAGTGATGTGGAGACCTTGCGCGGGGTCAATTCTGACGGGCCGGTCAGGACATTGATTGAACGGGGGCTTGTTGCGGTCAAGACAGAAGAATCAAGAAGTCAGCAGTTATATACCACCGATTACTTCCTGCAGGTATTTGGTCTGACATCCATTGAAGAACTGCCCGAGGACAGCGAGACAGATACAAAAGAAGAGATGGATCTCTTCTTCAAGTCATTGACAACTAAAGGAGAATAATATGGAACAATTAGATCGGTTACAGAAAGTCATCGCAAGAAGCGGTGTCACATCGAGACGTAAGGCAGAAGCGCTGATAGAGGAAGGTAAGGTGACGGTCAACGGCGCAGTGGTGAAGACGCTGGGAACGAAGGTCAGACCTTCTGACCGCATTGAAGTAGAAGGGATCCCGCTTGAGAATCCGGATAAGGTCTACATCCTTTTTCATAAACCCACGAAAGTCATCACCAGTGTATCAGATGACAAAGGCCGTACTGTTGTCACTGATTTCTTCCCGCAGCTGGAAGAAAGAGTCTTCCCTGTCGGCCGGCTGGATTATGACACATCAGGATTACTGCTCTTGACGAATGATGGTGAATTTGCCAATCAGATGACGCATCCGCGCTATAAAGTGAAGAAAAAATATGTGGCCAAACTAAAAGGTTATCTGCTGCGTGAACAAGTCAGACAGCTTGAGAAAGGCATTATGCTTGAGGACGGTAAAACAGCGCCGGCCATCGTCAAGGTGAAATCTCAGGACCGTGAGAAGAATTCCACTTTAGTCGAAATCACTATTTCAGAAGGACGCAATCGTCAAGTCAGAAGAATGTTCTCGCATTTCGGCCATGAGGTGGTCAAACTATCCCGTGTTGAGTACGGGCCGCTTAATCTGAAGGGGTTAAACGCGGGGGATGCGCGGGAGCTCAGTCCGCATGAAGTGAAAACCTTGCGTAACCTCGCGCAGCATCAGTCTTAAAATTTCACATAGTTGCCACTATTGGCTTTTAGCCGAGTGCTATAATAGATTTAGATATGTGAGAAAGAGGAATTAAAATGACCAAAAAAAATAAAAAATGGATTCAATATATCGTGATGACACTGATTGCACTGGCAATTGCCTTCATCGTCTATTCGACTGTGACGCAGAGCAAAAGTAAAGCAGTAGCAGTAGGTGACGAGGCACCGGCCTTTGAGCTGCAGAAGATGGACGGCAGCACTGTTAAAATGAGCGATTATAAAGGGAAGGGTGTCATCCTGAACTTCTGGGGAACGTGGTGTGATCCTTGTAAACGGGAAATGCCTGCTTTGAGTAAGAACTATGAAGCATACAAAGGTAAAAACGTTGAAGTACTGGCGATTCATTTAAGAAAGACACCTCAGCAGGTGGAACAGTTCTTCAGCGGACTGAAAGAGGAAGTTCATCTGCCTGTTGCCTTCGATAAAGATAATGAAGTGGCTGACGCTTTCGGTATCGACCCGCTGCCTACAACAGTGGTCATCGATAAAAACGGTAAAGTAAAAGCGATTCATAAAGGTGAAATGAACGATCAGACGATTAAAAATTATATGAACAGCGTGACACCGTAAGTGAGGGTCGTATATGAATGAAAAGCAAATAGTCTGTACTTGTGGACATGTCAATCCACCCGGCACACAGCTCTGTCAGAACTGCGGCCGCTTGATCAATGATGATTACGATAAGAAGAAAACAACTGACATCATGCGTTACGATGGTTCAGCTGTACGCTCAAAAACTAAAAACAAGACAGTGACAGATAAAATATGGAACTTTTTTGCCTCTGTCAAGACAGGTGTGATCCTGCTAGTGCTCACCATCATTGCAGCAGCAATCGGCTCTATTATGCCGCAGGAATACTTTATACCTGCCAATGTTGATCCCGCTACGTTTTATCAGGACAAGTACGGTTCCTTAGGTTACCTTTATCATCAGCTGGGACTTGACAACTTATATACCTCATGGTGGTTCCTGATTCTGCTGAGCCTGGTGGCATTCTCTATTATAGCTGCAAGTATCGACCGCGGCGTGCCGCTCTTTAAATCATTGCGTAATCAGGCAACCAGAAAACATCCTTCGTTCTTGAAACGTCAGCGACTGACGGGAGAGCTGGTCAATCCAGACTTAGACCAGCTGGAGCAGACACTGACGGAAAAACGTTATAAAGTAAAGCGTGAAGGAGATGCGCTTCTTGCTGAAAAAGGGCGTCTCAGCAGATACGGCCCCTATATCAACCATACCGGTCTGATCATCCTGCTGCTCGGTGGCATGCTGAGATTTGTGCCTGCCCTGTATTATGACGGTGCAGTGGCAGTCAAAGAAGGTGACACAAGAGCGATACCAGGAACAGATAAACATTATTATATGCGTAACGACAAGTTTATTCTCGAGCATTATGACCAGCAGATGAATTCAAACACTGAATCGACTAAAGCGGATAGCGCGATGAATAAAATTGCCAAGAATTATGAGACGCGTCTGACATTGTTTGAAAACACGAAAGATTCTATTCCTGGTGCAGAGCCCGAACTGAAAGAAGTCAAGACGGGAAGCATCAAAGTCAATCATCCGTTTAAATTTGATCATTTTGAGCTCTATCAGAACAGCTATGATCAGAGCCTTCTGAAAACAATGACCTTTAAAGTGATGGATAAGAAGACGGAAAAAGAAGTGGGGCAGACATTTACAGTTAACCTGGATGAACCAAGAGCGACCTATAAGGTTGCAGATGACCTGACCGTTCATCTGCGGAACTATGCACCTGATTTTGATAAAATTGAGCCGAATGGTACACTCGCTACGAAGACACCGAATACGGTCAATCCGGCATTTGTATTTGAGGTGGACAAGGCCGGCCGGCAGCCGGAATACAGTCTGCTGAAGATTCGGGCCTCACAGGATATTTCACAGGATAATCAGTACGCGGTGAAATTTGTCAGCGCGACGAATCATACGATGACTTATCTGAATGTCAAGAAGGACCTGACCTTACCATATCTCTTTATCGGTTTTACGATCTTCCTGCTGGGTCTGGCAATCGGCTCATACATCAATCATCGTAGAATCTGGATCAATGGTAATCAGATTGCAGCACATACAAGTAAAAACTATTACGGATTAAAAAATGAACTGAACTCTATCCTTGCACAGAACAATCAGCCTGCTGTTAAGGATAAGTACGAATCGGAGGAAACAAAATGAACCACGAAACATGGCTGAATATCAGCAGCACCTCTCTGTATGCAGCTTTTATCTTGTATCTGATCGCCATTTTACCTTTTTCGGCGAGCATTAAAGCAAAGAATAAGCGCTATGAACGGATAGGCGTTGCCTTGACGACTATCGGTTTCATCATGCAGCTCATCTATTTCATTACACGCTGGATTGCTGCGGGTCATGCACCTGTCAGCAATATGTATGAATTCCTGACGATGTTCGGTATCATGATGGTCGGCGGTTTCCTGGTCATCAATGCGATCTACCATACGCCGATACTGGCCCTATTCTCTCTGCCTATCGCGATGCTCGTCATTGTCTACGCCAGTATGTTCTCACGTGAAGTCAGTCCGCTTATTCCTGCCCTGCAGAGTAACTGGCTTGCCATTCACGTCATCACAGTCACTATTTCTTATGGTATTCTCTCAGTCAGCTCGATGGCCGGACTCATCTATTTGCTGCGCTATGTAGATGCCAAGGAGAAATCTCGGGACGCTTTCTGGCTGGAAGTGGTGATGTACTTCGGTGTCCTTGTCATCGCATTTATATTGACAACCATTGTGATGAAAGGGATTGTCCATTATGACGATCAATATTACTACATCGATAAGAATGAAAACCCGGCCATCAGTCATTACCATCTGCCTGCACTTGTGACATTCAAGGACGCCTATCCAGTTGTGCCTGAAGGCAATAACAACTACCGCGAAGTGAAACGTTTCTCAACAGGACTTGAAGTGCCGCCTGTCTTAAATGCACAGAAACTGACCACTGTCTTATGGTCTATTATTATCGGTACTGTGTTATATGGATTGATCCGTCTGATTGCGAGAAGAACCATCTTCTCCATGGTGAAGCCGCTGACGAATAAGGTGTCACTGCAGCTGATGGATGAGATTGGTTACCGTTCAGTGATCATCGGTTTCCCGCTCTTTGCATTAGGAGGACTCTTATTCGCCAGCATCTGGGCACAGATTGCCTGGAGCAGATTCTGGGGCTGGGACCCTAAAGAGGTATGGGCCCTTGTCACTTTCTTATTCTATGCTGTTTTCCTGCACCTGAGACTGGGCCGTGGCTGGGAAGGTAAGAAATCAGCATGGCTGGCTGTTGTCGGGCTTGCTATCATCTTATTCAATGTGATAGCGGTCAACTTGATTATAGCTGGTTTACATTCATACGCTTAGGAGGCCGTGCAGTGATGAAGGAAAGAATTTTAATCGTTGATGATGAGGATAGAATCAGAAAACTTGCTAAGATGTACCTTGAACGTGAAGGATTCGAGACAGTAGAAGCAGCAGACGGAGAAACGGCAGTGGAACTGGCGCTCAGTCAGAACTTCCATTGTGTGCTGCTGGACATCATGCTGCCTGGCATGGATGGTCTGGCAGTGTGCAAAAGAATTCGGGAGGAGAAGTCGACGCCTGTCATCATGCTGACGGCTAAAGGCGAGGAGAACAACCGGGTGGAAGGTTTTGAGATTGGGGCTGATGATTATATCGTCAAACCGTTCTCGCCGCGTGAAGTGGTGCTCCGGGTTAAAGCAATCTTAAGACGTTCGCAGTCTTCGATGTTCTTTCAGAATGACGCCCACGCCAAAGATCTGATTGTCTTCGATTCTCTTGTGATTGATAATGATGCACATCGCGTCACAGCCAATAACCAGGAAGTCAGCTTGACGCCGAAGGAATATGAGCTGCTGCTATTCCTGGCTAAATCGCCGGACAAAGTCTTTGACAGAGAGCAGCTGCTGAAAGAAGTCTGGCACTATGAATTTTACGGCGACCTTAGAACTGTGGATACACATGTCAAGCGTCTACGTGAGAAGCTGAATAAAGTCTCACCTGAAGCGGCAGAGATGATTCATACTGTCTGGGGCATCGGCTATAAGTTCGAGGCGAGAGACTGATGCATTTTTTAAATAGTATTGTCATAAAACTGTGGTTCACTATCATTTTGATAGTAACGACAGTTTTACTTATATTATCGGTTGCGCTTGTGGGCTTCTTTAATTCATATTTCATCTCGGAGACGGGGAAGACCTTGTACCAGCAGGCGAATAAAATTGAAAACATTCTGATGAGCCGTCATAACCAGCAGGACGCGATGAATTATGTCATGGAACTCGTCGAGAATCCGGCGGGTCTGATCATCATTGAAGATAAAGCACAGCTGACTGAAGCGCATGATGACCTCAAGCAGATCATGATCGATGAGTTTCGCACGAATCCAGACTTCAAGGCCGTCTTTGATGAGAACAAGCATGTCACCAAGATTATTGATGTCAATTATCAGAAGGAGAAACACCGCTATATTCTTCTCGGCTTTCCATCACAGGCCTTTCAGGAGAAGGGCGCGATCATTCTTTATCAGGATATTAATTCCATCAGTTCCACCTTGCAGTATGTCAGCCTGATTATACTGATAACCGCACTGATACTCATCGTACTGTCAACGATTTTTGCGTTCTTCTTATCCAACAAGATCACGAAACCGCTGCTCCGGCTCAAGGCATCAGCGTTCCAGGTGGCTAAAGGTGAAAGGGCACAGAAAATCAAGACGACTTCCCGTGATGAGATAGGTGAACTCACCGTCGCATTCAATAAGATGGAGGATGATATCAGAAACAACATCGCTTCAATTGAGACGGAGAGGAATCTGCGGGATAAACTGATTAATGCCATGGCTGACGGTGTGTTGAGCTATCATATGGACCTAGATGAGCAGCTGATGAATCCGAAAGCTGCCCAGTTTCTGGCGGTGATAGATGAGGACGAAAAAAGACGGCTTGAAGAGGCATTTGAAGAAGTGGTGGAAACAAATGATTCAGCCGTCATAGAAGTTGCCACCCTTCAACATTATTTTGTGGTCATCATCTCACCTGTCAGACGAGCAGCTGCCAATCATCAGTTGGGCGCTGTTGCCCTGATACGCGATATGACTGAGGAGCACCGGAATGATGAGATGAAGAAGCGGTTCGTTGCGGATGTCTCTCATGAGCTCAGAACGCCGATCCAGATGCTGCAAGGCTATACTGAAGCACTGCTGGATGATATCGTCGAGACACCGGAAGACCGTAAGGAATTCCTGAATATTATTCTGGATGAGAGCAAACGCTTAAACCGTCTCGTAAACGAGCTGCTGAATGTCGCCCGCTACGATGCTGGCGATGTGAAACTGGATCTCGAGGAGACACCGGTTGATGCACTGCTGCGTAAAGTGAAGGCGACATTCAGCCAGTCTCTTGCGGATAATAAGCTCAATCTCGTGATTGATGCGCCGCCGGGACTGATATGGTCGCTTGACTATGATAAGATGTTTCAGGTTCTGACCAACCTGGTTGACAATGCAGTTCGCTATACTCATGAAGGTGATACCATTCAGCTGACGGTAAGAGCGGACAGTGAACTGCTGATTGAAGTCAGAGACTCAGGCGTCGGTATTTCACCTGAACACCTGCCTCATCTGTTTGACCGTTTCTATAAAGTGGACGCTGCCAGAACGAGAGGTAAACATGGCACGGGTCTCGGTCTGTTCATCGTTAAATCCATTATCGAGTCACACGGGGGCCGTATCTCAGTGACAAGTGAACAGGGCACAGGCACCACCTTCAAGATTGTGATCCCAAAACATTGATTTAATAAAAAGATGTGCTAATATATTAACAGGATGAAAATCCGAAAAAATAAAATAATTCATCTTCGGGGTACGGTGTAATTCCGAACCGGCGGTATAGCCCGCGACCTGCCTTCGGGTGGCTGATTCAGTGTGATTCTGAAGCCGACAGTATAGTCTGGATGGGAGAAGATGGAGTGCAAAGCAAAAAAGCTTTGCTTATTTGTGATGCCTCCTTCCTTCAGTTGATGAATGTAAGGAGAAGAATATGTCAAGTATCAACAGAACCAAGAAGCTGATTCTGATCAGCATGCTGAGTGCCATCAGTTTTGTCCTGATGTTTCTCAAGTTCCCGCTGCCTTTTATGCCGCCTTATCTGACGATTGATTTCAGCGATGTGCCGGCACTAATCGGATTATTTACAGTGGGGCCAGCCGGTGCCGTATTGATTGAACTCATCAAAAACCTGCTGAATTTTGCAACGAATCCGGTCGAACCGGTCGGTCCGGCTGCTAACTTTATAGCCGGAGCTAGTTTTGTGTTAACCGCCTATTATGCCGGCAGCAGAAATAAATGGGCGGGATTAGTCGCAGCGACGCTTGTCATGACGCTTGTTATGAGTCTCATGAACTATTTTGTCTTACTGCCGCTATACGGCATGATCACCAACTTAACCGATATTACGAACAATCTGAAAGCGATTGTCTCAGCAAGCATCATTCCTTTCAACATCATTAAAGGACTGATTGTTTCAATAATTTTTATGCTGATTTTCAGACCACTGTTACCTGTTATAGAGAAAAGATTCAAATAAAAAGAAGGAATTCCGGCGGAATTCCTTCTTTTTATTCGTATTTAAGCGCATCTCCGTCAAATGATTCGTCTGCTACTTTGATAGAGTCTGTTGGACAACCTTCAAATGCATCCATCATATCTTCCTCAAGTTCTTCAGGTACTTCCTGAGTTCCCTGGTTATCATCAAGAATAACAAAAGCGATGCCTTCATCATCATAATCATATATATCAGGTGCCGCTGCACCACAAGCACCGCAGGCGATGCAAGTATCCATATCTACGATTGTATATTTCCCAGCCAAATGATTCGCCTCCTTACATAAAAATGCTACACTAGTACATATACATTCTAGAGATTCAGACACTATTTTTCAACAAAAATTATCTGGAGGCATTGATGGATTCTATTTATCAGCAGGCGAAACAGCGTAAATTCGCAGAGAAGACAGATAAAAGCTTCAATAATATTCTGATGGGCTTCAAGTCACATCAAACCTATTTCGACGCCATGATGCAAGGCCAGCTTCCCTTTTATAACAGTCGGCCGGAACGTACAGGTGACACGGCTGAAGAAATGAGATTTTATCCTTATTTTTTTGACGCCACGCATATGACGTTCCAGGCTCTCAGATTACTGACACAGACCATGGCGGCCCGCTCCTGTCATATTCATGATTTCTATCCGGTCACGAACCATTTGTATATTCAGCAGCAGGTGAAACACTGGCTTCATTCATCTGAGAGTCGGCCGGACGTATATGAAGCAGAACTGCTTACGCTCTATGACACTCTGGCACAGGCACTGCCGGTCTTCAGCTTTAAGCTGCTGCCGGATGCGAAGGGCAATCATTTCTCTGTAGATGAGATCTGCAGCGCCGCTCGCTTTGCACAAGGAGAATACCCTCTTATGCTGCTGAGAGAGCTGAACATGCTGACGCATCTGATCCATCATCATCCTTATTTTAACAGCTTGTATATCCGCATGCCCCTTCATAGTGCGACTGAACAGACACGGGAATGGATTGCCAACGGAGCGGCGCTTGAGGATATCGCTTTAAAAAGAGGAGTCAAACTTCATACGATAGAAGATCATATCATTGAAATGATCATTAAAGACTACAGTGTGGACATCAGCCGATATGTCACTGAGGATGAAATCGCGGAGATACGAGCGCTCTATCACGAGCATCATTATCAGCGGCTGAAACCTTATTTCGAGGAATCTCAGATGGACAGTTACTTTAAGGTGAAGATCGCACTCTGTCAGATCATGAAAGAAGTGACATTATGACAACAGAAGAAATTCTCCAGAATATATACGGATTTTCTGAACTGCGGCCCAGTCAGAAGGCAGTCATTGAAGCCATCGAAACGGGACGTGACGTACTGGCGCTTCTCCCGACTGGCGGCGGGAAGTCGCTCTGCTATCAGCTGCCCGTCCTGAAGGCAGCGGGTCGTGCCCTGGTGGTCACCCCCCTTATCTCATTGATGGAAGATCAGGTAGCTGAGCTGAAACGACTGAGATTAAAGGCAGTATGTATTCACAGTTATCTGGATATACGTGAGAAACGTCTCATCTACCATCAGCTGCAGGACTATCAGTTTATTTTCTGCTCGCCGGAATGGCTGGCGACTGACAAAGCTCGTGCCACGGTCGCACAGCTGAATCTGACGCATATGGTGATCGACGAAGCACACTGCATCTCAGAGTGGGGATATGACTTCAGGCCGCATTATCTTCTCCTCCACGAGATCATTAAACCGGGCATGCAGGTGATTGCCCTGACGGCAACCGCTGATGATAAAATCATCAGAGACATCAATCAGCTCTTGAGAAGGGAGCTGCTCCTGATCGATAAACGTGAGGAGCGTCGCAATATCTTTCTGTCAGTCTGTAAGAGCCCGGATAAGCTGAAAGAGATTGAATCGCTCCTTGACACCAGCGGGCCGACCATCATCTATTTTTCATCCAAAAAACGCTGCAATGAAGTTCACCAGCTGCTCAGTAAGCGCTACAAAGGCATGACGTATCATGCTGACATGACATACGAGGACCGGATGTCTGTACAGCTGGCATTTTTAGGTGACAGAATTCACTATGTCTGTGCGACGAGTGCCTTTGGCATGGGTGTCAATAAAAGCAATGTGCGGACAGTGGTTCATTACCATACGCCTAAGTCCGTGCTGCAATATATCCAGGAAGTTGGCCGCGCCGGGCGGGACGGTGAAGAGGCGCAGGCTATCCTGCTGTATGATGAAGAGGATCTTCACTTAAGTTACCGGCTGCTGCAGGAAGAACATTTATCAGAGTCTGATTTTAATCTTTATCTGAATGGTGCTCAGCTCACGGCAGAGAAGATGGAACGGCTCAGCATCCTTCGTGCAAATTTCCCTGACCGGGAAGTCCTGAACGTACTCAGAAAAGAGTATCACACTAAACTGGCTGCTCTCAGAAAAATGGCCGAGTATGGTCAGCTGACTGCGTGTCTGAGTCATCAATTATACAATGGGGAGCAGTCCTGTACGCATTGTGAGTACTGTCAGGGCCGGAGACTATTCACTTTTGAGACATTTAAGGAAGTGCATGAGAATGATGATAGGGTGGCTTATATAAAATCATTATTTAAACAGGGCTAGCTCTTTACTATTCACTTTATAGTTGTCTATAATTAATGGTATATTTAAATAAATTTCAATGAAGTGGGTGTAAGCATGGCTAGAGATAATTTCAAAGATGAGTTCGAAAAAAGTAAGCAGCCTGTAGAGAGACAGGAGGAAGTCGGTCAAGATGATTTAGTATTTGAGGGTGAGGATTTCTCAGATGACACATCTTCAGCTGAATTTCCTAAACGCGGTGTATCAAGACGTAATCGGTCAGCAGACCGTCGTCGTCGCGAGGAATCAGCAGAAGAAAATGCCAGTGTCAAAGATTCTAAGAAGAAACGTCGTCGTTCAGCCGCTGCAGGCACAGGCGCCGTTGCAGCCGGAGCTGGAGCAGACAATCATATAGAAGAGCCTGCAAAAACAGGTGAAGTGAAATCAGAAACATTTGTTGCAGGATCAGGACAACCGGTCGTGCAGCACGAAGACGAGAGAGAGCATGAGCCGGAAGAAAAGGAAAAGAAAAACAGCTGGTTACCTATTCTGGCTGGCTTGCTGATTTTAATTCCGATACTTTTCCTGTTATTCATGTTCCTGGGTAACCGCGATAACAAAGATGATCAAAACGAAAACGCGGTGAAGACGGAAGAGGTGACGACAGAAAAAGCGACGACAGAAAAATCAAAAGAAGAAAAAACGACTGAAGAAAAAACAGTGGAGAAAGCGACAACTGAAGCACCTGCAACTGTAGAGGAAGCAACTACTGAAACCACAACAGAAGTACCATCTTCTGAGGCAGTCACAACAGAGGCAGTCACAACAGAGGCAGTTACAACAGAAGCCGTCACAACAGAAGCGCCAGCTACAGAAGCACCTGCAGCGACGGGCGGCGGCACGACGCATACAGTAGGCGCCAATGAAAATCTCTATAGAATCGCAATCCGTTACTACGGCAGCGGTACACCGGCAAATGTCGACAAAATCCGTAAAGCAAACGGAATCTCAGGTAACAATCTGACAATCGGTCAGGAACTTGTAATTCCTAAATAAGACAATATCAAAGGGGATGGGTTTATGTACTTAAAAACAATTATGATTCCAAAAGAGAAATGTTATATTGCCAATCCGAATGACTCCGTCAAGTCGGTCATTGATAAACTTGAGCATCATGGCATAGATGGGATGCCCGTGGTCAGTGAAGGTCTTTATCATGGCACAGTGACACGTTACAATATCTTCAGACATTATTTCTTCAAGAAAGATGCTCAGCCGCGTGAAGAGTTTATCGAGAGTACACGGATCAAAGATATTCTGGCGATCGATGAATATAGCGTGACAGATGAGTCACTGTTTGAAGAATCATTCCTAAGTCTGCAGGATTTCCCGATCTTAAGCATCATTAATAAGAACAATGAGTTTTTAGGTGTGGTCACACGTTTTGATGTAATGGAGCAGTTCAAGAGTGCGTTCGGCATGAATCAGCCCGGCACACGCATTGCGATTACTTCCATCGATGCAGAAGGCCGTATTAAACGCCTGGCACAGGCACTGCAGAAATATAAGCTGAATGCCATCTCTTTCGTGACATTTGACGAAACGGACAAGATGCATCGACGGATGATTGTGAAAGTGGACAATAGAAATCAAAAAGAGATCGAAAAATTTACAAAATATCTGGCTAAGAATGGCTTTAAAGTGCTGGATGTTCAACATAATTAACGAAGGGGCTCATTTGAGCTCCTTTTTTTGAGAAAGGTGATTACTGTGAAATATATTGAGAGCATTATTATCGGAGCGGGTCCCTGCGGTCTGTCAGCCGCCATTGAACAGAACCGGCAAGGAATCGAGAACTTGATCATAGAAAAAGGGAACGTAGTGGAGGCTATCTATAATTACCCGACCCACCAGACGTTCTTCTCATCAAGTGACAAGCTGGCTATCGGAGACGTGCCGTTTATCGTTGAAGAACATAAACCGCGCAGAAACCAGGCACTGGTCTATTACCGTGAAGTGGTCAAGCATCACCAGTTAAATATCAACACGCGTGAAGAAGTGCTGTCAGTGACGAAAGAAGATGACCGGTTCATTGTCAGGACTTCTAAAGCGAGCTATGCATGCACGTACTTAACAGTGGCAACCGGCTACTACGGCCAACATAATACGTTGGATGTCCCCGGTGCAGAGCGCGCGAAAGTGCATCATTATTTTAAGGAGGCTCACCCGTTCTTCAATAAGAAGGTGCTGATCATCGGCGGCAAGAATTCAGCGGTGGATGCTGCCATTGAACTGGAGAAAGCGGGGGCTGAAGTGACCGTCATCTATCGGGGCAGCGGTTACTCAAAGAGCGTCAAACCGTGGATACTGCCAATTTTCGACGGCCTTGTCAGAAGCGAGAAAATCAAGATGTATTTCAATGCTCAGTTAAATGAAATCACGGCAGATACAGTGACATTCAGTGTGGCAGGCGAAGAACAGACGATCCAGAACGATGACGTCTTCGCAATGATCGGTTATCATCCCGACTATGATTTCCTGCAGGCAATGGGAATGGACCTCGTGACCACTGAATATGGGACAGCGCCGAAATTCAACCCTGAAACGATGGAAACGAACGTTAACAATCTGTATATTGCGGGGGTCATCGCTGCAGGGAATGATGCCAATTCCATCTTCATTGAAAACGGCAAGTTCCATGGCGGCTTGATCGCAGCAGCTATCAAAAATAAAAAAGAGGCTTAGGCCTCTTTTTATTTGCGGAAATAGGTATTCAATTGCGCCTTAGTGAGTTGGTTGCTTAAACCGACAATCAGTTTCAGTCTTGCTTTCTGACCATTTAAACCATTGGAGAAGATGACCCCTTTCCTCTCCAGTTCATAGCCGCCGCCCTCATAACTGTAGTTGTTGCTGGCAATGCCGTTGAAGCAGCGCGAGACAAGGACCACAGGCATGTCTGCAGCAAGAAGACTGTCCAGCCCCGCCAGTGAGGACGGAGGCAGATTGCCTTGACCGAGCGCCTCGATGACCACACCATCATAACCATGTGTCAGAAAGAACTCGAGAAGTTCAGCATCCAGGTCGCTATGCGCCTTGATTAAGCCGACTTTGACGGCTTCATCCACTTTGACTAGCGGCCGGTTGACGACAGGCAGGTGATGATAATAGATGGCGTTTTTAGTGATGATGCCGAGCGGTCCATAGTTCGGGCTCTGGAAAGTACTCGTGTTAGATGTGTGCGTTTTTGTCACATTCATGGCGCTGTGAATTTCATCGTTGAAGACAACGAGAACCCCTTTACCTTTTGACTGGTCATCACAGGCCGTCCGGATGGCGGCAATATAGTTGTACAGCCCGTCTGCTCCGATCTCATTGGAGGAGCGCATGGCACCTGTCAGAATGACCGGGATGCTGACATTCAGCGTCAGGTCGAGGAAAAAGGCGGTTTCCTCCAGTGTATCCGTGCCGTGCGTGATGACGACACCTTCATAATTGTCTGTGTTGATCTGCTCGATGATCAGTTTTCTGAGCCTGTTCATATGCTGGAGTGTCATATGTGGAGAAGGAACCTGAAAGGGATTCAGTTCGGTGATATCGGCAAGCGACCGGATGGACTCGAGACCTGACACAGGATTGATATCATTGGTGATGACATGGCCGTCAGGATTCTCAGACATGCTGATGGTACCGCCGGTGTGTATAACAAGAAGTTTTTTCATATGTGCCTCCTTTATGCTTCTATGATAAAATATTAATGATCAAACAACAAGGTAGGTAAGAAGGATGAAAAAAATTAATATTGCGATAGATGGGCCGGCAGCAGCAGGCAAAAGTACCATCGCTAAAAAAGTGGCAGCTGCACTTAATATGGTTTATGTGGATACAGGTGCCATGTACCGCGCCATTACATTAGCCTACTTAAAATCGGATGACAAAGATTTCAGCACATTGCTGGAGCAGATAGATATCCGTCTTGTAGCGGATCATGGACAGCGAGTGCTGCTGTCAGGGGAGGATATCACAGAACGTATCCGTGAGAATGATATAACGGAAAACGTCTCTTTTGTAGCCAGTCAAGCTGCGGTGCGCAGCTATTTAGTGGAGCTGCAGCAGCAGCTGACACGTGACAAAGGGGTGGTCATGGACGGCCGGGATATCGGGACGACTGTGATCCCGGATGCCGAGCTGAAGATCTATATGATTGCATCCGTGGAGGAACGGGCCCAGAGAAGACAGCTTGACAATGAATCGCGCGGGATTGACAGCACAGTCGAGCAGCTGAAGGCAGATATCGCGCATCGTGATCATCTGGATATGACACGTGAGATATCACCGCTCACTCAGGCAGCAGATGCCATTGAAATCGATACGACGGGACGTTCTATTGAAGAGGTCACTGCGATAATCTTGAAACTTGCGTCAGATAAATTGGAATAAAGACGATTTTCTTGACTTTTTTAGGGTAATATAAGAACGTTAGATAAAGAGCTTTTACATTTTAGGAGGATAAGATTATGACAGAAGAATTCAACGAAAACATGATTACAGAAATTCAAGAAGGCGACAAAGTGAAAGGGACAGTCCAGAAGATTGAAGATAAGCATGTGATCGTCTTCATTGAAGGGGCTAAATTTGACGGGATTATCCCGATCAGCCAGTTGACAAGTCTTCATATCGATAAAGCAGAAGAAGCTGTTTCTGTGGGAGATGAAATTGAAGCATTCGTGACGAAGATTGAAGATAAAGAAGAGGATGGCCATTACATCCTGTCTAAACGTCAGTTAGATGAATCACAATCTTTTGAAAGCCTGAAAGAAAAATTCGAGAACAATGAAACAATCGAAGCGGAAGTGAAAGAAGTCGTTAAAGGCGGTTTAGTAGTAGATGTAGGTCTTCGTGGTTTCATCCCTGCGTCACTTATCTCAACTGAATATATCGAAGATTTCTCAGATTACCAAGGTCGTCAGTTAACCCTGAAAATTGAAGAGCTTGACCAGGAGAAAAACCGTGTCATCTTAAACCACCGCGCTATCGAAGAAGAAGAAAATAAAGTGAAACGTGCTGAAATCCTGCAGAACCTTGAAGTCGGTTCAATCGTTGAAGGTAAAGTTGCACGTATCACAAGCTTTGGTGCCTTCGTTAATATCGGTGGTGTAGACGGCTTGGTTCACATCTCACAAATCACGCATGACCGTCTTGAAAAAGTAGAAGATGCACTTGAGATCGGTCAGGAAGTTAAAGTGAAAATCCTAAGTGTGGATGCAGATGCTGAACGTATCTCATTATCAATCAAAGATGCGTTACCTGGACCGTTTGAAACGATTGAAGAGAACTTCAAAGTCGGTGACATCGTCGAAGGTAAAGTGATGCGTCTTGCGAACTTCGGTGCCTTCGTGGAAATCGCTAAGGGTCTTCAAGGTCTTGTCCACATCTCTCAAATCAGTCATGACCACATCGGTAATCCAAGTGAAGTGCTTGAGCCGGGCCAAACTGTGAAAGTGAAGATTCTGGACATCAATAAACAAGAAGAACGTATTGCATTATCAATCAAAGCAACTGAAGAGCAAGGACAGGATTTTGATGCTTCATACTTAGATACAAGCTCAAATGACGATGCACCGACGCTCGGTGATGTCTTCGCTGATAAGTTCAAAGACTTAAAATTATAAGAGAGACTCGAAAAGTAACGCTTCGGCGTTACTTTTTTTGATTATGATAACAAATCAAGGTGTGTTAAAATAGGGAAGATCATATATTGAGAGGAAGAAAAAAGTGACTAAACCAACCATAGCCATCGTCGGCCGTGCGAATGTCGGCAAGTCGACGATATTTAATAGAATTATAGGAGAACGGGTGTCCATCGTTGAGGATACACCCGGCGTTACACGTGACCGCATCTACTCAAGCGGCGAATGGCTGACGCATGAATTCAATATTATTGATACAGGGGGAATTGAACTGGGGGACGAACCCTTCCAGGAACAGATCCGTGCCCAGGCTGAGATCGCCATCGACGAAGCGGATGTCATCATTTTTATGGTGAACGGCCGTGACGGCATCACGAATGAAGATGAATTCGTGGCAAAGCTGCTGTTTAAATCCAGTAAACCTGTCGTTCTGGCAGTCAATAAAATCGATAATCCGGAGATGCGTGCTGATATTTATGAGTTCTATTCACTCGGTTTCGGTGATCCCTTCCCGATTTCAGGCTCTCATGGTCTAGGTATCGGTGATCTTCTGGACGAGGCAAGCAAACATTTCCCTGAAGAAGAGGAAGACGAATATGATGATGATGTCATCAAGTTCAGTCTGATCGGTCGTCCGAATGTCGGCAAATCAAGTCTAATCAACAGTATTCTGGGGGAGGAACGGGTAATCGTCTCCAATATCGCCGGTACAACGCGTGACGCCATTGATACCCTCTACACGTATGATGACCAGGATTATGTCATGATCGATACAGCAGGTATGCGTAAAAAAGGGAGAGTCTATGAATCAACTGAACGATATTCCGTCCTGCGTGCGCTGCGTGCAATCGAGCGTTCTAATGTGGTTCTTGTCGTCATAGATGCTGAAGAAGGCATCATAGAGCAGGACAAGAAGATTGCCGGTTATGCCCATGAAGCGGGTAAGGCGGTCATCATCGTCGTCAATAAATGGGATACAGTCGAAAAAGATTCCAAGACGATGAAGAAGTTCGAGGACAATATTCGTGCCCACTTCCAGTTCCTTGACTATGCGCCGATTGCATTCGTTTCAGCACTGAAAGGGCAGCGTCTGAAAACGTTGTTCCCGCTGATCAATATGGCGAGTGAAAACCACAAGAAACGCGTTCAGAGCAGTACACTGAACGAAGTGATAACAGATGCGGTGGCGATGAATCCGACACCGACTGATAATGGCAGCCGTCTGAATATTTTCTATACGACGCAAGTAGCGATTGAGCCACCGACCTTTGTGGTCTTTGTCAATGATGTCGAGATGATGCACTTCTCATATCAGCGTTTCCTGGAAAACAGAATTCGTGATGCCTTTGGATTTGAAGGCACGCCTATTCATCTCATCGCCCGAAAACGTAACTAGGAGGTTATTTCATGACAGCAATTACTGTGCTTGGGACAGGCAGCTGGGGAACAGCGCTTGCCAATGTGCTGCTGGATAATCATCATGATGTCCTTATGTGGGGCAGAGATGAGAAGACGGCTGCAGCATTGACTGAAGAGAAGATGAATCCCAGATACCTGCCGCATATCCCTTTAAATGAGGGGATGAAGGCCACGACGAACTTGACTGACGCGCTTGCACATGCAGCTGTGATCGTACTCGCTGTTCCGACAAAGGCGATGCGCGATATCTGCCAGCAGGTCAATGCATTAGTGCATGACAGGAAAACAATCATTCATGTCTCTAAGGGTCTGGAACCGAAGACCTTCAAGCGTGTATCTGAAATCATTGAAGAGGAAATAGATGCGGATAAGCTGCAGGGCGTCGGTGTGCTGAGCGGACCGAGTCATGCAGAGGAAGTGGCGACACGTCAGCCTACAACGGTGGCCATCGCATCTAAAGATGAGCGTATCCGGCAGCTGGGGCAGGATTTATTCATGTGCGATTACTTCCGGGTCTATACGAATGAAGATTTAGTCGGTGTGGAAATAGGCGGTGCGCTGAAAAACATCATTGCGCTCGCAGCAGGTCTGAGCGACGGCATAGGTTATGGTGACAATGCCAAAGCTGCTCTGATGACGAGAGGTCTGGCGGAGATTACGCGGCTCGGCGTGAAGATGGGTGCGGATCCCATGACTTATCTCGGTATGGCAGGGCTCGGTGACCTTATTGTGACTTGCACGTCTGTACATTCCCGTAACTGGCGCTGCGGTGAAATGCTTGGCAAAGGCATATCACTTGACGCGGCGCTCGACCAGATGGGCATGGTTGTTGAGGGCGTAAGAACAACCCAGGCGGCCTACGAGATGGCTGCTGCTTATGAGGTAGATATGCCGATAACAGCTGCGCTTTATGATGTACTGTTTAATGAGGGGCCAGTGGAGGAGAACGTCAGAGCGCTGATGAACCGTCAAAAAACAAATGAATAGGTGGAAGAGATGTTTAATATAACTAGAATGGATTTAATGTGGGTCTCCTTTTATTCACTCGGACTCATGATGCTTGCCATGGTGCTGATATATTTGGCACGTTTTAAAGCGAAGAATAGAGCCTTATCCATCGCGCTTTCTATTCTGGCATATGGCTCACTGCTTCTCAGCGGTCTTCTGATGATCATTGTCCTAGGTGGCTCCAGTCATGCTTAAACGGATGTTGATGCTGATGATTCCGTTACTCTTTTTATCGGGATGTTTCTATCCGAATGCCGAGAAAGTCGAGAATCAGGTGGCGCCTCTTGATCAGCTGAATATGGTCCAGACAGCAGTCGATCAGTACCGTCAGGACAACAAAGGACTGCTGCCTTTGAAGGACCGTGACCAGTCATATGATCAATATGTCAAGCATCCAGTTGACTTCAGTAAACTGCAGCCTCGCTATTTATCTGAGCTGCCGGGTTCGTCCTTTGAAAAAGGCGGTTATTATCAATATGTCATGATGGATGTAGAGACGGATCCCACTGTAAAACTCGTGGATCTCCGCAACGCTGAAGTGTTAAAAGACTTAAGAATCAGATTGAATATTCAGGATCGAACACTTGCACTCGACCAGAAAGTGGGACCGAATGTCTATAAAATCGCCTACAAGAAATATGGACTGGATGAGTATCCGACGGTCAACAGCCCTTATAGCGGTGAGGCCCTTCCTGTCTATATCAACGGCGGCAACGACTTTATCATTGATTACACGCAGGATTTAGGCCGGGTGATCAGAGAGAAGAAGCTGAAGTTGAAGCAGGGGGAAGACATCCGTTACATTTTATACCAGGATTCGCCGATACTGCCGGCATACAGCGTACCTTATACGGTAAATGAGAAAAATGAGCCCATCTTTAAATCGAATGCCAATCCTGATAAAAAATAAAGAAACAGGACATAAAACGTTGCAGTATCAACGTTTTGTGTGTTAAAGTCATAACAGAATGATATTCACTTATCATTACATAACCTTAGGGGAGGTGAATTGACATGAATAAAACAGATTTAATCAATGCGGTTTCTGAAAATGCTAACTTGACTAAAAAAGAAGCAGGTCTTGCTGTTGATGCTGTTTTTGAATCAATTCAAAAATCTTTATCAAACGGAGATAAGGTTCAACTGATTGGTTTCGGTAACTTTGAAGTTCGTGAACGTGCTGCTCGTAAGGGTCGCAACCCACAAACTGGTAAAGAAATCGATATTCCTGCAAGCAAAGTGCCTGCATTTAAAGCAGGTAAAGCATTGAAAGACGCAGTGAAATAATGAGATTTTTAAGAAAGCCCTGCTGCAGGGCTTTTTTTTATTGAGTTTTTTTCTTTATTAGCGTCTGTTTTAAGTTATAATGGAGTATAACGTTTGGGAGGCTGCAGGATGGATTTTTATACACAGTACAAAGAGGACAACTTAAAACTGGAAAGTCGCTTTCCTCTCTATCGCTGTCCGGCAGTGAATGCTGATCTTGTCGGTATTCTGACCCGACTTTCCATCGCAGACAATATCAAGAAGAGTATACTGGCTATTGATTCTGCCATGCGGCTCGGCGGAAATGTGGACGATGACAACAAGGCGCATACTCTGCTTGCAGCCGATCTGCTGAGTGCACAGTTTTACCATTATAATGCAGAGGATTTTGATCAGACTGTCTTCAGCAATTTGACGGAATGTGTGAAACGCTATAACCTGCTGATGTCGGCTTTTCATACATCACAGGATGAATCACTGATACCGGAGATAGAAGCGGCGTTTGTGCTGCCTTTTATTTCCATGGATGATCCAGCTGTCCAGCAGATGATCAGACACTCTGAACTCTATACTAAATAAAGTAGGTGCTCTATGACTAACAATGAAATGCCGCGTACACCGGAGGAGAAAACAGAACTTGTCCATGGTGTCTTTGAAAATATATCAACACGTTATGACCGTCTCAATGATATCATCAGCTTTAATCAGCACAGACGCTGGAGAAAAAAAGTGATGCAGCGTATGCAGGTCCGCCGGGGGGCTCGAGCGCTCGATGTCTGCTGCGGCACAGCTGACTGGACAATCCAGCTCGCTCAGGCAGTCGGTCAATCGGGCCGTGTGACAGGCCTTGATTTCAGTGCGAATATGCTTGAAGTCGGCAAGCAGAAGACGGCAGGTTACCGCAATGTTGACCTTGTCCTCGGCAATGCAATGGATCTCCCGTTTGAGGACAATACGTTTGATTACGTGACGATCGGTTTCGGCCTGCGCAATGTGCCTGACTACTCCAAGGCGATCGAGGAGATGTACCGCGTCTTAAAACCGGGCGGCATGGTGGTCTGTCTGGAAACCAGTCAGCCGACACTGCCAGGTTTCAAACAAGGTTACGAGGCGTATTTCAAATATGTGATGCCGCAGTTCGGCAAAGTCTTTGCGAAGTCCATGAAGGAATACAGCTGGCTCCAGCAGTCAGCCTTCAATTTCCCGGATCGTTATGCACTGGCCAAGCTGTTTGCAGCGGCAGGATTTGAGAAAGTGGAATTTAAAGGTTTCACAGGAGGCGTGAGTGCCATGCATCTCGCCTATAAACCACAATAAGGATGAGCTTATATGTTAAAGGGGCAAATTAAAGAGGTTGAAGCAATCATCAATGACATCATCAGCCGGGATGAATCAACCATCAATGCGGCAAGTGCGCATATCCTGTCATCAGGCGGCAAGAGGATACGTCCTTATTTTGTCCTGCTGTCAGGCGGTTTCGGCCAGGAGCGTGAGACTGAACTGATCAAGACAGCTGCAGCGCTTGAAATCGTCCACATGGCGAGTCTGGTTCACGATGACTATATTGATAACAGTTCAAAGAGACGGGGGAAGGATGCGATTCATGAAGTCTGGGATGGTCAGACTGCTGTCCGGACCGGTCATTATCTGCTGGCTTCTGCACTTCAGCTCATCTCCGATATAGACAATCCTGACTTTCACCACTATTTCTCTGATATCATTCTTGAGGTATGTTACGGGGAATTTGATCAGCTGTCTGACCGCTATGACGCCGCAGTCAGCCTGACGGATTACTTGAGACGCATCAACCGTAAGACGGCTGTGCTCATTGAAGCGAGCTGCAAATTGGGCGCGATGAGTACGGGCAGCGATGCCAAGACGGTCTTCCATTTAGCCAGATTCGGCCACTTCATGGGTATGAGCTATCAGATCATTGATGATATTCTTGACTATACCAGCTCTGAAGCGGTGCTCGGCAAACCCGTCGGCAGTGATATCCGCAACGGCCATGTGACCTTGCCTTTGATGTATGCCGCTTCAGACGCTGACGTCAGAAAGATGCTGAGTCTGCTGTCGCCTGACCAGCCGGATGATTATTTCAATCAACTGATTGAGCACGTCAACACCAGGGGCATAGAGCCTGCTGCTGCTATCAGCCGTAAATATGCTGAAAAAGCAGCCTATCATCTGCTCAAGCTGCCGGATACTGATGACCGCAGACAGATGGAGAAACTACTGGTTAAAATGACAAAAAGAATATTTTGATAATTGAAAGAAATCGTTTTCAATGGTACACTATCTATGGTTTTATAAAACATCAGAGGGTGGGTATTTTTAATGGAAAGAACTTTTTTAATGATCAAACCAGACGGCGTCGGTCGTAACTTAATCGGTCCGATTGTCAGCCGTATTGAAAACAAAGGCCTTAAAATCGTCGGTGCCAAGTTGATGACGGTGTCAGAAGACTTAGCGAAGACGCATTATGGTGAACATAGCGAGCGTCCATTCTTCGGCGAACTTGTTGACTTCATCACTTCAGGGCCTGTCTTTGCGATGGTGCTTGAAGGGGAAAATGTAGTTGAAATCGGCCGTACGCTGGTCGGTAAGACGAATCCGGCAGAATCAGCGCCTGGCACAATCCGTGGTGACTACGGCATGACAGTCGGCAAAAATATCATCCATGGTTCAGATTCAGTCGCTTCTGCAGAGAAAGAGATTGCGCTGTGGTTCAAAGAAGATGAAATCATCGATTATTCATTAGTGAATGCAGCCTGGGTTTACTAATTTTAGAGTCGTGTCAGTGATGACACGGCTTTTTTTATGCTAAAATAGAATTATTTACAGGAGGAAGATTATGTTGCGATTTTTGACAGCAGGTGAGTCTCATGGACCACAGCTCACAGTGATTATAGAAGGACTGCCGGCAGGCCTTGAGCTGACGGGTGACGCCATCTCTCTTGAGCTCTATAAGCGCCAGGGTGGTTACGGTCGTGGCCGACGGATGCAGATCGAGAAGGATACGGTTGAAATCACTTCCGGTGTCAGACATGGCTATACACTGGGCAGTCCGGTCACCTTGATTGTCAGGAATGACGATCATAAGCACTGGCTTAATATTATGGGTGTTGAACCGATTGACCAAAGTGCCCATGATGAAATGAGACGTGTCATCACGAAGCCGAGACCTGGCCATGCGGATCTCGTCGGTGGCATGAAATATAACCACCGGGATCTGCGGAATGTCCTGGAGCGCTCAAGTGCGAGAGAAACCGCTGCACGTGTAGCAGTCGGTGCGGTCTGTAAAATTTTGCTGCAGCAGCTGGATGTAGAGATTTTCAGCCGTGTGAAAGCAATCGGCGGTGTCAGAGATGAGGGGGTCTATTCACCGGCAGAGATCAAGGCGAAGAATCATGCCAACGATGTCAGGGTGGTGGATGAGTCTCTTGCCCAGGCTATGCGTGACCGGATAGATGCCGCTAAGAAAGCGGGTGATTCTCTCGGCGGTGAAGTGGAAGTGACGGTTATGAATGTGCCGCCGGGTCTTGGCAGCTATGTTCATTATGACCGCAAACTGGACGGCCGCATTGCGCAGAGTGTCATCAGTATCAACGCATTTAAAGGTGTGTCATTTGGAGACGGATTTAAGATGGCGGATATGCCGGGCAGTGAGGTCCAGGACCCTATTGCGCATGATGAAGAGGGGTATTCAAGATTGTCCAATCATCTGGGCGGCTTGGAAGGCGGCATGACCAATGGAATGCCTATCGTCGTCAATGCTGTGATGAAACCGATTCCGACTCTTTATAAACCGCTTCAGTCAGTTGATATTGAGACGAAGGAAAGCTATCTCGCCAGCATAGAACGCTCGGACAGCTGTGCTGTACCTGCTGCTTCTATTGTCTGTGAACATGCTGTCGCATTTGAGATAGCAAAGGCCGTCCTGGAAGAATTCCAGTCTAATTATATGGAACAATTAAGGGAACAGATCAATGCCCATAGAGAAAGAGTGAGACAATTCTGATGGAATTCTCCACACACTATAAAGATGACAATTATACAGTTTATGTCGAACACGGGGCGCTCAGGAAACTGGATACCTCTTCCTATGACCAGGTCATCGTCATTATCGATGAGAAGGTTCATGCCTTGCATGAGGAACGTCTGACAGCTATCACCGCCACAGCCACCGTCTTTCAAGTAGCAGCAGGCGAATCGCTGAAGACACTCGCGGCTTACAGTACACTGATCAATCAGATCATCGACAGAGGTGTGACCAGAAAGTCTGTTATAGTGGCGATCGGCGGCGGCAGTGTCGGAGATTTTGCAGGATTTATTGCGGCAACCCTTTTAAGAGGTATTGATTTTATCCAGGTGCCGACGACTATTCTGGCTCACGACTCGGCTATAGGCGGTAAAGTGGGCATCAATGCCGAGAGCGGTAAGAACTTGATCGGTGCATTCAAGCGGCCGAAAGCTGTTATCTACGACCTTGATTTTCTGACGACACTATCTTATGCGGAGAAACTGAGCGGCTTCGGTGAAATAGTGAAGCACGCCATGCTCGATTCATATGCGGCACTCGAAGCTCTGCAGCAGGATTATAGCGATAAGAATAAGTTGGCCCGCTTGGATGCTCTTGATCACTGGCTGATAAAAGGCATGGCCCAGAAACTGAAGATAGTTGAGGCAGATGAACATGAAGCGGGCCTGAGAAAAGTATTGAACTTGGGTCATACATTCGGTCATGCAGTAGAATTCACGCATCATATTCCGCATGGCCAGGCAGTGATGCACGGTCTATTGCTGACAGGCATCCTGTCAGACAGGGATATGAGACCGCTAGCAGCGTGGTTCAGAGAACTGGGTCTGGCACCGATTGACTATCAGCCGTTTGATACCTATTATCAGTTGATGCTGAAGGATAAAAAAAATCAGGATGGCAGCATTCAGTTTGTGCTGATGGATCAGCGCATACAAGCTGTCTCGAAAGAGCGGCTGCTGCATGCCTTCAATAAGTTAGGAGAATTCGATGCGGATTAATTTGACAGGACCTCTTACAGGTCAGACACAAGTGCCCGGTGATAAATCGATGACACACCGCGCGGTAATATTCAGTTCCCTGGCAGCGGGACGCTCGACGATTGAAGGGGCACTGCTCGGAGAAGATTGCATGCGCACGGTAGATATATTCAGACAGCTGGGGGTGACGTTTGACAGAACAGGCACCACTTTGACGGTCGACTCACCTGGCTTCGCTCAATTTACTGAACCTTCACAGGTCCTTTATACCGGCAATTCAGGCACGACGACGCGACTACTGGCAGGCCTGCTCTCTGGTCTGCCCTTCCGCACCGTGCTGTCGGGCGATGCCTCCATCGGGCGCCGGCCGATGAAACGAGTCATTGACCCTCTTAAAGAGATGAACGCGCATATTTCAGGCAGTCATGACAATACGAGAACGCCGCTGATCATTGAACCCGCTGCACTTGAAGGCATTCACTATGTGATGCCGGTCGCCAGTGCTCAAGTCAAGTCAGCTATTCTCTTGGCAGGGCTGCATGCTGAGACAGAGGTCACTATCACTGAGAAGACCGCCTCAAGAAATCATACCGAGACCATGCTGCCCCTGTACGGCGTGGCACTTGAAACCGGAGAGACAATCACACTGCCGGCGCGAGGTATCGAGCGCATCAGACCATGTGATTTCAAGGTACCCGGTGATATTTCATCAGCTGCCTTTCTCATGGTGGCCGCCCTCATCACGCCGCATAGTGCAGTCACAATACAGGGAGTGGGCATCAACAAGACACGGGACGGCATCATCGAAGTCATCAGAATGATGGGCGGTGACATCAAGGTCATCAATCAGACAGCAGAGAGCGAACCCGTGGCGACGATTGAAGTGCGCTATACACCGGACCTGAAACCTGTGACCCTGGACGGTGCACTGATTGCACGCTTGATAGATGAGATTCCGGTCATTGCGCTCCTGATGACCCAGGCGGGTGGCATCAGCATCATTCGCGACGCAGAGGAATTAAAGGTCAAAGAGACGAACCGGATTGACACAGTGGTCAACGAACTCAATAAACTGGGCTTCAACCTGACGGCAACAGCGGACGGTATGGAGATCAGACCGGGCAGAAGACAGATGAAGACGGGTGTGGATAGTCACGGCGATCATCGCATCGGCATGATGCTGGCAGTTGCCACCCTGATAACCGGCGAAACTGAAATAGCGGGCTTAGATAGTATCAATGTCTCGTTCCCCGGGTTTATGGAACAATTCAAGCAATTAGGAGTGAAAGAATGAATATATATGAACTGATCGATCAGATTCATCTGCAGCATATCGACAATCTGGATGACAATGTCAACCGTGCCCTTGGTTCTGATGACCACGATGCACTCTTTATACTCGGAGAAACACTTTACCAGTATGGGCTGGTGCCACAGGGCCTTAAAGTGTTTGAACAGCTTTATCTGCTGTATCCGGATGAACAGGAACTGCTCGTCTACTATATCGAAGGATTGGTGGATGAAAATGAGCTGGATAAAGCGCTCACTGTTCTGCACCGGTCACCCCTGACGACAGAACGTCTGCTGCTTGAAGCGGACCTCTATCAGCAGCAGGATATGCTTGAAGTGGCCTTACAGAAGCTGCAACAGGCAGAAGAACTGGCGCCGGATGATTTAATCGTGTCATTTGCGCTCGGGGAACTGCTTTACTTTGATGGTGAATATTTGCAGGCAGCACGACGTTATGAACAGCTGCTATCAGCTGGCGAACAGCATATTAACCGGATCAATCTGACGAGCCGGCTGGCGGACTGTATGCTTCAGGCAGGTAATTATGAAGAAGCGGAAGCCTACTATCAGTCACTGGATGAAGAAGAGATGACAAGCGATGATTTCTTCAAGAAAGCATTAGCACTTGAGAAGAACGATCACCTGCAGGATGCCATCCAGGAACTGACGACCTTAATCGACAAAGATCCAGATTATATGCAGGCTTACTTAGTGCTTGTCAACTTACTTGAAGCAGAGCGCCGTTATGATGAAGCCGTTTTAGTCGGCAAAAAAGGTCTCCTAATCAATGAGTTCTTTAAAGAGCTGATGGTGGATACTGCACGTATTATGCTGAGGCTGAAGGATACAGAAGGGGAGCAGCTCTTGATTCAGGCTCTGACCATTGACCCTTCCTATACAGAAGCATCCTTACTGCTGGCAGATTATTATAAGGAAGAAGGCAAATTCGAAGAGATGATTCAGCTCTTCTCAATGATTGATGAAGAAGAGATGGATCCAGTCGTCAAATGGACCCTCGCTTACAGTTATCAGCAGCTGGAAAGAGATAAGGAAGCCAAGCATTTCTTCGAAGATGTCTATCCGGATCTGCAGGACAATATCGATTATTTGAATGATTATTACAGTTATCTCCTTGAAATCGGTCAGCCGGCTGACAGAGTGGAGCAGAAGCTGATCAAACTGGATCCGAATTTTGAGCCTTATGGTCACTGATTTAATAGAAGAACGTCGTGGACTGCTCAAATATATCCTGTTTAAGTACCATATTAAAAACAAAGAGACCGTCTGGGTACTCAACTATCTGAAGGACCATCCGGTCATGAAGTATTGCCGGTTCAGTGCGCCTGTGGATGGTCTGGACGGTATCACGCTGACAGCAAGTTTTCAGCTGCTCTTCAGTCATCAGAATATGATCCTGACGGAAGCAGATGTCATATTCAATCTGCTCAATGCTATTGAGGAACCGTTTTATCTCTATATCACCTTCAGAGATGACAAAATCAATCAGATGTACGAATATGAGTGGCTGCTTGAACAGATGGACAAACAGCAGCTGCCTGACCAGCTGGCTCTCTCTGCGAGGATGAAAACGCAGATGATGGCAATAGTTGAAACACGCATTGATTTGGCGCTGATCATGAATGAAAGAGCAGGCTTCCAATACTACAGCAAACTACTCAAGAAACTGAAGGAGAGTTAATATGTTATTCAATCATCACGACCTGAAAGAGATCAAGCATCAGCTCGAATATATCGATACAGCGATGATTCCTGTCATCGATGTCGACTATAGAAGTCAGCTGCTGAATATTGTTGATCGCTACGAAGTCATTCAGATGATGACCTTAGCGGTTGAAAATCAGTTTAAGGGCAGAGTCCTTCTTGTGCCGCCTGTGCAGGTGCAGGAGGATTATACGCTTGCGACGGTGATAGGTGAGCAATTAAAGCGCTATGGCATGAAAAATATTTTGTTTGTGACGCCGGCCAGTTCTCATTTTGAAACCGCTGAGACACTCTTCAAAGTGAACGTCTTTCCGCTTGCTTCCATGGATGCGGATATGCGCGAAGAAATGCTGGAACCACAAGTCAAAAGCCTGATGAGAACGATTATTTCGATGTGGAATAAGTAATTAATTTTTCATGACATATTTCCGACATTTTATTGACCATCCTAATGTATTAGGCTAAAATTGATATGTCCTAGTATATTTTTGAATTAACAAAGCATTAGAGGGGGGAAAACTAAATGAGCCAACGTGTCACAAGACGCCAATTTTTAAACTATTCCCTGATGGGAGTTGGATCATTTATGGCTGCTGGTATCGCTTTACCATTAGGTCGGTTTGCGCTGGATCCAGTCTTCAAGAGTGGAGCGGCTGGAAATATGATTACAACAAGTATGAAAACTTCTGAAATCACACAAGTGCCAACAAAAGTTGACTTCAAGTTCGAGCAGAAGGATGCATGGTATACAAGTGAAGTCACTGAATTCGCTTGGGTTTATAAAGACGGCGAAAACATTGTAGCACTTTCACCGACTTGCAAACACTTAGGTTGTACGGTCAACTGGAATGGTGATGATGCAAACCCGAATCAATTCTTCTGTCCTTGCCATAATGGTCGTTACGAGAAGAACGGGAAGAATATCCCGGGTACACCACCACTTGCACCACTTGATCAGTACGAAACAGGCGAAAAAGGCGGAATGCTGACTATCGGTAAAAAGCATCCGAATGAGTTAGCGAAATAGGAGGGTAATTAAATGATCGAGAAAATCTATGACTGGGTCGATGATCGACTTGATGTAACACCCATCTGGCGAGATATTGCGGATCATGAGGTGCCTGAGCATGTCAACCCTGCTTATCACTTTTCTGCATTCGTCTACTGCTTCGGTGGATTAACATTTTTCATCACAGTAATTCAAGTATTATCAGGTATGTTCTTAACGATGTATTATGTACCGGATATCGTCAATGCATGGAAATCTGTCTATTACCTGCAGCATGATGTGGCAGCTGGTGTGATCGTCCGTGGTATGCACCACTGGGGCGCAAGTATCGTAGTCGTCATGATGTTCCTGCATACGCTGCGTGTATTCTTTACCGGTTCATACAAACAGCCTCGTGAATTAAACTGGGTTGTCGGCGTATTAATCTTTATTATTATGGTTGCATTAAGTTTCACTGGTTACTTATTACCATGGGATATGAAAGCTTTATTCGGTACTAAAGTAGGTCTTCAGATTGCAGAATCTGTCCCATTCATCGGAGGATGGGTGAAGACGTTGCTTGCCGGTGACGCACAGATTGTCGGTGCACAGACGTTAACACGTTTCTTCGCGATTCACGTGTTCTTCTTACCTGCATGTTTATTCGCGTTATTAGCGGCTCACTTCATCATGATTCGTAAACAAGGTATTTCTGGTCCATTATAAACCGAATATAAAAGGAGGTAATGAGAGATGCATCGCGGTAAAGGGATGACATTTGTCGGTGATTCCCGTATCAAAAAGTACGAGAAAGCCAAATTAAACAGAGATTATTCAGAATTTCCGGGTAAAACAGAGAGCTTCTGGCCCGATTTCCTACTTAAAGAATGGATGACAGGCGCGGTTTTCCTTATCGCATTCTTATGCTTGACGGTTGCGCATCCAGCTCCGCTTGAACGTGTAGCGGATCCTTCTGATACAGGATATACACCACTGCCTGACTGGTACTTCCTATTCTTATATCAGATCTTAAAATACACATATGCTTCTGGTCCATTCAATACGTTCGGTGCTATTGTCTTACCAGGTATCGCATTTGCAGCACTGCTGCTTGCGCCGTGGTTAGATACGAGCCGTCACCGCTTATGGTATAAACGTCCGGTAGCTTCAGGTATGATGTTACTGACGGTCGCTATTTTATTCTATACGACTTGGGAATCTAGTCATTACCATGACTGGGAGAAACAAGAAGCGCAAGGTAAAATCACCTTCTCTAACTTAGATAAAAAAGATCCTGCGTATACTGACATCATCAAGTCTAACTGTACAAGTTGTCACGGTGGTGAGCTGACAGGGGGCGCAGGTCCAAACTTAGTAGAAGCTAATCTGCAGCCTGCAGCGGTTGAAGCATTCGTTACAAATGGTGCCGGTAAAATGCCAGCATTCAAAGATACATTATCAAAAGATCAGATCAAGCAGGTAGCTGAATATGTAGCTAACCTTGAACTGACTGATGAAAACGGCAAACCATTAAAGAAATAACAGTTAAGAGTCATCTTTGAGATGACTCTTTTTTTATAGGAGGATTTCAATGCAGCAGCTTTACTTCTGGTTGACAAACCGCTATTTTCTTCTCTTTCTTATCGTCTGTAACCTGTTAGGCACGGCATATGGCTATTACTGGTATTTAGGGCAGCTGGCGCACACACGCTGGTACTTCATGCCTTTCGTTCCGGACAGTCCGACCGCGAGTCTTTTTCTGTGTATCGCCCTGCTTTTCATCGTCCTGAAGAAACATGCCGGACTTTTTGAGGCACTGGCATTCGTCACACTGATCAAGTACGGGGTCTGGGCAGTGGCCATGAATATTTTCGCCTTCATCGAACTAGGAGAAGTGACGGCTACGGGCATCATGTTATGTATTTCGCATGGCATCATGGCAGTTGAAGCTTTATTATTTTTACCTTTCTTCAGAATAAAGAAATGGCATATTTTAGCGACGCTTATCTGGGTCTTTCATAACGATGTCATCGATTATGTCTATATGCAGTATCCAGTCTACAGCATGCTGGACGCGTATATCAGACATATCGGCTATTTTGCATTCTGGCTGACGGTCATACCGGTTGTCATGTTGTGGCGCAAATTTGTGGGCATGAATTATTTGACTTAGTCTGACCTTCACAATAAAATAGAGGTAAGCACATTATCGAGGAGGAAATCAATGAGCTATATTATTTATTTCGTGATTATCATGTTGATTCCTATGTATTTTCAGCATAAGGTCAAATCGACATACAACAAATATTCTAAAGTCAGATCGACTTCAGGGAAATCAGGAAAACAGGTCGCAGAAGAAATTCTCGCGGCGAATGGTATTCATGATGTGGAAGTACTGGAAGGACAAGGCTTTCTGTCAGACCATTACGATCCACGGACAAAACGGGTGGTATTAAGTCCTTCTAACTTCCGTCAGCCGAGCGTGGCAGCAACAGCTATTGCGGCTCACGAAGTCGGACATGCTATTCAGCACGCAACAGGATATAACTTCCTGAAAGTGCGTTCCAGTCTGCTGCCGCTTGCAAACTTAGGGACATCATTCAGCTATCTGCTGATCATGATAGGTGCTGTCCTGACAGGCATTTCATCATCTGGCAGCAGTCTCGGTACTTTAGCCATCTGGGCTGGGGTCTTCTTCATGTTCTTCGCTGTCCTCTTTTCTATCGTCACACTGCCGGTCGAATTCGATGCTTCTCACCGTGCAATGAATCAGATAGAGAAACTGCAGATGGTGGACACACAGGAATATCGTCATGCGAAGTCTGTGCTGTCAGCTGCTGCGATGACTTACGTCGCTGCTACAGCAATCGCAGTCGCAGAATTCCTGAGAATGTTCATGCTGGCAAGAAGCAATGACTAAATAAAAAAGTTCTATCCTGTATGGATAGAACTTTTTTTAGTGGTTCTGGATCAGCTGCTTGTTTTCATCGAGCGTAAATCCTTCACCATGCACTTCATGCACTTCAAGCATGGAGATAAAGGCATGAGGATCGATGGCATGAATCAGCTGCCGCAGTCTGGAGATTTCATTTTTAGGCACGACGCAGTACAGCATTGGCCGCTCTATATTCGAATACTGGCCATGTGCAGAGATTCGCGTCACGCCGCGTTCCAGCACGGTGTTGATGGCGTCTCCGATCTGATTGAATTCTTCGGAGATAATGAGGGCGCCCCGGGCTGTATAGCCGGCATCCTGGACGATATCGATAATCTTGCCGCCGACACCGACGCAGATTAAAGTGTAGAGCGTGATTCTGATATCACCTAGTGCAAGATAGGTGATGATGAGCACCATGCAGTCAAAGATAAATATCACCTGTCCCATCGGCCAGTTGAACTCCTTCTTCATCACCCGGGCGATGATATCTACACCGCCTGTCGTTCCCCCCGCTCTCAGGATGATACCGAGACCGAGACCGATAAGGACACCGCCGAGCAATGCGACCAGAAACAGATCCTGTTCTGCCAGCGAAAAATTGAACGGGAATCTCTCAAAGAGATAGAGAAAGAAACTGGAGCTAAGCGAGCCGATCAGCGTATACAGAAAAGAGGTTCTTCCGAGAAACCTGTAACCGATGATAAAGAGCGGAATGTTGAAAATCAGATTCATTAGAGCAGGGCTGATCCCGAATAAATGATATAATATGAGAGCAATGCCGGTGAAGCCGCCTTCTGTCAGATGATAGGCCATATTAAAGTTGATAATTCCAAAACTGAAGATAATACTACCGATCAATATCAAGATGATATTCATCACTTTTAATTTTATATTCAAATTGTTACACCCCTTTTATCCATCATATAATGAAAGAAAGTCAGGACGCAATAGGAGGTACCATGAAAACATTAAAAGAGATGCAGCAGCAAGTGGATGATTACATCAGCGGCTTTAAAGCCGGCTATTTCACGCCGATGGAAAATATGGTCCGTCTCACTGAAGAAGTCGGTGAACTGGCGCGTGAAATCAATCATGTCTACGGGCCGAAGCAGAAAAAGTTAAGTGAGCAGCAGAAAGAAATCGGGCTTGAACTGGCTGACAATTTATTTGTGCTGATCTGTCTGGCTAATTCCATGGGCATTGATCTGACAGCAAGCTTTGCTGCGACGATGGAGAAATATGAAGCACGGGATTTCAATCGTTTCGAAAGGAAGTGACCTTATGAAATTTGCTATTATCGCACATGACCAGAAAAAAGAGGCACTCGTCAGATTCATTCAGGCGCATCTGGACGAGTTCAGTAAACATACGCTCTACGCAACAGGGACTACCGGACTACGGGTGTCAACAGCGACGGGCCTTACCGTCCATCGCTTTAAGTCAGGGCCGCTTGGCGGTGACCAGGAGATAGGGGCGCTTGTCGCCAATAAAGAGGTGGATGCCATCTTCTTCTTCAGAGACCCGCTCACTGCTCAGCCGCACGAACCGGATGTCTCCGCACTTTTACGTTTATCAGACGTCTATGATGTGCCGCTTGCAACGAACGAAGGGACAGCACTGGCTGTTATTTCTTATTATGAGAACGGAGGACTTTCATGAAAATAGGGATTACTTGCTACCCGACGATGGGCGGCTCAGGTATTATAGCGACAGAGCTCGGCATACAGATGGCTGAGCGGGGACATGATGTGCATTTCATCACATCAAATACACCGTTCAGAATACAGTTCCAGCGGCCGAATATTACGATTCACCAAGTTGATGTGAATCAATATGCGGTCTTTCAGTATCCGCCGTATGATATCACGCTGGCGACTAAAATAGCAGAAGTCATCAATGCATACGACCTGGATGTCCTGCACATGCATTACGCGGTCCCTCACGCCATCTGCGGGATTCTAGGACGCCAGATTGCCCGGAAAGATGTCAAAATCGTCACCACTCTGCACGGGACCGATATCACTGTTCTCGGCTATGATTCTACGCTGAGAAGTGCCATTCGTTTCGGTATAGAAGAAAGTGATATCGTCACGAGTGTCAGCGATGCCCTGACAGCGGACACCATGTCGCTTATCGCACCGAATAAAGAAATCAGAACGGTCTATAACTTCATCAATGAAAAAGATTTTACAAGGGTCGATTCTTCGGCACTCAAGGAGATGTATGGCATACCGAAGGACTATAAAGTGATCTCGCACGTCTCCAACTTCAGAAAAGTGAAGAGAATACAGGATATTCTCGCCACTTTCAAGCAAGTACGAGAATCACTGAAAGTCAAGCTGCTGCTCATTGGTGACGGGCCCGAGTTATCCAAAATGCGAAGTCTGGCGCATAAGCTCGGCATCGATGAAGATGTCATGTTTGTCGGCAAACAGGAGCAAGTCGCAAGCTTTTATCAGATGTCAGACCTCTTCCTGCTGATGTCTGAAAAAGAAAGCTTCGGTCTGGTATTACTGGAAGCCATGAACTGCGGCGTCGTCTGTATCGGTACAAGAGCAGGGGGGATCGGTGAAGTCATCAGACACGAGGAGACAGGCCTTTTAGTAGATGTGGGGGATTCAGAGCAGGCTGCAGCCTATGCTGTCAGACTGCTGACGGATGACGCCTATTATGCGCAGCTGCAGCAGAATATGCTTGAAGATATCGCTGTCCGTTTTTCTTCGGCAGCTATCACTTCACAGTACGAAATGCTCTACAAGGAGCTTATCGATGGACAAGCTTAAGTCCGCTCTCCCAGTCCTGGATCAGCTGCAACGTGCAGGGTACGAGGCTTATATTGTAGGGGGAGCTGTGCGCAATCATCTGCTTGAGCTGCCGATCAGTGACGTGGATATCACGACAAGTGCATTACCGGACGAAGTGGAGGCATTATTTGAGCGGACAGTGCCGATCGGCAAAGAGCATGGTACGGTGATGGTCATACTGAACGGGACATTTGAAGTGACGACCTTTCGCATAGACGGCGACTACGAGGACCATAGGCGGCCGGATTCCGTTATATTCGTCAGTGATCTGAAAAAGGATCTGCTCAGGCGTGACTTTACAGTGAATGCGATGGCGCTGGATCACAGCATGTCAGTCATCGATTATACCGGGGGACAGAATGATTTAGAGCAGCGGCTGATTCGTGCCGTGGGCGATGCAGAGAGACGTTTTACTGAAGATGCCCTACGGATGATACGGGCAGCCCGTTTTCAGAGCGTCCTGGACTTCACGATTGAATCGCAGACGCTTGAGGCGATGAAGACATGTGCGCCTCTGATTGAATATGTGGCAGTAGAACGTATCATAGTAGAGCTGCAGAAATTATTGAATGGCCTGCAACCATCAAGGGGTATGAACACCCTGACGGTAAGTGGCATTGTCAACTACCTGCCGTATTTCCGGGGGTGGCAGGAAGTGCTGCTGCTTGAAGCACCCATGTCACTTGAAGTCTATATCGCATTCCATATCTTTAAAGGGTTGGCAGACATGGACGGTATGCGGAGCCTGAAGTTATCCAATGACAGCTACCGGACCATCAAGCAGGCAGTGGCCATACTGCAGCAACTTGAGCAGCAGGAGGAATTCACGATGGAGCGACTGGTCTATCATTACCCTCTGGCCACAATAGAGGCCTGCCAGAAGCTCGCGGGGAATCAATCAGATGCAAAAGCATACCGTCAGGCACGCAGAATACATAGCAGACAGGATATAGCAGTGAACGGTCATGATGTGATGACACATCTTAAAAGAGAAGGGGGCAGCTGGCTGAAAGTGATGCTTGCTGAGATGGAGGATGCGATTATTACGGGTCAGCTGAAGAATCAGCCTGATGCGATAATGAAATGGGTGGATGAACATGGCGAAATATAAAGGTGACATTCTCGAGCTGCTCTATCATAACCGCTCGACCTATCTATCAGGTCAGACGATTGCTGAACGTCTGGCCATCAGTCGCACAGCTGTCTGGAAAACCATTGAGCTGTTAAAGCAGCAGGGATTCCGAGTGCATTCCGTGCAGAATAAAGGCTACCAGCTCACCGGATTTCCGGAGGAGTGGGACCAGGATATGATGGCACTGATCATCAAGCAGTCTTCTTATTTTAAGAGACGTTTCGTCTATAAGGAAGTGACGTCCACTCAGCTGGTCGCGAAGGAGAAACTGCTAGAGATAGATGAGCCATTCATTGTCATCAGTGAAGTGCAGACAGCAGGAAGGGGCCGTTTTAACCGCAGCTGGGATTCGCAAGGGACAAAAGGGCTGTGGATGACAGCTGTTTTCAGAAGAGATGTGCCGCTCCAGAAAATGATGTCGTTCAATCTTTTTCTGTCTCTCGCAATCGCCAAGACGATCCGCCGTATGAGTGGCGCTGAGGCTAAAATCAAGTGGCCGAATGACATTTATATCGATGACCGGAAGTGCTGCGGCTTCCTCACGGAAATCAGCGGTGAGGCTGCACTGATCCAGAATATCATCTGCGGAATCGGCATTAATCTGAATCATGAGGCGTCAGATTTTCAGCAGGACCTTGCAGTGAAAGCGACCAGTCTGAAAGCTGCAACAGGTCATCCAGTCAACCGTTATCAGTTTCTGGAAGAGCTGCTTATTGAAATAGAAGCAGCCTTCAGGCAGTTCCTGGTACTTGATTTCAAGGATATCAAAGATGAGTATGGGCAGTATTCAAACATCTGGCAGCGAAAACTGCGGTATACGGAAGGGACGACTGTAGTGGAGGGCGTCGCTGTCGAAATCCTGGATGATGGCCGTTTAGTTGTACAGGATGAAAAGGGCACGCTGCATCACTTTATGAGTGCGGATATAGAAATTTAGGAGGGAAGATATGCAGTACGCAGTAGTCGATATAGAGACGACAGGTAATAATATGGCGGTTGATGATATCATCCAGATTGGTATCGTCATCATGGACGACAGGACGATTATCGACCGTTATGACAGCTATGTCTATACCGACCAGCCGATTCCTCCGTTTATTGAGTCACTGACCGGTATTACGGATGACATGGTCAGTCAGGCCCCTACATTCAGGGAGATCATGCCGGATGTACTGGCGCTTTTGCAGGATAAAGTATTTGTCGCACATAATATTCATTTCGATCTTAATTTTCTGACAGGGCTCTTTGATAAGGCGGGCATCCACTTTCAGCCGCGGCACTGTATCGATACAGTCGACCTTTTCAAGATTGTCTACCCTGATGCTGAAAGTTATCAGTTAAGTGCGCTGGCGCAGACACTTGATATTCAGCTGGATGATGCGCATAGTGCCATAGCAGACGCACAGGCAACGGCTGAGATCATGCAGCTCGCGCTTGCCAAGCTGGCCGCATTTCCGAAAGAGACGCTGATTCAGATCTATCATCTGGCCAAAAAGATGAGAAATGATATCGACAAACTGCTCTTTCCACTGATTGAGCGTCATCAGACAGTCAGTCATTTTCCTGTCTTAAAAGGGCTGGCCTATCACTTGACGACGATAGATGCGCAGAAAGTCACGATAGATGAATCTCTCGAGGCATTTTACAGACGTATCATAGAAGTGAATGAGCTGCATTTCCGGCAGGAGCAGCTGTATTTGACGGAGCTGATCTATGAGACGATGCTGACCGGTAATATGCAGTTGATTGAGGCGGAAGTCGGCAGTGGTAAATCCCTCGCCTATCTGACCGCCGCCACTTACTATCTGGCGCAGCACGGGGAGAATATATTGCTGACTACTGCCACTAAAGCGCTTCAGCAGCAATTGATTCAGTCAGATGCTGTACTGATTGAAAAGGCACTGGGACAGCCGGTTCCACTCATCCTGCTGAAAAGTAAGCGCAACTATATTTCAGTTGAGTTCGTTAAGTTCCTGCTTGATGACACGAAGGAAAACCACGATATTCTCTTGCTGAAGATGCAGTTACTTGTTTTTCTGCTGGCCGGCCAGTCCGGAGATATCAGTCAGTTGAACATAAACGGTGGACGCAAGATTTATCTGGATTTGATGCGCACCCTCTATAAAGGCAGACAAGACACTTATCTTTATCAGGATGTCCGTAAAATCAACGTCCCAGTGCTGGGTGTGACGAATCATGCCCATCTGTTGCATTCAGGTAAGGAAGGGTTCCCGGGCCAGTTCAGTCATCTGATTATCGATGAAGGCCATCAGCTGCAGGAAGTCGCGCTGGAACACACGTATGTGTCCTGGAGCTACCAGGCCGTGAAATACCACCTGTCTCAGCTGGCTAAAGAAGAGGGTCTTGTCTTCAGCGCCTATCAGCAGCTGAACCAGTCGAAAAGAAGTCTGGATGAGCTGGCCGTCTCGCATTTTGAGCTGAAGGCGGTCATCCAGGAAGTCGAGCAGCTGAACGACCAGTTCTTTCAGGAGATTGCGCTTGACTCCAGCAGCCCGTTCGTCAGACTCAGGACGTCAGCAGTGCTGCCGCAGCTGCTGCATAAGATAACAGCCTTCAAAGCAATGACGGATCAGCTGGATCTCAATCGCATGGTGAACAGAGAAGTCAATTTCGTCCATCAGATTTATCAGCAGATCACGACTGCGCTGACAGGAGGGAAGCTCGTCTTCGTTCAGCCCGGCCGCAATTATACCGCCGCCACTTTGTTCATTAAGGATAAAAAGCTCGGTGATATTTTCAGTACCCAGCTGTTCAGCCATTTCGATTCCCTGACCTTGTTATCAGGTTCCCTGATGTTAAATCAGTCGCTCAGACATCTGAATCCGCTGCTTGATATGCATCAGGACAATATCACATTGTTTGCGCCAGTCGCGCGTCAGGACGAGGTGACGTTCTTTATACCGCATGATATGCCGGAATTTCACTATCAGGACCACGAGGCTTATATCGAGCAGCTGTCACTGTATATTTCGTCCTATTTTGCGACAGAACATAAAAAGATGCTTGTTTTATTCAACAATTATCAGATGATCAGCGAAGTGGAAAGTTATCTGAAGGACGTGCTGGAGACCACACTGCTCGTTCAGACCCCGCAGTCCAATGCGCACAAACTGCTACTTCAGTTCAATCAGCTGGACAGTGCCGTCCTCCTCGGGACTCAGGCCTTTTATGAGGGGATGGATTATCAGTCCGATGCCTTTAAGTGTGTGATGATTGTCACGCTGCCTTTCATTCATCCGAGCGACAGACGGATTCTACTGATGAAAGATGAACTTGCGGATAGTTTCAATGACTATCAGCTGCCCTATGCAGCAACGAAGATCAGACAGGCAGCGGGACGTCTGATTCGGCGTGAGGAAGACCGGGGTATCATTCTCTGTATGGATAAGCGAATCGTTGAAGCCAGTTATCATCACATCTTTGATAGCGTGCTGGCGAAGTACGACGTCACTAGAGGAGATGTGACAGATTTTCTATCTTTAGTGACTAAAAAAAGAAGCGGCAGACAAGAAATGATTTAACCTGAGTGTGCTTCTTTGGTAAACTGAAAGTATCATCATTAAGGAGCTGTTGAAATGGAATTATCTCAACGAGTACAGAAACTGACGCCATCCTCTACACTGGCGATTACCGCTAAGGCAAATGAACTGAAAGCGGCGGGTCAGGCGGTCATCGGACTTGCAGCAGGTGAACCCGATTTTAATACACCTGAAAACATCATTCAGGCTGCATTCAAGGCCGTTGAAGAAGGCAAGACAAAATATACGCCGGCCGGAGGACTGCCGAAGCTGAAAGAAGCCATCCAGCAGAAACTGGAGCGCGATGAAGGTCTGCGCTATGAGCTGAACGAAATAATGGTGGCCTCAGGCGCGAAGCATGCACTTTATAACTTATTCCAATCGATTCTTGATGAAGGCGATGAAGTGATAATTCCAATCCCTTTCTGGGTCAGCTACCCTGAACAGGTCAAACTGGCAGGCGGTGAACCCGTTTATGTCACAACAGATGAATCGACAGAATTCAAGGTGACAGCTGATCAGCTTGACAGCGTGTTATCGGATAAGACGAAGGCCATTATTCTGAACACACCAAGCAATCCGACAGGTGCCATCTACTCCAGGGAAGAATTGCAGGCGGTCGCTGACTGGGCAGTGCAGCATCAGATCATCGTCGTCTCAGATGAAATCTATGAGACGCTTGTCTATGACGGCGAACATATCAGCATCGCCGCACTGGGAGAGGACATCAAGAAGCTGACGGTCATCATCAACGGTGTATCGAAAAGTCATTCCATGACAGGCTGGCGGATCGGCTATGCAGCAGGCGACAGGCAGCTGATCAAAGCTATGACGGATCTTGCGAGTCATTCAACAAGTAATCCGACGACGCCTTCACAGTGGGCGGCGATTGAAGCCTACGAGGGGGACCAGACGTTCCTGCGGGAGATGAACAAGACGTTCAAGTCACGTCTTGATGCCATCTATCCTCAGCTGATGGAGATTCCTGGGATTGAATGTATCAAGCCTAAAGGCGCATTCTATCTGTATCCGAACGTCAAAGAGACGGTTCGTCTCTGCGGACTCGACAATGCGGACCAGTTTGTTGAAGAACTGCTGGAAACCTCACTGGTAGCGGTGGTTCCGGGCTCTAGTTTCGGTTCACCTGATAACATCCGTCTGTCATACGCAACCGATCTCGAGTCGATGACAGAAGCGATCAAACGTATCAAACAATTTGTAGAAGAAAGAATGGAGAAATAGACATGGCAGATAAAATTACTATTAATCAGTCGTCCGATTTTGTCGGTCAGACAGTCACGATTGGTGCCTGGATTTTAAACAAACGTTCCAGCGGTAAAATTGCATTCCTGCAGTTGCGCGATGGCACAGGATTTATGCAGGCAGTTGTGGTGAAAGAAGATATCGGTGAAGAACTCTTTAAAGTGGCAAAAGGCATGACTCAGGAGACTTCCCTCTATATTACAGGTGTCATCAAGGAAGATGACCGCTCTGACTTCGGCTATGAGATGGAAGTGACGGATCTTGAAATCATCCATGAGGCAGTGGATTATCCGATTACACCGAAAGCCCATGGTACAGACTTCCTGATGGACCACCGCCACCTGTGGCTGCGTTCAAAACGTCAGCATGCCGTCATGAAGATCAGAAATGAAATCATCCGTGCGACTTATGAGTTCTTCAACAATGAAGGCTTCACTAAGATTGACCCGCCTATTCTGACAGGCAGTGCGCCTGAAGGGACAAGTGAACTCTTCCATACGAAGTACTTCGATGAAGATGCCTTCCTCTCACAGAGTGGTCAGCTGTATATGGAAGCGGCAGCGATGGCACACGGCAAAGTCTTCTCATTCGGCCCGACGTTCCGTGCTGAGAAGTCGAAAACGCGCCGTCACTTAATTGAGTTCTGGATGATTGAGCCGGAAATGGCCTTCTATGAGCATGAAGACAGCCTGAAAGTACAGGAAGACTACGTCAGCTATATCGTTCAGTCCGTCCTGAAGAACTGTCAGCTTGATCTTAAGCTTCTCGGCCGTGATACGGAGAAACTGGAGAAAGTGAAGGCGCCGTTCCCGCGTATCACTTATACCGATGCAATCAAGATGCTTAAGGAAATGAACTTCGATGATATTGAATGGGGCGATGATTTCGGTGCGCCGCATGAGACAGCGATCGCCAATCATTTTGACCTGCCAGTCTTTATCGTCAACTATCCGACTCAAATCAAGCCGTTCTACATGGAACCGAATCCGGAAGAAGAAGGTACCGTGAAATGTGCAGACTTGATCGCACCGGAAGGCTACGGTGAAATCATCGGAGGTTCAGAGCGTATCAACGATCTTGAACTTCTGGAAGCCCGTCTGAAAGAACATCATCTTGATCCGGCGGCTTATTCATACTATACGGATCTCCGGAAATACGGCAGTGTGCCGCATTCAGGTTTCGGTCTCGGTCTGGAAAGAACAGTAGCCTGGATTTCTGGTGTTGAACATGTCAGAGAAACAAGTCCGTTCCCACGTCTTCTGAACAGACTTTATCCATAAAAATCACAACGCTAACAATCGTTAGCGTTTTCTTGTAGGTGAGAGTATGCTTATCAATCAACATCTAGCAGTGCCGCATATTCTGTTGAAGGATTACCGGCACTTAAATATGAATGAAACAGAGCTGGTCGTGCTGCTTAAGCTGATGCAGTTTGACGGCAAGGAGATGCCTGGATTCAAGGAACTGGCAGATGAGATGTCCTTAACGACAGAGCAGGTGGCTGCGCAGATTCAAGGGCTGATTCAGAAGGACCTGATCGCGATACATGTCGACCACAGCCATCAGCAGTACAGTGAAATCATTTCACTTGAACCGCTGGACCGTCAGCTGCAAGCCCGTTATCAGGCGCAGACAGTCAGCCATGAGCTGAGTTTCAATACCCTCTTCGAACGCTTTGAAGTCGCGTTCAGCAGGCCGCTGACGCCTATAGAGATGCAGACACTCAATCACTGGCTGGATAGTGACCATCATTCGCTGGATATCATTCAGGCTGCGCTCGATGAAGCGGTATCGCATGATAAGCTCAGCTTTAAGTATATCGACCGTATCCTGCTGAACTGGCAGAAGCGGAATGTCAAGACGATTGATGATTCCAAGACGGTCAGCAACGATTTCAAGACCGGCCGCAAAATGACCAAAACGATTGAAAACTTTCCGGTGTTTGACTGGGTGAACGGAGAGAATCCATATGCTAAGTAAAAAGAAGACACTCGAGCTTCTTGATGTCATCGCTGACATGTATCCGGATGCCGAGTGCGAGCTGAATTACCGCAATCCATTCGACTTGACCATCGCTGTCCTGCTGTCAGCACAGTGTACAGATGCGACAGTCAACAGAGTAACAGCGTCACTGTTTGAAAAATATCATACGCCGGCGGATTATCTGAATGTGCCCCTGGAAGAACTGATGACAGATATCCGTTCGATCGGTCTTTATCGCAACAAGGCCAAGAACATTCAGGCGCTCTGCCGCATCCTGCTGGATGAATATGACGGGCAGGTGCCAAAAGAGCATGCTCAGCTTGTCAAGCTGCCAGGCGTCGGCCGGAAGACGGCGAATGTCGTCGTCTCTGTGGCATTCGGTGTACCGGCTCTGGCAGTTGATACGCACGTTGAACGCGTTTCTAAAAGGCTTGGAATCTGCCGCTGGAAGGATAATGTCACAGAAGTGGAAACGACCCTGTGTCGTCAAGTGCCTAGGGAACGCTGGACAAAAACACATCATCAGCTTATTTTCTTTGGCCGCTATCACTGTACCGCCAAAAATCCGAAATGTAATGTATGTCCGCTGCTGAGTGACTGCCGTGAAGGGAAGAAAAGAAAGAAGGTGATAATCGGTGATGAATGAGGCATTTTTTGAGTCGCTTGAAGAACAGCTGGACGCACTGGCGGATGACAAAGCGATGCAGAGTGACAGGGGGTTAGTCTTACTGGACCAGTACAAAGAGGCGCTGATCACATATTTATTTGAGGTCAATGAGCAGCCTGTCGATGTCACTCAAATCGAACAGCTGGCCTATAAACCGCTCAATGCTGCAGAACGGATTGACTTTATTTCAGCGAATAGTTTTCATTTTATGCGTTATCAGCAGATGAAGACGATGCGGTCCGAGGTCAAGAAGCTGGCCGCTATCAAGAAGATAAGAGATAACAGAAAAGCTAAAAAAGAGCCTATCGAATGATAGGCTCTTTTTTATGAGGCTTTTTCTTTAGGTGCTTCTGTGACAGGTGCTGCTGAACGCGTCGCTTCAGTCGTCGGTACCGTGGTTGCCGGTGCAGCGGTCGTCGGTAGTTCAGTCGTCACCTTTTCAGTCGTCACCTTTTCAGTTGCCGGTTTCTCAGTGGTCGGTGGTTCGGTCGTCGGTTTCTCTGTCGTCATGACTTCTGTCGTTACTCGTTCAGTGGCCGGCAGGTCTGTTGTGACCGGTATATTAGGCGTATCTGTAACAGAGGCTGCAGGTACCGGGGTACCTGCAGCTTCTGTTTTGACTTCTGAAGAAGTGATCTGTTTAGTTGTTTCGCCGTCGTTGACTTGAAGTTCATTGCCGATTTCGGTCACTGAATCAGGTTTCTGGAAGTCCTGACCATCTATCGGACTGACTTCTGTCATTACAGCTTTAAAGAGTGATTGTGGTAATGCCTGTTCCACATGTCCTACGAATGAGTTCTCGCCGTATTGTGCGATTTTAGTGAAGCCCATCCAGACGGTCATCGTGTACTGCGGTGAATAACCGGATATCCAGACATCTTTTGCCGCAGAGCTCGGCAGATTATATTTCTGATAAACTTCATCGCCGTAAGTCGCTGTCCCTGTTTTGCCGGCGAAGTTGACACCAGCAGGGGCCATACCAGGAGCAGTACCGTCTGCTGTAAAGACATCTTTCAGGATATCGGTGATCATGTAAGCGGTATAATCTTCCATCGCTTTTCTGGTCGTATGACTGAATGTGATGGTCTGGTCATCTTGTGTCACGACTTTGCGAATCGCATGTGCCTCGTTGTAGACGCCATTGTTACCGAAGGCAGAGAAGGCTGCAGCCATTTGTGTCGTTGAGAATTCTGAAGCGCCGCCACCGAGTGCTTCAGCAGGGCCGAGATCCGGATTGTCATAGTTTAAGTTCACTTTTTTCGCAAAGTTGGCAGGAGCATCGTAGCCGAGCTGAGACTGCGAAGTCTGGAACATTTTCAGCGCTGGAATGTTGTAACTTTTTCTCAGTGCTTCACGCATGGTCACATTACCGTGACTGAGCGTATCATAGTTACGGAATTCGCTGCCGTTGATATCCAGCACGCTTTCATCCTGTATCTGAGTGCTCGTCGGATATTTCAGACCTTCGATCACTGGGCCGTAATCAAGGATAGGCTTAATGATTGAACCTACTGCATGGGGATCAGTCGCCAGGTTACGGTCGACAACGTCCTGATAGCCGCGGCCGCCAGAGATGGCAACCAGTCCACCCGTTTTGGTATCCAGGATAGTAGCGGCAGCCTGCTGGTCTTTATTTTTGTAGACGGCCAGGTTGTCTACATTGTTCTGCAGGGTTTTCTGGACATTGGCATCCATATTGGTGTAGATGCTTAAGCCGCTGGTCAGGATATCACTGAGTGATTGACCTTTAAATTCCTTGTTGCTTTTAATTTCCTGCTTGATGATGTTGACATAGGAAGCGTAGACCGGGTCATTCTGATCGATGTTCTGACGCTCAGCCGCGGTACGGGGAACCAGATTGGCATGCAGATCCTGTGCCTGCGCCTCTTTCATCTGTTCCTGTGTGATGCGGTTATGACGGTTCATCAGATAGAGGACGGTGTCTTTCCGTTTTTCAGCTGCCTCGGGGTGATCGTAAATATTATACATATTAGGGATCTGCGGCAGTCCTGCCAGATAAGCAGACTCAGCAAGCGTCAGGTCTTTCAGGTCTTTGTTGAAGTAATATTTGGCTGCTGTTTTAACACCATAAATACCGTCTGAATAATAGATTTTATTCATGTACATCTCGAAGATCTGGTTCTTGTCGTACTCCTGCTCTAATCTGTAGGACAGATAGGCTTCCTGCGCTTTCCGTTCAATTGATTTCTTATCGGTCAGGAATGAACGTTTCACGACCTGCTGGGTTAAAGTGGAGGCACCCTGTGAGCCGAAGCCGCCTGTGATATTTTTAAGGACGGCACCTGTCAGACGTTTGAAGTCAATTGCACCGTGTTCATAGAAACGGTTATCCTCTGTCGCAAGGACAGCATTTCTCATCTGGTCCGGGATGTCGGCAAATTTAACCTCTTCTCTGCGCTGCCCCATATAGAGCACAGTGGCGAGCTGGTTGTTCTTGTCATAGATTTTGGTGGGTAACTGATCACGTAAGTTTGCCTCATTAAATGAAGGTGCTTTCCACGCGTAATAAAGGAACAGGCCGATAGCGAGTACCATTACAGCGGCGAAAGCAATGACAAGTCCTCCGAGAATCTGAAGGATTGTTTTCTTTACGTTGCGTTTCTTGGATTTAGTTGTTGCCATTATTTTTCCTCACTCTCATCTGATAAAGATAAAGCGGCGAGATAGTCAAGTCTCGGCCTGAAACCGTTTGGTACTAATATACCATCGTTTCGGATTTCTGTTAATGTCATTGATTTGCGTCCGCCCGCCATCATCCGTTGCCAGTAGTGATAGAAGGGGACGAAAGGCAGCAGGTAGACTTCATTTAAGACGGCGAAATGAATCAGCAGAAAGCAGATCCCCCCCTGTTCGATTACCGCCCGCATATGCTCGACTTGATGGGCGTGAATGTTGACGAGCGGGAAGCTGGTCTTATTCTGTGTTTCCTTTGCTTCAAAGTCCAGATACTTTCCTTTATAGATACCATTATAATCGGTAGTAGAAGGTGTCTTGAAGTAAGCTTCAGTGATCACGGCTTTACTACGTTTTGGATAATCCACTTTAACAATCTGCACAGGCGTCGGACGCTTATGAATCACTGCCAGATGTTCAGTCAGATAGTATTGATTGGAGGCATCGATGGCCTCCTCGAAAACCATGCCGCGCCTGCCATAGTTTATCTTACGCTTTTCACGTCCTGTTGTAACTAAGTCTTTAGACGGATGTTTTTTTCCGTTCGGATAATTTACCATTTTGTAACTTCCTGATTTTTTAGTATGATGGGATTACAGCTAATTTTACCATATTTCTGAAGGGACGTGCCCTGAATTGCAAGATTATATTAAACCACTGAATGAGGATTTAGTAAAGATAGAAACATTTTTCAATGCCGCTAAAAATGGCAAGGAATATAATTTCGTTCTGGATATCCAGCCGTTCACAGAGCGTGTGGACCGGCATCTAGCTCAGCTTGATGACATTAAGGAGGCTATTCTGAAGCTACCGTTAATGAATGAGCTGAAACTGCAGCTGCTCGTTCTGCATCTGAGGGAGCTGTCGGTTGACTGCTTTTTTGATAAGACAAGTAAAAAAGTCTTCCTGGATAAGTTTAAGGCCGTGCAGCATGATCTTCACTATTTAGAGCGCAAACTATGAAATCCCTGTATGTGACAGGCTATAAGCCTTTTGAGCTTCAGATATTCAAGAACAATCAGCCTGAAGTGAGATTTATTAAGCTCTATCTCCAGGAACGCATCAGACAATATGCCGAAGAGGGGCTGGAATGGGTCATTATCAGCGGCATGCTCGGCACAGAGCTCTGGGCAGGGGAAGTGGCGATCAGGCTGAAGAAGAACTATCAGCTGAAACTGGCGGTCATCACACCTTTTCTCGAGCACACAGCAAAATGGAATGAAGAGAACCAGCTCTACTATGACCGGATCATCAGTCAGGCCGATTTTGTGACGTCTGTTTATCAGCAGGCCTATGCGGGCGGCTATATGTTCAGGGAAGCGACACAGTTCATACTGGAGAATACTGAAGGAACACTGCTCTTCTATGATGAGGAGCATGAGGGCAGCCCGAAATACTTCAAACGTCAGCTGATTGATTTTAGTAATGAGAGTGACTATAATATGGATATCATTTCTATGGACGATCTATCGGTCTTTATCAACGACTACCAAAGCGAGAAATGGGGAGGATGACAGGATGGAAGATATGACGCTGAAGTACTCGGCAAAAGATATTTACGAGAAAGAATTTGAACGGGCGATGGTTCGGGGGTTCAAGCCTGAAGATGTCGACGGTTTTCTGGATGATATCATATCCGACTATCAGAAGATGGAGGACATGAATCATCAGCTGCTGAAGCTGACAGATGAAAATAAGAAGCTGAAAAAAGAGATAGAAGATTTAAGGATACGGGTCGCGACAGGCAGAGGCGATTCCGGCTCCCAGAACTACGATCTGCTGAAAAGAATCTCAAATCTTGAAAAAGCGGTCTTTGGTAAGTAGTCTTGCCGGCCTAACTGTGATATAATGCATTAAGTTAAAAGATATCTCGGATAATCGCTATAGCAATATAGAGGAAAGTCCATGCTCACACATGCCTGAGATGGCTGTAGTGATCGTGCCTGGTGAAACAATAAGCCAGGGCATTTATTTGACGGCAGTGAAACGGCCTAAGTCCTCTGGATATGGCCCGAGTAATTTGAAAGTGCCACAGTGACGTAGCTTGTCCGGAAACGGAGAAGGTGGAACGCGGTAAACCCCTCGAGTGAGCAATCCAAATTTGGTAGGAGCACTTTTCTAGCGGAAATGAACGTATAGAAGAGGTAGAGTAATCTACAGACAGATGATTATCACCGGCGTACGAGAGTAACTAGACTCGATTGCAGTACTAAGGAACAGAACATGGCTTACAGAGATATCTTTCTAGTGCAGTCCTCCTGTGAAGGAGGGCTTTTTTTATGGCTTATGGTAGAATTAAATGGAGATATTTTAATTTATAAATTTAAAATAATATGATTATGTAAACTTAAAATAAAGGAGATTGTTATGTATCAACTATTAGCTACTTCACCGATGGGGCTGGAAGCAGTCGTCGCGAAAGAGGTCAATGAGCTTGGCTATGAAACAACAACTGAAAACGGACGTGTTCTTTATGAAGGGGATGCCCGGGCAATTGTACGTTCTAACCTCTGGCTCAGAACAGCAGACCGTGTCAAGATTGTGGTTGGCAGATTTTACGCAACGACGTTTGATCAGCTCTTCGAACAGACGAAAGCACTGCCATGGGAGGATATCATCGGGCCGCAGGGATCATTCCCGGTGTCAGGCAAAAGTCTGAAGTCCAAGCTGTTCAGTGTGCCGGACTGTCAGGCCATCGTCAAGAAAGCAATCGTCGAACGTCTGAAGAAAGCATATGATATCAAAGGATGGATTGATGAGAGCGGGGCGCTCTATAAAGTGGAGGTTGCTATCCTGAAAGATGAAGTCCTGCTGACGATCGACACATCGGGTGCGGGTCTGCATAAACGAGGATATCGTCTCGCTCAAGGGGCTGCCCCGATGAAGGAGACGCTGGCTGCCGCACTGGTCAGATTATCAAACTGGACAGGGGATACGCCTTTTATTGACCCTTTCTGCGGTTCTGGTACCATAGCGATTGAAGCGGCGATGATCGCACAGAATATTGCGCCGGGCTTCAACCGTGAGTTTGCCAGTGAGGAATGGGACATCATTCCTGAAGAGATGTATGAGGAAGAACGTATCAAAGCAGACAACGAGGCGCTCTACGACAAAGAGATTGATATCACAGCGAGCGATATCGACCCTGAGATGATTCAGATCTCAAAGAACAATGCGACTGAAGTCGGCTTCGGGGAGCTGATCAAGTTCAAACAGATGAATGTCCATGACCTGACCCTGCATGCCGAGAAAGGTGCTATCGTCGGTAACCCGCCTTACGGTGAACGGATCGGTGAACGCGGTGAAGTGGAAGCGATGTACACCTATTTAGGTGATCTGATAAAAGCGAATCCTAAATGGTCGCTCTATATTATGACCAGCTACAAAGAATTTGAGGTCCTGGTCGGTAAGAAAGCGACTAAGCGACGGAAACTTTTCAATGGCTATCTGGAGTGTACGTATTATCAGTACTGGGGCGAGAGATAATGGAATTCAGCGTCCTGGATCAGGTGCCTCTATCACGTGGTGACAGTCCGGAGGAAGCACTTGTGAAATCCATAGCGCTCGTCAAATGGACAGAGCAGCTGGGCTATAAGCGCTACTTTGTGGCGGAGCATCACCATACGAGAGGTCTGATCAGCAACAGCCCGGATATTATGATGACGAGACTTCTGAGCGTCACTGAGTCAATTGTAGTGGGTTCAGGCGGCATCCTCCTGCCGCAGTATAGCCCGTATAATATCGCTGAAAGGATACAGCTAATAGAGGCGATGTTTCCGGGCCGTGTCAACTTAGGTGTCGGCAACTCGCCGGGTGGCACGGAGCTGACGCGTCTCGCCCTGACTGATGGGGCTGACAGTAAACACCGTGACTATACAAGAATGCTGACGGATTTGATCGGCTTCATGCATAACAGCTTACCTAAAGACCATCGTTTCCGCAGTGTGAAGGCCGGGCCACGGATCAGTCATCAGCCACCGGTCTATATACTGGGACTCACGGTGAACGGGGCGAGGCGGGCAGCGAAATTAGGTATCGGCTTTGTCTTCGGTGCCTTTATCAATCCGAAGCATATGGACGAGGCCCTGACCACCTATTATGATGAGTTTCAACCATCAGCTGTCCTGCAGAAGCCGCATGCAATTATCTGCCTTTTCATCATCTGCTGTGAGACGAGGGCAGAGGCAGAGCAGCATGCAAAAATACTGGACCACTGGCTGTTAAATGTCACTCTCGGACGGGATACCACCGTGCCGACCTCAGCAGAAGTAGCCGAGAAGATCTACAGCGAGAAAGAGCGGGTGATTATTCAGGCAAACCGCAGACGTTGTATAATCGGCAATACGGTTGATGTGAAGGAAGCACTCCGTCAATTGCCGAGAGCTGATGAAATCATGGTCATCTGTAATATTCATGATTTTGAGGCCAAGAAAAAAATTTATAAGCTGATCAAGGAATTGTGAGATACATCCGTATCTCATTTTTTTGTCTTTTTAATTAATATAACTATGTTATGTAAACTTTAAATAATATTTTATGGATACTTTTCATTTAAGGCAAAAGAAAAACTCCCCGCAGGGAGTTTGGGTTACCAGAGTTTACCTTCACCGAAGCCTTTAGCGCCTGGCGGTGGATCAATAAACATCTGACTGACTGGAATAGTATATGCAATTAAGATTAACGCGATTGTAACGACCAGCAGGAACTTCCAGTTCTCAACCAGTTTAGTCGTTGGTAAATGTTCATCCATCGCTGTTGAGATAGGGTAAGGTTCATGTCCTTTTGGCGCGAAGAATGCCAGTCTGATAAAGATGATGACGACTAAGATAATGGAGACGAAAAGAATGGTACCGCCGATTGCCTGAATGATCTGGTAAGGAATCCACTCAGCAGCGACTTTTGAACCGCCGTACTCTGAATAAGTTGAGCGACGTGGTGCCCCAAATAATCCGATGAAGTGCATCGCACCAGACATGATGGACATACCGAGTGCCCACATATAGCCTTGAATCAATGCAAGCTTATTCAGCTGTTTTGTTAAGACACGACCCGTACAGTGCGGAATCAGCCAGTACATCGTGCCGAAGAATGTCAGGATGACGGCAGTCGCCACTGTTAAATGGAAGTGACCGGTAATCCAGATGGTATTATGAACGACCTGGTCCATCTGTGCTGAAGCGTTGACTAAACCTCCGGCACCGCCTGGAATAAAGGCAGCCATTCCGATGAAAGGCAGGACGAAACGTGCGTCGTTCCAAGGTAATGTTTTCAGCCAGCCGAGCAGTCCTTTTGCACCGGTTCTACGGCCGTATGTCTCAAAGGTTGCGAAGAGACTGAAGGCAGTCATAAGTGACGGAATGACAACCATGAATGTTAAAACCACTTGAACATATTTCCATGTCGCTTCGATACCCGGTTCCACTAACTGGTGGTGGATACCGACCGGAATCGAGAAGAACAGGAAGAGCATGAAAGCAAAACGAGCCAGGTTATCAGAGAATGCTTTCGTGCCGATAATTTTCGGCACGACTGCATACCAGGACATGTAAGCAGGTAACAACCAGAAATAGACAAGTGCGTGACCGAAATACCAGAAGAGCGTCCGGCTCAGTGTGACGTCGATCCGTTCTACGAGACCGAGTGACCAAGGAATCATCTGCAGAAGAACAGTGAGTGCGACACCGATAGAGCAGACAATCCACATGACGTTGTTGATGGTCGCCATATAACTGATTAAAGGTGTTTTCTGACCTTTATGCTCTTTTCTGTAACGGAAGTAGCCCATCATCTGACCGGCTGCCGAAATCCAGGAGCCGACAATCACTAGTGCCATACCGACATAGAAGATCACGTGCGCTTGCAGCGGAGCATAGAATGTATAGAGAACAGTCGCTTTGTTAAGCAGGACCATCGTCGCTGCCATCGCTGTTCCGATCAGCATCACCCAGAAGCCGGTCCAGCCTAAACGGCGTGCTAGAGGCGAGAAGGTACCGGTTGTTCTTGAGATAGCTGAAATCTGAAAGCCCATGATGAAGAACGTGGTCAGAACAAGTGCCAGGATAATACCATGAACGGTCAGGATCTGATAGTAACCGATGCCTGCCGGTAATTCCAATGTACCGGAACGGACAAGCGTCTGAACAAGACCGGCAAGACCGCCGATAATCAAGCAGACGATAGCGACATACATATGCGCCATAACCAACTTGGCATCTTTTGGATCCAGACGTTTGTTATCTTCTTTTTCGTTGACCTCAAATACCTGATGCTTGCGGTAGTGATGATGCTCGCTCGCATCACTTCTATAGATTACTTCGCTCATTTTTTATCAACCACCTTAATGTTGGATTTCATATCAGCGTGGCCCATTCCGCAATATTCATTACAAAGAAGGAGATATTCACCTTTTTTATCAAATGTCTTTGTGAATGTACTGATATGGCCGGGCACCACCATGAAGTTCACGTTTGTGTGTGCAATTTCAAAACCGTGGTTAACGTCTTTGGAAGTTGCGATGATTTTCACTTTAGCCCCTTTAGGAATTTCTACATTACCCGGATTATAGTTGAATGCTGAAACGACAAAGACCAGTTCATAATCCCAGTCTTTGCCTTCCACCTTATGTAATCCTGGATTTTTGAATGTTTCGTGTTTGTCTACAAGCTCCGGATCGACATATTCGCCGCCACTTGCAGCTGGCTCGTGACCTAAATGGATGGCCTGGACTAATATAATAACGAGGAATAAAACAAGTGACCCCATCCCGAGCCCTAACCAGATTTTCTCTAACTTATGCACAATAACCCCTCCTTAAATACGTTCGATGAATAGAATAAAGATTGAAAACCATAACATTACAAAGATAGCACCTAATGTTAAAACTGAGATCATTGTCCCGCGCAGATCCAGATCATCGTGTGAATCGTATTCAGGTGCCAGTTCCTGCTGCTCCGCTTGAATCTGATCTTTATCTTTAGCCATGTCCTTCCGTCCTTTCTAATTAACTTTTCTTTCTTTATAATAATAAAGAAGGCCAATTAATAATGTGATAAATATCACACTTCGCAAAATTTGTTATATTGTTCACAAAAGGGGATTACTATGAATAAAAAAGACCAGATCGATCAGCTATATAAACTAAAGAAAGAAGTAGAGAAATCGGATCATACACTGCTTGTCGGACAGATCAATGAAGTCATCAAGAAAGTCTATGAGGACAAACGGATCATCAGTTTCATCGGACATTTCTCGTCAGGCAAGTCTTCTCTGATCAATCATCTGTTAGGGGAAGATATTCTGCCGAGCTCTCCGGTACCGACGACCAGTAACTCAGCGCAGATTACGATTGCTGAGCAGGAAGAAATCATCGTCAATCTTGAGAAGCGGGAATATGCTGTCGTAACTGATTATGACGCAGTCAAGAAAATCAATACCGAGAATCAGCGGATTGAATCAGTCGAAGTCAGGAAAACCAGTCAAGACCTGCCGCTTGGACTGACACTGCAGGACACGCCCGGTATTGATGCCACTTTCAGTAACCATGAAGCGAATACGATGAAGTATCTCCTCACGAGTGATGTCATCGTCTACACAGTTGAATATAATCATGTGGAGTCTGAGAAGAACTTTAAGGAGATGAAGCGCCTGAATAGTCTGGGAATGCCGCTTATCTTCATCATCAATCAGATCGATAAGCACGATGAGAATGAAATCAGTCTCACTGATTTTGAAGCATCCATCCGGCAGAATCTGGACACTTGGGGAATTGAAGTGGAGAACATGCTGTTCACCTCCATTTATCCGCATGAACTTAATCAAGTCAATGAGCTGAAAGGTTTGCTGTTCAGTAGTGACCTCGTAGCGAAGAGTCATGAGACCTTCTTTGACCGGATCACACACTATATCACCACTGAGCAGCTCGCTTTCCTGCAGGCTGAACAGCAGGGCATACTGGACGAGCTGGGACTGGACGCGTCCTCTATAGAATCACAGCGTGCAGCCATTCTGGAGACGCAGTCCCTGACAGAGGAACAGGCTCTTTTCGAGACAGCTGAATCCACTGAAAACTATTTTCTTGCGAGTATCCGCAGCATTCTGAAGAACGCCTACCTCATTCCTTTTGAGATCCGCGAAGAAATCAAGACACTGCTGGAAGTCTATTCACCGGACTATAAAGTGGGCGGCTTCTTCGGCAAGGACAAGAAAAGACAGGATATACGGAATCAGCAGATGACGGCTGTCCTTAGCGACTTGAATGACTCGATAGATAAGCAGGTCAATTTCCATATCCGTGCACTCTATGACCAGCTTGCGAAGTATACGGCAGGAGAGTGGCTGCATGAGGTCAGACATTATAGGTTTGCGCTGCAGGCGGAGGACCTGGTGTCACTGATGAATAATCAGGCGATGGTGACACAGGATTATGTCCTGAATTATACCGACCAGTTAAAGAAATATGTGGAGCAGGCAGTCGTACGGGAGAACAGACCTTATATCGAAATGTTCATAAAAAATCTAAATGTGTCCAAATTAAATCCAGCGGCAAATGAGTCGGCAGATCTGCTGGCACGCTACGATATGCTGAATGAGCTGATTGACTCGCTGACGACTGAAAACTATCGTCACTATTATATTCATGTCGATGAATCGATTGACCGCCTGATTGACCGGACAAAGGTGACACTTGAACTGATGGATCAGCAGCAAGTAAGAAAACAGGAAAGAAGACGTCTGGAGCGGAAGGAGAGTCATCTGGAAGAGGCCGTCAAACAGCTTGAGACATTCAGTCAGATCAGCTATTTCAGTGATATGACTGCCCGTCTGCATAAACAATTGGCGCGCATCCAGCATGACGTGACACGTATTGTGGTCTTCGGTGCTTTCAGCGCGGGGAAAAGTTCACTGATCAATGCACTCCTTGGCGACCACTATTTAATCTCCTCACCGAATCCGACGACAGCGGCCATCACTGAACTCAGCTACGGCCATACCCATCAGGTGAAATTCAAGTCGGTCGAGATGCTGCTCAATGAACTGAATAAAATCGGCCGGACAATCGGTATTGAAGCAGATGATGTAGACACCTGGCTTAGACTCTACAATAAACAGCAGCCTGAGCTGGACCATCAGTTCAAGAAGTTCATCGAGGCACTGAATACGAACTATGCCCATTACCTGCCCGTTCTGAGGGAAGGCAGCATGAAAGAGATACAGGATGATGAAATTGAGATGTATTCAGCGGTCGATTCACATTCTGCCTTCGTTGACCGGCTGTATCTGCAGTATGAGATTGACTTCCTGAAGGACAAAGTGATCATCGACTCGCCGGGCATCGGCTCAACGAATATGCGTCATACGAATGAGACGACGGAGATCATCGCGGACAGTGATCTCTTGATCTACGTCTCCTATTTCAATCATGTCTTCACGGAGAACGACAAGCAGTTCATCAAATATCTGGCGGACCTGCAGATTTTAAGTGCAGACAGTGAGACTTTCTACGTCATCAATGCGACTGACCTTGCACGCAGTGAAGCGGAACTGGAGCAGGTGAGAGATTACTTCGATTCTGAGCTCAGTCAGCTGAATGTAGATTCTGCGCTGTTCGGTGTCTCAAGTAAGCAGGCACTCGTCAGAAGAGATGAGCAGTTCAATGAGTTCGCGGCTGCCATCCAGCATTTTGCGGATGTGGACAGCCGCCAGCAGAAAATGACGCAGTTTGAGAATGGCGTTAAGCAGCTTGAGGCACAGGCGCAGTATATTGTCAGTCACGCAGAAGAAGCGAGACGGGAGGAAGCGGCCCGTCGCACATATTATGCAGAACTGAAAAAAGAACCGCCGTTCAAACCTGGTCATGTGCAGCAGGGACTTGATAAAGTGCAGCAGGAGCTGAACGAGCAGCTGACCTTTATGAAGGACCGCTTCCGCATCCAGCTGTATGACCTCATTAAGATTTATTTCAATAAGCGTCAGGTGGACGAATCCGGCTACATCGGTGAACTGGCCAATAAGCTTGAAGATGAGGGCTCCATGATTGTGCCGCGGCTTAACTATATCTTCAATCAGTCACTCATCAACCAGACAGCAGTCATCAGACAGACACTGGCTGAGCAGCAGCTGATAGTCGCCCTGGATGATATCAGGCTCCTGCCGGTCGGCCAGCAATATATGGACGCAAGACTTGAGCCTCTTAAGATCAAGGTGACGAACAGAAATCTGAGCAGAAAAGAATCTCTTGAAGCTTTGTATGAGGCCATTCATGCTGAGTCGATGGCGCGACTGGAGGAAAAACTGCAGCACTTCAGTCAGATTATCAAGACCGCACTTAGTGAGCGTGAACCTGAAGTAGCCGCAGAATGGGACACGTATAACGAGGAGCTGATGACAGATATTGCAGAGCGGGAGCAGCATATTATAGACGAGACAGTCGTCAATGAAATCAGACAGGTGATGGAGGGATCATATGCAAGTGTGGATAGATGAAGAGGAAATGGATTACAGCAAGCATCAGTTGTTTGACTGCCGGAATGTGATGGATGATCTGGAGAAGAGTCTGGCAGCCTATAATGAACAGCATATCGAACATGCCATCTTTGTGCCGGGCTATCCGGTGCTCTATGACAAGAATAAGCCGGAGGAAGGACGACACCCGCTGCCTGATATGGCACTCGTCAAGTCGTTCATCGACCAGTACAGCGCCGGCCGGATACCTGTCGCCTATGACGTGGCAAAAGGCTTTATGGCGACGCGCTTCTTTTTCCTGTGTGACCTACTGGATATCAACTGTCTGGTATTGAAGCAGTCATACGATGAATCGACCATTGCGAAGACGTCAGGAAATCTGCGAATGGAAGATATCCGGCAGCTGGAAGCACTAAGAAACAGCGAACAGCCCCGCATCAATCAGGACTTGATTGCCAGCCGTGATGAAGTGAGACATACCACTGCCACTCTCGTGGATGCACGTGCGAACAAGCGCTTCCTGGGAGAGGAGGAGCCGATTGATGTGCAGCCGGGCAGAATTCCGGGCGCCGTCAATTTCCCTTATGAGAAAGTGTTTGATGACCAGCTGCCGGCTGCTGACACTGCCATCGTCTACTGCGGCTCGGGACTGTCAGCAACACCCGTCTATGCAGCGCTGAGAGCAGCAGATCAAAAGGTGAAGTTATACCCCGGCAGTTATTCGGAGTGGATCTTCCATCATCCAGAGGACATAGAGAGAGGTTAATATGGAGAATTTACTAATAGTCGACGGGATGGCACTCTTATTCCGTCATTACTATGCGACAGCAATGCACCAGCAGTTCATGCGTAACAGTAAGGGCATTCCGACAAACGGCGTGCAGGGCTTCATCAGGCATGTGGCCACAGCAGTACGAAACACGGAGGCACATCACGTTATCATCGCCTGGGATATGGGTGCCACCACTTTCCGTAACGACATATCAGAGACCTATAAAGCACACCGCGTCGCACCGCCAGATGAGATGAGCCCGCAGTTCGCTCATGTGCAGCAAGTGTCTCAGGAGCTCGGGTTTCATAATATCGGTGTCCGCAACTATGAAGCGGATGACGTCATCGGTACGATCGCCAAGCAGCTGGAAGGTGACTATCACATTAAAATCGTCAGCGGTGATAAAGACCTGCTGCAGCTTTTAGACGACCGCATCGAAGTCTGGCTCATCAAGAAAGGCTTCACAGAATATAATGTCTATACTAAAGCCCGGTTCAGGGAAGAATACGGCCTGGAACCCGGGCAGCTGGTCGATGTCAAAGCCTTTATGGGTGACACGGCAGACGGCTATCCGGGTGTCAAAGGCATCGGTGAGAAGACAGCCATCAAGCTCATCCAGCAGTACGGCACAGTCGCTAATGCAGTAGACCATACACATGAACTGCCAAAAGGACAGCAGACTAAAATTGAGACGTATCACGATGACTTGATGATGAGCCTGAAGCTCGCAGCCATCCATACAGAAGTGCCGCTGAATTATGAGGAGATCAAAAACAGCATGCCATACGTGACAGATACAGTAAAAATGTGTGAAGTATGTGATCAGCATGAGCTGAAAGTCGCGAGGAACTATTTGATGAAGCTGTAGAGAATACGGCTTATATTTTAGCTTGCACCCGAAAAAATAAGACATATAGAAAATAGACAGCGCGAAAGGCTGTCTATTTTCGTTTCTCATTGATTGTTCACTGGTACGTCATAATGGCGCTAGTCTTTCTTCTTGATGAAATTTCTAATCAAAATAACTATGACAACGATGATAATTAAAACGATAATGGGGTTGAATGATTGAAGAAAGGCCTTACCAGCTGTGAAGTCCATCATAAAGAAGCGGATGCAGAAGAGCAGGACTGAGGCAATGATAGATGTATATATCACGTAAACTAAATCAGTATCTTTAATAATCATATAAATTAAAATGATGGATGAAATAATAGTGACAAGTCCAAGCAGGATATCTGGAATACTCATAAATCCTCCTGTTTCATTCTGGTTATTTACTAAATATTGTAACATGATTATCTTCGAATTAAAAAGTGTATATTAATTATTTGTCTTATAATAGACTCACAGTTGCTTAGTTGTACAATTACTTCAACAATGATAGATGATAAGGAGGTATACAAGGTGACTGTTAAATCTTATTCCTACGTCCGTGAACATTTTAAGGAAATCATCAATAAAGTGAATGACGATAGTGATGTAATCACAATTATGACAAAAGATCGCAATGCTGTTATCATGTCAGAGGATAGCTATAATGAAATCATGGAGACACTATATTTACAGCAAAATCCAGCAAATGCAAAACACTTACTGGAATCGATAGAAAACTTAGAACGCGGAAATGTAAAAACAAAGGAAATATTAATTTAAATGGCTAAACTGAATATTACCTTTTCGCCACAAGCATTTGAAGATTATGAATATTTTCAGTCGAAAGATAGAAAAATGGTTGAAAGGATTAATGAGCTATTAGAAAATATTTCTAAAGAAGGTGCACTGGATTGTATAGGTAAACCCGAAAAGTTAGTAGGCAATTTTTCTGGCTATTACAGCAGGCGTATTAATCAGGAACATCGTTTAGTTTATACAATAAATGATGACGCAATATTAGTGGCATCCTGCAGGTATCATTATAAGTAATTAGGCCGATAAAATGGAGACAAACTTATTTCACTCAGCGCTATAATGACATATATTAATTTCTTAGAAAAAGAGGCAGACAATTTACTTGTCTGCCTCTTTTAACTTTTTCTTTAATTCAGATTTGATTCAGCGTCCTTCTTCAATTTATAGAATTTATAATAGCTATTCGAAAAGAAGAAGATGAATATAATCAATAAAATTGGAAATGATATCCGCAGTAAAGCGAAGGGCAATTCAAACAGAAACGCTTTCCAGAACATATCTGCTGGCATCTTCCACAACCCGGGCGTTAAGAATAAACCGTTAAAATAAGGTGCGCTCAAATAATAGTAGAATAGAAAAAGAATGACCATCATACCAGTATAGTTCATCATTCTTTTATAGTATTGAACTTTAGAGAAACTATCAGAGTTTAGTACATCGTTTCCTGAACGGAGTCGTTGCCAGATGTGAATGCCTGTCAATCTGCTGCCACTGACTAATACCCATCCCATATCTTCGTGAATAATCAAATATTCTTTATAATCCTTCACTGAAAGATGATCCTGATAATCCAATCTAATCACATAATCCTCTTTTGTCTTCGCAAAGGTATATCTATCAAGAGTTGATTTCTCAACCAGATAATAACCTTGGGACAAAATATGATTCAGCCATTCTTCCTGCTTTATGGGATCAAGAAACCATTTTGTTATTTTCATTATTAATCCTCCATTTCATACAGAGATAAAATATGATTTAATCGATTTTTTTCATGTTCTAAAACGTTTAATCCTTCGTGAGTAATATGATAGATTTTACGTCTATCTATGATATCAATCTGTTTAATCCAGTGATGCTTTGATAGGTTATCCAATGCTCCATAAAGAGTGCCAGGAGCCAGTATCACGGTCATCTCGCTCATATCCTGAACTTCCTGCATAATAGCATAGCCATGTTTCGGTGTACGTAATGCGAGTAAAATATAGTGCATAGTTTCAGATAAGGGTAAAAGTTTATGTTTCATAATTTCTCCTCATTCAGTTTGACTAGTCAGTTGAACTTACTAAAAGAATAACAGATTTTGTTATACAGTTCAACTGAATAATAAAATATTTTAATTTGATAATTTATTATCGAATCTCAAAATTGAGAGCAACATTTATTTAATCTATTTTTCAAAAATTTAAAATTCTTATAATGAGTTGAAACTTTACATGTCCGCTGGAAAAATGAATAGAGGTGCTACTTGTTAAATCATAAAGTGAACAATCGATTAGCTGCAGGTTCTAGGCATGTGATAATGATAAATGATGGTTTATCTGTGAGGGCTTTTGATCGTAATAAAAACAAACAATGCAACGCGGTTATATCCATTCTTTTGGATTAACTTCAGAAGGAAGAGTGAGAGCAGCAGATGACAATAAATATAATCAATGTGATATAAGCGAGCGGGAGAATATTGTTTTCATTTCTTGTGGAAGTTATCCTTCTGTAGGTCTTACTAAAGATGGAAGTGTGGTAGCTGCAGAATTATCGAAACAATTTATTTGCATTAAAATCTAGCTAATAAAAAATATTAACAGAGTCCATAGCTAAGCTGGAACAAGGTAGTATAAAACTTAAAGATTTATAAGATAAGTGACTAATTTGAGTTCATTTTATTCTGAATAATAATGAATGAAAATACTTACATTAAAAATAGGACGCCGAGGCGTCCTATTGCTGTTTAAGATAATGTCTTGCCACGTGATCTGCATGCTTGTTCTGGTCACGGGGTATCCAGTCGATAATGAGTAAGTCGAACTGATTTTCAAGCTGCTGATAGGCTTTAAGGTAAGGCTTGAACTTAGGGTTCTTGACGAAGTTCTTATTGATGGAATCAACGACAATCCTGGAATCTGATTTCAGGATGACGGATGTGATATTCAGTGCCAGTGCTTGCTTCAACGCCTCAATCAGACTGTTCCATTCCGCTTCGTGGTTCTCCATCTCACCTAAATACTGTCCGAATTCAAGTACTGAGTCATCTGTCCTGATGACGTAACCGATACTTGATTCAAAGGGATTCTGTCTGGTCGCCGCATCGATGAAGATCTGCGCCATATCAGTCGACGTCCTTGGCGAAGGATTTCGCGATATAGCCGAACGGGACGTTCAGGAGTGTAGTCATCAGCTTGAATAAGTAGGTCGTCACAAAGATCTCAAAGACGACTGCACCCGGCATAACACCGTAAAATGCGATGATCGAGAATAATGCAGTATCGATGAGGGAGCTGATGGTGGTGCTGCCGTAAGCTCTGATGTAGAATGTCCGGTCGCTTGAAAAACGCTTCTTAATCCAGTTGAAGATGTAGACATCGATATACTGACCGATAATATAGGCGATGATAGAACCGATGGCAATTCTCGGCACCAGGCCGAAGAGCGTCTGCATGCTGTCCTGGGCGATATCTGACTCAGCCGGCGTGAAGGCCAGTGAGATAGACATCAGGACGACCATGACGATGACAGATGCAAAACCGAGCCATACTGCTTTCTTGGCAGTCGCACGGCCGTATATATCATTCAGCAGGTCAGTGGCCAGATAAATCGATGCGAATAAGACATTGCCGAGGGTTGCAGTGATGCCGAAGATTTCAACGGTTTTTGTCACCTGTATATTGGCGATGACCGTGCCGATAGCGACCCAGACGAAGAGTCCGTTCTTTCCGTATAGACGGTACATGAGCACAAGCAGGATGAAGGTGGCGAGAAAGGCGACAACCGCCCAAATTTCATTTGTCATCTGTGTACCTCCTCTCTTAAATTTCAACTTTACAATTATAGGGGATGGCGCGTCTTTAGACAAGCCTTTTATTTGTAGACGGACTGTTTGAAAGTCTAGTTGTTTGTGCCTATAATAGGAATGAGGTGAGAATATGAGGATGATTGACACCGTCCACAAAATCAATCAGCTTGAAGACCATTATTGTCACCAATGTCTGATTAAACAAACGCTGCGCCAGGAAAGCAAGACGAAGGCACATCATTACTGTATATCCAAATGCTCAGTTGGTCTGCAGATCAAGCAATGGGGCAATAATCTTCAATAAGGAGAAGACGATGAAAATCATAAAAATAGAACCGACACCGAGTCCGAATACGATGAAAATTGTTCTCGATTTCAAGCGGGACGATAATAAGAGTCAGACGTACCGCGAGATAGATCGGAAGAATCCTGCCTTCATCAATGAGCTGCTGGAGATTGAAGGGGTGAAATCCGTCTTCCATGTCATCGATTTCATCGCGGTCGATAAAGCGCCGCAAGCAGAATGGGAAACACTCATCAACCAGATCAATCAGGTCTTTGATGCTGCGGAAAATGCTGAGCCGGTCATTCAGATCGATACGGGTGAGCATCAGGTTGAACTGCTGACTTTCAAGCAGATTCCTTATCAGATCAAAGTGAAGAGTCAGGCAGGTGAGAAGCGGAAGCAGCTGGATGTCCGCTTTATTGATGCGATGCTGAGTGCACAGAAAGAGGATGACAACGTCGTCTTCCTGCGTAAATGGCTGCCGTTTGGGGTCAGATATGGTGAGGTGGAAGACATCATCAGCTCTGTGCAGGAGGAAGTAGAAGCCCTGTTTCCGCCGCAAAGACTGCAGGAGCTGGTGACTGAAGGACTGGCACTTGATTACAAAGTGCAGCCGAAAGAACTGCAGCGCTTTACACTTGATGAATACAAGGCCGCTGACTGGCAGACACGCTACCGTCTGCTCGATCATTTTCCGGAACCGACAGTGGAGGATCTGCCGCTGCTTGCCGCTGTAATGCAGGATGAGAAACCCCAGCTCAGACGACTGGGTATTGTGTTTCTCGGCATGATTGGAACAGACAAGGTTCTGCCCTTGCTGCATGAAGCCATGCAGGATAAGAATCTGACTGTCAGACGTACAGCAGGTGATACACTCAGCGATCTTGGATTCAAGGAGAGCCTGCCTGTCATGCACGAAGCACTGAGTGACTCTAAGGCGACAGTGAGATGGCGTGCAGCGATGTTCATTTATGATGAAGGCGACGAGACAAGTCTGCCTTATCTGGCTGAGCATCTGGACGATCCGGCATTTGAAGTCAGCCTGCAGGCACGCATGGCGAAAGAACGAATAGAAAAAGGTGAAGCGGCTGTAGGCTCAGTCTGGAAACAGATTGCCAACCGCAATAAGGAGGAAAAATAATGAATGCATATGAAGATTATATGAAGCAGATGGCAAGACCGATGCGCGAGCAATTGACAACTGAAGGCTTTGTCAGTCTGGAGACACCTGAAGCAGTGGAAGATTATTTTAACGGGGTCCAGGAAGACGCGACGACTTTTGTAGTCGTCAACTCTGTCTGTGGCTGTGCCGCTGGTCTTGCCCGTCCAGCAGCAGTCGCAGTGGCCACTCAGAATGACCATAAGCCGGATCATTCAGTCACGGTCTTTGCGGGACAGGAACGTGAAGCGACCGCAAAAATGCGTGAATATATCGGACAGGAACCGTCCAGCCCTTCAATGGCGCTCTTCAAAGGTAAAGAACTCGTCTATTTCATGCCGAGACTTCATATTGAAGGCCGCCATGTCGAAGAAATAGCGATGGATCTTAAAGACGCATTTGATGAACACTGCCACTAAAGTCAGAATCACATCACCTGTCAAAACAGATGATGTGATTTTTTCACATATCGAGCAGGCTGCCGGCAAGCTGCGCGCCATAGGGGTCGAAGTCGAAATCGTAACGCGCGGCAAGAAGACCATCCGGGATTTCTTCAGGGTGGACGCCACCCCTCTCATTGTCATCAGTCATCAGCTGCCGCAGCTTTATTTCGACAGCGACTCCAAAATTGTTTATCATGAGAATACAACCCGCTTCAAAATAAAGGCATTTGAAAGACGGCATGAGATGCCACCCTTGATAGACATCATGCAGGTGGAGACAAGTGACCGGCTGACTATTGTGGATTCAACGATGGGGATGGGGAATGACCTTGTCCTGATGGCCAGTGTCCTGACACAAAGTCACTTCCATGCGTTTGAACGCCATCCGCTTATTTATTTCGTCATATCGGAGGGCATCGGTCAGCATCATCCTGCACTGCAGGAAAGAATTGTCTTTCATTACGGGACCGCTGACGCAGAGTGTCTGCAAGCTGCTGATATTGTCTATGCCGATCCGATGTTTGAAGAGACGATAGACCAGCAGTCAGGGATGGCAGTCCTGCACCGCGTGCTGCCGGAGAGCCGCAATGAAGATTTCATCCGCTACCTAGTAAAGTACAGCCGCTGCCTCATCTTGAAGGCACATTTCAGAAGCCCGCTTTTTGAGCGCTTTGATTTTGACGTCAAGGTCAGAAAGAGCACCAAGAGTCATTTCGGCATCAAAAAAAGCCGCCGGAGCGACTTATTCAGTGATCATCATACTGATCATATAAGCTAAAAGTAGGAATAAACCTGAAACAATCATCATTTCTTGCATGTGAGAACCCCCGTTTCACGTCATAATAACTTTATTATAAGCCATCCCCATCAAATTTAAAAGAGGTGACGTCTATGAATTCATTTGACCAAGTATACCATGAACTGTGCGAGGAAGTGCTGAAGACCGGCCGTTCTAAGGACGACCGGACGAATACTGGGACATTATCTAAATTCGGTCATCAGATGCGTTTTGATCTGTCGGCAGGCTTTCCGCTACTGACGACAAAGAAGGTGTCATTTAAGCTCATTGCGACTGAACTCATCTGGTTCATCCGGGGCGATACGAACATCCGCTACCTGCTGCAGTATAACAATAATATCTGGAACGAGTGGGCCTTCAAGAAATGGATTGAGAGCAGCGATTATGACGGCCCTGATATGACTGACTTTGGTCACCGCAGTCTGACGGATGCTGCGTTCAACCGAGAGTATCAGGAGCAACTGGCTGTTTTCAAGGATAAGGTGCTGCACGATGACGATTTCATGCGGAAATACGGTGACCTCGGCAATGTGTACGGCAAGCAGTGGCGCCACTTTGAGTCAGGCGGCAAGGTGGTCGATCAGCTGAAGGACGTCGTTGACAACATCAAGAAAAATCCGTCATCAAGACGTCATATTGTGTCCGCGTGGAATCCCGGTGAGATTGAGACGATGGCACTGCCGCCTTGTCATACGATGTTCCAGTTCTATGTGAATGAGGGCAAGCTCAGCTGCCAGCTGTATCAGCGGAGTGCAGATATTTTTCTCGGTGTCCCTTTCAACATCGCCAGCTACAGTCTGCTGACCCATCTGGTGGCCAAGGAATGCGGCCTTGAAGTCGGGGAATTTGTCCATACGTTCGGCGACGCGCACATCTACAGCAATCATATCGCTGCGGTCACCGAGCAGCTATCGCGGGATTCATACGAGCCGCCGACACTGGAGATTCATACGGATAAATCCTTGTTCGACATCGACTATGAAGACCTTGAAATCAAAAACTATCAGGCACATCCCGCTATCAAAGCGCCGATTGCCGTCTAAGGAGTATATGATGTTATCTATAATTGTATGTCATGACCAGAACAGAGTCATCGGACTCGATAACCAGATGCCCTGGCATCTGCCGGCTGATCTGAAGCATGTCAAGGAACTGACGACAGGCAATACGATTGTGATGGGCAAGAACACGTTCAAGTCACTGGGCAAGCCGCTGCCTAACCGCAGGAACGTGGTCCTCACACGGGATGAGTCTTTTGAAGCGCCAGGTGTCACCGTCATTCATTCTCTTGAGGAGATAGAGGCTCTGGAAGGTCACGTCTTTATTTTCGGCGGCCAGAATCTCTATGAACAGATGATAGACCGTGTGGATGATATGTATGTGACGGTCATCGAGCAGAAGCATCAGGGAGATGCCTTCTTCCCGGCCTATACATTCGACGAATTTGAAGTGAAATCTATAGTAGAGGGCAAAATGGATGACAAAAACACAGTCCCTCATAAATTCATGTATTTAGTAAGGAGAAAATAATGTTCAGATTAATACGGACAGTGGGTATTATTATCGGTTATGCCGCACTGGCAACGACGAAGCTTCAGCACATGAAAAACCAGAAAGAAAGATTGCCGACTGTGCACGTGCAGGACACCTATATCACGATGATGGCCAAAAAATGGGCAGGGCGGATTCTCGATTCCGCGGATGTGACGGTTGAAGTCACTGGACATAACGTCAATGACGATAAACCAGTGCTCTTCATCAGCAATCATGAGGGGAACTTTGACATTCCCGTGCTCGTGCATGCGATTGACAAACCATTCGGCTTTGTCTCTAAAATTGAAGTGAAGGATATCCCATTTCTGGATGAGTGGATGATGCAGCTGAACTGTATTTATCTGGACCGTTCAAATCGTCGTTCCAGTCTGCAGATGATTAAAGACGGTGTCGCTTCTCTTAAAGAAGGCCATAATCTGCTGATTTTTCCGGAAGGGCATCGCAGTAAAGGTCAAGGTCTGCAGGAATTCAAGGCAGGCGGACTGAAAATAGCGAAATCTGCCGGTGTGGATATCGTACCTGTGGCTATTTCGGGGACGGCAGCCCTTATGGAGAAATATAACAGTAAACGCATGGTGCCCGGTCATGTCAAAGTTCAGCTGCTTGATCCTGTACCTGCCACGGTTTTCAATGACCATTCCCTGGACGAAGTAGGACAGCTGGTCAGAGCGAGAATAGATGAAGCACTTCGTTCTTAAGGGCTATGCTGTTGCAGTCTCTGTTCTGCTGCTCGGCGCCATGCTCTATCTGATGACAGTGCTTAACGCTGAACCGCCGGCGATCAAAGTTCAGGATACGTCAGAGGCCGGCTCCGTAGTGCTGCCACCGAAACTGGTGGCGGGCGCTATTGCAGAGAGAGGCACAGAGGACATGAAGCTGACACTTAGAGGCGATAAACTGCTGATTGACCAGCAGTCCACCTTTCTTAGTCTGAATATTGAAACAAATATTTTGACGACACCTGTAGCGATTGGCGATAATAGACTCAGACTCGATATAGAAGAGATTGAAATTGGTGGTCTCAAACTCTCTGATAAGCAGAAGCTGAATCTTGTCAGACAGTTCGGAGATCTGCCGGACGGCGTCGAGCTTGACGTGACCCATCGATGTTTCTACTATCAGCTGGAACCGGTCCAGCTGTCAGGCGTGAAACTGATGCTGACCGCCATCGATCAGTCGGGCTGGCATTTTAAAATAGAAGAGGAGTGAAGTTCATGACAAAAGCAACACTTGCAGGCGGCTGTTTCTGGTGCCTCGTTAAACCCTTTCATCAGTATGATGGTGTAGAAAGTGTGATTTCAGGCTACAGCGGTGGACACGTAGAGAATCCTACCTATAAGGAAGTTTGTTCGAATACAACCGGCCACAGAGAAGCAGTCCAGATTACGTTTGATGAGTCGGTCATTTCCTACCGCGAAGTACTGGAAGTATTCTTCAAGACCTTTGATCCGACTGATGCTAAAGGTCAGTTCTATGACCGCGGTGAAAGTTATGAACCTGCTATTTTTTACCATGATGAAGAACAGAAAGAGACGGCAGAGGCATTGATTGCTGAACTGGACGCCAAACAGATCTTCAGCGGTAAAATTGTGACGCCGGTTCTACCTTATAAAAACTTCTATCCTGCAGAAGACTACCACCAGGATTATTACCTGAAAGATCCGGCACATTATCAGAACTTCCAGGAACGTTCCGGCCGTAAAGCGTTCATCGAAAAACATTGGGGGAATTCAGATGCTGAAAAAGAAGATTGATGATTTAAATGACATGGAATATATCGTGACGCAGCAGAACGGCACAGAACCCCCTTTCCAGAATGAATACTGGAATCATTTTGAGAAAGGGATCTATGTGGACAAAATCAGTGGCAAGCCTCTTTTCACTTCTGAGGAGAAGTTTGATTCAAGCTGCGGCTGGCCAAGCTTCTCCAAAGCATTGAACGATGAGGAGATTATTGAACTTGTCGATAAATCTCACGGTATGCTGCGAACAGAAGTCCGCAGTGAAAGTGCCAACAGTCACTTAGGCCATGTCTTCAATGATGGACCGAAAGAAACAGGGGGTCTGCGCTACTGTATCAACTCAGCGGCCATTCAGTTTATCCCGTATGATAAACTCGAGGAATTAGGGTATAAGGATATGGTTAATCATTTTAAACATTAAGGAGAGGTTTTAATGTTCAAAAAACTATTCGGTAAAGAGAAAGCCACTAAAGATATCGAGATTAAAGCGCCGATTTCAGGGCAATATGTGCAGATTGAATCGATTCCTGACCCGGTATTTGCTCAGAAAATGATGGGTGATGGTTTCGGCATTGAGCCGTCAGAAGGCCTTGTTGTCTCACCTGTAGACGGCGAAATCATCAATGTCTTCCCGACGAAGCATGCAATCGGTGTCAAAGCCGCCAACGACGTTGAAATTCTGATTCACGTCGGGCTGGAGACCGTTGCCATGAACGGCGAAGGTTTTAACACAAAAGTCAGCGTCGGCGATAAAGTTCAGGCAGGAGACGAACTGCTTGAGTTTGATATCAGTCTGATCAAGGAAAAGGCGTCTTCTACGATTTCGCCGATTATCATCACGAATGGCGATGTAGTCGAGCAGTTTGATATTGTGGCGCAAGGTTCATTGGTCAGAGGAGAGACAACGGTCGCAAAAGTGGTTGCGCAGTAATGAAAGACCATTCCTTCTATCAGTATGTCCTGACGCTTAGAGGCTCGAATGATGCGGAAGGGCTGTTTGCTGAGGCTGTTTTTGCTGACCTGATGTTTCCTAAACAGGCGCAGTCTTATCACGAATTATCCGACTATATTGAAAACTATGGTACGATGGCTATGAATCTATCCGTATTTGATGACCTCTTTCATGCCTATGAAGAATGGCGTCATTTTTAAGCATCTTCCTCCGGAAGATGCTCTTTTAATGTGGAAATCTTTTATTTTACCTTTTAACCTGTTAAAATGACTTATAAATATAGATGGATGTGAATAACTTGACAAACGAAATTGAGGAAAAAGAAAAGCAGGAGAAGAAAGTCACCATCAGCCTGTTCAAGTATATTATGACAGTGATCGGCGCAATTATTCTGACGGCAGCAATCACCACTTTTGCGCTTATCGGCGGTAATCAGACCACCGTTGAAAATGAGGCCCCTAAACGGTCGGAATTCCTGAAGTTATATGAGGTCTATAATACACTGGACGATCATTATTATAAAAATGTGGATAAATCAAAGCTGATTGACAGTGCGATCAAAGGCATGGTAAGCGGACTTGATGATCCCTACAGTGAATATATGACAAAAGAAGAGCAGCAGGCATTCACCGATACGATGAGCGGTGATTTTCAGGGAATAGGCGCAGAAGTCAGTGAGGAAGGCGACAAAATCATCATCACGAGCCCGTTGAAAGATTCACCGGCCTATAAAGCGGGCGTTAAGCCTGGCGATGAAATTATCGCGGTCAACGGCAAATCAGCTGTCGGCATGAAGACGGTCGATGTCATTGAGCAGATCCGTGGTGAGTCAGGCACGACAGTGCATCTGACGCTTAGACGCGGCAACGGCGAACCTTTCAAACTGGCCATCAAACGTGGAAAAATCCATCTGGAAAGTGTCGAAAGCAAGATGCTGAAAAACAAGACGGCGCTCATCACAGTCTCTAAATTTCAGGAAGGCACAGCCCGGGAGTTCCACCAGGCACTGTCTGATATGAATAAAAAAGGGATGAAGAAACTGATTCTCGACTTCAGAAACAATCCAGGCGGCTATCTGGAAGAAGCGCAGAAAATGGCCGGGGAATTCATTCCAAAGGATGATGTCCTCTTCTATACGGAACCGAAAGATGGCAAGCTGACCCCTTATAAGAGTGACAATCCAGCAAATCCGATTACGCGTGACCTGCCGACGGTGATTGTGCTGAATGAAGGTTCAGCTAGTGCGTCTGAGGTCTTTGCGGCCGCTCTCCATGATCATGATAAGGCGCGCATAGCAGGGACGAAGTCATTCGGTAAAGGGATTGTCCAGACAGCAACCCCTTTCAAGGACGATTCACTGCTTAAATTCACCGAGATGAAATGGCTGACGCCGGACAAGACCTGGATCCATAAGAAGGGTATCCAGCCGGATAAAAAAATTGAGCTGCCTGCCTATGCCAACAGTCATGTGCTGAATCCATCTGATACCTTCGCTTCAGGCACTAAGAACAGCCAGGTGAAGTCACTTGAGACAGGTCTTTCAGCACTGGGATACGATGTCGGTAAAGTCGATACGCAGTTTGACGATGACACGGCCGCTGCCATGCAGGCCTTCCAGACCGATCATCACCTGGAAGTGACAGGCACGATGCAGGGCAAGACGACTGAAAAATTCACTGAATTATTACGACTGAAACTGGAAAAGAATGATCCACAGCTTAAAGGTGCTGAAAACCTGGTCAATACGATGAAATAGAGGTGTAGACAGTGAAAATCGCATTTACAGGCGGGGGGACGATCGGCCACGTTGCTGTGAACATGGCGCTCATCCCGGAAGCAGAAGCCAGAAACTTTGAGACCATTTATATCGGCTCAAAACAAGGAATTGAGAGAGAGATGATGACTTCTCAGTTTCCGCACACGCAATATTACGCAATATCAAGCGGCAAGTTACGTCGTTATTTATCTGCCGAAAATGCCAAGGATTTAATCAGGGTGCAAAAGGGTGTGCTGGACGCCCTGGTCATTCTCCGCCGTGAAAAACCCGATGTGGTCTTTTCTAAAGGCGGCTTCGTCTCGGTACCTGTTGTGATTGCGGCGAAAATCCTGAACATCAGGACCATCATCCATGAATCAGATGTGACACCGGGCCTCGCCAATAAGATTGCCCTGAAATTTGCTACGAAGCTCTATACGACGTTTCAGGAGACGCTTCGTTATGTGCCGGCTGCCAAAGCTGACTATATCGGCAGTATCATCAGACCTGATCTGTTGACTGGTGAAGAAGCGGAAGGCTATAAGCTGACCGGCTTTAACCGAGAGCGTAAAGTCATTCTTGTGATGGGCGGTAGTCTGGGTTCCAAGCTGATCAATGATGCCGTCAGAAAAAATCTGAAAAGATTACTCCGCGACTATCAGATCATCCATATAACGGGTAAAGGTCTTACAGACACTTCACTCAATGAGGAGGGGTACCAGCAGTTTGAATTTGTTAAAGAAGAGCTGCCCCACCTCTATGCGATAACCGATCTGATTGTGTCACGAGCGGGCGCCAATGCTATTTTTGAGTTTCTTGCGCTGAAGAAGCCGATGCTGCTGATTCCTCTTGGACTTGATCAGAGTCGCGGCGATCAGATTGATAATGCCAAGCTCTTCCAGCAGGCAGGCTATGCTGCTGTGCTTGACGAGAGTCACATCGAAGCGTTACCTGAGAAGATTGAAGCGCTTGATGCTTCTCAGAGTGACTATATCACGGCGATGAGCAGGGCAGGCGTGAGTTATACAGCTGCAACGCTGCTCGACAAAATATTACAAGATATCAGTTAAAGGAGTACACGTATGTCTCAGAAACAGCGCATCTCTCTTATTCTCATCTTTTCATTTATCTTCGGCATGATTGCTTTTTTCCATGAATCACGTCTCGGCAAATGGATTGATAACGAAGTATATGAATTTATTTATTCTTCTGAAAGCTTTATTACAACTTCTATAATGCTGGGCTATACGACGATAGGTGAAGTCTGGAGTATGATTCTTCTGTCATTGCTGGTCGTCTGCTATTTAATGCTGAAGCGCATGAAGATAGAAGCCCTGTTCTTTGCCCTTGCCATGATGCTATCTGGCGCACTCAATCCGATTCTGAAGAACATCTTCGACCGTGAGCGTCCGACCTTACTGCGACTCATCGATATAACCGGTTTCAGTTTTCCGAGTGGCCATGCCATGGGTTCTGCCACATTCTTTGGCAGTATCGCCTTTCTGGTCAGCCGCAGTGAGTCTCAGTATAAGCCTTACATCATAGGGCTCGCTGTCTTCACTGTCCTGATGATCTCCAGTTCACGCGTCTATCTGGGTGTCCATTATCCTACTGATGTCATCGCCGGCATGCTGGGCGGCGTCATCTGTATTCTGCTGGCGCAAGTTTTTTTGAATAAACTAATTGACAATCGTTCTCAATAAGTTATAATAGTAATTGAAAGTGATTCTCAATTAAGAGTTCCCCCTCTATACCGGAATCAATTTCACAGTAACCCCCTTTATGCCCATTAAAGAACCTGACAGCCCTGTCAGGTTCTTTGTTTTATTTCAGGGGTTTTGCTATGATTTGATTAGATAAATGAGGTGAAGGTTATGCGTAAAATACTTATTATTGAAGATGAACAGAACTTAGCACGTTTCTTGGAGCTTGAGCTGACTTATGCAGAATATGAAGTGGAGATTGCCAACGACGGCGAACACGGTCTGAAACTCGCACTTGCCGGCCACTATGACTGTATTCTGCTCGACTTGATGCTGCCTAAGATGAACGGACTGGAGGTCTGCAGGAAAGTGAGGAATGTCAAGGAGACGCCGATTATCATGATTACGGCTAAAGGGGACACCCATGATAAAGTGGTCGGTCTGGATCACGGTGCTGATGATTATATCGTCAAACCGTTTGACATAGAAGAGCTGTTAGCGAGACTCCGTGTCATCATGCGCCGCAGTGAAGAGACGGACGCATTACGTATCGGTGAACTGTCGATCGATGGCGATGCCTTCAAAGCATTTGTCGGTGCAACCAATCTGGAGTTGACCAAGACAGAATTTGAACTGCTGAAACTGCTGGCCGAAAATCGGAACCGTGTGCTGACACGGGAGCAGATCCTCACGCATGTCTGGGGGTATGACAGTGAGGTGGAGACGAATGTGGTCGATGTCTATATCCGCTATCTCAGAAATAAATTAAAGCCGTTCAAGCTGCAGACGATGATAGAGACAGTCAGAGGGGTAGGCTACGTTATTCGATGACTCAATCAACCTCACTCAAGACACAGTGGATCATCACGACGACGACTGTCACTTTTGTCATCTTTATGCTTTTCAGTCTGATCATCATTTTTATTGTCGGTCTTATCTTCAAGGATCAGGAGGGCCAGATTGCACGTGACAGCAGTGTCAAATCGGCTAATATTCTGAAGAAGCTCGGCACGGATGTGCAGCCCGATGATTTCGGCAACTCCATGTCAGAAGGTGAGCGGCTGATGATCTATGGCCCTGACGGCAAGAAGATTGCCGCCTTCAACAATGACAGTGAAATTACCTATCAGCCTGACCTGATTCCCGTTCATAATCGACCGGTCGAGGTGAATGTCGGTGAGGACAGTTATATCACTTATACGACAGAAATCAATTCCAGCCGGTTCAATGGTTTTGTGACGATCATTCATCCCTTGGATAGCTATCACAGACATATACAGGTCGTCGTGATTTTTGCATCGATATTCGGCATTATCGCGCTCTTTGTCTCAGCCGTCATCAGTTACTTCTTTTCCAATCAGATCACGAAACCGATCAGGCGGATCTCCGATCAGATGCTGCAGATTCAGCGGGATGGTTTCCAGAACCGGCTTGTGATGCCGAAAGGGTATTATGAGACGGATGATATGATTGAGACCTTCAACAATATGATGACCCAGCTTGAGACATCCTTTAACCAGCAGAAACAGTTTGTGGAGGATGCATCTCATGAGCTGCGCACGCCCCTGCAGATTATTCAGGGCCATCTCAATCTGATTAAGCGGTGGGGTAAACATAAGCCGGAAGTACTGGAGGAGTCGCTCGATATCTCACTCAGCGAGATGAACAGGATCACGACGTTAGTGGAAGAACTTCTGCTGCTCACGAAAGAGACAGGTGCCAATCTGCGGCAGGAGACAGAAGCGGTCGATATCAACGAGGAGATCGCCGCCAGACTGAAATCACTGGCAAACCTTCATCCGGATTACCAGTTTGAATATCACTCACCCCATAAAGGGCTCAAGCTGCACATCAACCGCTATCAGTTCGAACAGCTGCTGCTGATCTTCCTGGATAACGCCATCAAGTATGATCAGAAGAATAAACATATCATCATACGGACCACCAAAAAGAATAAAGTGGTCCAGATTGAAATAGTGGATCACGGCACCGGTATACCGCCTGCTGACATACCGTATATTTTTGACCGCTTCTACCGGGTGGATAAGTCGAGATCGCGTGAGATGGGCGGCAATGGGCTGGGTCTGTCGATTGCGAAGAAGATGATCGAAGGCTATAACGGCACGGTCAAGATTGAGAGTGAATGGGAACAGTACACGAAAGTCATCATTCAGTTTCCGGAGACATCATTCTGATTTCTAAAAATTTGTCTATTCACTCTTCAAAATAAATATTCACAGTGCTAGAATAGGAGTTGTAAACGTTTTATTACTTTAAATTAAGGGGGAACCAGCATGAATAAAGGCAATCTTGAAGAAGCACCTGTCCGCTTCGGTGCCAATCTAGGTTATCTGCTGGAAATGGCGGATCAGTATAATCACGATCCCGCATCAGTGACAGAAGAACTGCAGACACTTTTTGGTGCACTTGCTTCTGGCAATGCGAGTGTAGAGGATGCAGGCAAACTGAAATCTGTCATTCAGTTAGTTGATAATATCAGAAAGTATGGCCACTTAAAAGGCGATATTTATCCATTATATAAACGTGAATATGAGCATCTGCCGAAACTGACATTGGAAGAGTTCGGCCTGACAAAGGAGGATCTGAGCGCACTGCCGGCTGCGATCGTCTCAGAGAAGCTTGCAGCCCAGTTCAGTAATGCTTACGAGGCAATCTGCCACTTAAGTGAAGTCTATATGGGGACGGCCGGTTATGAGATGTCTCATATCAACAATGCAGATGAACGGGACTGGCTGATCAACGAGATAGAAGTGGTGGGCCGTCAGACAGCCTCTAAGGAAGATAAGATCAAATTACTTAAAAGCGTGGCACATGTTGAGGGATTTGAAAAATATATCCATAAGAACTTCGTCGGCGCCAAACGTTTCTCTATTGAAGGTGTAGATGCGCTGGTACCGATGCTTGAAGCAGTTCTTTCTGAGGCGAGTAAAAGTGACATCGGCAACATTCAGATCGGGATGGCACACCGCGGCCGCTTAAACGTGCTGACACATATTCTTGAGAAACCATACGAAATGATGCTGGCTGAATTCATGCATGTCGATCCGTTCAAGTTTCTGCCGGAAGATGGCAGCCTGGAGATTTCAAGAGGCTGGACGGGTGATGTGAAATATCACCTCGGCGGCACGAAGACAACGACGCGTTACGGTCGTGAGCAGGTGATTGAACTTGCCAAAAATCCTAGTCATCTCGAAATCGTCGCACCTGTTGTCCTCGGCAAGACACGCGCTGTGCAGGATGCGACTGACGGCAATGCACCAGTGCAGGATATCAATCGATCTTTAGCTGTACTGGTCCACGGTGACGCCGCATTCCCGGGTCAGGGCATCAACTTCGAAAGCATGAACCTGAGCAACCTGGATGGCTACAAAACAGGCGGTTCTCTTCATATCATCACGAATAACCGTGTCGGCTTCACCACTGAATGCTGGGACTCACGTTCTACTAACTATGCAACAGATATCGCAAAAGGTTATGATATGCCGATTGTTCATGTCAACGCAGATGATATTGAAGCATGTATTGATGTCATCATTCTGGCGATGAAGTTCCGTCAGACGTTCCACCACGACTTTGTGATTGACCTGGTAGGTTACCGCCGCTATGGCCATAATGAAATGGATGAGCCATCAGTGACGAACCCGTTGATGTATAAGGAGATCAAAACACATCCGTCGATCGAAATTCTATATGGCAAGAAGCTGGTAGCTGAAGGGGTCATTTCAGAAGATGAGATGAACCAGATCTTCCGGAATGTCGAACAGGAGCTGCGTACGGCTCACGATTCTATTGATAAAAATGAAAAAGAGACTGACATAGAGATGGCGATGCCGGAGGCGGTTGCGGCTGGGCAGCCGGACGTTGAGACGGGTGTAGATATTGCTGTCCTCGAACAGCTGAATCAGGATATGCTGACTTATCCTGAAGGGTTCACGCCTTTCAGCAAGTTGACGAAGATTCTGGAGCGTCGTCAGGACCCGTTCACGAAGGACGGACTGGTCGACTGGGGTCATGCAGAGCTACTCGCATTCGGTACGATCATTCAGGACGGTAAACCGGTGCGTCTGACCGGTCAGGACTCAGAGCGCGGCACTTTTGCCCAGCGTCATGCTGTCCTCAGTGACGAGAAGACAGGCGAGAAATATACACCGCTGAAACATATTAAAGGTGCACAGGCATCATTTGACATTCATAACTCGCCGCTATCAGAAGCGGCTGTCGTCGGCTTTGACTATGGTTATAATGTACAGAACAAAAATGCGATGACCGTATGGGAGGCGCAATACGGGGACTTCTCTAACATGGCACAGATGATGTTTGATAATTTTATCTCAAGTGCCCATGCGAAGTGGGGCGAGACATCAGGTATGACCTTACTTCTGCCGCATGCATATGAAGGACAGGGACCTGAGCATTCATCAGCAAGATTGGAACGTTACCTGCAGCTCGCAGCTGAAAATAACTGGACAGTGGCAAATCTGACAAGTACCGCCAACTATTTCCACCTGCTTCGGAAACAGGCGCATTATCTGAATACAGAGCAGATGCGGCCACTGGTGCTGATGACACCGAAGAGCCTGCTTAGAAATCCATATGTATCCAGACCGATCAGTGAATTTACAGAGGGTCATTTCAGACCGGTCATCACAGCGGGCTACAAGAAGACAAAAGTGAAGAAGATCCTGATTGCGAGCGGCAAGATGGCAATCGACCTCTATACAGAACTGGAGAAAAATCCGAATGAGGAAATAGCGCTTGTCCGTCTGGAACAGCTCTATCCGTTGCCGGAGGAAGCGCTCCAGACGATCTTCACCGAGCTGAAGAATGCAGCTGAAATCGGATTTGTGCAGGAGGAACCGGAGAATCAGGGTGCATGGCATTACATTTATCCGGAACTGGAACGTCTTGCAAAAGGCAGATCCATCAAATACTATGGCCGCGTGAAACGCTCAAGTACGTCAGAAGGCGACAATGAAGTGCATAAATTAGTCCAGAACGCTATCATACAGGATGCTTTAACAATTTAAGGGGGAAAATAGAGTGGCAGAGATCAGAGTACCAGAATTAGCAGAATCAATAACAGAAGGAACGATTTCCACATGGTTCAAGCAAGTAGGCGACCGCGTTGAAAAAGGCGAGAACATCGTTGAGCTGGAAACCGATAAGGTCAATATTGAGGTCATTTCTGAAGAAGCAGGTGTGGTCACTGAGCTTAAGGCAGCAGAAGGCGATACAGTTGAAGTGGGATCAGTCATTGCGATAGTCGATGCAAACGGTTCAGCTGCACCTAAAGCTGAAGAAGCGCAGACTGAACAACCGCAGACTGAACAGCCACAGGCAACGGAGACAGTTGAAGAGGCTGTAGAAGCATCTAAAGCGGAACGTATTGTTGCGACGCCGTCAGCTCGTAAACGTGCCCGTGAGCAGGGGATCGATTTAAGTGAGATCAATGCGAAGGATCCACGCGGTCTGATCAGAAGTCATGATGTTGACCATGCAGCAAAAACACCCGCTCCGGCAGCGCCACCTGCTCCGGCACCTGCAGCTAAAAACGACAATCCTGCTAAACCGGTTATTCGTGAGAAGATGTCACGTCGCCGTAAGACAATCGCGAATAAACTGCTGGAAGTATCGCAGAACACTGCGATGCTCACGACCTTCAATGAAGTGGATATGACCAATGTCATGGATCTCCGTAAACGTAAGAAAGACAAGTTCCAGGAAGACCATGACGGCACTCGTCTCGGCTTCATGTCCTTCTTCACGAAAGCCGTGGTCGCTGCCTTGAAGAAATATCCGGCTGTCAACGCCGAAATAGATGGCGATGACCTGGTGCTGAAGCAGTTCTATGATATCGGTATCGCGGTATCCACGGAAGAAGGGCTGGTTGTACCGGTCGTACGTGATTGTGACAAGAAGAACTTTGCTGAAATTGAGGGCAGTATCTATGACCTTGCAGTGAAAGCACGTGATAAAAAGCTCGGACTTGATGATATGATGAATGGTTCTTTCACCATCACAAATGGCGGGGTCTTCGGCTCTCTTATGTCGACACCGATCATCAACGGTACACAGGCGGCTATCCTGGGCATGCATTCTATCGTGACACGACCGATCGCTATTGATAAGGAGCGTATGGAAAATCGTCCGATGATGTATATCGCACTGAGCTATGACCACCGTATCATTGATGGTAAAGAAGCGGTAGGCTTCCTGAAAACAGTCAAGGAATTAATTGAAAATCCAGAAGATTTATTACTGGAAAGCTAATCTGGAGCCGGCAATCGCCGGCTTTATCTCATGGAGGAAAAGAAATGGAACTATTAGGGATTCATCATATCACAGCATTTACAAAAGATATCCAGCAGTGCTATGACTTTTATCATCATATTTTAGGGATGAGGCTGGTCAAACAGACTGTTGACCATCAGAACCCTGCTGTCCCTCATCTCTACTTCGGGGATAGGACAGGGCAGCCTGGTACAGTGCTGTCTTTTGTCGAGGGCACGTTCAATGACGGCAACGATGCGATCTATGCCTATTGTCTCCGCGTACCGACCGACCGCAGCCTTTATGCGTATAAACTGCGCTTTGATGATTTCAATGTCAAGCATGATGCAGTCATCCAGCTGAACGGCAGACATGCACTGCCTTTCTATGACTGTGATGACCGTCTTGTCTATCTGATTTCGGATGAGACCAATACCGGTGTGCAGGCAGGTACGCCTGACGATGAGTCCCCGGTTGCGTCCATCCATCAGATCTACGGGGTCGGGCCGGTGCTGTTAACGGTGAGGCACTCCCTGATCACAGCTTCTGTCCTTCATCAGATCTTGCAGCTGGAACGGACCGGTGAATACATGCATCGCGCTTCTCAGGAACCGGTACAGGTCTTTTCAATGGCGACAGGCGGCAATGGCGGGGAGATCCATCTGCTGCAGCAGCATACAGAGCAGGCAGTGCAGACAGGTATTCATCACGCGGCTTTCAGAGTGCGCGACCTGGAATCGGCCCGGCAATTACTCGACAAAGCTGAGATACAGCATTCAGGCATTGTGGACAGTCATTATTTCAAATCACTTTATTTCAGAGACTTAAGTGGTGTATTATTTGAATTAGGAACAGATGAACCTGGGTTGACAGTCGATGAAGAGATCGATACGCTGGGCCAGTCCCTGAGTCTGCCTGACCATCTGGAAAACAGACGGCAGGCACTCACAGACCAGCTGAAACCTATCAGAAAGGATGCGTTATAATGTTACATGAAGAATGGCACGATCAAGCACCGATTGCAAAAGTGAAAGTCATTCATACGGATGCGAAGAAGTATAAGGTCAGTGATATGCTGACAGTCGGCCAAGTCTATGATGTTGTCAACGAGACAGAAGAGTATTATCATATAAGAGATAACAGCGGCAAAGTAGGCGGCTATTACAAAGAATATTTTGAGCAAGTATAAAAAGGGCGTAAGCCCTTTTTTATTGTGGATAGGAGATTACGATGAATTTATATCAGAATGAAGATACAGCAATCAAGACAGATGCCCTCAATATGCTGAAGCTGAGAAAGAATATCTTACTGAAAGGTCCGACTGGCTCCGGCAAGACAAAGCTCGCTGAAACACTGAGACATGAGCTTGACCGTCCGATGCACAGCATCAACTGTTCAGTGGATCTGGACGCTGAGAGTCTGCTCGGCTTCAAGACCATTGAAATAGTGGACGGCGAGTCTGTCATCACATTCGTGGAAGGTCCTGTCATCCAGGCGATGAAAGAAGGGCACCTGCTCTATATCGATGAGATCAATATGGCAAAGCCGGAGACACTGCCGATATTAAACGGCGTGCTTGATTTCCGCCGCACTATCACCAATCCATTCACAGGTGAAGTCATTACCGCGGCAGAAGACTTCGCTGTGATTGCGGCCATCAATGTCGGCTATGTCGGCACCTTACCGATGAATGAAGCACTCAAGAACCGTTTTGTCGTGATAGACATGGACTATATTTCCGGTGATACACTGAAAGAAGTCATCAAGTCACAGACCCTGCTTCAGGATGATGCGCTGATCGACCTGCTTGTCCGCTTCAATCATGACCTGGTGACGATGGCGGAACAGGGGCAGATCAGTGAAGAAGCGAGTTCGATACGGGCCCTGCTCGACCTGTCTGACCTGACAACCATCATGCCGGTTGAACGTGCAGTGAAACGTGCCATTATCGATAAACTGGAAGATGAGCGGGAACAGCAGGCCATTATTAATGCGATGGAACTGACTTTCTGATGAGTGATAAATTTATTCTGTTCAACGATGAGAAAATAGATGCCTCTCAGCTGATGATGCTGACAGACCTCGCACAGCTCATCATGGAGGATAACGAAGTGAAGGTCAAGTTCCAGAAGTTCGGCTATTACGATCCGCTTGAGAAAAGCCTGAATGTCAGCTTCAAATGGAAGCACCGCTCGGACCTGGATGAACTCTATGCACTAAAAAGCGACTGTCTGCTATACGGTCTCGGTTACCGGGCAATGGACCAGCAGGCTATTCATGAGCTGCTGGCGGAAGAACTGACGTTCACCAAGTTCCGTAACCAGCTCTTCATGCTGCTTGAGGAATATCGTCTGCAGAAAGTTGTCCTAGACAGCAGACCTGCAGCAGCCAAGTATTTCAGGACACGGATGCGCCTGAAGCGTCAGCAGAACAGCAGTCAGATCAAAGTTTATGAGACGAAGAAGATGCCGACCGACCTGTTGTTTCTGAGGCTGGAGCGTGCCGTCCTGACGGATAACATACTGGATTTTGAGACAGACTTCAGTGAGGAATTTGATGCGCTGATCAGACAGCGTCTCAGCGCACTCTTCGAACTTAAGACAACGGCGGATACAGTCGACCTGACCCTCAGTCTGCTGTACCTCATCGAGCCTCTCCTCACGCAGGATATGCTGAATGACTATTACTATCTGCCGGTCAAACTGCTGGAAGATATCGAGCGCTTCAAGGAAGAGAAGGCAACAGCACTCTCCGGTCATGATAGTGCGTCAGGCTCCGATGAGACAGAGGACGTCAGGGCGAAGACCAGTCAGTCATCGACGCAGTCGGCTTATATGCAGACTGAAATCTCTGAAGGCCAGAACAGCCGTGCTGAAAGTGATCATGCACGGGAAGGGCATGCATCTGATGAACCTGATGAGATCATAGCGGGGAGAGGACAGAGCACCTCTCAGAAAGATGGAGAAGGTGTCGATATCGCTGAAGAACTGGGGACTGAGAATGAAAGGGTGTCCATCGAATGGCGGACCCCTAAAATAACGGAACGTGCACGCATGGATTATAGCCTCAGCCAGCAGGCAGTCATGTCAGAAGTGAAGAAGCTGACGAACATCATACAGAAGACGATCGCGCATCAGAATGAGAATGCACGCAGACAGCTTGCAATGGGACGGCTGGACCGTAAACTTGTCAACTGGTTCATAGATGACCAGAAGCGTGTATTTTACAAGGAGGACCAGCAGTCAAAAGAACTGGATGCGACATTCACGCTGCTTGTCGATGCTTCGTACAGCATGGAAGATAAGCTGGAAGAGACGAAGAAAGGAATTGTCCTCTTTCATGAGACGCTGAAGAAGCTGCTGATCCGTCACGAGGTCATCGCCTTTAATGAGGACACCTTCAGTTCTGACCAGCATGCCCAGCTGAATATCTTTGATTATCTGATCAGCTATCAGCAATCCTTAAGTCCCGCGGCCGGTCCCGGCATCGAGACCATTGCGGCACAGGATGATAACCGTGACGGCCTGGCCATCAGAGTGGCAGGGGAGATGCTGAAGAGACGGAGCGAGAAGCAGAAGTTTCTGATCGTATTCTCAGACGGTGAACCCTCGGCGTTTGAATATGAATCTAATGGTATCATCGATACGCATGAAGCAGTGATGAAGCTGAGACGTGAAGGCATATTCGTCATCAATGTCTTCCTCAGTCAGACACCCATCTCAGAAGCAGTGGAAAACACCATCAAAAACATCTACAATGACTACTGTGTCTTTGTCGAAGGTGTAGAAAATCTGCCCTACATTATCTCACCGCTGCTGAAAAAACTGCTGCTGCAATCTTTACACTAATTAAATAATTTTAATTTTCAGAAAAATATAGACTTCATTCCTTTAAAGTGTTATGATTTCAATTAATCATTTCTGTTAGGAGGAAGTTTATGAACAAAAAAATAGTTGTGGTCGGGTTTATGTTATTTGCTATCTTTTTCGGCGCAGGTAACTTGATCTTCCCACCTAAGTTAGGCTTTATCAGCGGGACGTATTTCTGGCCTGCTATCATCGGATTTATCGTGACAGGGGTAGGGATACCGCTGATCACCATCATTGCCGGTGCATTTGACGAAGGCGGTTATAAGGCGGCATTACGCAATGTCCATCCTGTCTTCGGCGTCATCTTCCTGATCGCCATCTATTTGACGATCGGCCCGTTATTCGCAATTCCACGTACAGGTGCTACATCTTATGAAATGGCGCTCGTGCCGTTTATTGGTGGACCTTCAAAACTGTCTTTATTCTTATTTACATTAATTTATTTCGGCATTTCTCTCTGGCTTGCCATCAATCCTTCAAAAATGGTTGACCGGGTCGGCGCTATTCTGACACCCGTCCTGCTCGTTTCAATTGTCTTACTCGTTATTCGAGGGATCTTTATGTTCGCAGGTCACGACACGACACCGACTGATACTGAGACATTTAAATCAGGTGCGGGCAGTTTCTTCACTGGATTCACAGAAGGCTATCTGACGATGGATGCCATCGCAGCCATCGCTTTCTCGGTCATCGTATTGAATGCGATTAAAGATAAAGGATTTACGAGAGAGACAGGGATCCTGAAACCGACCATTCTTGCCGCTCTTATTGCGGCAGCAGCACTCGGCTTTATCTATCTGACGCTCGGCTGGATGGGCAACCATTATCCGCTATCAGCAGAGCAGCTGGCGTTTATTGATCAAAACGGTCTGGACATCAGAACCTATTTGCTGACGCACATGGCAAATGACGCCTTTGGTGGTTTCGGTAAAGTGTTGATTGGTGTTATTGTAACGCTGGCCTGTCTGACAACATCTATCGGCTTAATTGTTGCCGTCAGTGAATACTTCTATGAGATCTTCCCGAAGATTTCTTATAAAGTCTACGTGGTGATCTTTACGTTATTCAGTCTGTTGTTAGCGAATCAGGGTCTGCAGCAGGTCATTGCCACTTCAGTACCTGTTCTGCTGGTTCTTTATCCGATCGGTATGACACTTGTCCTGCTCATTGTTCTCTCAAGATTCATACCGACACCTAGATTGTCTTATCAGATTGCGATGGCCTTTGTAACTGTTATCGCTATTCTATCAGTGTTATCCAGTAAAGATATCGGACTGCTGAGTCTGCCGGTTATGGACCATCTGCCATTAAAGGCACAGTCGATGGAATGGCTGCTCTTCGCTTTAGCAGGCTATGTGCTGGGACTCATCTTTGGTGCTAAGCAGCCTAAAATCAAATACAACTAAAAAACCAGACGAACTAGAAGTTCGTCTGGTTTTTCTCTTGCTGTAGCTGCAGCAGCTGGTTTTTCAGTTCCTGTTCCATCTTGGTTAATTCAGCCTCAGCTGCACGACGCTTGGAAGCGCCTTCTGCCTGGATGCTCAATGTCTCACGGATGGTTTCAACGATATTGTTCTGAGTGGCTTTCAGTGTCTCAATCTCAACGATACCGCGCTCGTTCTCCTGAGCAGTCATAATGGTATTGGTCTTCAGCATTTCCGAGTTTTTCAAGAGCAGCTCATTCGTCGTATTCGTGACTTGCTGCTGCGCTTTCGATGCTTTCTGCTGATGCATCAGTGACAAGGCAATCGCCATCTGGTTTTTCCATAACGGGATGCTTGTTAGGATGGAGCTCTGGATTTTTTCTGCCAGTGTAGAGTTCACATCCTGAATCATGCGGATCTGCGGGGCAGACTGCAGGGTGATCTGACGTGAGAGCTTGAGGTCATAGACGCGTTTATCGAGACGGTTGATATACTGGCGCATATCATTCAGCTCCTGTAAGGCCAGCTGGTCATTCGAGATGCTGGCCTTCTGCTGGAGCTCAGGAAGAGTGGCATTCAGTTCGTCGCGTTTTTCTTCTGCGGCCAGGATGAACATGTCAAGTGCCTCGAAATAAGCCCGGTTCTCCTCGTATAATCGGTCTAACAGAGCCACATCTTTCATCAGGACATCTTTGGACTGGTTCAGTTCCACCGAGATGCGGTCAATCTGGCCGGAGACTGACTGATATTTAGACATCAGTTCATTGACAGTCGCACCTACGCGCTTAAACAGACGCTTAAGAGTCGATTTTTCTGTCTGGCTCAGTTCATCCGGATCGATTTCGCGCAGTTTTTTCATCAACTTATCTAAATTATCACCGATCGGTGCCACGTCTTTACGTTGTACTTCATCCAGAATCTGCTGGGAGAACTGCGAAAGCTTGGCCTGGGCACCTGCACCGTACATCAGCAGGTTTTCATTATCGAGCGGTTTAATCTGCTGTTTGATCTGATTGATTTTTTCCCGTTTCTCAGGCGAAATAGTATCAACCTGCTGAAGAGGGGCGGCTTGAGGACTGAGGGTCTCTGCAAATGGATTAGCTGTTAAATCATTGATTAAGTCGTTGTTCATTATCTAATATCCTTTCTTCTTGACGTTTTTTGATAACAGGGACTCTGACGAGTTCCTCGCTCTCTAGCTGTGGTACTCTAGCCTGATTGTCCTTTGGCCGGTTGATTTGAGCGAGGTCGACTTCAACAGACATCGCCTGGAAGTCTTCAGAGTTCAGCGCCCGTAGATCAGCCTGTAAGGTGCGTTTCAGTTCTTCAAGCGTTAAGCGGGCAGTCTGCAGTTGAGCCATTTCCTCCTGATTCTTATGCGGCATTCTCACCAGTCTCATGTAACGGTCAACCAGATTGACTGTATTATCAAGATGGGAAAAGAAGAAGCTGTCGACCTTGAAAAACTTATTAGGCTGTTTCTGTACTGTCTTATAGATGATGCGAGCAATGCGGTTGATTTCATTGACAGACTTCAGATCTTTTATACTCCGAACTTTCGTATACTGGGACATCAGAGTCTTGATTTTAGGGCGCGCCTCATTGAGGTGCTTGCGAATATATTTGAACTCTCTTCGCGACAGACCCGCTTCGTTTAAATACTGCTTAGACGTCGTCAGCTGAATAGGGATGTAGGCACCGATGTAACCGCCGAGCATGATCAGCCAGTCCAGCCACTGATCGAATGCAAAGTAGGTCGTGCTGATAAAACCGACAATTAAAGTAATAGGCACCGCAAAAATGGCACCTAGATAATAGGAAATATTATATTTCATATGCTTCATTCCTTTTATGAAATTGCTAAACTTGTTTGAACTGCTTGAAATCCTGATAAGGTACTTGTTCATGGGTATGGGAAGAGATTTTGGCAAACATGTTGGGTCCTTTTAATATACGTTCCATAAATGCATGCACACTCTTCTCATCACCGGATACGAAGATCTCTACATAGTCTTCCACATTAGCGACAGTGCCTGTGACAGGAAACTTTTTAGCATGGGTGACTGTCGCATTTCTAAATCCAACGCCTTGAACACGGCCGAAAATTTTATAATGCTCAGTAATCAGAGTGATTCACCTCTTCCATTCTCTTTATTTCAATTATATGTATTTCAAGCTGAAATTCCTAATAAATCGCATTGCCAAGTCAATTGCTTGAAAAACTTGCTGAATACTCACATAATAGTGAGGAACTAATGAAAGAAGGGATTCACATGTGGGAAGTCATCATCATGCGGGCAGATTATGAAGGCTGGTGGCTCTTTGAAGACTGGCGGGACCATATCATTCATCAGGAGAAGATGGATAATAAAGAGATGTTCGAAAACGTCTATAAGCAGCACCTTGAAGTCATGCGTGACAAGTTTAAAAATGAAGTGGTGGGTAAGTACAATATACACGCATTCTACAATAACTGCGAACTACATTATTGTGAGGATTGTGAAGAGGATCTTCAAATCTTCTATAGTTTGATCGCATTAAAAAATGGAGAAATTTATTACGATAAAGTAAAATTGTAAACGCTAAATTTTACAAAAAACTGTATTGCATAACGATTTGTGTTATTTTATAATAATAACAACCAGTAGGCGTTATCTGCATATTACAAAGTAAGTAAGCGTTATTTATTTTGTAATATGCAAATAATGCATATTGAATTTTCAGTGTTGGAGGTTTCAAGATGAAACAAGGTACAGTTAAATGGTTTAATGCAGAAAAAGGATTTGGCTTCATCGAGATCGAAGGAGAAAACGACGTATTCGTACATTTCTCAGCAATCAATCAAGAAGGCTACAAATCATTAGAAGAAGGCCAAGCAGTGGAATTCGAAGTCGTTGAAGGCGACCGCGGACCACAAGCAGCTAACGTTGTAAAATTATAATTTATAATTATAGATGAACGTTAATAGAGCACCCTGGATAATCTGGGGTGCTCTATTTTTTAAAGATTTATTAATTAATATAATTATATTATGTAAACTTAAATTAAGTATATAAAATTTAAAAACTCATTAAGAAAATAAGACGGGATAGTGGATATGAATAGTTTCTCTGTTAATTATCGCTTTACTTCAAATTTTAATAGATTAAGTTTCAGTGAAAGAATGGATGTTGCCAATTTATATTTAATTGAAGGTATTTTAGTTATCAAAATAGGTGATAAAGTATACTTCGAGGAAGATGTAGCCTTATTAGAATTTTGGATACTATTAGATAGATGGTTAAAAAACATTGAGTCAGAGAATATACGGGCATTTAGATATTACACCTTAGAGATGGATGACAATATACCATTATTTTCACTAATTCCGTATCAAGATAAGTTCTTGATTGAAGTGATTGAAGTAAAAGAAATGGCGGCAAACTTGTTACCCCAAGATAAAGTAATTGAGGCGTTCAAGAAAGTTCACAGCCATTTATATAATGATATTCAAAATCATTATGGCATCTATATTGACGATTATTTAGATAAAGTGCCATTTTAGAATACATAAAACTAGCAGGATAGGGGAGGCAGACAAAATTTAGATCAGATATTCATTACCTTTAAAGGAGCATTCTTTACTAGAATTGATAGAGAAAATGACGGATGAAGTACCTCAGCTTTCTCAAATTATTGATGTATATAAAGGCGGCAATAAACCCAAACTTGGTAAATGGAGTTTCTATCCTATCAAGGACAAGGAATTTATGAAAGAGACTGCACTTGATTTGTTAGAGATTAATAAAAGAAATGACTATAAAGATTACTTTATCATTGCCCATGATAAAGAAGAAAGTTATCTAGGTATTTCTAAAAAAGACGGAAAATTATATTGCTGGTGTGACTGGCCTGAGGTTGAACCTCAACTTATGTTTGAGAATATAAGTGAACTGATTGCTGTATATAAAAGGCTACCAGACTATTCCAGTAGTAATGAGCAGCAATCATATCTTACTGAGAAGTTATTGCAATATGAGGGATTGTATTATTTATTTAATCCAGATATTGAATATATTGCAGGGAATTACTCAATTGAATACTTTCCGCAGATCACATTTTTATACTGGGATTCTGAAGATAAAGCCAAGAATTATAGAAAAGGTAACTGGGATAGTTTTGAGATAAGATATGTTGAACGAAAAGAATTTATTGAAATGCACCTTGCAGACTTTCTTGATAACGATGATTATATAGGATTTAATTGGAAGATGGACTACGAAATAGATATCAGTCCAGAAAACTTTTTGAATGACTTTTAATATGGATCTTAAGGGGCCATCACATCTTCAGGAAAAATCATTTTTTAAAGAAATCAAATCGGATGATTCTATCAAACACAAGAACTATTATGAAAGCACCAAGGGGGATGATAGCTGGCAACCAACTTGGTTCAAAATGTACCGCTTCGCCAGGTGAAGTTCTTGTTATAAGAAAAAAACTGATAAAACAATAAATGATAGCTAACACAACACCGGTCATATTTCTTTCATTATTTCGGACTTTTCTCATCATATCTCCTTAATTATCGAAGTAATTTTGTGTTTATTTCCAATTAATAGTATAAAACTAAATGATATATGAGTAAATAACTTACAGTTAGAAGCGATTACCTAGCTTGATAAAGAGAGCTGTTTATAATGGAATATAGGTGCGTTAATTAAGAATGGAGTGAGTATCATAAAGATAAACAAATACGAGAAATTCCTGTTGTTACAAATTAATGGATGTTTGAGTCAAATTTTAAATGGAGATATGACTTTTGATGATGCCGAATATTTTCTGTTAAAACCAAGAATTTTTGAAGAGATCAAAAAACTTAATATAAGAAAAGAGTTTCTCGACCTTTATGAGGATGTAATGTTGTTTGATGCCTTTATTTTATTCGGAAAGTTTGAAGAGCAAGCGCTAAAAAAGAGGAAGGAAAAATTATATAGAGCATGTCAAAGTTTCATTAACGAGGACACCAACTATCGTTACACCAAGCTTCTTTTCTGGTAAGACAGAAAATGGGTTTTTAAGTAAGTTAAGCCAAGTGCTTGTTCTGCGAATCATTCACCTACTTTGGTTTGTCCATCTACAAGTTCATAGGTTGATAATAATGATTTTACATGTTAGAATACCTTTAACGAAGGTTTCAAGCATAGATTCACCAAAACCCATTTCTGGTCGGACAGAAATGGGTTTTTTAGTGGGCTTTGTCACCTACTTATTGTGCTTATCCTTACTATTTAGCCAGTAAGTAAAGTAAGCAACTGTGCAACTACTGATAATTGTACAGATGGTTCCAACGAAGATTTCGAGCATCAGATTCACCTCTCTCCGTTAAATATCGCATCTAACGGGAAGTAGATGACTCATAGATTATATCATAAAAAATTTTTTAATATTTAGTTTACATAAGATGTGATCAAAAAAGGGTTTTATAAGGGAACTGATCCTTGAATAAGCGATTTTCAATATAATCAACTGAAGTGTAGGAGGATAGGTGGTTGAATAGTGTCATTTACAGCAAAATAAAACCCTGCATAAATGCAGGGTTGATCAGTCATTATTTCAGAACACCTTGTTCTTTCAGGTATTCTTCATATGTGATTTCTTTAGAGAGGGCACCTGGGACATTTAAATCGATGACCCGGTTAGCGATTGTATTGATGAATTCAAAGTCATAAGAAGTAAAGATCAGTGATCCTTTGAAGGCTTTTAAGCCATCATTGACCGCTGTGATACTTTCCAAGTCAAGGTGGTTAGTCGGCTCGTCAAGTAACAGAACATTCGCTGATGACAGCATCATCTTAGAGAGCATGCAGCGTACTTTTTCGCCCCCTGAGAGGACAGTGGCTTTCTTACGCACTTCTTCTCCTGAGAAGAGCATACGGCCGAGGAAACCACGCAGGAATGTCTCTGTCTGCTCCTCAGGTGGCGCATACTGACGTAACCATTCGACAAGGTCGATATTCTTTCCTTCAAAGAACTCTGAGTTGTCTTTCGGCAGATAGCTCTGAGTGGTTGTGATTCCCCATTTGTAAGTACCTTCATCCGCTTCCAGCTCACCTGCAAGGATTTTCAGAAGAGTAGTCTTCGCAATCTCTGAATCACCGACTAAAACCGCTTTATCATTCGGATTCATCGTGAATGACACATTATCCAGTACTTTGACACCGTCAATCGTTTTAGTCAGACCTTGTACAGAGAGGAGGTCGTTGCCGATCTCACGTTCCGGCTTGAAGTTGACGAACGGGTATTTACGTGAAGAAGGCTGGATATCATCAAGCTCAATCTTCTCAAGCATTTTCTTACGGCTGGTGGCCTGCTTGGATTTAGAGGCATTGGCACTGAAACGCGCAACGAAGTCCTGTAACTCCTTGATCTTCTCTTCCTTCTTCTTGTTTGAATCCTGCAGCATCTGCTGGGCAAGCTGACTGGACTGATACCAGAAGTCGTAGTTACCGACATAGATCTTGATCTTGCCGTAGTCCAGGTCGGCGATATGTGTACATACGTTGTTCAGGAAGTGACGGTCGTGGGAGACAACAATGACCGTGTTCTCAAAGTTGATTAAGAAATCCTCTAACCAGCTGATGGCAGGGATGTCGAGTCCGTTTGTCGGCTCATCGAGTAAGAGAACATCCGGTTCGCCGAAAAGCGCCTGTGCGAGAAGCACCTTGATCTTCTGGTTGTTCTCAAGTTCAGACATCTGCTTGTCATGGAACTCTTCTTTGATGCCGAGTCCTGACAGGAGGACCTGTGCATCAGATTCAGCCGTCCAGCCGCCCATCTCACCGAACTCACCTTCAAGTTCAGCCGCACGCATACCATCTTCATCGCTGAAGTCAGGCTTCATGTAGATTTCATTTTTCTCCGTCATGACATTCCAGAGTTTCTCATTACCGCGAAGAACGACGTCAAGTACACGCTCGTTTTCGTACGCAAAGTGATCCTGCTTTAAGACTGAGAGACGTTCATCTTTACCTAAAGAGACATTTCCTGTCTGAGAGTCGAGTTCACCTGATAAGATTTTCAGGAAAGTCGATTTGCCGGCACCATTCGCACCGATAAGACCGTAGCAGTTGCCCGGCGTGAACTTGATATTGACGTCTTCAAATAATTTACGGTCACCGAAACGAAGACTGACATTAGATACTTGTAACATAACATTCTCCTTCATATTTATTTCCGTTCAAAATTATAACATATTTTCACCCGCTTCTTATACTTTATTCTATCTGGATGTTATAATAAACAAAAAGCACTGAAGGAGTTTTTATGGAGAACAATGAACAGCGTTTATCAGGAAGTATCGACTTTCTGAAAGTAGCGGGACTGGAAGGATCGACCTATCGATTACTGGGACCGAATAATGAAGAAGTAAAACTGAATGCCTCTGAGATAGAAGAGGGCGATGAACTCGAGATAGGTGAGGATTACAGCTTTTTCGTCTACCCCGGCCGTACAGGCGACTTATTTGCCACACAGAACATGCCGGTCATCACGACGAACAAGTATGACTGGGTGAAAGTGATCAAAAAGGACAGAGACGGTGTGACAGTCGACATCGGCCTGCCGCGTGAAATCATCATCCCGTGGGAAGATCTGCCTAAGCTGAAGGAAGTATGGCCGGAGAACGGCGATGAGCTCTTCTGTACGCTGCGGGTCGACCGTAATGATCAGATCTATGCACGTCTCGCTTCTGAGACGACAGTGACCTCTCTCTATACACCAGCCAAGGAAGAATTACTGCACACGACCATAGAGGCTTATCCATACCGGCTGCTGAAGGTCGGTACGTTCCTGCTGTCCAAAGAAGGCTATAAGATCTTTGTGCACGAAAGTGAGCGTCGCACAGAGCCAAGACTGGGAGAAAAGGTAGAAGTCCGTATTATCGGTCACAAGGAAAACGGTGAACTCAACGGCTCCTTCCTGCCACTGGCACATGAGCGCATGGATGATGACAGTGAGATGATTCTGTCGATGCTGGAGGAGTATAACGGCGAATTACCGTTCTCTGATAAATCTGATCCGGAAGCCATTCGGGAAGTCTTCAAGATGAGTAAAGGAAGCTTCAAACGTGCAATCGGCAAACTTTATAAAGAGAAAAGAATTACAATCGAAGCCGACAAAATCAAGAAAATATAAAAGAGTCCCTCGCTATTCAGATAGCGAGGGAGTTCTTATGTATTCTGATAATTATCCTGTTTTTATAAGTACTTATATAATATAAATTTATATAAAAAGACGACTAAAAGGCTTACCCATTATGGGTAAGCCTTTTATATTATGCGTCGATTTCTTCTGTCAGCTTCTCAAGTTCATCAACCAGAGAACCGATATAGGCGATGGTCTCCTTCAAAGGTGCATCAGTCGTCAGATCAATGCCAGCCATTTTTGCGAGTTCAACAGGTGGCTTAGAACCGCCCGCTTTCAAGACTTCAATCCAGTCATTGACAGCACTTTGACCTTCTTCATTGATACGTTTAGCCATCAAAGTAGCAATTGTCAGCCCGGCTGAGTAGGTGTATGGATAGAGACCCATGTAGTAGTGAGGCTGACGCATCCAGGTCAGTTCTGCACCTTCCGTGATCTCTACAGCATCTCCCCAGAAGTCTGAAATCACCTGTTTCTTGATGCGGTTCAGAAGCGGAGCGGAGAGCTGTTCGCCTGCATCGACCTGATTGTAGACCTCGCGCTGATAGGCCGCTTCCAGCAGATGAGTGACAAAGTTATGGTAGTACGTCCGCGAGATGATCGTTGCGATGACCCAGCGTCTGAATTTTGGGTCATCTGATTCTTTGAGCAGGTAGTTCGCCATCAGCATCTCGTTCATCGTGCTCGGCGCCTCGACGAAGTAAAGCGAGCTTTCAGCATCAAAGATATTCTGATGGTGGTTCGCCAGATGGAAGTGGCCTGCATGTCCCAGTTCATGAGCCAGAACAAAGACCTCTGTCATCTTGGACGTCCATGAAATGAGGATGAACGGATTCGTTGAATAGGGGCTCGCGCAGAAGGCACCAGTTGATTTGCCTTTATTCTGCACAAAGTCGATGTAACGCTTGCTGTAGGCATCATCAACCAGCTGCATGTAGTCGTCACCCATAATAGATAAGGCTTTAGTGATATAGTCCTGTGACTCTGCGACAGTGATTTCCGGCTCGTACGTTTCATCAAGTGAAATCTTCAGGTCCTCGAACTTCATGTCATCCAGATGATTCGTCTTCTGCAGGAGCTTGGCATAACGGCGCATATGCGGCGCCAGCTCAGTCGTGATCAGATCAATCTGACGGTTGTAGAGTTCACGTGAAACTTCCTGTCTCTCAAGCAGGAAATCAATGACAGAGTCATAGCCGCGAAGCCTTGATTCTGTTTTTTCCTGCTGGACCGTCATATTATAAGTCTTGGCAGTGGTATTTTCATATTTTTTCAGCGTATCCGAGAACTTGCGGAAAGCATTTCGTCTGATCTCTGTATCACCGTCCACCTCCAGCTCGCCTTCAAAAGACACATAGTTCATCGGAATCTCCTTGCCATGTGCCTCAAAAGTACCGAAATCGATGTCGAGCATCTTTGTCGTGTCATAGAGGCCATACGGGGCACTGAAGGTTGATGAGAAGGCGGCCAGCGCTTTCTCTACTTCCGGATGCAGCTGATGGGGCTTTCTTCTGACAAGCTTCTCTAAATAGCGCTGGTAGTGCTGTGAGTGATTCTTGATGTCCTCGAGTTGATCCGCTTCCAGTGCAAGCAGTTCTGAGTCTATGAATGACAGGGCACTTGCCATCTCATCATAGGCTGTGCCGAACTGACCGATCAGCTTCTGTGCTTCTGCATCAGTCTGGTCGACACTCAAGTTAAGACTCGCGTAATTTCCAAGGCGGTCAATCGCCTCTGTGATCGCTGCGTAGTCGTCCAGCATCGCTTCAACAGTCTCTGAGTTATTCAGAGTCTCTTTGTACTGCTCGCTGAATGCGTGGACCTTTGATACTGTTTCCTTCAGATAGCTGTAGAAAGCAGTGTCATTCTCAAACAGGGGACTGAGGTCCCAGGTTTCTTCGATGTTTACTTCACTTCTTAATGTTGTCAATATTTCCATCTCCTCTCTGTCTGATTCCCATTATACCGTTCCAAGCGACCCGGCGACAATGTTTAGACAGCGGATTAAGGGTATAGATAGATATCAACCTGAGAAGGAGGTGTTCACATGCTTACACTTGCTGACATCAGCTATACAGCCATTCCGAATTTTCTTCTGATTTCAATAGTCGGAATGCTGATACTCTCCATGATCTTCGGCCTGTTGACGAACCGTTTTATTCTTGCGCCCGTGCTGACATTTGTACTGCTCGGCATCGCAGCTTTCATTCTGCCGAATTTCTTTGATATTACGTATCAGCCGCTGCTCGGCTACGCCACATTCCTGGCAGTCCTCTCGCTTCTCCTGAGCCTGCTCTTCTGGTATCTGACCAGAGACCGCCGCAGACAGAGAAAGCTTAAAAGAGAGCGCGACCAGGAACGCGAGGAATTTGAGAACAAATACAATCGTCGTGAGAAAGAGAACGGCCTTTAAGACATGCTTGCATGTCTTTTTTTAATGGAGAATTTACATATGAGTCATGGAATCTTTACATGACTGCCCTAAACTGGAGGAAACATATAGTTGGAGGATGAAAAATGAATGAACTGTTCAAAGTTCTTTCCACCGGTACACTTGCAGCATTGATGTTAAGTCCTTATGCGGATGCCGCTTCTGTGTCTAGCTACAGCGAGAAGAGTACACTGAAAATAAACCAGCTGGCACGTTATGACTCTCAGACATCATTCGGCGAAAGCGGCACTGAGATCGTTGCCTACGACAAGAAATACAAGCGTGCTTACTCCATCAACGGCGCACTGAACGCACTCGATATCCTGGATGCTGCCAAGCTGACAAAAGGTAAGCTTCCACTGATCAAACGCGTCTCACTGAAGGACTTCAATGCACAGGGTTCGGATATCACAAGTGTCGCTGTCCATCCGCAGCACAAATACATCGCAGTCAGCGTTCCGGCAGCGGATAAGACCGATAACGGCCATGTGGTCTTCCTGTCCATGAACGGTCACTTCAAGGGCCAGGTGGAAGTAGGGGCACTGCCAGACATGCTGACCTTTACACCCAACGGCAGACATCTCGTGGTTGCCAATGAAGGGGAGCCTAATGACGACTATACCGTCAATCCGGAAGGGTCTGTCTCTGTTATCCGGACGAAACCGAATGGTCGCATTAAGCAGTCTGATGTGACGACGACATACTTTGACCGGTCGATGATCGGCAGTGACGTCCGTGACTTAGGCCGCACTCAAGAAGAAAGCTTCCGTAACCTTGAGCCGGAATACATCACGATTGACAACAACAATAACGTTGCCTACATCACGATTCAGGAGCGTAACGCAGTCGCGACCTACAATATCAAGAAGAAGAAGTTCATCTCTGTCAAAGGACTCGGCTACAAGGACTATCATCAGACCACAATCGATGTCTCCGATAAAGACGACAAGATCAATATGAAGAACTATCCGTTATTCGGCATGTATCAGCCGGACGGTATCAGCCATCTGAACTACAGAGGCCATGTCTACCTCTTGACAGCAAACGAAGGGGATACACAGGATTATAAAGGCTTCAGTGAAGAGACACGTGTCGCGGATATCGCTGATAAGTTTAAGACGACCAGTGACTACTTCAGTGGGTTCGATTCAGCCATCTTGAAGGACAAGAAAGCACTGGGACGACTGAAGACATCGACGAGTAATCCATTCACAAATGCAGACGGTACTTATGACGCAGTCGTGACATTCGGCGGCCGTTCATTCTCAGTGGTAGAAGCGGATTCGATGAAACAGGTCTATGACAGCGGGGATGACTTCGAGAAGATCACCGCTAAAGCATTCCCTGCTGCGTTCAACAGCCAGCAGGAAGAACCGGGCAAGATTGAATTCGACAGTCGGAGTGATGATAAAGGACCGGAAGCGGAGTCAGTGACAGTCGGTAAGGTCGGCAGACATCAGTATGCATTCATCGGCCTGGAACGGACAGGGGGCATCATGGTCTACAATATGGATAACCCGTCAAAACCGGTCTTTGACACTTACTTCAAGTCACAGGACAATAAGGACATTTCACCTGAAGGTCTGACATTCATTCCAAAAGAACAATCACCGACAAAGAAGCCACTCTTGATGGCAAGTCATGAGATGTCCGGCACCATCGCAGTCTATGAATTTACAGGCAAGTAATCATATCTTATCAGAAGCCTCCTTGCTACAATAAGTAGCAGGGAGGCTTTAATGTATATGAGACATAAGAAGATAAGGGGCAAGAAGCGGAAAATCAATCATCATTTACGACATATAAGCCAACAACTCAGTCTGATATCTGAAGGGACACAATATATCTATGTCCCGCAGATCGCAGCTGTGACTGACGAGCACTTAGATGGCTCTCTCAAATATCGACTGCTTGATGAGACTTTCCGCCTTGTGGAGAGTATAAGTGACGCACATCGATTATATATCATTGATGAGAGAAGACTGATGAACAGCCATATCATGCTACCGGTGACAGAAGAACTCATGATACCTGATTTTCTCAAGAAGACAGACGGCACAAAACCACTATATATCAAACAGCTTGAAGATAAATATGAATTGAAATTCAGTCTCTATAGAGACGTTCAGTCTATAAGCAAAGAAAATCTGGCCCGCCTTGACTTGGAAGAACATAAGAACTATCAGGTGATGCCATCCGAGAGTGACATCATCAGGCTGGAAGAGAAGAAGCCGACATTATGGCTAAGCCTTAAAAGGATTAATACTTAGAATTGTATGAAAAACGGATAGGTCAAATACCATTCTTTATTTTCTGAATATTTAGTATAATAGGCGTAATTGTTCTATTATGGTTTCCTAGGAAGAGGGTGAGCATCTGAAAGACGTCATTAAAATAATGATTAATGTCTTGGTACTATTTCTTGTCGCATGTCTTCCGTCATTATTTCATTCTCAACATTTCAATTTTAATGATTTCTTGACTGCTATACAGGAGACTATAAGAAATCTGTCACGGCCTCAGCAGATTGTATTCATCAATCAAAAATCTGGTGTTGAACATAGCCTTTTTCCGTTTATTATCGGCCCATGGGTGAATACACTTTCTATTTTGTTTTCTGCTATTATCATTTCCTTTATTCTTTCGCTTTTCTTAGTCTCTTTGATGTATAAATATCAGCACTTCGAGAAAATAATCGTTGTCATGAACCATATGCTCAGTATTATACCTGATGTCTTTTATGTACCGATTTCTATCACGGCTGTGATAGTTATTTATCAGCAGACGGGTACACTGCTATTCGCTGTTGCTTCCAGTCAGAGTTCGAAGGCCTTTATTTTCCCGGTATTGGTATTATTGATTATTCCGTTAGTCAACAGCATCACCTTGCTGAAAAAGCTGTTAGATGAGGAGAGAGTAAGTGCTTATGTAGAGTTAGCCAGATCAAAGGGTTTGAATGAATTTGAAGTATTTTCCTGTCATATCTTGCGCAATCTCATGATCCGCTACCTGATTAATATGAAACAGATTGTCTGGATTACCTTGTCCAGTCTGCTGTTCCTGGAAAGAGTGATGAATATAATGGGGGTATCCGTCTTTATATTTGAATACAATTCACCGGTTGTACTTTTTATCACCTTTTTACTGCTTTATATTCCAATAGCGCTGTTATTCAGGTTGAGTCAATTTGCTGTACATCAAGTAACCGGCAGGGGAATGGTATGATGAAAAAGATCTATATTTATCTGACTCTGCTCATCTTACCAGCTATTGTAGGTATCATATATTTTGATATTTTCAACGGCAAAGTGAAACGAACGGATTTCTTATATGATAGTAGGGGGAGTATTATATCAAGTTCGCCATTTCCTCCGAGTCGGCATGCTGTATTCGGTGTGGATTCAAGTTCAAATCATATGGCTTATGAGGTGTTATCGGGTTACAGGCTTACACTTTTAATATTGATCATTATTGCGCTCGTCTCACTGACTCTAGCGATCATAATAGGTACATATCTAGCTTTCAGTAAGAGAAGCGGTACTTTCCTGCAAGCAGTAACTAATCCCTTCTTCTATATTCCTCAGTCGATATTAGCCTATATTTTTTTACGGCCAGTTCTCTATGAACCACTCAATGGATTTGAAAACTCGGCTGACTGTAGAATACTTTTCAATATCATGATCCTTATTTTACTGATGATCCCGACAACGGTGGTTCTGATTAAGGAATCCACTGAAATAATCCTCGGGAAAGAGTTTATTGTGAGTGCCTATACCTTCAGCCCTAGTAAAACACATATCTACTTCAAGCATGTATGGCCGAATATGACGACCCAGTATTTTATTATATTTCTCCGTCTATTGTTCCAGACATTAATCATCATCTCACATCTCGCATTCTTCAAGATTTTCTTCGGTGGGACAGATGTATGTTATGGATCTGCCTGTGAGATTATTGAGAAGCCCGTATTCCCGGAGCTCAGCAGTCTGATGGGCTATCATTTTAATGACTTAACAATCGCATGGTGGACGTTCTATGCGCCTTTAATGGCTATTATCTATATGATGCTGCTTATGCAGATGATGGTCAGAGAACTAGAAAAACGGAAGAAAATACAGAAATAGATGCCTGTCTCTACAAATATGCAGCAAAATTGGAGAGGAAATCTAATATACGAGGAAACAGATTTCAATGTTAAATAAATACGAGTATTTAGACGAGGAACAATATATTAGAATCTTTTTATTATCAGCTAAGAGAAATAGTTTAGTTTGGCAGATAGGGGCTTATGAGTTGAACGATTTCTCTCCACACATAACTTCCTATAATATATATTATGTAAACTAGAATATCGAAAAAAATAGAGGGGTCTTGTTGTCACTTATATACACTAAAACCGTCATGATCATCATGACGGTTTTTATCAGTTCTTTTTAATGATATTCTTGATACGTCGTGCGCCGCCGCCAGCTTTCATCACTGTCTGATGTAACATGGCTTTAGGTTTGTTGATTGTCTTATTGAAATCTCCGACAAGTTCCTCAATCTGTGCATTGAAGCCGCGTTTAAATCGATAGACACCGTAATCTTCGCCGGATTCCGTGAAATCACCGGATACACCGTAGAAATTGTAACGGCTGAACTGGTGCTCAAAACAATAATTGATCATATACCAGTGCATGGCATATGGGCCCATGAACTGACTGTATTTATGGCTGGATCCTCCTGAGAAATAATTGATTTCATAATTATTCTCAAAGAACATGCCTGCTGCCAGATTCAGGATCTGGCCATCTGTTTTCTTCAGTTCATTCATATCCAGTAAGTTCTGCTGCAGTTTCTTCAGCTGGTCATCTAAATCAGCCAGTTTCTTCAGCTGCTTGTCTGATTTGTTGTCTGCCAGCAGCAGCTGGTCATGTTTGGTCTCCAGTTCCAGCTGTTCTGCGTTTAAATCCGCTATATGTTCATCTAAGTCGATATATGCAAGCGGCATGATGGCCTTTGAGCCGTAGTGTTTCTTGAATCGCTTGAAGTAGTCATCATCACGGGCGATAAAGCCTGTCCGTTCCTCGGTTTCTCTGTACAGATCCAGGAAGATATCAATCTCATTTTCTTCCAGCAGACGGATTTTGACACCGTATTTCTGTGCCTTCTTGACATTGCGCTTACGCTGGCTGTCAAACTGCTTCATGATGGATGCCGGTGTTTCCCCTTCCAGGTACAGTACACTCATCCAGCGCACTTGTGTGTGACTGTATCCTCTGGTGAAGCCGCCATGCGTATAACCTAATGACTCAAGAAGTTTGATCAGCTCATCGTTGCCCGCTGTCTTCGGATTGACGTCTTTGTCATAGGTGCGATATAGCCAGTACGGATCGAGCTTGACGTACAGACACTGATGCTGTTTCAGATATGTATCCAGCGACTGGAAGTAAAAACGAATCAGCTCTGTATTTGATGTATCGAGTACAGGTCCGCGGTTTGAATAATACATATAGCTGCCGAATGTCGGTATTTTAGAGAACAGACTGGCCGCCATCACTCTGCCGTTCTCTTTGACGCCGAGGAGGACAACCGGACTCTTCTCTTCTTCCCTGTTCGCGATATTTTCAGCCATCTGGAAATAGTGGCTCATATAGGGTGTCTCAGCCATAAATGTCTTGAATTCTTTTGTAGTCAGTTCTGTGAACTCCATCACTTACCCCCTGATCTTCTTCATCGCCTGATAAGCCTGATAGACCGGCTTATTGATCGGCAGCACAAAGTCACCGATATATTCCATGACGTCTGCATTGAAACCTTTCTTGAACTTGATGACCCCCGCATCTTCTGCCTCTTCACTGAAGTCACCGCTGATGCCGTAGAAGTTATAGCGGTTGATGCCATGATCAAGCGCGTAGTTGATCATCTTCCACTGTATAGCGTAGGAACCTGCGAAGTGTCTGAACTCATTCGCTGTCCCGCCTGCCAGGTATACGACTTCATATGGATTGATCAGGTAGAACGCGGCTGCTACAGGCAGTTCATCTCCGTGTTCAGCCTGCAGTTCTTTCGCTTCTGTCAGACGGTCTTCAATCGCTGCCAGCTGTTTCTCGAGATCTGCTTTTTTCTTGTCGTTCTTCTGGGTGTTCTCCGTCTGCAGGCTCCGTTTTACACCTTGCTTCTCCTCTTCTAGCTGAGGGATATATTCTGTAAAGTCTATATAGGCAAGTGGCATGAGCGCTCTGTCACCGAAATGACGCAGACGCAGCTTATAGAAGTTGTCATCACGGTCCTGGAACTCTTTCTTGGAGCTTGTATCTGCCATGAACTGTCTGAAGATAGGCATCTCATCCTCAGTCAGATAGCGGACTTTGATACCATTTTTGATGACTTTCTTGATATTCCGTTTACGCAGGCTGTCCATATCTTTCAAGACGGACTTGGCATCCTTGCCTTCAAGGTCCAGAACTGAGTGCCAGCGTATCTGGAAGTTGGTCTTCATACCCGTTGTATAGCCCTGATGGACATAACCGAGTGCTGCCATCTCTTCAATGACTGAAGCGGTCGGATATTTTTCCAGCACGTTACCGTCGTGATCCCGCTTCTGATAAGCAACATACGGATCAACACGTACATAGAGCGCTTTATGCTGTCTTAAATATTTCTTTAATTCTGTAAAGAAGAAGTGCAGCAGTTCTTTGTTGTTATAGTCCATCACTGGTCCACGGTTCGTGTAGAAATATTTAAAGACTTTCATGACGGGAATGGCCGTCAGAAGACAGGCTGCAATCACGTTTCCGTTCTCCTCTACCCCTACCAGGTGGACTTCAGCACCTTCTGCCTGTTTGACGTCATAGTTGACTGTCATCTGTGTGAAATGACTGCCTGTCTGATCACAGAATGTGCCGAATTGTTCTTTTGTCAGTGTAATAAACTTCATAGTTAACTCCTTCTTGTTCAGTAGATTAGTGATTATTTTATGCTATAATTCGCTTATATAAAAGAATTATTGAAAATTCGTTTATATAAGCGAACGGAGGGATAAAATGATCGGGTTATTCATTATGGACGTATCAGGAAGTACAGCCCATGGGAATACAGGTGAAATCAGCCAGAAACTCCGCCAGCTGGAGAGCGCAATCAACAGCTGGACACAGCCGCTGAATAGACGCTACGTCAATTTCAGAATGGGAGACGAACTGTTCTTTGTCTGCGATTCACCGGGTGATATGCTGATGCTAGCTTATTATATCAAATTATCATGGCCTTTAAAAAGTCAGACCCTTAAATTCGGGCTGTCGATTGGTGAAAGTGAACTGCCGGAAGCCGATTTTGAGCACTGGAATGCCCCTATCATCAAGGAAGCACGTCAGGCGCTGGAAAGCATCAAGACGAATGACCAGGTTGACCTCAGTCTCTCGGCAGAGAATGCATCGATGATCAATCATGTGCTCTTCTACTATATGACAGATATCCTGCGCCAGCATACAGATATCCAGCGGGAAATACTGCTGATGAGCCTCTCGATACCTGTACAGCGGGAACTAGCACTGGAGATGGATAAGAGCTTCTCTACAGTCTCCACCCATCTCAAAAAAGCACGCAGTAAGCAGCTTGACTTAATCGAGCAGGAACTGATTCATTACAGCTCAGGTATCAATGAAGCGATGAGAGCCGATATCAGACAGACACTGAAGGACCTCTACCGATGATGATGAATCTGACCCTCTATTTCCTGTGTATCGTACTTTATATCTTCAGCGGCCCTTTCATCCGGTCATTTCTGGCGTCCATGAGTTCAACTAAACTCCCGCAGACCGATAATGTCGGGCTTGTCATCGGCTACCTGGAAAGGTTTCTGATTATTATCTTTATCGTACTAAAGGAATATACCGCAATCGGGCTTGTCATCGCAAGTAAATCTATCTTAAGATTCAATGATGTGAAGCAGGACCCGGTTGATCATCAGCCTGATAAGATTGATAAACAGTCGGAGTATATCCTGCTTGGTACCATGCTTTCAATGACAGTCGGCATCTTGATCGGCCTGCTCGCTTCAATTGACTTCAGATAAAACAGAAAGTCCCGCTGAATGAGTTGCGGGACTTATCCTGTATTAGAACTGTTTATACCAGTGGACTCTGAACATAGGCGAGAAGAAGTGATTCAGTCGCCTGTATGGAGCGCTCATGTGTACGTTCCATCGCATGGGAAGACTCAATGCCGGCACCGAACAGCGCATGTTTGATATCATGACCTGCAGAGATGGCCGCACTGGCATCAGATCCGTAGTAAGGATAGATATCAATCTTATAGTCTATACCATTTTCTCGGCACAGTTCAACGAGATGCTGGCGGAGATGATAATGATACGGACCTGAGCTGTCTTTTGCACAGATAGAGACCGTATATTCATCTGACAGCTGACCGTCACCCAGTGCCCCCATATCTACCGCAAGATATTCTACGACTTCTGACGGGATATTGGAGTTACCACCGTAACCGATCTCTTCATTGTTGGAGAAGAAGAAATGGGTGGTATGCGGCAACTGAATCTCATTGTCCTTCAGATGTACAAGTAACTCCAGCATAATCGCGGCACTGACTTTATCATCAAGGTGACGTGATTTCACGAAGCCGCTCTCTGTATACTGGAAGCGGGGTTCAAAGCAGATGAAATCGCCGACGTTGATTCCGAGGGCATATGTTTCTTCTGCAGATGCCGTGATTTCATCGATACGGACCTCCATATGATCGTCATCGCGTTTGATGTCGTCATTGCCGCGATAGACATGGACACTGGTTTCATGAAGGCAGATAGTACCTGTAAAGACTTTACCGGCACTATGAATCTGACAGTATTCCCCTTCTGTCGCATGCCAGCTGAAACCCCCTATCTTCGTCATCTTCAGTCGTCCGCTTGGCAGAATATCCTTGACCATAGCGCCGAGCGTATCGACGTGCGCTGTGATGAAGCGGTGACGAGTATCATCAGCCCCCTTTACTGTGACACTGAGTCCCCCTTTATTGGTAAGAGTGCTGTCAATACCATGTGCCTGCAGGTAGTCCTGGCAGTACTGGATGGCAGCGTAGGCATAGCCGGACGGACCTGGAATATTCACTAGTGTCTCGACCTGCTTGATGGTTGCTTTTACATCTGGATAAGTCATTCTGTCCCCTTCTTTCTTGAATATTACATCTATTCAATCTTATACGATATCCGAAATTTTGACAATATGAGGGCATAGGGTCTCGCTAACTGAAAAAGATCTCGTCTTCTATCCCTTCAATCGTGTCACCTGGCTGATAATGTGCTTGATTGATACGGGTATCAACAGTGAGATCCTCAAATCCGATAGAAGATAATAAATTTCTAAACATCTGGCCCTCCTAAGAATAATTTTGTCTTTTGATTTAGGACTATCATCGCATATAATAGGGAAGAGAACAAACATATTAAAAAAAGGAGTTTATAATATGACAGGTTTGTTTAAATTACTCAAAAAAGGAAGCAAATCTTCCTTGATGGCTGCCATTGTTAACTTTGTTCTCGGTGCACTTAAATTCGGTGCCTACCTGATTACAGGAAACGTAGCGATGTTCGCTGAGATGATGCATTCTCTGGGTGATGCAGCCAATCAGCTGTTCGTCTGGGTCGGCTCTGCGGTATCTAAAAAAGACCCCAATGAGAAGTTTCCTTTCGGATACGGCCGTCTTGTTAATATTGTTTGTTTATTCGCGGTTATCATTGTAGCCATTCTTGCTTATGAAACGGTTCTTGAAGGGATTCATCATATCCAGCACCCTTCCCATGAAGCGCAGCCCTTTAATCATTTTCTGATCAATGCAGGCGTCCTGTTGATCGGTATTGTGCTTGAAGGTTCTGTTCTAGGAAAAGCCGGTAAAGAAGTACTGGAGGAAGCCCACTTACCTACAACAGGTCTTCATCCTTATACAACCAGCTACCTGAATCTGAACAAAGCTAAACCGGCTACTAAACTGGTATTCATGGAAGATACAGTGGCCACTTTAGGCGGTGCCTTGGCTTTGATCGCCATCATCATTGCGCGTCTCACTGGCTTCGGACAGATTGAAGGTATAGTGTCCGTTATCATCGGTCTGATGATGTTCTTCGTCGTAGCACGTGTCTTCCTTGAGAATGCAGCAGGCGCTATTGGTGTCTCTGATCAGGAGATGGAAGTCCAAGCTTCTCGTATCATTCTCGAAAACGAGCATATCACGGATATTAAACGTCTGACAGTGCTGAAAGAAGGAGAAGACCTTCACCTGGAAGCATTGCTCGAAACGCCGCGTGTGGATATGAATTTAAGACAACTGTCTGAAATCAAGAAACAGATTGCCCAGCGTCTTCTGGAGCAGCCCCATGTGGTCGATGTTAACTTAGAGTTTATGGAAGCGGATAATGTACATGACTGGAAAGATGGTCATGGTTCATCAACATATAGAATGTATACCAAGGAGGATAAATAATAATGCCATTTGTCACCATTGAATTGATTGAAGGCCGCACGGAAGAACAGCTCAAAGCGATGGTTGCTGAGGTCACTGAAGTGGTCAGCAGAACAACTCAGGCGCCTAAAGAGAACATCCATGTATTCGTAGAAGAATTGAAGAAAGAGCGCTACGCTGTTAACGGCAAACTTAAATCAGAAGAATAAAAAATAGACGTACTCGCGAAGAGTACGTCTATTTTATTCTGCTAAAAATTTCTTGATTGCCTGTTTGTTCGCTTCTTTATCGATATCCAGCACATTCCCTACTCCGTAGACGTCCTTGAAATTAAACGTTCCTTTGACAGGAATGACAAGCGTCTGAATATCCTTATTCCCTCTGATCGCGAAAGAGGCGCCTGTCTTGAAGATATCACTGTTTGTCATATTGGTGTCGACATATCCTCTGGCAATCCCGGCAAGCTTAGGCACTTTAGGTAACGTTGACAGAGAGACAAACTCATTTTCGAGTGCCTTAATGACCTGCTGCTGTCTTCTGACACGCCCGAAGTCAGATTCTTCATCATTTCTGAAACGCGCATAACCCAGAAGCTCTTTACCATTCAGATTATGCTGCCCTTTTTTCAGGGAAACGCCGATTTTTTCAGACATATCTTTTTCGACATTGATTGGAATGCCTTGAGGAGACAACTCATCCACCATCTGTTCAAAGCCTTTGAAGTCAATGATCGCATAATATTCAAGATCAATATCCAGGTTCTTCTTCAACGTCTGGCGCAGCAGTTCAGGTCCGCCGAGCGTATATGCTGTATTGATTTTATAGTTCTGATAGCCTGGAATCTCTGCATAGATATCACGCATCACAGACATCAGTTTCATTTTTTTGCTTAAATAATCATATTGCGCCACCATAATGGAGTCCGTACGTGCAGAACCATCAACGACCCGGTCCTGACCTAAGATTAGAATGTTGACTTTGGCATCCTTATTAATAGGTCCATTAAACTCATACTTTTTCTCCTGTTTGCCGTGATCTCTCGCAAACTGTATGCCATTATTATAGCTTGATTTCACCCAGAAACCGAGTAATACAAGTAGCGCTATAAGAGCCAGGATAATAAACGGCAGTTTGCGCAGTCTGGTTTTTTTCTTGCGTCTGTAAACATTTTTGGTACTCATGTCATCCCTCTTCCAATCTTCCGAAACTATAACTAACTTATCCAATAAACATCTAAAAAGCAAGGGATTTTAGAAAAGATACATCTCAAGCCTGATAACTTTATGGATGGGTTTCATATGGCCCAGAGTCCTCAGAGAAATAACGGTTATAACGTTTCTTAAACTTCTCAAACAGATGAGAGACCAGCACACGGATAATGGCATAGGTCGGAATCGCTAAGATCACGCCTAGTACACCTGCTAGATTACCTGCACAGAGCAGGACAAAGATAATGGTCAGCGGATGAATCTGCATCGTCTTGCCCATAATATTAGGAGAGATAAAATGGCCCTCCAGGAACTGCACAGCGACCCAGACGATAACGAGCTTTAATAAGGTGAATGGTGAGTCAACCAGTGCGATGACAATAGCGGGACTGATGGCAATGGTCGGACCTAGATACGGCACGACACTTGTGACAGCGGCTATAGAAGCGAGCACCAGCGCATATTCCAGACCGATAATATTGTAGCCGATATAAAGCAGTACACCGATACATAATGATACAATGAGCTGTCCCTGGATATAGGACCCCACCTGTAGATCCATTTTAAGCAGGATATCATGGACATCCTGTCGGTATTTGGGAGGCGTCAGCCTCAGCACATAATTCAGGAACTTATCGCCATCCTTCAACAAGAAGAAAAGAACAAATGGGAAAGTCCCTATCACGATGATGACACTCATCAAAGCATCGATAATAGAACGGACCTTAGAGGGCAGCTTATCCATATAGACATTCGCTTTGTCCTGCAGCGAAACAAGCTGCTGATTGAGCCAGTGCTGCATATCAGCCATATAAGGCTCGATAAACGAGTTCTTAGTCAATTTATTAAAAACATCCCCTAGATGGTCGACATAGGCTGGAAAATGATTAATAAACAGAACAAACTGCTCCTGGATTAAAGGCACAAGCAAAGTAACGATACCTACAAGTACACCGAGAATAATCAGTATAAGCAGGATAATGCCCCACAACCTTTTGATACGGTAGCGCTCCAGAAAATTGACAACCGGATTGAGCAGATAGAAAAAGATAAAAGCGACAATAATCGGACCGATAATAGTTTTAATAATGGTAATAACAGGCGTAAAAACAAAGGACACCTGCCGGGTAATAAAGATCAGAATACCAATCAAAATAGCCATAATCAGCGTATAAATAAGAGTTGACCCACCTAAGAAGGAAATAAACCGATTATTTTTGAACATTTGCAACACTCTCCTTAATGAAATTAATTGATAATATAACTTTATAAGTTGACATAATAAAGTTATATTATTAAAAACGATAAATTGAAGGCCCTGGTTTCCCAGAGCCTTCATTTTACTTGATTTCCATTAATTTGTCGCCATGATTAATGCGACCGTAGTGAACATCTATCATTTGCTTATTGCCGAGATTTGTGAAGACAAGCGGCGTGATATCGCTTTTAGCATGTTCTCTGATAAAGTTAAGGTCAGCTTTCAGTAACGGCTGTCCAATTACAATCGTATCACCTGGTTTAACCAGCACTTCAAATCCTTCACCTTTCAGACCGACTGTTTCAAGTCCAAAGTGAATCAGCATCTCAGTGCCAGCTTCAGATTCAAGACCGAGAGCATGTTTAGTCGGGAAGTCCATTTTCACCGTGCCATCGAATGGAGCGTAAACAACGCCTTCTGCAGGGATAACTGCGACCCCCTCACCCATCATTTTACCGGCAAATACTTCATCAGGCACTTTAGTAATATCTACCACTTCACCTGAAATCGGTGCAAACACTTCTGTCAGATCTTTATTTCCTGATGTCTCAATTACAACCTCATCAGGTGCATCTGCTGTTGCAGTCTGTTCAGGTCGCGTAATCTCGCCTGACATGATACGAGCCATATCATGCTTGATCTGGTCTGATTTAGGCCCGAATATCGCCTGCATGTTATTACCTACTTCAAGCACACCCGCTGCGCCTAAAGCTTTCAATTCATTCGTATCAACTTTAGATTTATCTTTAACTTCTACACGTAAACGTGTGATACAAGCATCCAGGTGCTTAATATTGTCTTTGCCACCCATCGCATCTAAAACGTTGAATGGTAATTCACTTGCTGTTGAAACTTTAGCAGTAGTTTCCTCTACTTCACGACCTGGCGTTTTTAAGTTGAACTTTTTAATCGCAAACGTAAACAGGAAGTAGTAGATCACTGCATAGACAAGACCTACCGGAATGACCATCAGTGCATTCGTACGATCCCAGTTCAGTAAACCGAATAATGTATAATCGATGAAACCGCCGGAGAACGTCATACCAATTTTAACATGCAGTAAATGCATGACCAGGAATGATGTACCCGCTAATAATACGTGGATCACATAGAGAATCGGTGCAACGAATAAGAATGAGAATTCAAGTGGTTCTGTAATACCCGTCAGGAATGACGTCAACGCAGCAGAAAGCATCAAGCCCCCTACTACTTTTTTACGTTCAGGACGTGCCTGGCGGTAGATAGCAAATGCGGCTGCAGGCAGACCGAACATCATAAATGGATATTTACCTGTTGTGAACATACCTGCTGTAAACGGAACGCCGTCTTTCATCTGTGCCATCCAGATTTTCTGGTCCCCACGAACCAGGTTACCGGCTGCATCTGTATAACTACCAAACTCGAACCAGAATGGTGCATAGAAAATGTGGTGCAGACCGAACGGAATTAATGCACGTTCAATGATACCGAAAATAAATGTCGTTAATACTAAGTTCTTATCGAGTAGGAACTGAGATAAACCATTCAGACCGTGCTGAATGAATGGCCATACTAACGCAAGGACGATACCTGTCAGAATTGCCATAACAGACGTGATGATAGGTACAAAACGTTTTCCTGCGAAGAAACCGAGGAATGCTGGCATCTGAATATTATAGAACTTATTGTAACACCATGCAGCAATGGCACCCATGATGATACCGCCGAATACACCCGTCTGCAGTGTCGGAATACCGAGCACTAATGCATAGGCCGGATCTTTTGCTGATTGACCCAGTGTTTTAGCCCCGTCCGCATATGAATAGATATCATCAATTGTAATGCCAAGATATTTACCCATTGTCGCATTCATAATTAAGAAGCCGACAAGTGCAGCCAGCGCAGCTACGCCGTCCCCACCTGCTAAACCAAGCGCCGTACCAATCGCAAATAATAAAGGCAGATTGTCAAAGATAACCTGACCGGCAGATTCCATAATACCTGATAGCATGACGAAGAAATCAGCTTTCAGCCAAGGTGCAAACTGCAGGAGCTGGTCATTGTGCATCGCATTACCAAAGGCCAGTAAGATACCTGCAGCCGGCAGGATCGCTACTGGCAGCATGAGCGCTTTACCGATTCGCTGCAGCTGACCGAACAACATTTTAAACATAGAAATACCCTCCTTTTATTGTTAAGACATTTTCAATGACGCAAAAAGGCATGAGTCTAGACTGGTCCCTATGTACCAGCCTTAGACTCATGCCTGCATAACCAGTTACACGTCTGTAGCTTCAGTATTGAACTGCTGTATATGCATTGTCAGATAAACCAGCTCAGATTCATAGACCGGTTTATTCAGCAATGTCTGCATCATTTTGACTATCTTAATAGCCACATTATAGCAGACAGGATACTGAATTTTCAATAGGTTTTCGAGATTTCTTTGTTCAGGCGCAGAATCATTGGCGATAACGCGTTGCACTGCAAAGCTGATATGTCTCACAAAGCGTGAATAGATGATCGAATTCTTATCCACCTGAATCTTCAGATCATGCTCAATAATCCTGACTGACCGCGTAATGACCTCAGCCATCAGGTTCATATCCCGGATACTCTGACGGCTGATTGAGGAATGGATATGTAGCGCAATAAAGCCGACCTCCGATTCCGGCAGCTTTACTTTCAGTCGTTCATTCAGCATATTGACGGCATTATAAGCGGCATTATACTCTCTTGGATAAAGGGCTTCTGTCTCATTGATGAATGGATTGGAAATAAAAATCTGGTCCTCTAAACGTTTGATGGCGAAGATAATATGATCAGTCAGTGAAAGAAGCAGACTATCATTGACGTCTTCTTCAATCAGATCTTTTATCTGGTCGACCACTTCTATGACGACTTTCATCACATCGTCATCGCCGATATCCATCAATGTCCGGTAACGCTGTTTATCCTGGAAGGTTTTCAGTTCATATATCTTTTCGATTTGATCGGTATCAATGACTTCTCCCGCCTTTTTGCCGAAACCGATACCCTTACCGATTAAAATCACTTCATCGCCGTAGTATGTGGCCACTAAAACATTGTTGTTAAGTGTCTTGTCTATAATGTAGTTGCCCATCTGTCACCTCGTACTTAAGTCTCATGGCAGAACGATTCTCGCATGCTATAATATTCGTAAGCTTATACATAGTATAGCGAATATCACTACAATTAAAAAGGAGATGACCCACTTGAAAAAGAAAATAAAATTACTTGCTGCTTTCCTGTCATTCATCATGATACTGACCTTCTCCAAACCTTCCTATGCTGTTACAGAGGAAGCCTGGCAGGAAGCTGTCACTGTATACGGTGCTGCCCTTCAGTCCAATGACAATCTGAGAAATACCACTCACGACCTGCTCGGTACGCAGGACAATGATAAAATCACTTATGTCACAGCAGCGGACCTCGGTAAATATTTAAACCTGCAGTCTTCTGATAATGTGCTTAAATCAAGTATCCGTATCACGAAGCTTGCCAAAGGTGCGGGCCTGACATTGACCATTGACCAATCCAAAGGGAAAATCACTAAAATCACTGAAGACACATATAAGAATGCGCTCTTGACTGCCGGTGTCACTGATGCTGACGTCAAGATTGCTGCTGCCGAAGACGTAACAGGTGAAAGTGCATTAGCGGGCGTCTATAAAGCCTTTGAAGCGCAAGGTGAGCCGATTGACCAGGCACAGACAAAAGCTGCACAGGACGAGCTCGATTCAATCACCAGCATCACGGAAGAAAATCAGAATAAAGACGGCTTCTCACAAGAGCAGCTGAATAAAGCAATTGCTGAAGCAAAAGCAGAAATCGCTAAACAAGGCGGCAACTTATCTGTGACTGAAATTAAAAATGTCGTGACTGAAAAAATCAATAACAACGGATTAAACAACGTCTTAAATGACAACCAGATCAATATTATCGTCAACTTCATCAATAACGCTCAGCAGCAAGGCGTCTTTACAGGTGAAAATGCCGATAAGATCATCAATAGTGCAACAGATTATGTCAATGACATCAAGAACTCCGATACTTTCAAGAACGCTGCCGAAAAAGCAAAAGAAGCCGGCAAAGATTTAAAGGATTCATTAGAAGAACAAGGCGTCTGGGATAAAATCGTCGAAGCAATCAAATCCTTCTTCACCGCTATCGGCAATTTCTTCAAGTCATTATTCGGATAGAAAAAAGACTATGCAGCTGCATAGTCTTTTCTATTTGTCTTCATGATGGTAAGGATTGTCGCCCCATGTCTCAACTGCTGATAAATCAGCCTTAACGTTCTTCGTTCTGAAGACCGGATTAAGGCCTTTCTTACGCTGTTCTGCATAGTCACCCGCAACTTCAAATACGACATGTGCGAGCCCGATGATCGCTGTTATGTTCAGGATAGCCATCAGACCCATGAACAAATCGGCTGTTGCCCAGACTGTCTCAACCTTGACAACTGCACCGAAGAATACCATGAATACCACGAGCAGACGGAAAATGAACATCACCGTCTTATTGGTCGTTAAATACTCAATGTTTGACTGCCCGTAATAGTAGTTACCGATAACAGACGAATAGGCGAACAGGAAGACAGCGACTGTCAGGAACATCCCACCGAACGCGCCGACATGGCTATTAAGTGCGGCCTGTGTCACCGCGACACCTTGAGGCGCTTTCTCTCCGAATTCTAGTCCCGAATAGAGCAGAATCATGATCGCTGTCGCTGTACATACGACCATCGTATCAAAGAATACGCCAAGAGACTGGATCAGCCCTTGTTTAACCGGGTGTGATACCGCAGCAGTAGCGGCCGCATTAGGGGCTGACCCCATCCCCGCTTCATTAGAGAAAAGACCCCGTTTGATTCCCTGCATGATAGTGAAACCGAGCGCCCCACTGAAGGCCTGTTCCATGCCGAATGCACCCTTCACGATAGAAGTCAGCATCGGGATGATCATATTCGCATGCGTGAGCAGAATGAACAGTACCAGTATAATATAAAAAATGGCCATGACAGGTACAATGGCAGAGGATATCCTAGCGATAGAACGCACGCCGCCGAAGATAACAATTGCTGTAATAACAGCAAGAATCAGACCGGTGATCCAAGGTGCTATTTTGTACTGTGCATTAAAGCTTTCAGCAATGGTATTCGACTGCACTGTGTTGAAGACAAAAGCAAACGTCACAGTGATGAGAATAGCAAACGTCACACCTAACCACTTCTGCCCGAGCCCTCTTTCCATGTAATAGGCAGGGCCGCCGCGGAAGCCGCCTTCTTTATCCGGTACTTTATAGACCTGTGCCAAAGTAGCCTCGAAGAATGCTGATGCTGCACCAAAAAACGCAATCACCCACATCCAGAAGACAGCACCGGGACCACCGAGCACAATCGCTGTTGCCACCCCGGCAATATTACCTGTGCCGACACGACTCGCCGCACTGATGGTAAATGCCTGGAATGAGGAAATCCCTTTCTGTCCATCATCAAGTGTCTCAGGTTTCTCCCCGATCACACGGAACATCTCACGCAGCCATCTCAGCTGGACAAAACGTGAGCTTAAACTGAAGAACAGTCCGGCCAGCAGTAACAGTCCGATCAGGAACTGCGTCCAGATTAAATCATTACCAGTCGATACAATGGTCTTGAACCAATCTGGTATCATAGCATCAAAATTTACTTTATTAAAATCCAACGAAAAATCCTCCTGTGAAAAATATACGTACATCATGTATATTATCACAAAAGGATTGCTCAAAGATATATTATTCCGTAATAAACATGTCCAGGACTTTGCCGAAGTCGCTTTCATCGACGACAAAGCTGCCGTTGGTATAGCGTTCTGTCAGACGGATGGATTTCACTGGCTGACTGACCGTCTGACCGGTGTCTGATAACAGATGGAAGTGCGCTTCAGGCTGGACTATCGCTGCTGCGACAATACGGTGAGGATTGGTTTTAAGTTCCTTGAGCAAGAGAAGCCCTCTGTTTGCTCTCTTAGCGACTTCGAAGTTCATCTTCATCCGCTTCACGGCCCCGCGCTGCGTCGCAATCAGCAGATCGCCGTCCGTCAGCATCATGGTCGCCGTCACTTCATCATCCTTCAGATTAATCGATTTAACACCCGCTGCCTTCAAGCCCTGCTCACTGACCTCAGCTAACGCATAGTTCAGTGCATAGCCATTCTGTGTCACAACTACGACCGTGCCATCATTAACCACATCGCTGTAGATGACTTCATCATCTGCCTTCAGCTTTATACCGACAATCGGACGGGTAAACCGTGATGTCTGATAATCTTTAAGCGGCGTCTTCTTAATCATACCGTGACGAGTCGCCGTCACCACAAAGCGCTCATCGAATGATTCCACTGCCACCAGGTTAAGGACGCGGTCCTGCTCTTTAAGCGGCACGATCTGCGAGATATGAGTCCCCAGGTCTTTCCACTTCACATCAGGCAGATTAACGACCGGAACGTAAAGGTAGTGACCCTGCGAGGTAAAGATGAGAAGCGTATGCTGCAGGTTGGTCTGCGTATGAATATGAAGTGCGTCGCCCTCTTTAACACCCACCTCACTCAGATCACTCGCGCCGTAACTTCTCAGTGAAGTCCGCTTGATATAACCGTCGCGGGTGATGCTGACCATTACCTCTTCATTCGGTACCGTGATGTCCTTGGAGATTTTCAGCTCGGCTACTTTCTCCTCAATCTGGCTGAGACGAGGCTCACCGTATTCCTTCTGCACCTGTTTCAGTTCTTTTCTGATGACCTGCTTCAGCTTTTTAGGATTTGCGAGAATCTCTGCAAGCTCCTTGATCTGTGCTTTCAGCTGGTCATGCTCCTTCTCAAGCGCCACGATATCCGTATTGGTCAGGCGGTACAGCTGAAGGCTGACAATGGCTTCTGCCTGTTCCATCGTGAAGTCAAATGAGTCGACGAGATTCTGTTTTGCATCCTGTTTATGGGCAGACTTTCTGATGACCGCAATGACATCGTCCAGAATAGAAACAGTCTTGATCAACCCTTCAACGATATGCATGCGGCGCTGTGCCTGCTGAAGCTGATAGTCACTGCGTCTCGTCACCACTTCATACTGATGTCGAATATAGCTGTTCAGCATCTCACGTACACCGAGCTGTTTAGGCCGGCGGTCACTGATAGCGACCATATTGAAATTATAGTTGATCTGCAGTTCTGTGTTCTTATACAGGTAATTCAGAATACCTTCTGCGTTGGCCTCTTTTTTTAGCTCGATTGCAATTCTCAGTCCTTCGCGGTCTGTCTCATCCCGGACTTCCAGTATACCGTCAACCTTCTTATCCGCACGGAGTTCATCGATCCGTTTGACCAGCACACCTTTATTGACTTCATAAGGAATCTCAGAGACGATGATCTGACTGCGACCGCCGCGCAGTGCTTCAATCGCCACCTTGCCCCGGACCACGATTTTCCCTTTACCTGTCTCATAGGCCTGTCTGATTCCCGCTTTCCCTTGGATGATGCCCCCGGTCGCGAAATCAGGACCCGGCATGACCGCCATGATACGGTCTAAATCTACGTTTTCGTTATCCATCACTAAAAGTGTGGCATCTATCACTTCTTTCAGGTTATGGGACGGGATATCTGTCGCGTAGCCCGCTGAAATACCCGTTGAGCCGTTGACCAGAAGGTTCGGATATTTAGCCGGGAGAACGACAGGTTCCATTGCTGTATCATCAAAGTTCTGGACATAGTCCACGGTCTGATACTGAATATCCTTCAGCAGAAGATCGGCTAACTTCGATAACTTGGCTTCTGTATAACGCATCGCTGCCGGTGGATCATTATCGATACTCCCGTTATTGCCGTGCATCTCAACCAGCACGTGGCGGAGCTTCCAGTCCTGACTCATACGGACCATTGCGTCATAGACTGATGTATCACCATGCGGATGGTAGTTACCGATCACATTACCGACAGTCTTCGCACTTTTTCTGAAGTTCTTATCAAATGTATTGCCTTCCTGATGCATCGCAAACAGGATACGACGTTGCACCGGCTTCAGACCGTCGCGCACATCCGGTATCGCCCGGTCCTGAATAATATATTTACTGTAGCGTGCAAAGCGGTCGCCAATGACATCTTCAAGCGGCAGTATCTGTATCTGTTCAGCCATTAAGCTTCATCTCCTAACTCGACATCTTCTATCACATGGATATCCTCTTCTTCTTTCATCAGCTGCACTTCATCATTCTCCAGGATGCCGACATCTTCCTGCATACCGAATTCAACGTGGCGTTCAATCCAGTCCCGACGCGGTTCAACCTTATCACCCATCAGGGTCGTCAGTCGTTTCGCGCTTCTCACCTCATCATTGATCTGCACACGGATCAGCGTCCGTGTCTCCGGATTCATGGTGGTCTCCCATAGTTGGTCAGGGTTCATTTCTCCTAGACCTTTGTACCGCTGCAGTGTAAAGCCTTTCCCGACTTTCTTCTGGACTGCCATGAGCTCATCATCTGTCCAGGCATACTCAATGACTTCTTTCTTTCCTTTTCCCTTAGAGACTTTATATAAAGGCGGCAGCGCGATGTAGACTCGTCCTGCTTCCAGCATCGGGCGCATATAGTTGAAGAAGAACGTCAGCAGCAGCACCTGGATATGGGCTCCGTCCGTATCAGCATCCGTCATAATAATGACTTTATTGTAGTTGCTGTCTTTCAAGTTGAAATCATTACCTACGCCGGCGCCGATGGTATGGATGATCGTATTGATTTCTTCGTTCTTGAAAATATCTTCAAGCTTCGCTTTCTCCGTATTGATGACTTTCCCTCTTAAAGGCAGAATCGCCTGAAACTTACGGTCACGACCTTGTTTAGCTGAACCGCCGGCAGAATCACCCTCCACAAGATAGAGTTCATTTTTCTCTGTATTCTTGCTCTGAGCAGGCGTGAGCTTACCTGATAAGAGTGTCTCCTTGCGCTTCTTCTTGCCATTACGGGCCTCTTCACGCGCCTTACGGGCAGCTTCACGTGCCTGTGATGCTTTGACGGCTTTTTTGACAAGACTCTGCGATAATTTCCCGTTTTCCTCCAGGAAGTAAGGCAGCTGATCAGCAATCACATTGTCCACAGCGCTCCGTGCCTCACTGGTACCGAGCTTCGATTTCGTCTGTCCTTCAAACTGCAGGAGCTCTTCAGGAATCTTGACCGATATGACGGCAGTCATGCCTTCACGGATATCATTGCCGTCGAGGTTCTTATCCTTCTGCTTCAGTTCCCCGGTCTTACGGGCATATTCGTTGAAGACACGGGTAAATGCGGTCTTCATGCCGACTTCATGTGTCCCGCCGTCCTTTGTACGGACATTGTTGACAAAGGACAGAATGGTCTCACTGTACTGGTCGTTATACTGAAAAGCAGCCTCTACTTCAATACCAGCTGACTCACCCTTGAACATGACGACATCGTGCAGCGTCTCCTTCCCCTCGTTGACGAAGGCGACAAATGCTTTCAGCCCCTCCTCAAAATGAAAGACATCCTGCTTCTCCTCGCTTCGTTTATCCGTCAACGTGATCTTCAGGTTCTGTAAGAGGAATGCCGATTCTCTGAGCCGTTCAGCCAGTGTGTCATAATTAAAATGGACGGTCTGCTTGAAAATCTTAGAATCCGGCATGAAGGTGACGGTCGTGCCCGTGCGTCTCGTCGTCCCCACTTCCTCGAGTGTCGTCACCGGCCGGCCGCCCTCTTCAAAACGCTGTTCATGAATCTTACCGTTGTTGTAGATCGTGACTTTCAGCCATGAACTCAGGGCATTGACGACTGAGGCACCGACACCGTGCAAACCGCCGCTCGTCTTATAGCCGCCCTGGCCGAACTTACCGCCTGCATGCAGGACAGTGAAAATGACCTCCGGCGTCGGTTTACCTGTCTTATGCAGACCGGTCGGCATACCGCGTCCATTATCTGCGACCGTCACGCTGCCGTCTTTATTCAGCGTGACATCTATCGCTGAACCATGGCCGTTCAGTGCTTCATCTATAGAGTTATCTAATATTTCATAGACGAGATGATGTAATCCCCGGCTGTCAGTCGAACCGATATACATACCCGGTCGTTTTCTTACAGCCTCAAGGCCTTCAAGCACCTGAATGGATTCATCATTATATTGAGTGTTTTGTACCAAATCGGACCCTCCCGCAAACATATGTTCGTTATTTTTTCATACAATCATTATTCTTCTACATTTTAATTAAAAAATCAAGTTTTATATTAGTTTACATAATAAATTTATATTAGTTAAATAAAATTGATAATAGCTACTTATCGATAATCAAGTGATATGGTAAACTATTAGTACCTGCTATTAAAAGGAGTGCTTGAATGACTATTATATGGATGTGTTTAATTGCTTATCTCGTCGGCAGCCTATCGCCCGGCCTACTGATCGGTAAAATATTTTTTCATAAAGATATCAGAAACTTCGGCAGCGGCAATCTGGGCGCTACCAATACATTCCGCGTACTCGGTCGCAATGCCGGTATCGTGGTGACACTGCTTGATATGGCAAAAGGCATTTTCGGTGCCCTGCTGCCCGTCCTGTTCCATAGTGAAGTGCACGGCATCATTGTCGGTCTCTTCGCGGTTTTAGGACATGTATTCTCCATCTTCCTGAAATTTAAAGGCGGCAAGGCTGTCGCGACATCAGCGGGCGTCGTTCTCGCAGTGAACCCTGTGCTGTTCACATTGACGGCTGTCGCTTTTTTCAGTGTCCTCTATGCATTTAAGTATGTCTCACTGGCAAGTATACTTGCCAGCATCATTAATTTTATTGCCGCCGTTCCTTTCGGCGACTGGATCATTACCGGTATCTCCTTTGTTATCATGGTGATTGTTATTGTTAGACATAAAGCCAACATCGGTCGTATAATGAATCACGAAGAGCCAAAAATTAAATGGATGTGATAAAATGAAAATCATTTTAGACGAAAACGCACAAACCTGGTTCAAAGAGGAACTTAATCTGTCAGATGACATGGCGGTCAAGTTCTATCCGAGATACGGGGGGGAATTCCAGCTGAAGCAAGGCTTTGGCATCGGCTTCACTGTTGAGCCATTACCCGCTGACAGTTATAACGAAACGATTAACGGCATCACGTACTTCGTTGATGCTAAAGATATCTGGTATTTTGAAGATGATACACTGCATGTGACCGTGCAGAACGACGAAGTCATATATACAAAGTAATACCACGTCCTCTGGACGTGGTATTTTTTATCGCTCGGAAAGCTCTATGTATTTGTCATGCCACTCCGGAAAATAGCGGTCAAGTCTGACAGGTCTGTCCGATCCTCTTTTCAGAAGGACATGCGTCGAGGTACCATCTGCGACCACCACTCCCGCCGCGTTAACGATTTCATAGCCGTAAATCGTTCTGAGCTTGCTGTAGGACTCAATCCAGCTCTTGACAATGACCTTCTCCGGATAGGTCACAGACTGTTTGTAGTTTAAGTTGATATTGATGACCGGTGAAATAATCCCTGCCGCTTCCATATCCGCATAATGAAACCCTGCCTTTTCTATGAAATCCGTCCGCGCGACTTCACACCATATCAGATAATTGGCATGATAGACCACACCCATCTTGTCTGTTTCAGCATATCTGACTGTTATTTCTGTCTCTGTCATAAACATATTCTCACTCCTTCGCTCCATTATATCAAAAAAACCGGCTATTCAGCCGGTTTTGCATTAAGCCAGTTTATTACGGAGCACCATTTGGAGAATGCCACCATGACGATAATAATCGATCTCGACTTCTGAATCGAAGCGTGCAAGCGCATCAAATGTCACTTGAGAGCCGTCTTCTTTAACAGCTGTCACTTTAACAATATCCCGAGGACGGATGCCTTCATGGATATCCACTGAAATCGCTTCGCGGCCAGTCAGGCCTAACGACTCTGCCGATTCGCCTTGCATGAACTGAAGCGGCAGCACACCCATCATGACAAGGTTCGAGCGGTGAATACGCTCATAACTCTGTGCGATGACTGTCTTAACGCCTAAAAGATTGGTTCCTTTAGCTGCCCAGTCACGTGATGAGCCCATACCGTAGTCATGGCCCGCCAGTACAGCGAGTCCGGTGCCGTCAGCTGCATACTTCATCGCAGCATCAAAAATCGGCATCACTTCGCCGGTCGGCCAGTAAGTTGTAAAGCCGCCTTCTGTGCCCGGGGCGATCTGGTTCTTGATACGGATATTGGCGAATGTACCGCGCATCATCACTTCATGGTTACCACGACGTGAACCATAAGAGTTGAAGTCACGGATATCAACACCGTGGTTTTTCAGATACAGGCCGGCTGGTGTATCTTTACCGATGGCGCCGGCTGGTGAGATATGGTCAGTTGTCACTGAATCACCGAACTTACCCATTACGCGTAAATCTTTAAGCGGCTGAATGATGCCAGGTTCCTTCGATAAGTTCTGGAAGAACGTCGGATTCTGGATGTAGGTTGAATTCGGATCAAAGTCATATAATGGCTGGTCTGTAGATTCAATCGCATTCCACAGGCTGTTTGAATCAAAGACGGATTCATATTCTTTACGGAATAATTCCGGCGTTACGACTGAGTGAACCGTATTTTTGACTTCCTCGATAGTCGGCCAGATATCTTTCAGGTAGACGTCCTGACCATCAGCCCCTTTACCGAGCGGGTCGTTCTGCAGGTCGATATTGACTGTACCGGCAAGCGCATATGCGACAACAAGCTGCGGAGAGGCTAAATAGTTCGCTTTAACAAGCGGATGAATACGTCCTTCAAAGTTACGGTTACCCGATAAGACGGATGTCACGAGAAGATCTTCACGCGAAATCGCTTCCTCTATTTCAGGCAATAAAGGTCCTGAGTTACCGATACATGTCGTACAGCCGTAGCCGACAGTGTTGAAGCCTAACTGATCTAAATAATCCTGAAGTCCGCTTGCTTCCAGGTAGCCTGTAACCACCTTAGAACCCGGCGCAAGTGAAGTCTTCACATACTCCGGCACATGCAGCCCCTTTTCGACAGCTTTCTTCGCGACGAGTCCTGCGCCGAGCATGACGTAAGGGTTGGACGTATTCGTACAAGACGTAATCGCCGCAATCGCGATATCACCTGTCTTGATCTCCCCTTGATGACCGTCGGCAAAGCTGATGACAGCTTTCTTATCAAACTCAGAGTCATCAAAGCCATGTCCCTGGTTACCGGCAGGTGCTGTGACAGATTGCACGAACTCTTTTTTCATGTCGCTCAGCTTGATCAAGTCCTGTGGACGTTTAGGACCTGATAGAGAAGCTTCAATTGTTGATAAGTCAAGGTTGACGATATCGGTATAAGTCGGTTCCGGCTTATCGACAGTGAAGAACATATCATTACGCACTAAATACTCTTTAACCACCTGAATATGCTGGTCGTCACGGCCTGTCAGACGTAGATATGCAAGAGATTCTTCATCAACCGGGAAGAAACCACAAGTTGCACCGTACTCAGGCGCCATATTGGCAATTGTTGCACGGTCAGCGAGCGGCAATTTTTCAACCCCCGGTCCGAAGAATTCAACAAATTTACCTACTACCCCTTTTTTGCGGAGTTCCTGCGTCACACGAAGAGCCAGGTCTGTCGCTGTCGCTCCTTCAGGCAGTTCACCTGTCAGTTTGACCCCGACGACTTCCGGAATCGGGAAGTACGAAGGCTGGCCGAGCATACCCGCTTCCGCTTCAATACCGCCGACGCCCCAGCCGAGCACACCGATACCATTGATCATCGTTGTATGAGAGTCAGTACCGACCAGTGTATCCGGGAACGCGACCTGCTCACCGTTGATTTCTCTTACATGAACCACATTCGCTAAGTATTCTAAGTTCACCTGGTGGACGATACCTGTTGCAGGCGGCACTGCACGATAATTATCAAATGCTTTCGTAGCCCAGTTCAGGAACTGGTAGCGCTCTTTATTACGAGCGAACTCAAGTTCGACATTGCGTTTAAGGGCTGACTCGTTCCCGTATTGATCGACCTGTACGGAATGGTCGATAACAAGGTCAACCGGTACTTCCGGATTGATCTTTGTGACGTCGCCACCGACATCATCCATCGCTTTACGCAGTGAAGCTAAATCAACGACAGCAGGTACCCCTGTGAAATCCTGCAGAATGACACGCGACGGCTTAAAAGGCACTTCTGCATTCGGATCATTTTTTTTACTCCATTTTGCTAAATGCTTGATGTGGTCCTCTGTAATCACTCGTCCGTCAAACTGTCGCAGGACTGATTCCAGTAACACACGGATAGAATAAGGTAATTGACTGATTTCACCGAGTCCGAGTTCTTCAAGTGATTTTAAGCTGTAAAATGTGTATGTCTTGCCGTTCAATTCAAATGTCTGCTTCGATGACTGCTGAAGATTTGAATTCATATGATTCCCCCCTATTAATTAAAAGCCCTTTCACTATCATTTTAATCAATTGCCAAAAAGAAGTAAACAGACTCTGATTTTGAATAACCAATAATAAATCATAAGTTTTGCTTATAAAAAAAAAGCCTGTTCGGCGTTTTTTAACCCGTCAGTATATCCTGTTTAGGGTAATGATAGAGTTGTTTCTTCGGTTTTGAGAAAGTGAAGACGATGGTCAGGACCCCGATTTTACCTATCATCATCATCAGGATGATCAACAGTTTGCCGGCAACAGACAGCTTCGCAGTAATACCCATCGTCAGTCCGACAGTCCCGAAGGCTGATACCACTTCAAAGAAGAGCGGCAGAAAAGGCAGGTCGGGTTCAACCTGGACGAGTAAAAAAGTGATCACAAATATAAGCGTGGAACTGAGAACCACAATCGCAAAGCTTCTCAGCAAGAACTTCATTTCAATTGCGCGTTCGAAAATGTTGATTTCCTCCCGCCCTCTGATATAGCTGATGGTACCAAAAATAATCATGGCTGCTGTTGTCAGCTTAATCCCTCCGGCAACCGAAGTGGAGCCTCCGCCGATGAACATCAGGAGCATCATCAGCAGCAGGGAATCCGTATTCATCGCTCCGATGTCGATGGAATTAAAGCCGGCAGTCCTTGTCGTCACAGCCTGAAAATAAGCCATCTGGAGCTGATCAAACCAGTGATAACCGCCTAAGGTCTTCTGGTTATGAATCTCCAGCAGAAAAATCACGGCAGTCGCGAAGAAGTTGACAAGGAGTGTTCCGATCAGCATGATTTTCGTATGCACGCGCAGGGCCTGGAAAGATTTCTTCTTGAAGAGGTCGATATAGACCGTAAAGCCCAGTCCGCCCATGATGATGAGTGATGTCACGATGAAGTTGATGACCGGATTTGTGCGATGTGACATCATATTGTCACTATGCAGTGCAAATCCTGCGTTGTTAAAGGCACTGATGGACGTGAACAGACTGCGATATAAGCCGTTCCAGAACCCATAGGCGGGAATCCACTTAAGCGCGAGCAGCAGCGTGCCGGCGAATTCAAAGCCAAGACTGATCAAGAGGACAAATTTGACGAGACGTAAGATGCCGCGATGCTCGTCTGATTGAGCGCCTCAGTAATCAGGAAGCGGTTCTTCAGACCGACCTTTCTGCCGATCAGGATAAAGATGACCATCCCGAGTGTGACAATACCGAGTCCACCGACCTGAATGAGCAGCATGATGACCGTCAGACCGAAATAAGTGTAGTCCGCTGTAATGTCTATTGTCGCAAGTCCTGTCACTGTAAAGGCGCTTGTCGCGATAAAGAAATGACCAATCAATGGCACCGGGTGCTTCTGTGCGATAGGCAGTGCCAGTAGCAATGTACCGAAACATAGTGTGATCAGAAAAGATAGCAGAATAATCGTATAGGGATTGGATTTCTTTTTGATAACGGCCCCCCTCCTCACTCATCTATTATCTGTTAAAACAGAAATTAATCAATAGAAAAAAGACGAATCGACCGATTCGTCTTTCATTTAATCCTTTTTCCTGAAACGTTTGTCCGGTTTCAAGGTCAGACCGAGATATAATCTTTCTTTATTCGCATCCTTGTACAAGGACACCATCATACCGATCAGAATGAACGAGAACGGGAAGGCCACAATGATAGCGGCACTCTGCAAGGCATTTAAACCGCCTGCATAGATCAGTACAAGTGCGATAAGAGATTGGGAGATTCCCCAGATGACTTTCACTGTATTCGGCGGATTCAATGAACCGTGTGTAGACTGCATACCCAGGACAAAAGTCGCGGAATCCGCAGAGGTGATGAAGAACGTACCGATCAGCAGTAACGCGAGAATCGATAAGCCGATACCGAGCGGCATCTCGTGGAAAATCCCGAATAACTGCGTCTCAACCGACATCTTACCGATGGCCGGGATTTTCTTGACGGCTTCTATTGCGGTAGTACCGAAGACACTGAACCAGAAGAAGCTTAACAGTGACGGCACAAGCAGGACCCCTAAAAGAAATTCTCTGATCGAACGGCCCTTAGAGACACGGGCAATAAAGATGCCGACGAACGGGCTCCAGCTCATCCACCAGCCCCAGTAATAGATGGTCCACGAACTCATCCATTCCCGTTTCGTTGCATTAAGCGGTGCTGCATCGAAACTCATAGAGATGAAATTCTGCAGCAGGTTACCGATAGACGTGGAGAACATATTCATGATCAGAATCGTCGGCCCGACAAAGAGAACTGCGAAGAGCAGCAGTGCCGCGAAAAAGATGTTTAAGTTACTCAAATACTGAATCCCTTTAGATAAGCCTGACCATGCACTCATCAGGAACAGAACTGTCACTATAATGACGATGATCACTTTCACGCCGAAGGTATTCGGCACGTTGAAAAGATAATGTAATCCACCATTGATCTGCTGAGCACCCATCCCTAAGGAAACTGCAACACCTACAATTGTCGCAAATACCGCAAGTACATCAATGATAGTACCTAATACACCTTCAACATGTTGTCCGAAAATAGGACGTAGCGTCCGTGATATAAGCCCCGGCTCTCCTTTTCGGAACTGAAAATAAGCAAGTCCAAGTGCAACAACCCCATAAATGGCCCACGCATGGAAGCCCCAGTGGAAGAACGTCATTCTGAGAGAATCTCTGAACGCCTGATCTGTACCGCTTTCGGCAGTAGGTGGCGTCAAGAAGTGACTGAGTGGTTCGGCAGCTCCGTAGAAGACCAGTCCAATACCCATGCCGGCACTGAATAGCATCGCAAACCATGAAACCAGGCTGAACTCAGGCTGATCTGACGGTTTGCCCAGCTTCAGTTTGCCGATCGGACTCAGAATGAGGAACACGCAGAAGATGACCATAACTGTCGAAATGATGACATAGTACCAGCTAAATTCCTTCGAGATCAGATTGTTGATGTGACCTGTCACCTTCTCAAAATGCGCCGGCCAGATGGCCCCGAGCAGCACCGTGATCAGTACAAGCACCATTGAGATATAAAATACTTTGGTAATTTTAGCTTTTTCCATTTTGCATCTCCTTTACTCTAGTATAAAAGCAATGTACATCATAACGCACTTAGAGTAAACTTTCAACTTTGCACGGTTGAGCAGTTGGATAGAGACGCTTTCATTAACTTCAATTAAGCGTTTATTTTATGTGCAATATCATATAAAATGTTCACACAGGAGGTGACTATACATGTCATTAATTAAAGAATTCAAAGAATTTGCTATTAAAGGTAACGTCCTTGAACTTGCAGTCGCTGTTGTCATCGGTGCTGCATTTGGTAAAATTGTTACAGCGTTAGTTGAAAGTGTCATCATGCCTATCATCGCACTCGTCTTCGGCGGCAAAACCGACTTCGCCAGCGACTGGGCATACATGGGTATCAAATACGGCGTATTCATTCAATCCATCATTGACTTCTTAATCGTTGCAATCTCCATCTTCTTATTTGTAAAGGTCTTCAATAAATTAACGAGAGCACAACCGAAAGAAGAAACGATTGAAGCGAATACTGCATTACTGACCGAGATCCGTGACTTACTGCGCAACAGAAATATCTAATTAAAAATACCGCCTGCACATCTGTGCAGCGCGGTATTATTTTTTATACGGTCCTTCTTTGATCATTGTCTTCACATCTTCTACAATTTCACCTTTCGGGAACTTCTGGTCGCCTGTATCTTTACCGATATAATCCTTGATGACGGTGCCATTTTGATCAATCAGATAGAAAGAAGTCCCGTGTGTAGCTTGATCATTTCCTGCGGTCGGCGGGACAGCGATGGTCTTGAAGTTCTCCTCACCGAACTGACGGATGAATTTTTCATCATAGCCAGTCATCAGTTTCCAGTTATCTGTCTTGGCGCCGTACTGCTCAGAATAGGCTTTCAGCTTGGCCGGCGTATCCCGTTTAGGGTCAACACTGAAACTGATGATACCGTAATCTTTGACGCCCTCTTTTTCGAGTTCATCCACGACTTGCGTCATGTTATAGGTCATCGGCGGACAGACAGTCTCACAGTTCGTGAAGATGAAATCCGCAAGCCAGACCTTGCCCTTCATATCCTGACTCGAGAACATTTTACCGTCTTCGTCTGTCGCCTTGAATTCTGAGACCTGATTGCCGTAACTCGGCTTAGGTTCGAGCCTCGAGTTACTGCAGGCCGCTAAAAATAAGATCATACCCATCAAAAAAACTAATTTCTTCATAACAGCATCCTCCTTGATATAAATAATATATCACAGAGTTTTTTAGTACATGATCAGAAATTTTGACTAAACTGTAACAATTTATTTGACCGCAAAACGTGTCGTGCTGATATAGCCGCTACTTTCAACATGAAGAATTGCCGGAATTCTTGACTTCAGCATCTCAACATGCGAGATCAGACCGACCATCTTACCGCTTCTTTCCAGCTCTATCAGTGATTCAATCGCCGTCTCGAGCGTCTCATTGTCCAGCGTGCCGAATCCTTCGTCAATGAAGACTGATTCCAGGCTGATGCCACCAGACAGCTGCGTCACATAGTCACTTAACCCAAGCGCCAGCGCGAGAGAGGCCAAAAACGTCTCGCCACCTGACAGTGTAGTGATATCCCTCACCTGATTGGAATAGCGATCAAATATCTCGATATCCAGTCCGCTATAGCCGAGCGACTTCTCCTTCTTACGTCTGAACTGATAACGATGATGGGTCATATCATTCAGCCTGACATTAGCGAGAAGAAGGGTCTGTTCCAAATAATAGGTCAGCACATAATTCTCCAATGTCAGGTTGTGCGGGTTCTTGCCGCTGAGGAGTCTCGACAGCTCAAGAGTATCCTGCTGCTTCAGCACCTTCGCCTCATATTCCTTCAGTCCTGCTTCAATCTGTTGCAGAAGTTTCTCATTGTCTTTCACTCTGATGAGCCGTGTATGCTTCTCTGCCTGGAGCATCGTCACTGTGTCCTCCAGATTTCTGACGGCCTCTTCCATCGGACGGATATCAGTGAAAGTACGCCCTGCAATCTGACCGTTCAGCTCATCTAGTTTGAACTGAACAGCCTGAACCGCTGACTGATACTCCTCAATCTCTGCCTGCAGAGTGTCCAGAAGGCTCATATCTACATTCAGTGCCAATGCTTCTTCCGTCAGCTTATTCTTCTCAAGGTCAGATTTGAGTTTTAACGTGAGTGCTTCATATTCTGTTTCACTGTCAGCCAGCAATGCCGTTAAATGGCTTACTTCATTTTCAAGCCGGGCTATGTCATGTTCTTTATCATGTACTTGACTGTTAAGTTCCGCTTCTGTTGTTTCATAGTCCTGAATCGCCTGATCGTATCGGTGCCAGGTTTCCTCAAACTGTCTGTAGTTCAGGGACCCTGTCCGCGACCTGAACTGATCATAGAGCTGTGTCTGCGTCAGTAATTCATGCTGCAGTTTTTCATCACGCTGCAGATGCGATTGATAAGTCTGCTCATTTTTCAGGTCTTCCTGATAACGAGCAGCTGATGCCTGGTAACGCATGTCACACTGATCTTTCGCCAGAGTAAGCGCTGATAACTCTGTCTGCAGGCTCTCAATACGCGCTGTCAGTTCAGCTGTCTCATGGAAACTGTATGCCTGTAAAGGTTCAATCAAGCTTTCCAGCCTGATCTTGCGGTGCTCTATTTTCCGGTAGGCTGCCAAGGCCTCTGGATCGGGTAACGGCGGCACTTCACTGACCTGCTGCAGACAGACGGGACATTCCTCACCACTATGCAGATGCTCTCTCATTTGAGCGATGGCAGCTATCAGCGGTTCTGTCTGGATAAGATTCAGCTCATTTAACTCTTTTTCATACGTCTCTTTGGCCATAGCCTGTTCATTCTGCTTGTCGTAGTCACTCTTTTCACGCTCAAGCTGTGAGATCATGAGCTGCTTGTCCTGTATCTGCTGGCTCAGCGCCTCACGTTCTTCCATCACTGTGGTCAGCTCGTTCAGAAGCGCCCCAGTATCGACTGGCCTGATGTTCTCCAGCTTCTGTCGATGCGCTTGAATCTCTTCGTCAATCAGCGCAATCCTTGATTCTAATTCTTGCCATTCTTCTTCAACGATATAATGCCGATGATGATCTCTGAAACGTCTCTTCTCATCAGCTGAAGACTTATCTTGTTCGAGTTGCGCTTGACTTTCCTTTAAGGATGCCAGCAGATTCTCCTCAGAGATTTTGTCGGCAGTCAACGCCTTCTGCTTGGCGTCCCACGCTGCACGTCTGTCCTGTAATTTGGCGAGCGCTTCCTTCTTCTCCTTCAGATAGTCCAGTACCTTCAGCTGGCTGACTTTGTCCCTCACTTCCTGAATATAGCCCTGCTTTGCTATTAAGTCACGCTGCTGTTCTTCTGTGGCCTTTAACTGCTGCAGCCAGTCATTGACTTGGGCGGCTTCTTCAAGTGTCCGCCGCTCAGCTGACAGCAGTTCGCTCTTCTCCTTCCAGTCAGCTTGTACGGCTTCAAGTGCCTGCTGCTGCCGCTGCACCTCTTCCTGGTAAGACAGGAACTGCTGTCTGACTGTCCCTTCAGACTTTGTTTCACTCTTGATCTGCTCCAGCAGAATGTACAGCCGTTCCTCCAATGAATGCACGCGTGCTTCCAGCGCTTTCGTCTCTGCTGTCAACTGATCTTCAAGCAATTTGAAGCGGACGGTGCCAAACAGCGTTCTTAAGACAGGCTGTTTTTCTTTACTCGATGATAGGAGGAAGCGCTTGAACTCCCCTTGCGGCAGGATAAGTATCTGTCTGAACTGATTCACATCCACTTTCATGATGTCATGCACGGCCTGTCTACCTTCTGCGGGTTTTGCTGCCAGTAATTTCTTGTTAGCCGTGATATCATGCAGCTGAAATTTAGTGTCTGTCATCGTCTTGTTGCCCGGCTTTCTGTAGGGCAGCTGGCGCTCAGCTACATAGATCGCGTCGTTTATCTTGAAGGTAAACGTCACGCTGGCAATGTCTTTGTCATCAGCAAACTGGCTGCGCAGCGCATTCTTGTCCCTGTCCTTAGTCGAGGCCTCACCGTACAATGCATAGGTCATCGCGTCAAACAGGATGGTTTTGCCTGACCCGGTCCGTCCGCTGATGAGAAAAAGCTGTTCTTCTTTCAGTTCATCAAAATGAACCGTTTCGTTGATAAAAGGGCCGAAGTTTTTCAGCTCCAGTTTAATAGGTTTCATCATTGACCTCCTTTAACAGACGCTCAAGTATCTGCTTCTGTTCAGCATTAACGCCGCCTTCAGAGACAGCCTCGATAAACTGTTCAATGATTTCAAGGTCATCCCGTTTATCGACCTCCGCTTTGAACGCTGTTGCAGGTGCAGTATCCTCAAGATAGCGCAGCTCCAGTACATGGGGAAAAACTGTTTTCAGGCGTGACATCGGATCCTTGATATGACGCATTTCACTCAGACGGAACTGATAGTAATCATCCTGCTTTAAAGCCAGTTCGTTATTCAGCACCTGGTCATAGCTGCTCTCAATCACGTGCATATCCCGGTACAGCTTAAGCGGCACAAAGACGCTGCGCACCTCGTCATCCACCGTCACCAGCCGGTAGCCTTTAGGCTGCTGCACTTCAGAAAAGGAATATTTCATCAGACTGCCACTGTAGAAGATGCGCTCGGACTGAATCGCAAAGGGATGATGAAGATGACCGAGTGCGACATAGTCGAAGTCATGGAAGACTTTCTCCGGCACGTATTCAACAGCACCGATAGATAAGGTGCGTTCAGAGTCACTTTCCTGTCCTCCCTGAATAAACAGATGACTGATTGCTATGGATTTTCGTTCGTGGTTCATGGTCCCTTTGATCTGCTCGACAATACGGCTGTAACTGTCACGATGGGACCGAATGTCGTCATCCTCAAAATACAGGCGGGCCTCAGCGGGCTCCACATAGGGAATCAGATAGAAATCTATATTCTGATAGGTCACCGGCTGAAAGCTGTCCGCAATATGAGTGCCGAGATGGAACTGATGCTGCCTGAACCATTCCTTGCCGTAGCCGAGCCGCGCAGCACCGTCATGGTTCCCGCTGACCGCCAGTACAGGGAGACCTCTCTCAATATTGACTTTATGAATGAATGATTCAAAGACCTGGACCGCTTCTTTCGATGGCAGCGCACGGTCGTAGATATCCCCTGCAATGATCACAAGCTCTATGCTTTCTTTGTCTATCTCAGCAATCAGCTGGTCGAGCATAAAAATCTGATCTTCAAGCAGGGGATGCTGATTTAACGTTCTGCCGATATGTAAGTCAGCAATATGCATGATTTTCATGACTTCACCTCAATGCTATTATACACAAAAAAGACATGCCCTTTTCGGGTCATGTCCTAGGTAGATGAAAAATTGATCAGTCTTTTTTAAGCAGGATATTCTCAACGCGGTCAACGATTTTTGCGCTTTTAATCGTCACTGGGCGGCCTGCCTTAGTTTCAAAGTACTGCTTATCAATAATCGTCTGCATCACATTTTCGACAGTCTGTGCATTCAGGTTCGCTTTAGGATTAGCAACTGAAAATTGATAGCTTTTACCGAAATCCGTCAGGAAAGTCATCTGAAGTGTTTTCATTATGGTATCCTCCTTTTTTTAATGGTCAGTTCTTTAGTTGACGACTTTCTGTTCTGTCAGTTCTGCAGTCACATAGGTCTCACCTGTCAGTTCACTGATCAATCCTTGCAGCTCAAGTGCCTGTGAATTCGTCAGATCAAGTCTGACCTGATTGAAACGCCGTGCTTTCTTGGTCTCTCTGCCATTTTCATCGACTGATGCAACGAATGTCAGGACTAAAGTCAGTTCTTTTAACATCTCTTCACCTCCTTTCACCCTATATATCGAATGAAGAGGGAGAAATAGACACAGCTCCATTTATTTTCTATAATGAGGCTTGAGGTGAAAGATTTGAACGACACGTTTATGTATTTAATCTTCTTATGGACACTTATTTTTATCGGTTTACTCGCAATCGGCGGCTTCTTCATGTTCCGGAAGTTCTTAAAGCGGATGCCAAAAGAAGACGGCAGAAGTGAACTGGACTGGCAGGATTATTATATCCGGCAGGCGCTGCCGCTCTGGCAGGAGGACAGCAGAGCCCTGCTCAATGAACTCGTCTCTCCTGTACCGGAACTCTTTCGGGATGTCGCTAAGGAAAGAATAGCAGGACGCATCTCAAAGATTGCGCTGGACGAGAAAGCAGAAAAAATTGAGCTCGATCATATGATGCGCGGCTATATTATTGCAACGCCTAAACGGGACCACGGCTTTATGAAGAAGAAGCTGAAGGAACTGAATATCGATTACAGCCCCTATATGAAATACTTTGAGTATGCAGATGATGAGAAGAAGAAGTTCTCCATCTTCGATCATTCAGAGCTGGCTCAAAAAAAATAAGACAGTCCATCAACGGACTGTCTTATTTATTTGCTGCTCGATTTTACGGTACTTCAGGTACATGGCAATACGCCAGGGTACGATCATGCTGAATGCCAGCAGGAAGAACATACCTGCGAGTTCGCCGGGATGAATCGTACTGCTGAGAAAGTATTTCATCACAGATCGTATCACCAGCAGCGTGATCAATATCACCGGAAACAGTTTTGAGCGCTTCATATAGATCTGCTTACCTTTTACCTCAAAATTAGAAGTATAGATCAGGAACAAGGAAAAGAACATCCCGACGACCACCGCTTCCAGCATCTCCATCGGTGTCAGTCTGAAATAAGGAAAGATATACATTAAAGCGCCTGTCGCCATAAAAAAGGGCGGTAAAATAATCTTCTTTACGTTGGTAGGATAGTTCTGAGCTTTCATTCTGACTACAATGACGATAAGCCCCATACATACCGCTACAACCATCGACAAAATGACATACATATTAAATCCCCCAGCTGAATAGTCTAGTAATTTCAACCAACAGGTCGAAGAAAAGCAGTATCCCCATCACCATCATAATGACACCGCCGATTTTCATCAGTACTTGGCTGTAAGTGCGAATGAACTTCAGCTTCGTAATGAAAAATGTCAGCAGGAAGAACGGAATGCAGAAACCAAGGACATAGAGAATCATATAAAACAGAGCAAGCGATTGATTCGAGAGAGCAAGCGAAATAATAGAGCCTACTATCGGTCCCATACACGGCGTCCAGCCGGCCGCAAATGCGATACCGATTACAAGAGAACCGATGTAACCTGACGGCCGGTTCTTGAAGTTGAACTTCCTGTCTGTCATGAGGAAGTCCGGTGTAAAGATGCCAAGCGTGATGAGTCCGAACACAATCATCAACAGACCGCCGACCATGCGTATCGTATCATCATAAGTCTGCAGCAATGTACTGACAAAACCTATTCCTATTCCAAATGAAATATAGACGATTGAAAAGCCGAGGAGGAATAACAGCGTATGCAGGATTGCCTTACGATTAATCTGCCCCTCCTGCAGATCATTGAACGATACCCCAGTTATATACGATAAAAATGCCGGATAGATCGGCAGTACACATGGTGAAATAAAGCTTAAAATACCTGCGCCGAACGCAAGCACCATTGTCACATCACCCATTTAGTCACCCCATTCTTTTCTATATTAGCAAAGAGACAGAGAGGATGAGCCATGATATTTTGAACACTTGATGACAAAAAAGCTCCTATCCAGCCAGGACAGGAACTCATCATTATTTCAGATTCTGATTCATGTTTTTGTTCATCATAGACATCATCTGATTGATTTTCTTCTGTGATGGTTTCTGACCCATCTGCATCATCATCATGCGTAACATTTCTTCGTTTATCGGCGGGTTCTTTTTAAGATAATCCATCATATATTGACGTGCGAAATAAAAACCAGCGGCTGCTCCAGCGGCTGCTGCAAGAATAATTAATAAAATCCAGATCCAAGTTGCCATTCTTTCACCCACTTTCTCATTCCTATCAAATTTTACTAAAATACAGTCCATTTTTCAACCATAAAAAAACTACCGGTCACCCGGTAGCTCTCTTAAAAATGACTCAGAATTTCCTGGACCACCTTTTCTTTCGTAAAGCCGTATTTCTCCATGACGATGTCTCCAGGCGCACTGGCACCGAAGCGGTCTATACCAATGACCAGACCATCCAGACCGACATATTTATACCAGCCGTCTGTCGCGCCCATCTCAATCGCCACCCGTTTAGTCAGATTGCGTGGCAGAACCTGTGCTCGGTAATCAGCGTCCTGCTGATCGAACATATTCAGGTTCGGCATAGAGACGACCTGAACCCCTTTACCTTGTGCTTCAAGCTGCTTTCCTGCCTCTAAAGCAAGCGAGACTTCTGAACCTGTCGCAATGATCAAGTATTCAGGTGTCTCAGACTGGTAGACGATGTAACCGCCTCGGCGCACCCCTTCTTCAAGGACCGATTCTTCTACATCGAGTACAGGCAGATTCTGACGAGTCAGCACCAATGCCGTCGGATCTTTCTTCGATTCCATCGCCACCTGCCATGCAACCCGCGTTTCGTTACCATCAGCCGGACGGAACAGATTCAGATACGGCATCGCACGCAGACCAGCCAGCTGTTCAATCGGTTCATGGGTAGGACCATCTTCACCGACAGCGATTGAATCATGGGTGAAGACATAAGTGGACGGCACACCCATTAACGCAGCTAAACGCAGCGCAGGTTTCAGGTAGTCACTGAAGACAAAGAATGTTGCACCGTAAGGTTTGACCCCGCCATGGGCAGCCATACCATTGATCATCGCTGCCATCGCAAATTCTCTGACCCCGAACCAGATATTACGTCCTTCAGGTGTATCAGCAGAGAAATCCGCCTCTTCCTTGATATTTGATTTATTAGAAGAAGCTAAGTCAGCAGAACCACCGAATAACTGCGGTACAGACTGAGATAATGCCTGAAGCACCTGACCGGAAGTACTCCGCGTTGCATCTGATGTCCCTACTTCAAATTTCGGCAGTGCAGCGGCATAATCTTCCGCGAGACGGTTCTCTATCGCTGCATCCAGCTCCTCACCGAGTTCAGGTAAAGCTTCTTTATATGCCTTGAATGCCTCATGCCAGGCAGCTTCTTTGTCATTCGCACGTTTCAGCATCGTATCCCGGAAGATTTCATAGACTTCTTCAGGTACGTTGAATGTCTGTTCCGGATCCAGGCCGTAGTTTTCAAAAACAAGCTTACGTTCGTCAGCGCCTAACGGAGAACCGTGGACCCCATTCGTGCCCTGCTTGTTCGGTGAACCATAACCGATCACGGTTTTAACTTCAATGATAGTCGGACGGTCAGCCTGTTTAGCCTGATTGATGGCTGCATCAATCGCACTCACATCATTGCCGTCTTCCACTAAGATATGCTGCCAGCCGTATGCTTCAAATCGGCCTTTAATCTGTTCTGAGAAGGCTTTATCCAAGTCACCATCCAAGGAGATGTCATTAGAATCATATAAAGCAATCAGTTTATTTAATTTCAAATGACCCGCAAGTGAAGCCGCTTCGTGCGAGATGCCTTCCATCAGGTCCCCATCAGACACAAGGACATAAGTAAAGTGATCAATGATATCATGGCCCTCTTTATTGAACTTAGCAGCTAGATGCTTTTCGGCCATGGCCATACCGACACTCATCGCAAACCCTTGACCGAGCGGTCCGGTTGTAATGTCCACCCCGTCTGTATGATTAAACTCCGGATGGCCCGGTGTCTTAGACTCCCACTGACGGAAATTCTTCAGTTCCTCAAGTTCAAGCGCACCTGAAACATGCAGCAGTGAATAAAGAAGCGCTGAGCCATGGCCCGCTGACAGAACAAAGCGGTCGCGGTCAAAGAAATATTTTGAGCTCGGATTAAATCTCAGATGCTTGGTCCACAGCGTATAAGCCATCGGTGCTGCACCCATCGGCAAGCCGGGATGGCCTGAGTTCGCCTTTTCAATCTGGTCAATACTTAACGCGCGTAATGTATCAATTGCTAACTGATCGTTTGTCATCATTATTCCCCTATTCTTCTCTGATATTATTCTGACGCTGAATTTCTTTTACTTTGTCCGGTGTCACATCATTGCCTTCCGGATCGATGATTTTAGTGTTTTCAATGGTCTTTTTAAAGCTGTTCCGGAAGTTGGCCAGGTATTCAGCCCGCAGGCCAGTCTGTTCCTTTCCTTCTTCTTCGGTTAAACCTGATTCCTTCTTTTTCTGTGAGAGTTCATTCAGTCTTTTAATTTTGTGTTCTTCTAACATAAACCTCATCCTTTCACTAATTAAGATATCAAAATTTATAGCCCAATGCTATCAGGAGTGCTTTTTCAGCACAAAAAAACGCCTGACTCCTGTCAGACGTTAAAATTACCGGACGATGCCCAGCACTTCGCCGTTCATGGTGGCGGAATGTGTGTTCGCAGTCGCTTGAACTTGAGGCTGGCCTCCGTCATGTGTCAGAGGTTTTTCGTAAAGGGTGTTAGATTGTGCCATATATATGATTCCGAACGTTGCCATCATTAAAAAGAAGAAGAAATACGCTAAAAATTCCTTAGAAATTCTAATAATCATGTGATTTTCCTCCAGAACATTTGTTTGTATTCCAACAATAACAGAACACGTGTTCGTTGTCAACAGAAATACGAACAAACGTTTGTGACACCCGAACAAGTATGCTATAATACACATAGAAAGTACACTAAGGAGTGTTCTCATGAAAGAATTAACTAAACGACAACAAGAAATTTATGAATATTTACAACATATTGTTTCAACTAAAGGTTATCCACCAAGTGTCAGAGAGATCGGGGAAGCAGTGGGTCTCGCCTCCAGTTCTACCGTTCATGGCCATCTCTCACGGCTAGAGGAAAAAGGGTATATCAAGCGTGACCCGACTAAACCGCGTGCCATTGAAATCGTCAATTCCACGCCAGCATCTGCATTTTTAGATGAGACGATCATGGTGCCGGTCGTCGGTAAAGTCACGGCTGGTTTGCCGATTACGGCTGTTGAGAATGTTGAGCAGTACTTCCCGCTGCCTTCCCACTTTACATCGAGTCATAATAGTGACGTCTTCATTCTGGAGGTCATCGGAGAAAGTATGATTGAAGCGGGTATTCTGGACGGGGATAAAGTCATCGTGCGCCGTCAGTCGATTGCAGAGAATGGGGATATCATTGTGGCGATGACTGAAGAGGATGAAGCCACCGTCAAACGCTTCTACAAGGAAAGTAACCGTTACCGCTTGCAGCCGGAAAATGCGACGATGGAACCGATCTACTTGAATAAAGTGACAGTACTCGGTAAAGTAGTCGGTCTTTTCCGTGAATTTTAAAATAGGTCACGCTGTTCAGCGTGACCTATTTACGTCCAAGTATTTCTTTGACTTGCTCTAAGATGTCTTTAGTTTCAGTTTTGTCTTGATTCATTGCCATTCCTCTTTTCTAGATTCTGGTTACCCGCTAATGAATATGGATAAACAAACATATTTCATAAAATTACGGGTATGAACAATGTAAATACATCTAAAGGAGAATGATTATGGCTATTGACTATAACTGGGTAAAATCTGAACGTCAGCAAGTACTGGATAAAGTAAAAAACTTAAGTGAATCAGAATTCGCCTTCAACTTCGGTTTCGGGGAAGGCAGTATCAAGAAATCTCTTCTGGCTATCGCCAATCTTTATCAGTCCTCACTCAGCAATAAAGACGGCTTCACCTCATCGCTCGAAAACTATCGGGACAACGAACAGACGCTTAACTTTGCGGATGTGCAGCATTATTTCAATGCGATAGATGCGCATGTGGATGCAGATCATCCTTCAACGGCACAATCAATCGGTGAGGAGTTCCGTCGTCTGGGGCATATCGATACGATGCTGCATATCATCGATCAGGAAGATTACCGGATTGCAGAGCGTACAAGCAGCCGTCAGAAAGTGACAGAACGACTCAATATGACGATTACCCGTCTCTCACAATAAAACCGATGGAAATGTCCATCGGTTTTTTAATGCAGATTGACAAGTGGCACACTTGACTTGATCACTTGATTCGAAATAATGATCTGTTTGAGTTCATCTGCGATATCCAGTTGGTCAAGATGATCGAATGACAGCCAGACATAAGGTTTCTTTACCTTGAATTCGTCATGGTTCCGCACATTAAAGACGAACGAGGTGGCATTGACGGTTGAAGCTGAGAAAAAGGTCTTCAGCAGCTTCTTGTCTTCCACTACAAACAGAATGCCTCCTACTTTCAGCTGTTTATGCAGACTTGCAGCAAAATTATTGGCACTCTGCTGAATCGATTGATTGCTTCTCTTCACTACAGATGGCAGTTTCATCTGTTTATTGCCAATGTCCTCTACTAAAATACTCTCTTCTGTCGTGATAAGTAATGATGAAAAAATTCTTTCTTTAGCCATATATTCTCCTAATTCTCAGTGATAAAATTTTCTGTATAATACGGAGCATTGTTCTCGTTAAAGGCAACCCCCGTCCCTACTTCACGGAAATGTCGGTTCAGTATATTCTGTCTATGCCCCTTTGAATTCATCAGCCCATGATGCGCTTCTATGGACGAGACCTGTCCATAGGCGATATTCTCTCCTGCTGTCTTATATTGCAGGCCGTCCTGTGTCATCCGGTCAAAGGGTGACTGTCCCTGCAGATTCGTATGACTGAAGAAGTGATGGTCAGCCATATCTTCTGAATGCCGCCGTGCAGTTCCACTTATTTTATCATTAAATTTCAGCGCTGATAACCCTCGTTTCACACGCGAGGCATTGATCAGCTCAAAATCCAGCTGTTCATTGCTTCTTGCGAGCTGTGCAGATGGCGTCCCGTAAAACTGATGCTTCTGGTTGAAATAGGCTGCTGACATCAGCATAAGCGCATCCACACGTCGATTAAACTGGTCATAATAAAATGTTGATCTTATGCCGGCTGATTGATACCTGAAGACATGCTCATCGCTGAACCTGACGCGGTAATTTGAACCCGCTTCTACCGTTAACGGTGTCCCTTTCAGTTTTATGAGCTCTGCGGGAGACATGGCAGTCAGCACACCCTGACTGTCCAGATAGCGCGGATCATTGGAGTAGAGTGCGGCTACACGGTTGTGCAGGTAACCAATTATGACAAAGTGCCGGTACTGCTGATGATAGAGGGTCCATTTTCCGTAAGGGTTGCTCAGTACGCGTTGTTCCTTCCCCAGCAGATGGTCCACCTGTTCTTTAGTCATATTCATCCTGATCCGTCCGACTGTTAGTGCCTCTGTCCTGTCAGGTTGTTTCGGCTCTGTCATCTGTCTCAGGCTGTCTTTTACGGTTAAAGTCAGCCGGTCGGGCAATGTCGAAAAGTTGACCGGTACCAAGAAGAGCAACAGGGCCAGCAAGCAGAATATTAGAAGTTTTTTCATGACCTCACTCCAGAAATAAATAAGATTATATCATAGTCGGTCACAAAATAAAAAACATGACCGAAGTCATGTTCTTAGCGATCTGTATCACCATTGAATATTGAGTTCTTAACAATGACATAATTGACTTTACGGATGGATTCCAGATCTTTACCGCCCGCATAGGAAATAGATGACTGCAGGTCCTGCTGCATCTCGATCAGTGTATCCTGTAATGAACCTTTATGCTCGACGAACATTTTTTTGCCTTCAACATTCTTTTTCTCACCCTTCTGGTATTCAGAAGCACTGCCGAAGTATTCTTTGTATAATTTTCCGTCAAGTTCCACAGTCTCACCAGGTGACTCTTCATGAGCTGCAAAGAGTGAACCGACCATGATCATGGAAGCACCGAAGCGGATTGATTTTGCGATATCGCCATGTGTCCGGATGCCACCGTCAGCGATGATCGGTTTACGGGCTGCCTTCGCACATTGTTTGACCGCTGCTAACTGCCAGCCGCCTGTCCCGAATCCAGTCTTGATCTTGGTGATGCAGACACGCCCCGGTCCAATCCCGACCTTCGTCGCGTCAGCGCCAGCATTTTCCAGTTCACGTACAGCTTCTGGTGTACCGACGTTCCCTGCGATCAGGAAAGTGCCCGGCAGATGCTTTTTAATATGTCTGATCATATTGATGACTTGATCGGAATGACCGTGCGCGATATCAATCGTCGTATATTCAGGAACAAGTCCTTCTGCTGCCAGCTGTTCGACAAAACGGTATTCACCTTCTTTGACACCGACAGAAATAGAGGCGAAAAGCCCTTTTTCCTGCATGCGTCTGATAAATGGGATACGTGCCGCCTCATCAAAACGGTGCATGATATAGAAATAATCATGCTGTGCAAACCATTCTGCCAGCTCTTCATTCATCACAGTCTGCATATTGGCAGGTACAACAGGAATCTTAAAGGTTTTAGGTCCAAATTCTATGGAAGTATCACATTCACTTCTGCTAGTTACGATACATTTGTTCGGAATCAATTGGATATCTTCATAATCAAATACTTCTTCCATTGTTACCCCTCTTTTCAAATACGAACTTTTATTGGACTTTTCATTAAATAATTCGTCCATAGGGTAATTTACAGGTTAATCAGCGATTTGTAAAGTAAAAAAATCAGTAATTTACCATTTTAATGGTTTAAAGCTTGATCCAGAGCAGTAATATTCTCTTTCATAAGAGATTGGTAAGTCACATCTTTGTTCTTCGCATCCTCATCTGTCAGCACCGACATATTGTGAAACTTAAGTGCCTCCGTGTTTGTCTTAGCCTTGATGACATCGGTAATCTTGGAAGGAATGTTCTGTTCATATAAAATATAAGGAATCTTCAGCTCATTGATATCATTGATCATCGTGACAATCTCCTGTTGCGAAGGTTCTTCATTGTTCATCCCTGAAACACCTTTTTCAGTAAAGTGATAACGATTAGCTAAATAGCCGATGGACTCATGAGAAATATAGACCGTATCTCGTTTCGGATTTTTAGTGATTGCTCTCAGTTTCATATCAATGTTATCAATATCTTTAATTAACTTTTCGTAGTTCTTGCTATAGTCCGATTTGTTGTCTGGATCGAGTTTAACAAGTTTATCTTTAATTTCTTTGGCAAATGTTTTATTCATCACAGGATCCAACCAGACATGCGGGTCATGTGCACTCTCTTCATGGCCATGCTCATGTTCATGTGCATGCTCACTTTCATGGCCATGCTCATGTTCATGTGCATGCTCACTTTCATGGTCATGGTGATGCTCAAGTAGCTGTTTTTCTTCAAGATTGGAGGCAACTGCTAAAGTTTCTTTGCTCTTAGCCGCTTTATTGATTTTCGCAGCAACTGAATCTAATTCATCACTTGAATAAATGAAAAGATCGCTTTTCGCAATATTCAGCGTATCTTGCTGAGTCGGTTCAAATGTATGAATATCTGTACCATTCGGGTAAATACTCTTTACTTCTACATGATCACCGCCAATTTGCTCGGTCATTGACTTAAAAGGAAAGACAGTGGTATAGACCTTTAGCTGTTCACCTTTATCATTGCTATTTTGACCGCATGCACCCAGCACAAGAGTGCCCATTAATAATAGTGTTGTAAGTCTTTTCATATTTACATCTCCTAATCGTAATCATTTCGATATATATACTAGCCTCCTTTTAGCAAGAATGCAAGGGCGAAAACATATTTTATTTCGCTTTAACGCGTTTAAGTTTTTAAGCGTTAAAACTTTTGCTTGATAAATCGTCTCTAACATTATACAATTTGAAACATAGTTGAAAGAAGGAAGTGAATGGAATGGAACAGAAACAAATGGATAGAGATTTAAAAACCCGCCATATTTCAATGATTGCCATTGGCGGATCGATCGGTACCGGCCTCTTTATGGCGAGCGGCGCCATTGTCAGCCAGGCAGGTCCTGGAGGTGCATTGATCGCCTACATGCTGATCGGTATCATGATTTATTTCTTGATGACCTCTCTCGGAGAACTCGCTACTTTTTATCCTGTCTCAGGTTCATTCAGTGCATATGCGCAGCGGTTTATCGATCCGGCAGCCGGCTTCACTGTCGGTTGGATGTACTGGATCATCTGGTCACTGGTAGCAAGTATAGATATCATCACAGCAGCGAAAGTCCTGTCATACTGGGATACATTCAGTGGCGTCAGCTCACTCGTCTGGTGTTTTGTCTTTTTAGCCCTGTTATTCCTGCTGAACGCCTTCTCCGTTAAATCATTCGGTGAGGCAGAATACTGGTTCTCATTTGTTAAAGTATTGACGATTATTCTCTTCCTGATCATGGGTGTCCTGATGATATTCGGTATCATCGGCGGAGAGCCGGTAGGTCTAAAGAATTTTACAGTCGGCGATGCACCGTTTGTCAACGGGACGCTTGGATTACTGGGTGTTCTGGTCGTTGCGGGCTTCTCGTTTGGCGGCACTGAAGTCGTCGCAGTGACGGCTGGGGAATCAGACAATCCACAGGAATCGATGCCTAAAGCGATCAAGCAAGTCTTCTGGCGTATCCTGATCTTCTACATCGGTTCGATTTTCGTTATCGGCGCCCTTCTTCCTTATACGGATCCGAGACTCCTAAACGAGGCATCTGATGTTGCCATGAGTCCGTTCACGCTGATATTCGAGAAAATCGGTATTTTATTTGCGGCATCTATCATGAACGCAGTCATCTTGACCGCCGTGCTTTCTGCCGGTAACTCCGGGCTGTATGCGACGAGCCGTCTGCTTTATTCTCTCAGTCAGGACAAACAGGCACCTGCTTTTCTCGGCAGACTGAATAAACGCAATATGCCGTTTAACGCGCTGCTGTTAACCACAGCCTTAATCATCATGACCATCATCTATGCACATATCGACATGGGCGGCTATTCCAAACTGCTGAACATGCTGGGTACGCTCGTACTCATCGTCTGGGCTATCAGTGTCCTCAGTCACTTCAGACTGCGTGCTGCCATTAAGGCGCAGCATAAAGATATCAATGGGCTGCTCAGTTACCAAGCACCGCTTCATCCTTTGGGCGATATCGTGGTCATCGGCACTGTGCTATTCCTGCTGATCGGTCAGTCATCCGCTGATATCATGGCGCGCAACTGGCCGAAACTGGTTGAGTCAGTCATCCCGATTCTTATTGCGGTCGGCTCATATCTCATCTATAAAGCGGTGCGTAAAACAAAAGTGATTCCGCTTCATGAAATTGACCTCTCTAAACATCATATGAATCAATAAAAGCAGGGAACTGATGTCAGTTCCCTGCTTTTCAGTTATAATAAAGAAAACGCTGACAAGGAGGATTCCTATGGCTATCGGACAGATTAATATTTTTGATGACGTGATGAAGGAGAATGAGACGTTTGTTATTGTTGTTCAAGGTGTCTACAACAAGAAGGGCCAGCTGATCAAGAAGATTCTGAGGGAATACCCGAGCCTTGATCATACAGCGATGAAACGTCTTTTTGAGCATCTTAAGGACCAGTACTTAAATGAACCGTTCGACACCGATCAGGCATTTTTTGATATCACCGTCTATACCAATGAAGATTATGCCGCTGATCACATTTATGCGCATACAAAACGTCATCGTCATCCTGGTGACGAATGGACCCATACGAGTAAATAAGAGGCCATGGCCTCTTATTTTCTTTATAGAATGATGGTTGCCTCTTTTTCTTCAATCATTTCAACAATCTGATTATGTTCATTCAGGACAGCGACTTTAGGATGATGTAGCCGCGCCTCTTCAGTCGTTAACTGGACATAATTCATGATGATGACAATATCGCCCACTTGAACGAGCCTTGCTGCAGCACCGTTCAGACAGATGACACCACTGCCTCTTTCTCCAGCTATCACATAGGTTTCAAGGCGGGCACCGTTATTGTTATTAACGATAGCGACCTTTTCATTCGGCAAGATATCCACTGCATCAAGTATATCTGCATCTATTGTAATGCTGCCGACATAGTTCAGATCTGCCTGTGTTACTCTTGCACGGTGGATTTTACCATGCATCATCGTTCTGTTCATTCTGATTCTCCTATTATTATATTGTCTATTAAACGTGCGTGACTGAATTTAACTGCAAGAGAGATAAAACACTGTCCGTCGATCTTCTCGGTCTCTGTCAGTTCAGGGTACCGGTAGACAGCTACTTCATCTACAATGCCGTTAGTGTGTTCATTCAAGTAACTTTCGATGGCTGCTTCAATTACTTTTGAATCTCTTGTACCTTCAGTGATTAGCTGTCGGGCCATTTCAAGACTTTCTGACAGATAAGCCGCTTCCTGCCGTTCGGTATCTGTCAGATAGACATTCCGTGAGCTTTTAGCTAGGCCGTCCTTCTCCCGGATAATCTCTACACCGACAATTTCTATATCATGATTGAAGTCTCTGACCATCGCTTCAATGATAGCAAGCTGCTGGGCATCCTTCCTGCCGAAGTAAGCAGCAGAAGGTCTAACTATATTGAAAAGTTTATTGACCACTGTGACCACACCGTCAAAATGGCCCGGACGTTTTGCACCTTCCAGGACATCGGCTAAAGCGCCTACATGCAGCGTGACCGCTGCCGGCTCTGGATACATCTCCTTGGCTTCGGGATGAAAAAGATAATCGATGCCAGCAGATTCTGCAACAGCGAGATCCAGGTCCAGCTGTCTCGGATAAGCATCATAATCCTCATTCGGTCCGAACTGCAGTGGATTAACGAAGACGCTGATCACAGCGATATCATTTTCATGACGCGCCTTTTTCATCAGTGCCTCATGACCTTCATGCAGAGCGCCCATCGTCGGCACAAAACCAATTGAACGCCCCTGCGCTCTGAGTCGACGACTGATGGCAGTCATGTCTTTAACTGTTCTAATTATTTCAGTCATTATTCTTCTCCATTATCTGTACTTTGTAAATATATTCTTCACTCGGAAATCTTTCTGCTCTTACTTCCTCATGGTAAGTCTTTAGTGCCTCAATACCTGGTCGGAAGTCTCCGTATATCTTGACAAATTTCGGCTTGCGTTCTGTACCATACTGCAGAACATCATGATAGACCAATACTTGACCATCCGTCTCTACTCCTGCCCCTATGCCAATCACTGGAATCTTCAGTCGTTCAGCGATATGAGCGGCGAGATCACTTGGTATCGCCTCTAAAACCAGCATTACAGCACCTGCACGCTCAACGGCCAGGGCATCCTGAATCAACTGCTCTGCTGCTTCTTTCGACTTCCCATGCACACTGTAGCCCGTGATGCCGACACTCTGCGGCGTCAGACCAAGATGAGAAACGACCGGTATGCCAATCAGCCTGCATTTCTCAATCAATTCCAGATGAGCGCCTTCTATCTTGATGGCCTCTGCCTTTGTCTCACTGTATAACGTGATGGCACACTTCATATCCTGTTCATCACTGATACCGACACTACCAAATGGCATGTCGACTACCATATAGGTATCAGGTGCACCTCGCCTTGCAGCTTTAGCGTGATGTATCATATCATCAAGTGTGACATAGACTGTACTGTCATAGCCGAGTACTGTCATCCCTAGACTGTCTCCGACGAGGATAATATCAATGCCCGCTTCCTCTACTTGTCTTGCACTCGGATAATCATAAGCTGTCATCATAGAGATTTTGATACTCTCTTGTTTCATTGTCATTAATTCTTTCAATTTTTTCAATATGACCACTTCCTTCTTACATGGATAATTTATTATAATCAAGTATAAGTGAAAAGACTATAACCATAAGGAGCTTATTATGACTAATTTCGCAGTCATCGGTAATGGCGCTGTCGGCAGTGTCATTGCACACGAGCTGAAAAGTGCCGGTAAAAATGTCCGTCTTTTTGGTCGCCAGGAACAGCAGATCATCCTCTCACTGCCGCAGCAGGTGAAACTGAATGTGACGTCACTCGTCGTCAACCAGGAGAAGTTTGACTACATTTTTGTAGCTGTCAAAGCAACTCGTATCGCTGAAATCAAAAGCGCGTTAAACAAAATGTGTCATGACCATACAGTCATCATCGTCTGTCAGAATGGTATCGGCCAGCTCTCTCAGTTCGATATGGCGCCCTCTTTCCAGGCTGCCGTCTATATCAGCGGAGAGAAAAACGGGCTACGAGTCAAGCATTTCCGTGACAAGAAACTGGTCCTGCCAGACCATCCGCTGATGCGCCAGCTTAAGCAGGCCCTCAGTGATACAGCACTTGTCATTGAGATCAGTTCCAGCCAGCTGACGATTATCTGGTATAAGATGCTCGTCAATCTGGGTATCAATACGGTGACTGCCCTGTCCAAGAATACCGCTCAGATCCTGGAATTATCACAGGTTAGAGATTTAGTGCAGACATTGCTGGAGGAAGGCATACTCATAGCCAATACCCACGGTGAATCATTCACACATGAGGTTGTTGATGAGATCATGGCTATCTACGACGGCTATCCGCCTGAAATGGGCACTAGTATGTACTATGACATGCTGGAGGGCCGCCAGCTGGAATATGACTTTATCCAGGGTGAATTCTACAGGCTGGCGCGTCTCTATCATCTGACGACACCAGTACTGGATACTTGCTGTACGCTCTTATCGGCCTATCAATATAAAAAACACTAGAATTCTCTAGTGTTTTAATATATATCGGTCAATGATATCTGCAATACCATCATGATTATGGTCGCCTGTGACAACATCTGCAATCTGCTTGATGCTGTCCTTGCCATTGCCCATCGCGACACCCAGCCCTGCAAACTCCAGCATATCCTTATCATTATCACTGTCTCCGAAAGCCATGACTTCGTGCGGTTGTATGCCCTGTGATTCAGCAAATGCATTCAATGCCACACCTTTAGAAACACCCATAGCCATAAACTCAAGGAAGAAGGGTTTAGAAGTCGTCGCATGAATATCGTTATTAAGACGACCATCAAGCTCACGGTCAGCAGCCGCAATCCTCTCCTCAAAATCCACCGCCATTGCTTTTGGCACATTGCCTTGTACATAATCCTTTAAGTTCTGAACTTCTTTCATCGGCAGACCGGTCAACTCATGCTCTACATTCATATAAGGATGGTGACCTTCATAGACAATCGTGTCATCCATATAGGTCAGAATAAAGAAGCCATGCTTTTTGCAGTAATCATAGACCGCGTCGAACTGAGACTTCGAAAGAGGTTTCTCCTTAACAACAGTCATATCCTTCATCCGGGTCAGAACAGCGCCGTTAAAGCTCAGAATAAATGATTCTCGTTTATCAAGCTCCAGTTCCTTCGCGGCTTTCGTCATACCTGAAGTCGGCCGGCCCGATGCCAGCATGACTTTGACACCTGCAGCCTGCGCTTGGATCAGCGCCTCTCTGGTCCGGTCAGAAATCACATTTTCTGAAGTCATCAGTGTGTCATCCATATCCAGTGCAATCAGTTTATACATTGTGTCACTCCTAGGGTTTTACCTTATCTTAGCACAGATGGCCCCGGTTGTATCAACCGAGACGGCCCTGACAATACAATGCGGCAGCGCAGCAGTCAATAATGCTTCCAGCTCCGGAGAGTCAGGTCTACCCATTACAAACAGCGTAGAACCTGCACCACTGATAAAGAGGCTGCCTTTATCCTGCACCACGCTTTTGACGGCCTGATAATCCTGGATCAGTGCGGCACGATAAGGTTCATGGAAGCGGTCCTGCATCATCAGCTGCCCTGCCAGCTGATAATCTTTCCGGGCAAGGGCGGCGACCAGGACATTGGAGATGGCACTTGCCTCTACCGCTTCAGCGAACGGAAGCGTGCGCGGCAGTACCTGTCTTGCCTCATCTGTCTTCAGTTCGTAGGGCGGTATAACAAGGTAGAGCGGCCACTCTATGGCAGGCAGTGTCATGTAGCGGCATGTCTCGCGGTCATAACAGCCGGCAATGACACCCCCTACTAATGACGGAACGACATTGTCAGGATGTCTCTCTTCCTCTGTAAGAATATCAACCAGCTGCTGCCTGCTTAAATTCAGCCGGCCGTAATGATTGACGAGAAGGAGGCTGGCGATCAGAGCCGTGCCAGAGCTGCCAAGCCCACGCGCCAGAGGAATCTCTGACGTCATCTTGACATGGAGACAGAACGGCTCCACGTTCAGCGTGCGACAGAACTGAGTGACCTGCCGGGCGATAAAATGGGTCTCATCTATTGGTAATGAGGCCAGTTTTTCCCCATGATGTTCAAAGTGCCAGTGCTCTGCTCGCTCAGCTGTGATATCGAGATAGAGGTTGAGTGCCATTCCTAACGAATCAAATCCAGGTCCGAGGTTCGCAGTCGATGCAGGCACACGTATCCGGATCATGATAACTGTCCTTCTATAAAGCGGATGATCGCTTCTTCGTCGTTCTCCAGGACAGCCGGCACTCGCTCGACCTGGTTGATTGCAGTCTGAGGATCTTTCAGGCCGTTTCCTGTCAGCACCGCTACGACTTTCTGACCGCCTGCAAGTTTACCTTGTTCATGAAGTTTAAGAAGGCCGGCGATAGATGCATTACTCGCAGGCTCTGCAAAAACGCCTTCTTTTGTTGTCATCAGCTGGTAGGCAGCTAATATCTCGTCATCCGTCACACTGTCGATCAGCCCTTCAGATGAATCACGCGCTTCAACAGCACGCTGCCAGCTTGCTGGGTTACCGATACGGATCGCTGTGGCTACTGTCTCCGGCTGTGCGATGACTTTATTCTGCACAATAGGTGATGCCCCCTCTGCCTGAAAGCCGTACATTTTCGGCAGCGCAGACCCTTTCTGCTCATGATATTCATTAAATCCTTGCCAGTAGGCCGTGATATTGCCGGCATTACCGACTGGAATGGCCAGCACATCCGGTGCGCTGCCGAGCTGGTCGACAATCTCGAATGCCGCTGTCTTCTGACCCTCAATACGGTAAGGATTGACTGAATTGACGAGCTCAATATCCTCACTCTTGTCCGCAACTCTACGCACAATATTCAGCGCTTCATCAAAGTTACCTTTTATAGAGACAATATCGGCCCCGTATATCATCGCCTGCGCCAGTTTACCGAGTGCTATCTTGCCTTCAGGAATAACGACTATCGTCTTCAGCCCAGCTCGTGCAGCATATGCAGCGGCAGCGGCAGACGTATTGCCGGTAGAGGCACAGATGACAACCTTGCGCCCTGCCTCCTTGGCTTTAGCTACAGCCATGACCATGCCGCGGTCTTTGAATGAACCCGTCGGATTGGCCCCCTCGTACTTCGCATACAGCTCAATATTCAGCTGTTCAGATAAATAAGGCAGATGAATCAGCGGGGTATTACCCTCATTCAGCGTCAGTAACGGTGTTTTTTCTGTAATTGGAAGAAATTCCTTATATGCGTGTAATAACCCTTGCCATCTCATTATTCTGCACCTTCAATCTGATAAATTTTCAACTCCGGCTGATTCAGCTGCTTCAGTTCAGCCTCATTCACTTCGTAGGCATAGTGATCCTCATACTGAGCGCATGGTCCGGACAGTCCGATCTTCCGCTTGCTGATGACCACATAACGTCTACCGGGTTGCTGCTGACATTTACCGAGCGTAAAATGCGGCGGCAGTGTATGTTTCTTCGTCTCCAGCTGGCTGATCACATACATGAGGTCACTGACTACAGCACTGCCCGTCGCAAGGCTCCCTGCCCCGCGTCCATAGAACATCGTATCGCCTACAGCATCCCCGTCGACATAGATCGCATTATATTCATTTTCAACATGCGCGAGCTGATGCTTGTCGCTCAGCAGACACGGCTTAACAGAGGCCTGGACATGTTCACCGTCATACGAGGCCTGCCCTATCAGTTTAATCCGGTAACCGAGTGCTTGAGCGAGCTTGATATCTCTGAGACTGACGTCACGTATGCCTGTGACGTCACAGTCCTCTAACCGGATAAATGCGTTGAAGGCGAGATAACTCGTAATCACCACTTTACGCTGTGCATCGATACCGTCGACATCAGCTGTTGGATCCGCTTCAGCAAAACCTTGTTCAGTTGCAAGCTGCAGCGCTTCTTCAAATGACAGATTATCGTGCGTCATTTTGCTTAGAATAAAGTTAGACGTCCCATTAAAGATGCCCATAAAATGATGGATGGCATTTGCATTCAGGCCGTTGTTGATGGCATTAACAATCGGGATGCCTCCCGCCACGCTTGCTTCATATTTCAAAGCGGCTTGCCGTTCAGCCGCCAAGGTCTCAAGCTCCTCCAGGTGCGCGGCCAGCATATCCTTGTTAGCGGTCACAACATGAACCCCCCTGTTCAGGAAATGACGGATATAGGAAATAGTCGGTTCTATGCCGCCCATGACCTCTATTACTATATCAAGATCATCGCCCAGGATATCATCAATATTATCTGTCAGATGATAAGGAGACAGGTCCACCTCACGTTGCTTATTGATATTCTTCACATAGATATGCTTAATATTCAGTTCTGTCTGCATGCAGTCCTTCAGTTGCTGCTGATTCTGCTCTAATATTCTGATGACACCACTGCCGACTGTACCCATTCCTAATATCGCTATATTAATCATCACAAAACTCCTTTGTACTTTCAGTAAAAACAATTGTCCGTTTGTAATGGATTATTAGTTATAGTATAACTGAAACTATAGACTAATCAAGTGGAAAGAAGGTTTCACATGAAAATATGTAAATTCGGCGGCTCTTCTGTCAGCAGTGCAGAGCAGATTAAAAAGATTTTGAATATCGTCAACCAGGATCTTGACAGGAATATCATCATCGTGTCAGCGCCAGGTAAAAGAAATGACAAAGACACGAAAGTGACTGACCTGCTGATCCAGATCTATCAGGCAGTGATGGCGGGCCGAGACTACTCAAGTCAGCTGGAAGCGGTGATAGAACGGTTTGAGGAAATTGCGGAAGAACTTAATCTCAGATACTCTATCAAGCATCAGATAAGGGCAGAACTGACTCACATCATCGCCTCGCTTCGTGACAGGCCTCTCTATCTTCTGGATGCGCTCAAATCATGCGGAGAAAATTTTAATGCACAGCTCATCGCTCAGTTTAATGTTGAGCAAGGCGTCCCTACCCGCTACTTATCACCGCTGGACATCGGACTCATGGTGACTGATCAACCCGGTAATGCCATGATACTGCCGGATAGCTACGAGACGATCCGTGAACGTCTAAGCAGCTATCATGAAAAAATTATTGTCCCCGGTTTCTTCGGCTATTCAGAGGCAAAAGAAATCATCACTTTCTCACGCGGCGGTTCAGATTTGACAGGTGCAATCATCTCACGGGCCATGAACGCTGAACTCTATGAAAACTTTACAGACGTCAGCGGCATCTACAGTGCAAGTCCGATGATTATCCGTCAGCCGAAAAAGATAGATGAACTCACCTATGATGAAATGCGGGAACTTTCCTATGCCGGTTTCAAGGTCTTTCATGATGAGGCTGTAGCGCCGCTCATTCACACCGGTATACCTGTCGTCATCAAAAATACAAATGACCCGGCAGCACCCGGCACCCGTATAGTGTCAGCCCATGCATCCACGGGGGTTGTAGGGGTCAGCTGTGATACGGGCTTTACGAGCATCAATATGAAGAAATATCTGATGAACAGAGAAATAGGCTTCACACGGAAATTACTGACGATACTGGAAGAGATGCAGCTCTCATATGATCATATGCCATCCGGTATTGATAACATCAGCATCGTCCTCAGAAGTCATCAGTTAACAGGCAAACTGACAGCGCTGATCAGCAGAATCCAGCAGGAACTCAGCGTCGATGAAATCGATGTGGAGGAAGATCTGGCCATTTTGATGATTGTCGGTGAAGGGATGAAGACGGCTGTCGGCACTGCTAACAAAGCGACTGCTGCCCTCAGCCGGCAGCAGGTCAACCTGAAGATGATCAATCAAGGTTCATCAGAGATTTCTATGATGTTCGGTCTAGATGCCAATCAGGCAGAGACAGCAGTCAAGGCTGTCTATGAGGCATTTTTCCATTAGAAAAGACACCTCGTGAGGTGTCTTAAAGTACGAGCGGCTGTCCGAGCAGCCACTCTATTTTCATTTTGTCCAGTTCAAGATGAGCCAGTTTCTCTCGTTTGATGACTTTATTATGTGTGTAATCTATAAAAATGTCCTGTCCGAACAGCTGATGATGAATATGATAGATCTCCTTCGTTGCTGAATAGCGCTGAATCAGCTCAAGGAGGGCTATTTTTTTCTCGTCAGACCAGTTCTTCGTATGATGGATATGAAATATGACGACCGGTTCATCATCCGGCATAATCATCAAAGTCTTCTCCAGTAAATCCAGCTCATCTCCTTCAAGCAGTTCGACAGGATGCGCCAGAAAGATATCACGTGCCTTCTTCAGATTATGGCGACGCTTGACTTCTTCCGGATAGAATAAACTCATCATCCAGTTAAAAGCCTCTTCCTCTTCTATCCGTATAACATCAGATGACAGGCCGTATTTCAGACGTGGATGTGTCAGCGGTCTTAATGTGTCATGCGGGTAGCCTTTGATCTTCATCTTGATATTAATATCTTCTGTGTGACCCACTTTATGGTTCTTGTTAAACGTATAACCATACCAGTCATAATTAAGGAGCAGCCCTGCTTTCGTCCCTAATTCAATCACGTTAAAACTCTCACGCTCAGATTGCTCCGTCATATAGTGAAAGATAGGAATCAACAGTGCAGAGCGTTCGACGATATTTTTCTTCAGATCACCGCTGCGGGCAAGAATCATGATTTCATCTAAATGCGAGGTGACAAATGACTTATAGACTTCAAAACCACGGGCATCCATTTCCAGAGGATGCTCCGAAAAGTTTAAGTAATAGTTTCTCAGCTCATGTTCTGTAGTGTATAAAGTGCTTAAGACGGCAGACATGAAGAGCGGGATGAACTGTTTATTGCCTGTAAACGGGCTAAGCAGCCCCTTCATCTCTTTATCTTCTGCCATATGCTGCCCCAGTTGGTGGTATAAAGGACTTTTCTCTTCAACAGCATTGCTGTAGGCTAGCATGATTTCCTTATATTTTAAAGCCATGATGGTTTGTTCTCCTATCGGCTGTTTATTGAAGAGTAATCATACTATAAAAACGTATTAAAATAAAGAAAAGTGGATTAAAAGAGTTGACAAAGTTGAGTTTTTAAGTCATATGAAAAATCATCGAAAAAACTTTCAGCCGCCTGTTCAATAATCGGCTCCATCTCCTCAATAAGACTGAGACCCATAGATGTTAAATAGACATTCTTCGCACGAGTGTCAGAACGTGAGTCCTGTCTTCTGATGAGTCGCCGACTTTCAAGATTTCGGAGAATCGTTGAAAGTGTCATTACATCTATCCCAGTCTGTTCACTGATCATGGACTGAGTCATTCTTCTGCCTGAAGCCTCTAATATATGCATGCCGTTTAATACTCTGAACTGGGGGTAGGTGATATCATAACCCTTCAATATTTGACGGCTTAAGGCCGTCCATTCAGACTGCAATGTCTGCAGATTTTTTATTGCCAATAATCCTTCACTCATCAAATCGACCTCTTCTTTTATATATCTACTTATATTATAAACACTTATAGAATATATTACAAATGCTATTAAATCAATACATTATAATTCATCCTGTTAACGAAAGTGAAATAAAAAAGCATACGAACGTATGCTTTAAATGAGTTTCTCCATAATTCTGACGTTATAGTATTGTCCGTTCTGGTACCCGTGGTTTTCAAAGATGCCAATATCTCTGAAGCCACATTTCAGATAGAGTTGATGCGCTGATTCATTAACCTCCAGCACCATCAGCATCATTTTATGAAAATGATTGGCCTGAGCACTTTTTTCGAGAGCGCTGAGCAGCTGGCGACCAATTCCTTTTCCTCTTTGATTGCGATCAATATAGATAGAAAGTTCTGCAACACCTTCATAGGCAGCCCGGTAACGATAAGGCTGTAAAGCTGTCCAGCCCACAACCACACCCTCCTCTTCAATCACTAATTTGGTATAGCGTTCCGAGCGGTCGAACAACCACAGACGCACTTCCTCTTCTGTTTTTCCTCTTACTTCAAGTGTCGCTATTCCATCCTCTATGCCTTGATTATATATAGCGGTAATAGCCGAAAGGTCTCTTAGTTCTCCTGGTCTGATATTCAATGATGTGCCTCACTTCATGTTAGATTACTGCTAAGATTATTTTATATCTCACACCTCATACTGTAAATTACAAAATAGAGTAAATATAAATCTTATTACTGCTTACAAAACTTTAATATTTTCATGAAGCAGATTGCTTGGTCATTTAAGATTCTGGTCTTATAATAGGACTATTCTTCTGGAAGACCCAGCTCTTTCAGAAATCATCTTATACAGAAAGCCGGAATTGATATGAACCATAAAATCATAGCAGGTTCAGTACTGACGTCAGCTCTCTTGCTGTCAGCACTCAGTCACACCACACAAGCTCATGCCTTTGAGAAATCCATCAACCATACTGTCTATAACATCGAACAGGAAATGGACAGCGTCATTAATGGACCCGAACAGTTACCTCACGAATCTCTGGCAGACGCGGCTGCGATCGGGGAAAGCAGAGCAATCCATAATCTGACTTTCACATTAACGAAAGTGAAAGCAGCACAGGAAGAGGATGCGAGTCTGCCTGATGATATTGTGACCGTCTACTATACCGTCAAAAACACATCAGCTGCACCCTACTATGCGGGTCAAAGCGCGACAATTTATTATCAAGGTAAAACGGCAGATGCCTATGCCCTTTCTTCTGATAAGTCAGCAATGATTCAACCGGGTGACACAGCTGAAGTGAGCCAGTCATTCAGATTGAATCCAGAGATTAAACAGTTTGACGTAGAAGTCGGTCCTCTATTTGATATAAACGGTCACAAAGCACTCTATAAAGCATCAGAACATTAACCGGACTGCAGATTAATCATCTGCGGTCTTTTTTTAATAGCATCTCAATCCTACGAGTAATTTGAGAGTCATGCTTTTCAACATGAATCCCGTTCCAGAAATTATCTTTCACATATCTGGGAATAAGATGAACATGAAAATGTGTGTTCTGATCCATCATTTTTCCATTGTTAAAAACGACCGTCACACCTACCCCTACTTCCCTTTCCAGCAGAGTGATTAATTCCTTCTGTAAATCTGCTATATCTGATACTTCTTCTGTTAAAAGGTCACAATAATTCATGACATGACGCTTGGATATAATCAGTAAATGCCCATACTGGATTGGATCAATATCAAAGACGACTTTAAAGTAATGTGATGTCATAAGAATTTGTTCTTTCTTAAGATGGTGACAGAAAATACATGTTTCTGAAGGCATATCATCCCTCCATTAATGACAGCCATAGAATCCTATACTTTAGAGGTAAGTGTCCCAGAAAAAGTCGTGGTCTGTCAACATAATATTGGACAGTTTTTATAGAACATTTCTTTATATTCCTTCGGAGTTAGATCATTCAACGCACCGTGCGGTCTGACATTGTTATACCAGTTCACATAATCAAAAGTTCAATATTCAAATGATTGAGAGAAAGAAAGTGAAATTGATTAATAAATTCGGTCTTCACCGCTTTAAAAGTTGTTTCAGCAACCGCATTACCATACGGACATCCTTTCATACTCAATGATCTCTGAATACCGAAGGTATCAAGCACTTCATTAATGAGATGATTATCAAATTCTTTTCCTCTGTCGGTATGAAACATCTGTACCTCCCTCAGATCATGCCTGATGGTGCTGAGAGCTGCTGAAACGAGACAACTATCTTTCCGGCGTCCTGCACTGTAGCCAACTATTTCACGGTTAAAGAGATCAATAAACAGACATATGTAATGCCATTTTCCTGCCACCTTTACATATGTCAGGTCGCTCACAAGCACTTCCATCGGCCTTTCTCTCTGATTGATACGTAATCCCCGTTTCCAATAACCACATGGTCTAGGACCTCTATGCCGAATAAGGTTCTACAGTTTATCAAACGGTTTGTCGCTTCGATATCTTCCTGGCTCGGAGTCGGGTCTCCTGATGGATGGTTATGAACTATAATGATATTCACTGTTGCATATCTAAGGGTTATCCTGAATATTTCTCTCGGATGGACAATTGAAGCATTCAATGACCCTTTGAACACCATTTCTCTATGGATGACCTGGTTTTTAGTATTCAGACATAACATATGAAGTTCTTCTTGTGATTTTCCTCTAAGTTCTGGCATCATTAAATCACTTACGTCTGTCGGTGACTTTATTCTATCAATTTCATCCGTTCGATTATATGCGATAAAATCCTCTGCGATTGTCAGTAGTTTTTTCTTGTCATTAGGCGTCAGTTTTTTATGACTGTTGATGAAATGTAAATCCAGTATTTCATGAATAGATAAATGTTTTGTGACCTCCTGACCACTTTTCGATAATAACTTCCATAAATTATTCTGTTTCATTTTCATCTTCTCCTTTTTTCTACAACACGGTCTTGAGTGTTTTCCGTGTGTGATTAAATTTTTACAGAATAGAAAGAGTATCAGAAGAAAAAGCGTGCAAGGCAGCTCGCTGAACGAAGTGATCCCTTGCACGCTTTTTTTAGTTGAATACCAGATTTATTTGGTAGTAAAACTCTGATGCTATTCTATGACGTGAAAAATTTGCACACGGACAAACACGACCGGGTTTGAAAAGGTTCAATCAAAGCTGTCGGGTGATTTTTCCCGACTGTTTACCTTAAAATACATTATTTTGATTCGCTCATTGCCTCTGAGAACATTCGAGAAACCTTTTGCGGGTAAGTGTGCACAAAAACCACTCAGAATCGTAATGATCTTAATCGTTTTATTTAATATGGTCTGCAATTAGATTTATCCTATCTAATTGCTCTAAAAATAATCATATCCTCATTTCAAACAAAACTGATTTATGATGTTGTTCTGTATAGACAGAACAGAGCCTTAAATTTACCTTAAAATAATATTATTTATAATTTTTTACAAATAAGTAATGCTATACTATGCGTGTAGCTGCAATAGTAATATATTATTTGAGAAAGGATTGAATTTAGATCATTAAATCTATTTATTCTAATTTACGAAAATGAAAAAAACTTTTTTCATCTCGATACTATCGTTACTTATCTTAATATCACTATCATTTCTAAATTTAAAAAATAGTGAACAAAAAAAATTACTAGTTATAAGGGATTTGAAAAGGTTTTGACACAAAAAGATGAGCAGGCTTTTATTTTTATAGGAAGGCCTTCCTGCGATTATTGTGTCGTACTAAAGCCACTATTTTATAAAGCAATTCAACAGACAAAATTTAAGGGATACGAGCTTAATACCGATTCCATTAAAAACAAAACTGATAGAGAAAAATTAGAAAAATTATTTGCAAAACTAAATATTGATAGCGTACCCATTATTATAAGTAATGAAAATCCAGAAAAACGTTATACAGGTGATAGCAAAGTAGAAAAAATCGTTCAATTTATGGAGGAAAAGAATCATGAATAAAAAATTCTATCAGTATCTTCAGTAATTGGTAATTCCTTCACTAGATATTTTTGAGCTGAGTTCATTTTAATCATCCCCCTATAATATAGTAATGCTATAGACTAACTGATTTCATTATTTATAATCAACTTAAAATACAGTTTCTATTTTGTGCAGACTCGTATCACTGAAAATCTCTCTTAAAGATAAATCATCTATTTTGACTTCATTTATAAAGATTTGATTATCTTTGAAAAATTTTGATATCTGTTTTCCATCATGCCACAATGTTCTGCCTTCTCCTTGATTAGATATAAAATAAATCTGATTATCATATAAAAACTCAACTTCACGCCCTGTTTCTAAATAATATAGAAAATGATTATATTCAATAGGATAACCTGCTGGCACGTCTTGAAAATCTTCATATTTATCTTTCATATAACTCCTCCTTAATGACCACTTCTTTTACCATTGATCCAAGTATGTCGATGAGGAAACTTTACTCCCGGCTGAGCTGCATGTCTGTAATCTATATCTACATCTGCATTGCCATTTTTGTCATAGTATCTGCGCTGCTTTACACCTTTACTATCTTTTAAATCTTTTGATGACCTTGCCTTACCTTTAATAGGTAAAGATGACTTTGTGGATGTTGACTGGGTAGAATGATTCTCAGTTTTAGTTCCTTTTTTCTTAGCATCTTGATATGATTTTTCTGCGAAGTATACAGTTATCTTGTTATATAAATAACTTCCTGCTTTGACTGTTACTCCTGCGACTACAATTGCTCCCGTTGCCAAGATTAAGACTTCACCTACGCCGGGTACAAAATAACCTGTACCTACTGCTATAGGTATCGCATAGGTAGTCACACCCGTCTGATTTTTTGGGGGTATATAAGTATTTGGAAGTGGTACTATTTCATTCTCTTTATAAAAATTCGTATTTAGCCATTCTTTTGGAATATCATTCTTTGACTTAAAAACATAAGTATTTTTATTTTTAAAAAGTTTATTTAAAAACAAAAAACTTATTGATGGAGAAAATATTCTGGATGAATTTTTATATTTATTGATTTATACTCTAAAAATTTATTGTTGTTGTCAATAACGCCTTAAAAATCCTCAAAAACAACGGAATAAAATTCCTCATTTATTGCTAAAGTTGAACCGGGATAATACCCGCCTGTTTCTTCTCTTTCATTCTGAAAGATTCCCCCTTGATGTTG
>NZ_SCWF01000019.1 GCF_004359575.1 Macrococcus bovicus | reverse complement strand
GAAGTTCGAGATCGAGAAGATGAGCGATGAGATCGTGCTGAGCCGTGGTCTGCCCGTCATTGAGAAGCAGAAGGAGGACATCACGACAAGAGGCGAGATGCGGCTGCGTGAGAGGGGGCAGTATGTGTGGAAGGACGACCTCAAAGAGCGATTCAACGGTGCCATCGATAAAACGCTGTCGAATGTGTCGAAAGATAAGGCGGAATACTTGGAGGATTTCAAGAAAAATATGAGTGACCTCGGGGTGACCGTCAAGGAGAGATACGTTAAAAAGCGTGATACAACGTACTTCACCTATGCTTTCACAGACGAAAATGGCAAGCAGCAGACTATCAACGAGAAGAAACTGGGCGTTAAATACAGCGCTGAGCGTGTCTCAGAGGCCGTTGAGGAGCGTTTAGAGCAGAACAGGACGGAAACCCTTGAGACGGCAAAAGAAGCCGTCAGCGGGCCGGAGAGACCTCTCAGAAGGAGTGGTTTTGTCCCTCCGGCAGAGATTGAAAGAAAACGGGATGCCTCTAAAAAGCCAAATAAGGTCTCTGACGGGGCGGAAATCAAAAAGGATACCCAAACTACAAGAGAGACGATAACGCCTCTAGAAATGGCTCCTAGACCCCTTAGAAGAGACGATGAGGATGAAGAAAAGAAGAGAATCAGAGAAAAGGAGCTTGAATCATTCGGTCAGAGACTGGGATTTAAACCAGACGGCAGTTACAGGGAGATGGTCCTCTACTGCGAGGAGACACAGCGTGCCATGCTTTACAGGGTGACCCCAGCACAGATCAGTCAGCTTGAACGTTACGGTTCAAACGACCTTGTCACTGAATCTTTTAACTACAGGCTCTATACGTCCCCTGACAGGGAACTGATGTCGGGTCGTTATGAGAAGTATCGCCCTGAATCGTTCTATGAGCAGTTGAAAGGCAATGCACAGGAGAAAGGAGTCGGCATTGAATTTGAGCAGGGACATAGAACAGCTGTCCTGCAGAATAGAAATGCAGGGCGTTCAAGATAATTTTTCAGGAACAATCTTTATCCTGATTTTCTGACTGATTCTGAACAATCATTTTGGGGAGAAATACAGACTTCAAAGATTTTCTTTTTGGGGGGCACCCCCTGTTTAATATATGTTTTAAAAGATGTTTAAAAGATAAAAGATGTTTAAGGATTTTTTGAGCCTTACTCCCCCAAGGGATTGAAGGACGTTATAAAAACAATTTGGGGACGTTATAAAAACAATTTGGGGACGTTATAAAAACAATTTGGGGCGTTATAAAAACAATTTGGGGATTATAAAAACAATTTGGGGACGTTATAAAAACAATAATTTAAATTGTTTTTATAACGCTTTTTTGTTATGCTTTTTGTAACAACGTAAAGAAAGAGGTTAGGGGCCAGAAAATGGATGAAAAATTCATCAATACTTCAGAACTGAAAGTAGGGGGAAGTTTGGATGTCGTAAAATATCATAACGACTTAAACACCGTGGTTATGCGTAAATGGACAGCTGAAGAAATGAATTTTTTCTTCAGCATCATCGCCAAAATGAAGAATAAAGGTACAGATGAAGTGGTGTTCAACACTGATGAACTAAAGGAACTTGTGAAGTACGACCCTAAAAAGCCTGAACGATGGGCGAAGACGATGAAAAATGTTGCGGACAAGATAACTGACCTGAAATATAAAGAATCGACTAAATCATCTTATGTAGTTATGCCGTTGTTCCAATATTTCAAGGTGGATTTAGACGAACGAAAAGTAACGGTACAGGTCACTTCTCGCTTTGAATATATTCTGAACCGTCTCAACATTAATTTTACTTACTACAAACTCGAAGATTTCATAGAGATCAGGTCGGTCTACGCCAAAAATATGTACCGTAAAATCAAGCAATTCAAGAAACAAGGTAAGCTCATATTTTCAATCGAGGAACTGAAAAAGAGCCTCGACATGCCTGATTACTACAAATCTAGTCATATAGACCGACTGGTCATCAAACAGCTGCAGAAAGAACTTCCGGACCTTATTCCAGGGTTTTCCGTCAAAAAACTGAAATCACGGAAAAGAGGAACACCAGTAGTCGGCTATGAATTTACCTGGCAGGCTGAACAGACTGGAAAATTTGAAGATTTTTCTAAGAAAAATGGAACTAATCTGAAAAAGGGAATTTACGAGAAAACACCTGAATGGGTAGGAAAAGAGTATGTTGCACCTGAGAGGACGGAAGAAGAAGAACGGGAACTCGAAAAGCAGAAAGAAGAAATCAGAAGAAAGCTAGCTGAACTAAGAGGACAGACAACGATTGATGAATTTACGGAGTGAAAATCATCGAATATTGCGATTCTAAGCACACTTTGAAAGTCTTTGATGGACCGTTCTATTCACACAACAAATGAGGAGGGGCTTTATGGACGCTAAAAGAAGAGAGCTTGAGGAACTTGAGAAGAAAAGAAAGGAACTTCTGAAAGAGATCAAGGCACAGGAACAGCAACATTATAGGACTTTGATTGAATTTTTCGGAGATGATTTTCCACGCAACGAGAACAAACGTCCGATTTCTCTGAAGCAGTTTAAAGAGGAGTACATGCTAGTTAAGAAAAAACAGTACGGGAACTTCAAAACTCCAAACGACGAGCGTCGTCTGGAGACTTATGAAAAGATGCTTGGTGTGCTGAGAAGTGCAGCGGATAACATCGATTATTCGCAAGGTTTCCCTAAACTCCCGAATCTTCCGGAGTTTACAAAGTGGGTCGAAAAATTTAAAACTAAAAATTAATAAAGCAAGCCCTAATTAGGGCTTGCTTTATTTTGTTCTAAAAAATTTATACAGCACAAAAATTATTATAAGAATTACTACGACAAGGACTACTTCTCCTACGATCATCATAGGATCAACCATAAAATCCCTCCTTATCAATAATTTATATCCCTATTATACCCAATTGATGTTAATATAAGAATGTAATTTACTAAAATTTGGAGGTATGAGATGAAAAAGGTTATTTCAAGTTTGGCGTTCACTGCTTTGATGCTTGGAAGTTCAACGGGTTTAAGTGCATTTGCGAATGAGAACACCTCTCTATCCGGTAATAACATTCAAGAAGATTATAAGACTGTAATGAACGAAGTAAAAAATGAAATCAATTCCTATCAAGTTACTTCTCCAGAACAAGTAGAAATCTATAAAAAATTCAAATCTATGTACTCTCAAAAAGAATTAGAAAATTTGAATAAAAATTTAGATGCTTTTGATCAAAAAAAAGTTAATGAAAAATTAAAAAGCACTAAAATAGCAAATAACCAAAGAAAAGCTATAGTTTTAGGTGATGGATCTATGGTTATTATTGGTAATAAAACTGGCCCTATTGAAGATGGTCTGATTCCTTCTTCTAACGAGAAGCAAGTAACGACTTATGCAAATATTAAAAATGGTACTTCTGGTTACAAATACTACAGTACTTTTTATCAAGAAATTTGGGGCATTATAAAACAAGCTGAAGTTTATAACAGAGTTGATTTTCAACTTTATACCAACAAAGCTGTTTTTCTAGGTTCGTCTCCTGCAGGTACAAGAGCTTTTATTCCTGCGACAGTTGAAGTAGCAGATCATAGTACATCTGGTAGTGGAACACGTACATTGGTAAACACTTATGATTACAATGCGACGGTTTCAGTTGCAGGCAATCAATTAGGTAATCGTTATGTTTCACTAGGAAATACAATTAAAGTTATTTCGAATGTAGGTAATTCTGTTAATTATACTGCTACACCTTCTTATAAAGGATTCTAATATTTCTCTAATAATTTAATACTTATTAAAGATAAAAACACATATGAATTTATCATATGTGTTTTTTTGTGTGTAAAAATATTTCAGACATGGCGGAGGCATTTCTGTAAATATTTTTATCTGCAAGAACGGAAATATTGCAGCGTAATATTTCTGTTAAAAAAGGAGGGGGTGGAGGGGGGACGTAGTTCAACCTCCCTAGTGAGTCAGTGATACTTTGCGAAGCAAATGTATACACTGACACTGCTAGTCAGATTTCTACTCAATAAAATTTTATGATATAATTACACCGTAATTATTCGTTAAATTTGTGAGGAGAAATTATGTTATTGTGATTCTGATATGATTCTGTTGAGGGCAATCTGAGCGAATAGTGAGGATTGAAATCTACAGAATTCTGAAAGATGAGCCGACTGAATAGGGAGGGTCATTGACAGACAATATCAGAGTCACTAGGCACTAATTTTCTGAAACAAATGAGACCGAATAGGGAGCAATTTTTCAGGAAAGTAGGGGCTGAAAGTGAGCGAGGAAAAAAAGAAAAAATCGAAGATTATTTCGTTCCGAGTGAATGAGAACGAGTACGATGTGATTGCTGGCATAGCGAAGAGTGCCAACATGAACATCAGCGAGTATCTGAAGGTACGGGCGTTAGAGGGCAAGGTCCAACAGCCCAAAGTAGCTTCAGAGGATTTAAGGGCAATCGTGCCTGAACTGACGAGACTGACGGGACAGATCGGACGTATTGGAAACAACGTCAATCAGTCTGCAAAAGCAATCAAGAAAGTCGGACCATACGGATTTTTTTCGTCAAGTGACTATCTGAAGCTGACAGAGGTGTTTGAAAAAAGCACAGCGGAAATCGCTGCGATCCGTGAGGAGGTCAAAAGGCTGTGGCATACACTAAAGTAGCACCGTCAAAGAGTTCGGGGGCTTCAATCGTCTATGCACGGGACGGAAAAGAGAACGGAAGGGACAAGTGCATTGCGATGTCAGGGCTGAACTGTGACCCCTCCAACGCTGAATATGAGTTTGCGGTCGTCAGACGTGCATACGGCAAGGCTCTGAAAGAGGGCGAGGACATCCAGGCACGGCTGATGATCCAGTCCTTTGAGGGTCGGGACGTGTCGGCTGATGAAGTGAACGAGATGGGCTATGAACTCGCCGAGAGAATCAACGAACGGCTGGGCGGCGGCTTTCAGGCGGTGGTGTATACACACGGCAACACGTGCAACTTCCACAACCATATCGTCTTCAACTCGGTCAATGCGGACAACGGCAGGAAATATACGATGCACTATGAGAAGTTCGAGATCGAGAAGATGAGCGATGAGATCGTGCTGAGCCGTGGTCTGCCCGTCATTGAGAAGCAGAAGGAGGACATCACGACAAGAGGCGAGATGCGGCTGCGTGAGAGGGGGCAGTATGTG
>NZ_SCWF01000018.1 GCF_004359575.1 Macrococcus bovicus | reverse complement strand
CAACATCAAGGGGGAATCTTTCAGAATGAAAGAGAAGAAACAGGCGGGTATTATCCCGGTTCAACTTTAGCAATAAATGAGGAATTTTATTCCGTTGTTTTTGAGGATTTTTAAGGCGTTATTGACACAACTATAAATAATGCTAACAATTCAAAAAATAACATTAAAAATGTTTTTATGAATTCGATGATTGAATCTGTCATTAGCATAACTCCTCTGAATTTATTTAATCAACTTTTTTTGATATATAAATTAAAAAAAGTTGATTAATATGATGTGTAAGAAGACAAATCCTATAATATTTTACAGCAAGTATCTTCTGTAAGTAATAATTGTATTTGTTTCTCATTTAATGAGTAGTAATTCCATGTACCCTGTTTCTGGACTGATAAAATATTAGCGTTAACCAATTGTTTTAAATGATAAGAAATTTTAGATTGTTTTAAATCTAATAACGCTTCTAAATCACACACACATAATGATTTATTAGAACTCTGACTAATTTGATTTAGTATTTTCAATCTGTTTTTGTCGGCAAGTGCATTAAACATGTTTTCATAAAAATCTAATTGTTGATCTTCATTCATATCAGTTTTTGCTTTAATAACTTCCATAAAAAGAACACCTCTTTTTTATAATATTTGATTAGAGTTTATATTATCTTTATTTCAATTCTTGTATTGCTTGTTTGTAGTTATTTTCTGTTGATTCACCATACTGATGAATATTACCTTTAAAGAACTCCTTCTCCATATATATTGTAGCTTCTTTTAAAGTGACTTCTCTTGATACCATAACAAGATTTAAATAACTTACAAAGTAACCAACAGTTAAAGTACTTGCATGGTTTACTCGCAATCAAGCACACCTCCTTATTGTCAAAGTAGTTTTATACCATTTAATACATCAATTTTTTTTGATATATTAAATATAAATCAATATATATATTATCGCAAGAAAAAAACCTATAATTTTACATAAACTTAGGTATTTCTCACAGAAATATTAAAATAATTTCTTCATAAATTGTATTATTAAGAATTAAATATAGTGAAATTTTTAAAACTCAAATAAAAACATAGACATCAATCTATATAGATGTTAGTCTATAATAGCAAATTAATTAATGAGGTGAGTATAATGTTAAATATTGAAATATACGAAGAAGCTATGTGCTGTTCTACTGGCGTATGTGGTCCAGAACCGGATGAAACACTAATAAAGACGAACCAAATCAATGAATATTTAAAACAAAATCAAATAGAAGTTCATCGTTATAATATGAACAATAATCCGAACGAATTTATTAAAAATAAAGAAGCTATTCGTTTAATTCAAGAAAAAGGTAATGAAGTTTTACCAATCACTTTTATAGAAGGCAATATAGCTAAAACGGGCGCTTATATTACCCAAGAAGAAGCTGATGAAATTATTACGGTTAATCAGATGAGAAATGGAGGATGCTGTGATGGAGATGGATGCTGTTAAATACTTAAATAAATTGAATTTAGATAACGTTGAGTTAACAAAATATTTGTTTTTTACTGGTAAAGGTGGCGTAGGCAAAACGACGATATCAAGTTTTATTGCTTTAAACTTAGCAGAGAATGGAAAGAAAGTAGCTTTAGTAAGTACTGATCCAGCTAGTAATTTACAAGATGTATTTCAAATGGAATTATCTAATAAATTAACTAAATATCAACCTATACCTAATCTCTCTATAGCCAATTTTGACCCGATTGCTGCTGCAGAAGATTATAAAGCACAATCTATAGAACCTTATGAGGGTATTCTACCAGAAGATGTGCTTTCTGAGATGAAAGAACAGTTAAGTGGTTCGTGTACAGTTGAAGTAGCAGCATTTAATGAATTTACAAATTTTTTATCCGATAAAACTTTAGAACAAGAATTTGATTTCATTATATTTGATACAGCTCCAACAGGTCACACCTTGAGAATGCTTGAATTACCTTCTGCATGGACAGATTATTTAAATACAACAAGTAATGACGCTTCTTGCTTAGGTCAATTATCGGGTTTAGATGAAAATAGAGATAAATATAATTCGGCACTTGAAAAACTACGTAACCAAGAAGATACGACCATGATGTTAGTTGCGAGACCTAGCCACTCTTCTATATATGAAATTCAAAGAGCGCAACAAGAATTACAACAACTGTCAATTTCTAAATTCAAAGTAATCATTAACAACTATATAGAAGAAAGTCACGGTTTAATTTCGAGTCAGATGAAATCAGAACAAGATAAAAACATTAATCATTTTACTGAATGGTTAAATAACAATCATGCTTATTACGTTCCATATAAAAAGCAGAAAGAAGAAGGTATAGAAAGTTTAACTAATCTATTAAATGATGATAACTTAATTGAAAATGATGACTTTATTGTTGAAGATCATCCGCAATTCAATAAATTAATAGATGAAATTGAAAATAGTAAAGTTCAATACTTATTTACAATGGGAAAAGGTGGCGTTGGTAAAACGACAGTAGCAACGCAGTTAGCTACAGCATTATCTAATAAAGGACATCGTGTTCTTTTAGCAACTACTGACCCTACTAAAGAAATTAATGTTGAAACCACAAGTAATTTAAATACTGCTTATATTGATGAAGAACAAGCATTAGAAAAGTATAAAAAAGAAGTGCTAGCAACAGTGAATGATGATACACCACAAGACGATATTGATTATATTATGGAAGATTTAAAATCACCTTGTACAGAAGAAATAGCATTTTTCAAAGCCTTTAGTGACATTATGGAGAATCAAGAAGACATGGATTACGTAATTGTAGATACAGCTCCTACAGGCCATACCTTGCTGTTACTTGATTCTAGTGAAAATCACCATAAAGAACTAAAGAAAAAATCAACTCAAACTACCAGTAATGTTGAAACGTTATTACCTAAAATTCAAAATCAAGATTTAACACAGATGATAATCGTAACACTAGCAGAAAAAACACCTTATTTAGAATCTAAACGTTTAGTAGAAGATTTAAATAGAGCCGATATAGGACATAATTGGTGGGTCGTTAATCAATCATTAGTTACGCTAAATCAACGTGATGACCTTTTTAGTAACAAAAAAGAAGATGAATCGATTTGGATAAACAAGATTAAAAATGAAAGTCTTAATAATTACTTTGTTATACCTTATGGAGGGTTAGAATAATGAAAAAAATTGTTATCATTGGTTCAGTTGCTGCCGGTACAAGTGTCGCGGCTAAAGCAAGAAGAAATAGTGAAGATGTGGAAATTATCGTTTTTGATAAAGATAGTGATATTTCGTATTCAGTATGTGGTATTCCCTACTATATAGGCGGTAATGTATCTGATATTGATGAACTCACGCCACGAAATGCTAAATGGTTTAAAGAGCGCTTTAATATAGATATTTATACAAAATATGAAGTGAATCAGATAAATGATACTGATCAAACAATAACAGTTACCAATTTAGTAAATGATGAAACGATGATTCAAGAATATGACGAATTAGTATTAGCAACAGGTTCATCGCCTAAAGAACTTCCTCAATTAAATAGCGAAGAATATAACAATGTGTTTAAAGTTAAGAATATTAATGATGCGAAAGCAATTTATAATTATATTGAGGGTAATGATGTTCAGAATATAACAATCATTGGTGGTGGATTTATTGGTCTAGAGATGTTAGAACAATTATCTAATTACAATACTTCAATTATTCAACGCAGTACTTTTATGCCTCATTTAGACGACGATATCAGTTTTATGATTCAAGAATATATTGAAGATAAAGCTAACGTATATACCTATAATGAAATAGATATTATTGATTATGATGAAAATCATACAATAAATAGAGTGAGCTTAAAAACTGGTGAATTAATTGATACAGATTTAATCATTATTGGGATTGGTGTCACACCAAATACTAAATTAGCTAAAGAAATTGGTATTAATATTGGAGAATCTGGAGCAATACAAACCAATAAGTATTTTGAAACAAATATTCCTCACATATATGCAATTGGTGATGTAGCAGAAAGTTATAATTTAATTACTGGTAACCCTATATATAGACCGTTAGGTTCTACAGCAAATAAAATGGGACGTATTTTAGGAGATCGATTAACTGGTGGAAATCTAGAACATAAAGGGATTTTAGGAACAGGCATTGTTCGTGTATTTGATATGACAATTGCCCAAACAGGCTTAACTGAAAAAGAAGCTATTGATTTAGATATTGATATTGACGTATTACACAATGTGAAACCGAATCGTCCAGAATATATGCAAGGCCAAGAAATGGTAATTAAAGCTATATTTGATAAAAACAATTCTAAATTACTGGGTGCCCAAATTATTGGGTATGAAGGTGTAGATAAGAGAATAGATGTACTAGCTACTGCTATAACGTTTGGTGCCAATGCAGAAGATTTATTTCATTTAGATTTAGCATATGCACCTCCTTTTTCTACAACTAAAGATCCTGTTATTTATACAGGGATGATTGGACACAATATTACTCGAGGACGCAAAATTATAACGCCTGAAGAAGTTATAAAACAAAATAATGATTTATTAATTTTAGATGTACGTTCTCCAAAGCAATTTGAAGTTGATCATGTTGATGGAGCGATTAACGTCCCATTGAAAACGTTGAGAAGTTATGCAAAAACATTAGATGAAAATCAAAAGATAGTGACTTATTGTAATAAAGGTACTACTGGGAATGCTGCACAAAACGTACTTATTAATTTAGGTTTTAAACAAGTGTTTAATTTGTCAGGTGGTAATAAAAATTATCAACGTTATAAAAGGTTTCAAATAGAAAGGAAGAAGAAAAATTGAATTACAAAGAAATATCACAATACTTAAAAGTGATTGCTGATAGTAGCCGTCTTGAAATATTAGATTTGTTATCTTGTGGTGAATTATGCGCTTGTGATTTATTAGAGCATTTTTCTTTTTCTCAACCCACATTAAGTCATCATATGAAAGTATTAAAAGACAATAATTTAATTACATCCAGAAAAGATGGTAATAAAAATTTATACAAATTGAATCATGACGTATTGGATGACGTTACATCACGACTGACTCTATTGAGTTCCAGTACTGTCCCATGTATATGTGAAACAGTAGAGAAAGGTGAGTGTTAATGATGACGATATTAGCAATCACAATATTTGTATTAACGTTAATTTTTGTTATATGGCAACCTAAAGGTCTAGATATTGGTATTACTGCATTAATTGGTGCTGTAGTTGCTATAATCACTGGCGTTGTAAGCTTTTCAGACGTACTAGAAGTTACTGGAATTGTTTGGAATGCGACCTTAACTTTTGTTGCAGTTATTCTTATTTCACTCATATTAGATGAAATTGGGTTCTTTGAATGGTCTGCTATACATATGGTGAGAGCATCAAAGGGTAATGGCTTGAAAATGTTTATCTTTATCATGCTATTAGGTTCAGTTGTAGCAGCCTTCTTCGCAAATGATGGTGCAGCTTTAATACTGACGCCTATTGTTTTAGCAATGGTACGTAGTCTAGGTTTTGATAAAAAAGCGATATTTCCATTTATTATTGCTAGTGGTTTTATTGCAGATACCACATCATTACCACTTATTGTTAGTAATTTAGTTAATATTGTTTCTGCTGATTACTTTGATATTGGATTTGTTGAGTACTTCAGTAAAATGATTATACCTAATATATTCTCTTTAATCGCAAGTATTCTTGTCTTATGGCTTTATTTTAGAAAGTCTATCCCAGGAAAATTTGATGCAGTAAATATTAGAAAACCAAAAGAAGCGATTAAGGACAAAAAGCTTTTTAACATCTCGTGGATTGTACTCACTGTATTGCTAGTTGGTTATTTAATAAGTGAGTTTATAAATATTCCAGTATCAATTATTGCTGGTGTCATTGCTTTAATATTTGTATTATTAGCACGTAAATCTAAGGCTGTTCATACGAAACAAGTAATTAAAGGTGCACCATGGAATATTGTTTTATTTTCTATTGGTATGTATCTTGTGGTATTTGGTCTAAAAAATGTGGGCATTACAACACTTCTTGGTGATGTAATAACAAATATTTCAAGTTATGGCTTATTTAGTAGTATCATGGGCATGGGTTTTATAGCTGCATTCCTTTCATCTATTATGAACAACATGCCAACTGTTTTAATAGATGCAATAGCGATTGGTCAATCTCAAACAACAGGCATACTCAAGGAAGGTATGATTTATGCGAATGTTATCGGATCTGATTTAGGACCTAAAATAACACCCATTGGTTCGTTAGCAACACTTCTCTGGTTACATGTACTTACTCAAAAAGGTGTTAAAATTTCTTGGGGAACATACTTTAAAACCGGTATTATTATAACGGTTCCAGTATTATTTATTACACTGTTAGGGTTATATCTAACACTTATTATTTTCTAAAAAGAGAGGAAATTATTTATAGATAAAAAATAATTTACTTTATATGTACTGGTAATTCTTGTCGCAGTCAAATGGCTGAAGGTTGGGGTAAACAAATACTTGGCGATAAATGGAATGTATATTCTTCCGGTATTGAAACACATGGTGTAAATCCTAAGGCAATAGAAGCTATGAAAGAAGTGGCTATTGACATATCAAACCATACTTCTGATTTAATCGATAATAAAACTTTAAAATAATCAGATCTCGTTGTTACACTTTGTAGTGACGCTGATGAGAATTGTCCAGTCATCCCGCCTAATGTAAAAAAAGAACATTGGAGCTTTGATGATCCAGCTGGTAAAGCTTGGTCAGAATTTCAACGTGTAAGAGATGAAATTGGCGATACAATAAAACAATTTAATCAATAGCATAATAAAAAGACTATCCAGAATGTAGTGAACCCAAAAAGTTGAACTTTTTATTAAGCTACTTTCATTAAAGCAAGATTTCTGTATTCTACAGGAGTCTTGCTTTTTAATTTTCTCTTCTTTCTGGGGTACCGTCAGGAAAATGCGGATTTACAACGCTAAGCCCATTTTCAAGGCGATTACCCCAATTTTAACAACGTTAAGAGAGTTTTAGTGGTCTTAAAGAATCTAATGAGATCACTTTCTCCGAATTAAAATGATATTCTCCTAGCAAATTAATATGTTCCCATCCTAAAGGTGACATATGGTGCAATAAGTCTTCATTAAAACTACCTGTCCATTTTTGATATTCAACTGCTTTTGTTAGATGTAGAGTGTTCCAGATGCTGATGGCATTGATAATTATGTTTAATGCACTGGCTCTTTGCAATTGATGCTGTATGGTTCGTTCCCTAAGCTCACCTTGTTTTCCGAAGAAAATAGCTCTTGCCAATCCATTCATGGCTTCTCCTTTATTCAATCCTCTTTGTATTTTTCTTCTTAATGATTCATCCGATATATAATTCAAAATAAAGATCGTTTTTTCTATTCGGCCCATCTCACGTAAGGCTGTAGCTAAGCTGTTACACAATCAACAGTCATTACAATTACAATCTAATGAAAAGATCAAAGCACTTGAAATAGAATTGAATGAAGTCAAAGAAGATAGTACAAAGCAAGATACTAATAAAGTTGATAGCTTTTATCGTGACTTAAGAGAAGATAAACAACAAAACAATAGCACGACAAATAAAAAAGGTGGCTTGTTGTCACGTTTCTTTAAGTGATATTAAAAAATTATTGAGTTAAAATAACATTCAAAAATATACTTGAATGTTACTGATGGATATGTTAAGCTTCATTCAAACGAATTTTTGAATGAGGTGCTTTTATGTTTCAAACTATTATTACTGCTACTGTTTTATACACAGCAACTGCTGTAGACTTATTAGTTATTTTATTAATTTTCTTTGCTAGATCTAGCACAAAGAAAGAATATAGAAACATCTATATTGGACAATATCTAGGTTCTATTATTTTAATATTAGTAAGTTTATTTTTAGCTTTCGTATTAAATTATGTTCCAGAGAAATGGATGTTAGGATTGCTAGGTATAATACCAATTTATTTCGGTGTTAAAGTAGCATTATATGACGATTGTGCTGGTGAAAAAAGAGCAAAAAAAGAATTGGATAAAAAAGGCTTATCAAAATTAATAGGAACTGTGGCATTAGTGACTATCGCAAGTTGTGGTGCTGATAACATTGGATTGTTTGTTCCATATTTTGTTTCACTTAATATGTCAAATCTAATAGTTACACTTATTACATTTTTAGTGTTGATATTTGTATTAGTTTTTACAGCTCAAAAAATTGCTAATATACCTGGAATTGGTGGTACTATTGAGAAGTATAGTCGTTGGATAATGGCTGTTATTTATATAGGACTAGGAATGTTTATTATCATAGAAAATAAAACAATTCAAACAATTTTAGAATTTTTATTTTAGATAAGGGTGTTGAAATTAAATGAATAAATCTATTACTTGTGACATAGTATGTGTTCATGAAGATAAAGTGGACAAAGCGTTAGATTTTTTAAAAATTGAGAAGTCGCAAAGATTACTTAATATTTTTCAAAAAATATGCGATGAAAAAAAATTAAAAATTGTATTGTCTTTACTGAGTGAAAAAGAACTTTGTGTCTGTGATATTGCTATCATTCTAGATATGAGTGTGGCTTCTACATCTCATCATCTTAGATTATTGTATAAAAATGATGTTCTTGATTTTTATAAAAATGGGAAAATGGCATATTATTTTATCAAAGATGAAGAAATTAAGTTATTTTTTAGTAATAATTAAGCGGTCATATTTCTGTGACTGCTTTTTTATTTGTCTGAAAAAGTAACACAATTCTAATTATGTTACATGAATATTGAAAGATAAACTTTACTAAAAGAAAAAATTTATGAACATTCAATTCTTTTATATTTTAAACTACTCAAAATAAATACCTATTGAATTTTATTTAATATCATGTTAGTATTTAATTAATTACTTAAATACTTAAATTAAGGAGAAATATGTGAAAGATTTATTTAAAGCACTTTCTGATTCGACTAGGAGAGAGATTCTTGATTTGTTACAAGAGCATGGAGAAATGACTGCAGGTGAAATTCATGATTCATTTGACGTAAGTAAGTCAAACATTTCTCAACATCTAAAGGTATTAAGCCATGCAGATTTGGTCTATTCTAGAAAAGTAGGTCAATACGTTTACTACAATATTAATGTATCCGTATTCGAAGAAATCATGCATTGGGTACTAAAATTCAAAGAAAAGTAGGAGATTTATTATGAGCAAAACACTATTTGAAAAAACTAAGTTATCACTAATTATCATATTATGTAGCATTGTATACTGGATCTATATGATACCATCACTACCTGATTCTATACCTATGCAAGTAGAAGATGATGGTTCTGTTATATGGTCTGCAAATAAATATATTGCAGCTTTGTTGACAGTAGTCATTATGACTATAATATATTTAATCATGCTATATAAACCTAAGTACAAAAATATGGATAAAGGAAGAAGAGATGCTTATGAAAATGTATATAGTATTATCATCAACTTAGTAATATTTTTAGTATTTATGGCTATTTTAATAGTGATTTTTAATGCTAATGGATTTTCTTTTGATATGAATAGATTGATACTTCTAATAACCGGATCATTATTAATTGTAATAGGTAATTATTATCAAAAAATCCCTTTTAATTCTCCTATAGGTATTAAAACACCATGGATAGTTAGTAATAGTAAAATTTGGAGTAAAACACATCATACAGCCTCAATAGTGTTTTTATTATTAGGTTTTGTGATTTTTCTATCAGGTTTGATATATCCATCATTAGAAAAGTATGCATTCATTATAATAGTGATTGGTTTCTTAATTCCTCTGCTGTACTCTTTCTATCTAACTCATCAGGATTAAAAGCTAATAATTTATAGAAGGTTTTCTTATATTTTATAAGAAGACCTTCTATATTGATTTAAGACGTTTCCAAGTAACATAATTACCATTGTGTTACTTGTTAATAAACAAAATAAAAAAAGCAGTCAAAAAATATGACCACTTTAAATACTAATTTTTGCTGATTTAAATGTATTTACTTACTTTATTTTCCCAGCTATTATTATGAATAATTCTATCTTTAGCCAGATTGTTATCAAGTATTTCCTTCTTTGTTAGCTTAGATACATTTTCCCATTCGTCCTCAAATATATAAGTTGCTTTTCCATATATAACTGAATCAATTATATATATATCCTTGTTTTTAAATTCAAATACTAAATAACCTGTATAACCACCTAGTCCTTCTTTAATAGAAGTAGGTTTTTTCGATTGTAGCCACTCTAAACGTTTTTTTATAAGTTTAACTTCGCTTTTTGATGATGTTTTTTCTAGGTTATTTCTCACTTGATTCCATATTCCATCTCCAGCAGGAAGTATTTCCCAATTAACTCTCTCTATTGAAACTTTTTCTATTAAGTTATTTTGATCATCTAAAATTAAAGTATCAACTTCTTTAAATATTTCTAACATAAGATTCGCAGCAAACTTTATATTATTATCTAGGTCTAATCCTTTTTTGAATTTATTATTTATACAAATATAATCACTATTATTTAAATTAAATATTACCATTTCATATTCATATGGTTGTATAAACTTTTTGGGATATCTTTTATATGGAATGTAGCTAGTACCAGAATATGTTTTTCCATCCCATCCAGTAAGACTCCAATCTTGAGCTCTGTAAGCTATCTCCTTTTCTTTGGTATTATCAGATAAATATTCTCCGTCTGCATTTCTCCTTGAATTTATTCCAAGTAAAGGACTAGGAAGAACTGCTTTATTGTTATCATATTTCAATAAATTCAATTTATCTTCCATAACCTTTTCTATATCATCAGTTATTTTTAATCCCAATAAAAAAGATTGATTTTCTTTAACATCAATCAATAACTTTTTAGTGCTTCTTATCATTTTTTGTGAAATTTTCATTCTTTATGCCCCTTTATCTAAGGTAAGTTGATATATATAATGTAATATGTATATTATACCAAAAAAACTTGTTTAGGTTGCTATTTCAATGGGACAATACTTTGTATTTTGGTATTCTTCTCTTTTTGAGCATACATTATTTCCTAATTATATTATTTCAATACTATCTTTTAAATAATCTGCTAATGAAAGATTCTTGCTTTTGATTCGAACTATCATTTCGAAGGTCTCGATAAAATTTTTCAACTTGGCTGTTACTTTCCACATCTCCATGACTTCTTCCGTTTTCGTCTTTAAACGAAACGTCCTTTGTTTGATATTTTATATCTTCCTGTACTTCTTTTAATTCTATTTCTAATGCATTAATTTTCTCATTGCTTTGTAATTGTAAAGACTGTTGTTGAGATAAAAGTGTTTGTTGCTGTTTTAATAGATCATTTAAATTATTAACTTGATTAATGTATTCAGCTTTATCTTTTTTTAAATCTTCTATTTGCTTCTTTAGTATTTCAATTAAATCATCATCTCTAGTGGCTTTTTCTTCTGGTTGAGTAGTTGATACATTGCCATCTTCAATATCTTTATTAATCATACTATTTACTTGTTTATTCTTATTTATACGCTGAGCGATTAACTCTGCCTGTTTTCCATCAATTTGTATCACATTATCTATTTTTTTTAATTCTAAATCTAATGCTTTCGCATTATTTGTGATAGTTGCTTTAGTAACTTCTAACTTATCTGCTAACTGTTTAACTGTATAATTCATCATTTAACTACTCCATTCCAATTATGCAGTGATAAGTACATCTATGTACATAAAAATTAATATTCGTTATGTATTTATAATGCGCTATACAACAATAATTATCCACCTTTAACCACTTAGACTACGTGCTATTCACCGGATACATTATGTAGATATTTTATGTACCTTTATGTACTATTATCCACCTAAAATTATAACATCTTTATCCTTTTAAATTACTCTCAATTTCAATTATTCGTTATAATTAAAATAAACAGTCAATTTATATGGGGTGATTAAATGTCTGAGGAAATCAAAGAAGAAAAAAGAAAATATGGTTTTTATCATCGTAAAGGTGAAAAAATTAAAGTTGTTTTTACTGATGGAAAAGCTATCACTGGCAAGTATCTATTTGCTTCATCATATGAAATTTTTATAGAAACAGAAGACGGTAAAGAATTGACGATATTTAAACATGCTGTAAAATATGTCTATGTCATTGATTAGTTTTACAAAGAAAACTAGATGATATATAATGAATTTAACAAGGATTAGTTCCATGGAAACACCGAACCCCCTGACTGCTGGAACAGTTAGGGGGTTTTTTAGGTGCTGGTATGCCGTCTTACGACTTACGTTGATCTAACCAGTGAGAAAACAACGCAAGGACCACACCGACAATAATCGGTGCAACTATATTTACAAGGATATAGTCCATGGAGATCACCTCCTTCCATAAGATCTCGCCTATGGAAGTAAAGACGGCTTACTCATTATATCGAATTACTATGATTTCTTCTAGGTGGCTTACCTTATTCTTTTTATCACGTAAAAATGAGTGGCATAATAAGGATGTTAGTAACGGTGTTAAAATCCTCAATAATAACGTTTTAAAAATCCCCAAAATTAACGGATAATCTATATCAATTGATGTAGATTGGAAGTGATTTTGAAGATGACGTTATTAATGGAGGATTTTT
>NZ_SCWF01000017.1 GCF_004359575.1 Macrococcus bovicus | reverse complement strand
TTCTCACCCTGTCTGGTGATGATGGCAGAGAGGTCACACCTGTTCCCATACCGAACACAGAAGTTAAGCTCTCTAGCGCCGATGGTAGTTGGACTTACGTTCCGCGAGAGTAGGACGTTGCCGGGCAGTTTAAAAATGGATGCGATGAGCCGCACTCGAGACCTGTTAGGTCTCTTTTTTTATGTCTAAATTTAGATTATACTGAATAGATATAAGGAGCGGATAATTAAATGGACATCACTCAAAGACTGTTCACCTATTCAGATGCGATATCATTGCATGTACCTGGTCACCATAGGTATTCCATTGGTTCTTTGCAATTACCTATCAGCCACGATATGACTGAAATTTCTGGGCTCGACGATTATCATCATGCAGAAGAAGTGATTGCGGACAGTCAAAGAAGACTTGCGCGTGCTGATGAGTATGAGGCTCGTTATTTAGTGAATGGAACAACAGTTGGGATTCTGTCGGTCATTCATGCCTATAAGAAAAAGAGCCATAAGAAAGTGGCAATGATGAGAAATGCACATAAGTCAGTCTTCAATGCCCTTGACCTAACGGGGACAGAAGCCATCATTCTGCCGATGACAGTATCTGAAAAAACCCAGCAGTACATAGGTATCGGTAAACTGAATCCGAATGCGAAATGGGATGAGATAGGTTTAGCAGTACTGACTTATCCTAATTATTTTGGAGAGACGTTTGATATAAGAAGTGCCATTGACTTCTTTCATCAAAAGGGGATTGAAGTATTGGTAGACGAGGCGCATGGTGCCCATTTTGATATTTCTCCTCAATTTCCTTCTTCTTCTTTGAACTATCAGGCTGATTATGTGGTGCAGTCTTACCATAAAACGTTGCCAGCTTTAACAATGGGGTCAGTCATACATATTAATCATAAGAGTTCCCTTCGCAGAGAAGTAGATCATTATCTATCAGTCTTACAGACTTCCAGCCCCTCTTATCTCATATTATCGAGCTTGGAGCAGGCGCATGCATTTTACAGGCACTATCATGATGGGGTCTTTCATCATAAACGTCAGTCGCTTCTTCATGCGCTTAGGCATTTTGAGGTCATAGAGGTACAGGATCCTCTGAAAATAATGCTGAGGAAAACAGGCTATAGTGGTGCAGAACTTAAACAACTGCTTGAACAGCAGGAAATCTATGTAGAGCTTTCTAACTATGATAGTGTCCTTCTGGTACTGCCGCTCTGGCACGAAGGGGATACGTATCCTTTTGATAAGTTGTTATTGCGGTTGAAACGTCTTCAATTAGAGAAAAGACAGCCGCTGAATGCGTCGCAACCTTTAAATGTAGATGAAGGATTCTATTCTCCTGTGAATGAGCACTATCAGACAGTCACCCTGGCGGAAGGTATAGGATATAGGCTCTACCATGCGCTCATTCCTTATCCGCCGGGTATTCCTTATGTATGGCCAGGAGAAAAACTGACCGAAGCACATGTCAAGGTCCTGAGTAGCTATCAAAATGTTCATGGTATAATAGACGGAAAAATCACCATTATAGATGAGAGGTAATGAGTATGTTTATAACGTTTGAAGGTCCAGAAGGCTCAGGAAAATCGACAGTGATGCAGGCGGTAGCACCACGACTTGAACGTCCATTGATCACAACTCGTGAGCCTGGAGGTATTCGGATCAGCGAGGCGATCAGAGACTTGTTGCTTTCTGATGATTACAGCATGGATGCACGTACAGAAGCCTTACTGTTTGCTGCCAGCCGTCGTCAGCATTTAGTAGAGAAAGTTCAGCCTGCTTTAGATGCGGGTCAAATCGTCCTCTGTGACCGATTTATAGACAGTTCTCTTGCCTATCAAGGGTATGCACGAGGAATCGGTGTAGAAGAGATTATGTCGGTCAATCAGTTTGCAATTGAGAACTATATGCCTGATTTGACCCTGTATTTAAAAGTGCCGCCAGAGATAGGTCTGGCGCGCATCATGGATAACCAGCGAGAAACGAATCGCCTGGATAACGAATCACTGGCCTTTCATCAGCGTGTCTATGACGGCTATAATGATCTGGCGGATACATATGAAAGAATTGTGACTATTGATGCCACACGGCCGATTGATGAAGTGATAGAAGACGCCTATCAAGTCATCATCAAAAAATTAGGCTGATATGTTATAATGTCATATAGATGATGGTAGCAGCTGCAGAAATGCAGCTTTTTCGATATATATGGGGGTTCTTATGATTAACCAGCTGGAACATTTGTCGAGTAAAGAAAAGCTCTCTCATGCTTACCTGTTTGAAGGGACATTGAGAGATGACCTTAAACAGCAGGCACTGGAATTTGCAGCGCGTATATTATGTCAGGATGAACAATGTGTATCCAGGGTTCATCAGCATAACTATGCAGATTTTTACTGGCTGGAGACAGATGAGCAGACCATCAAAAAAGAGATGATAGAAGAGGTCCTTCATCGCATGAATCAGAAACCTGTTGAAGGAACATATAAAGTCTATGTAATCGTCGACTTCGATAAAGTGACGGTACAAGGGGAGAACTCTATTCTCAAGTTTCTGGAGGAACCGCCTGCTAATACCATCGCCTTGTTGCTTACGACAAAGTCAGGTGATATTCTACCGACCATTCATTCCAGATGTCAGCATATCAACGTTCATTCAGCAAGTACATACACAGAAATGGTGAAACTGAATATCCATTCAGATATTGCAGCAACACTTGCTGCGCTATCTTTCAGTGCAGTTGAGGCAGAGGAATGGATCAAGGACAAGTCATTTGAAGAACTGAGGCGTGCGCTTCTGAAGTGGGCTGATCAAATACAAAAAGATCCGCAGATGGGCCTTATACAGCTTGTCGATTTATTGCATGAGGCGAACGAACGCGAAAGTCAATTGCTGATGCTCGACATGCTGCAGCTTTATTTTCAGGATATGATCTACTTGAAAATTGAACATGAAGCGCGTCTCAGCTATCCGGATCACGAGATTAAATTAAAGCAGTTAAGTGAACATCTATCATTGCAGACCATCACACAATGGATTGACACGACACAAAAGGCTAAACAGAAGCTGTTGCAGTATGTCAGTCCGATGTTAGTCATGGAACAAATCGCCATTGAAATAGCAAAGGGGTGAAAGAATTGACGGAAATTATTGGAGTCAAATATCATATAGCTGATAAAACGACCTATTTCCTACCCGACCATGAGCAATACGAGCTGGGAGATTATGTAGTGGTTGAATCGAAGAGAGGTAAAGAACTTGCCCGTGTCGTCATAGGTAACCGGGAAGTAGCTGATGATGCGGTGGTTCAGCCTGTTCCTCAGATTAAACATCGAGCGACGCCGGAAGACTTTCATAAATATGAACAGAATATGCGCGATGCTGATAAAGCGTATAAAAGATGTAAAGAGCTGATCAAGAAACATCAGCTGGATATGGGTCTTGTCAATGCAGAATATACGTTAGATAAAGGTAAAATTATTTTCAACTTTACGGCGAATGAACGGATAGATTTCAGGGAGCTGGTTAAAAGTCTCGCTTTCGAGCTGAAGACGCGAATAGAATTACGTCAGATCGGTGTGCGGGATGAAGCGAAGATTCTTGGCGGTATCGGGCCTTGTGGCCGTAGTCTGTGTTGCTCTACATATCTTGGTGATTTTGAACCGGTGTCAATCAAGATGGCAAAAGACCAGAATTTGTCGCTTAATCCGACTAAGATATCAGGGGCATGCGGACGACTGATGTGCTGTCTGAAATATGAAAATGATTATTACGAGGAAACGAGACGCAAGTTACCGGATGTCGGACAGAAGATAGAGACACCTGAAGGGCCGGGCAAAGTCATTGCACTTAATATCCTGGACGTCACTATGCAGGTCAAAGTTCAGGGCATAGAACAGCCGCTCGAATATCATCTGGACGAAATTATGCAAGGAGTTAATTAGATGAATAGAGATGAACTACTGAATCAAATAGTGGAGATGGAGCAGCAGATGCTGCGCCTGCAGCAGAGTTTCATATCGCTGAAGCAGCAGACGGTTGAGCTGGTGGAGGAAAATGTCGCTCTGAAGCTGGAGCGCGATAATCTGCAGCGCATGATACAGACCCCGCGCAATCAACCGAAAAAAATGAAATCTCTGCAAAGTAAGGATAACCTGGCGATGCTCTATGCTGAGGGGTTCCACATTTGTCGTGGAGAGTTATTCGGTAAGCACAGAGGAGGCGGAGACTGCATGTTCTGTCTGAGCTTACTGGATTCAGATTAAAGAAGGCAGAACATGCCTTTTTTTATTGGAGGAAAGCATGAAGAAGAATGAACGGGTAGACCATCTAATTAAAGAAGGATTAAGTATCATTCAGAATGATGAAGTATTTTCATTCTCAACAGATGCACTGCTCCTCGCCCATTTTGTCAGACCCATTAAAAAAGGGCGCATCATGGATTTGTGCAGTGGTAATGGCATTATTCCGCTTCTGCTCAGTGATAAGATGGAAGTACCGATAGAAGGCATAGAGATCCAGCCACAACTGGTTGATATGGCCAGGCGATCGGTCACTCTGAATCAGCTGGCTGCGCAGATTCAGATACATGAGGGCGATCTGCGTACAGTGAATCAATCGATGCTCCCGAGCCAGTATGATGTCGTGACCTGTAATCCGCCTTATTTCAGAGAGAATCAGTCTTTTCAGCATCTGAAGGAACCGCACCGCATTGCACGTCATGAAATACTCTGTACACTGGATGATTGCATCAGGGCCAGCCGTCATTTACTGAAACAGGGGGGCAGACTATATATGGTGCACCGGGCAGATCGGCTGGTGGATTGTCTGGTCAGTATGCGGCAAGGTGGTCTTGAACCTAAAGCAATCTGGCAGATTTATTCGAGACCCGATAAACCGACTGCGGTGACAGTCGTCATTGAAGCAGTGCGAGGAGGGAAGCCTGACTGTAAAGTGATGCCGCCCTTCTATATCTATCAGAACGACGGTCATTATAGCGAGGAAATGAAAGGGGTCTACTATGGCTGACCATTACATCTACATTCTGGAATGTGCGGACGGGACATATTATACAGGTTACACGACCGATCTGGATAGAAGACTGAACGCCCATAATAAGGGCAAGGGCGCCAAGTATACACGGGTACGACGCCCTGTCAGACGACTTTACGAAGAAGTATTTCCGTCGAAACAAGAAGCCATGCAGCGCGAATATGCTATCAAGCAGTTAACACGGTCACAGAAGGAACGACTGATTAAAGGAGTGAAGGAATGACGTTATATTTAGTAGGGACACCTATCGGTAATCTGGAAGATATCACTTTCCGGGCCGTCCGAATATTAAAAGAAGTAGACATCATTGCCTGTGAAGATACACGAGTGACAGGGAAACTGACCAGCCACTATGACATTGCTACACCACTGAAGAGCTATCATGAACATAATAAGGACAAGATGACTGAGCAGCTGGTAGAGCTTCTAGTAGCAGGGAAGACGGTGGCATTAGTGTCAGATGCCGGACTTCCTCTCATCAGTGATCCAGGCTATGAACTGGTTATAGCTGTCAGAGAAGCAGGGATACGAGTAGAGACCGTGCCAGGACCGAATGCCGCACTTACGGCTCTGATGACCAGCGGGTTATCCTCCTATTCCTTTTTGTTCTCCGGCTTTCTACCGCGGAAAGACAGTGAGAAAATGGCCAGATTAGAAACATTGATGAACGAACCTCACTCGATCATTCTGTATGAATCGCCTTATCGTGTCAAAGATACCCTCGCAGCCATCGAGAAAATCGACAAAAATCGTCGTGTGGCGCTTGGCCGGGAGCTGACCAAGAAATTTGAACAGGTCGTCACCTTGCCGGTCAATGCCCTGTTACAGGAGCTGGAGGTCAGCATTCCTGCCAAGGGTGAATTTGTCATTGTGATAGATGGCCAGTATGAAACAGATGAAGCTGACATGTGGTGGCATCAACTGTCGATCAACGAGCATGTTGAATACTACATGAAGAAGGATCTGTCTTCAAAAGAAGCGATTAAACAAGTGTCGCTTGACCGCAATATTAAAAAGAGAGAAGTTTATGAGAGCTATCATATCGATAAATAAAAGGCCCCAGCGCATACTGCGCAAGGGCCTGTTGTACTATTTCGCTTCTTTTTCGCGCTCTTGGATTTCTTTGATAAGCTGTTCAGCGCCTTCTTTGCTGAGAACAATTTTACCGCCTGCAAGCAGATAGTTATCTTCTGAAACGTCTCCAGTCACAGCACAAGTCATGCTTGGTTTGTACTTTTTGAGGATGATTTTGTCAGCATCTGTATAAATTTCGAGTGCATCTTTCTCGGCAATATCTAAAATACGACGTAATTCGATAGGAATAACCACACGACCTAATTCATCAACTTTTCTTACAATTCCTGTAGATTTCATTATATATATCCTCCTGAAGAATCATTTGCTAATTCGACATATTATTTTATTTTTCGACATTTGTCGTAATTAGAATATACTACCATAAATATACAAAGTCAATAATTATGAACTTAAAAATCTATTTTGTAACATAAAGGTAATAAAAATCGACATTGAAAAATAAAACACTTGTCGAATTTACAGTTAAAGGAATTGAATTGCATGCTTATTTTAGGTATATTTAATACCATAAACACTCAAGGAGGACTACGATGTCAAACAATACTTTTTATGTGACGACCCCTATCTACTATCCGAGCGGCAAATTACATATCGGCCATGCTTATTCGACAGTAGCAGGTGACGTGATTGCCCGCTATAAACGATTACAAGGTTATGATGTCAGATATCTGACAGGTACTGATGAACATGGTCAGAAAATACAGGAGAAAGCCAAGGCGGCCGGTAAGCCGGAGATAGAATATCTCAATGAAATTATTGCGGATATTCAGGCGCTGTGGAAGAAGCTGGAAATATCGAATGATGACTTTATTCGTACGACAGAAGAGCGTCATAAAAAAGTAGTCGAGAAGATTTTTGAACGTCTCCTGGCGCAGGGCGATATTTATCTTGGAGAATACGAGGGCTGGTATTCAGTGCCGGATGAGACCTACTATACTGAAACGCAGCTTGTGGATCCTGTTTACGAAGGGGATAAGATTGTTGGCGGGAAGAGCCCGGACTCTGGCCATCCAGTGGAGCTCGTAAAAGAAGAAAGCTATTTCTTCAAGCTGAGTAAATATGCAGACCGTCTCGTCAAGTACTACGAGGACAATCCTGAGTTTATTCAGCCCGTATCCCGTAAAAATGAGATGTTGAATAACTTCATCAAACCGGGTCTTGAAGATCTGGCTGTCTCACGTACTTCATTTGACTGGGGCATTAAAGTGCCTTCTAATCCGAAGCACGTTGTTTATGTCTGGATTGATGCCTTGACCAACTATATTTCTGCCCTTGGTTACTTAACGGATGATGATACGTTATTCAGAAAGTATTGGCCTGCGGATATTCATCTGATGGCAAAAGAAATCGTGCGCTTCCATACCATCATCTGGCCAGTACTCTTGATGGCACTTGATTTGCCGTTGCCGAAAAGGGTATTTGCTCATGGCTGGATTTTGATGAAAGACGGCAAGATGAGTAAATCCAAAGGGAATGTGGTCGATCCGCATGTATTGATTGACCGATACGGCCTTGATGCCGTCCGTTATTACCTCTTACGCGAACTACCATTCGGTTCAGACGGCGTCTTCACGCCGGAAGCCTTCATCGACCGTACGAACTTCGATCTTGCCAACGACCTCGGTAATCTGGTGAATCGTACCATTGCGATGATCAACAAGTATTTTGATGGCGAATTATCAGGTTATAAAGGACAACTACACGAAAAAGACGCTGAACTGGAGTCACTGGCACTTGAAACTAAGGCGAAATACGATGAGGCAATGGAGAACCTTCAGTTTTCGGTTGCGCTGCAGGAAATCTGGAAATTAATCAGTCGCACCAATAAATATATCGACGAAACCACTCCTTGGATTCTCGCTAAAGATGAGACTGAGACAGAGCTACTTGAAAGCGTGATGTATCACCTGCTTGAGAATATTCGTTTTGCAGCGGTGCTACTGCGCCCATTCCTCACGCAGACACCTTACAGAATCTTTAGTCAGATGAACCTGGATGATGAGAAGCTCCAGAACTTTGATAGTCTTCAGACATATGGTCAGCTTGGTCAGATTAAAGTGACCGAGACACCTGCACCTATCTTCCCGCGTCTTGATGCCGAGAAGGAAGTGGAGTTCATCAAGGCAAGCATGCAGCCGCCTGCAGTGGAAGAGGTCCCATCTAAAGAAGAGATTACGATTGATACTTTTGATCAGGTCGAGCTGAAGGTCGCAACAATTATCGATGCAGATCACGTCAAAAAAGCGAAGAAATTGCTGAAGATTCAAGTCGACCTAGGCAACGAAAAGCGTCAGATTGTCTCCGGTATTGCTGAGTATTATAACCCGGAAGAGATCATCGGTAAGAAAGTGATTGTCGTCACTAACTTAAAACCTGTGAATTTGCGCGGTGAGAAGTCGGAGGGAATGATTCTCTCAGCAGAGAAAGACGGTCAGTTGACATTGGTAAGCGTACCGAGCTCTATCATTAACGGCTCTATCGTTAAATAGGAGGAATAGAATGTTAATCGATACTCATGTACATCTTAATGCTAATCAATATGATGAAGATCTCCAGCCAGTCATCGACCGTGCCCTTGAAGCGGGGGTCGACCGTATGATTGTGGTCGGTTTTGACGAAAAGACCATCACACGGACGATGGAACTCATCGAGCAATATGATTTTATTTATGGCGTTATAGGATGGCATCCTGTTGATGCGATTGATTTTACGGAGGATAACTATAACTGGATCAAAGAACTGGCGACGCATGATAAAATTGTAGCGATCGGAGAAATGGGGCTTGATTATCATTGGGATAAATCGCCGAAAGATGTGCAGAAATCAGTTTTCAGACGTCAGATCGCCTTGGCAAAAGAACTGAAGAAGCCCATTGTGATTCATAATAGAGAAGCGACACAGGATGTTGTTGATATTTTAAAAGAAGAGAATGCGGCTGAAGTCGGTGGCGTGATGCACAGCTTCAGCGGCTCTAAAGAGATCTGTGATGAAATTCTGAAGCTGAACTTCATCATTTCATTAGGCGGTCCTGTTACATTTAAAAATGCTAAACAACCTAAAGAAGTGGCACAGCACGTTCCGCTCGATAAATTGATTGTTGAAACAGATGCGCCGTATCTGACGCCGCATCCTTATCGAGGTAAGCGTAATGAGCCCGCTTATGTCAAGCTTGTGGCAGAACAGATCGCAGAGCTGCGTGGCATCAGTTACGAAGCGTTAGCTGCAGCAACGACGCAGAATGCAGAAAGATTATTCGGACTATAGTTCGTCAGGCAGAAATCCAAGTCAGGATTTCTGCCTTTTATGCTATAATGAGACAGGTGATTTGAATGAAAATAAATGAGATAGTAGTCGTAGAAGGTAAAGACGACACAGTCAGAGTTAAACAGGCGGTCGACTGTGACACGATAGAAACAAATGGTTCTGCAATCAATGAATTGACGCTGCAGGCTATTGAACATGCAGCAGAGAAGCGAGGCGTCATTATTCTGACGGATCCAGATTACCCGGGCAATAAAATCAGGATGACGATTGAAAAGCGAGTGCCGTCAGCAAAACAGGCCTTTATTGACGCTTCTATCGCCCGGAATAAACGGGGAAAAATTGGCATTGAACATGCGCCGCTTACAGCTATTCAAGATGCGCTCGTCAATGTCAGCACGCCCTTTGATAATGATGTTGAAACGGTGAGCAAACAGCTTCTGATTGACTTGGGTCTCATTATCGGGCCGGGCGCCAAAGAAAGACGCACTAAAGTATGCCGAGTGCTTAAAATCGGCTATTGTAACGGGAAACAACTTTTTCATCGGCTGAATGCGTTCGGTATCACAGAAGAAGATGTTAAAAATGCGATAAAGTGAGGTTGAAGCATGGATTACAAAGAGATAGCAACGCCTGTCAGAACAAGAATGCTGTTAGAAAAACATGGTTTTTCATTTAAAAAAAGTCTTGGCCAGAATTTCCTGATTGATACGAATGTTATCAATAATATTATTAGTGCCAGCGGAATTACTGAGCAGTCAGGTGTGATAGAAATAGGACCCGGTATGGGTTCGCTGACGGAACAGCTGGCAAAACGTGCGAAAAAAGTCGTAGCTTTTGAAATCGATCAACGTCTGATTCCGGTACTGGAAGAGACGATGAGTCCTTATGATAACGTTACGGTGATCAATGAAGATATATTGAAAGCTGACGTCCGGCAGGCGATTGAGACACATCTTCATGATTGTGAAGAAGTGCTTGTAGTCGCCAATCTCCCTTACTACATTACTACACCTATTTTAATGGGACTCCTGGAAAAACATCTGCCCATTAAGAGCTATGTGGTCATGATGCAAAAAGAAGTCGGTGAAAGATTAAGCGCTAAACCTTCGACAAAGAGTTACGGTTCTTTATCGATAGCAGTTCAGTACTATACCTCGGTCGAGAAAGTGATGGTTGTGCCTAAGGGCGTATTTATGCCACCACCTAACGTGGATTCTTTGGTTGTTAAACTGACAGCCCTGGCGCAACCGGCAGTTCAGGTAGAAGATGAAGCCTTGTTCTTTCAACTGACGCGCGGGGCCTTTGTTCAGCGACGTAAAACGATTCTCAACAATTATATGTCCTTGATCAAAGACAGTAAAATGCATAAAGAAAGTATCGTCAGCTGGCTGCAATCAGCGGGGATTGAACCTACTCGTCGCGGTGAAAGTCTGACGCTCCAAGAGTTCGCGACATTAGCCAATAGATTTAAAGAAAACGTCGAATTGTCGATATAAATCTGTTGACAATACTACTCCTAGTTGATAAAATTTAAATTTTATTTGACTAATTACCATAAAAATGCTATAATTTTCCCTATAGCGAGGTGGGGTCAATATGCCAAAAACATTAATAGACATCAAAAAAATTCTTGATTGTCAGTTAGGAAATCGTATTGTACTTAGAGCTAATGGAGGTCGTAAAAAGTTGATCGAACGCCGCGGCGTCTTAAAAGAAACTTATCCATCAGTTTTCATCGTTGAACTTGATCAGAGCCAGCACAATTTTGAACGTGTGTCTTATACATATACTGATGTGCTGACAGAAAATGTTCAAGTGACATTCGTCAATGATAATCAAGAGGAATTCCTCGTTCAATAATTTAACGAGTTAAGCATATCCCTGGGATATGCTTTTTTTATTTGTCCATCGCTTCTGTTGCGAAATATGATAAAATTGTACTATTAATTTTAAGTGAGGACGAAGGATGATTTATGAAAATGCACCAGCTAAAATCAATTTAACGCTGGATACACTTTATAAACGTGATGATGGTTATCATGAAGTTGAGATGATTATGACGACAGTCGATTTAAATGACCGGTTGACATTGGAGAAGCGCGCTGACAAAAAGATTGTACTGAAGGTAGAGCATCGCTATGTGCCGACGGATCATCGCAATCTGGCTTATAAAGCAGCTAAGCTGATGATTGAACGTTATCAACTTGACCGGGGCGTGACAATCACCCTGGATAAGACGATCCCGATAGCAGCCGGACTTGCGGGTGGATCCAGTGATGCCGCAGCAACATTCAGAGGAATGAACCACCTGTTTGAGCTTAATCTGTCATTAGAGACTTTAAGTGAACTCGCGGCAGAGATCGGTTCAGATATTCCGTTTTGTGTCTACGGCAAGACGGCGTTATGTACAGGCCGCGGAGAGAAGTTGCAGCCGCTGCCTAAGCCGCCTGCTGCGTGGGTCGTCCTTGCCAAACCGGATATCAGTGTCTCAACGGCTGATGTCTACGGGGCACTTCGTATCGATGAGAAGGGTGAGAAAATCGCAACTGAAGATTGTGTCCGGGCGCTCGAAGAAGGCAATTACTCCCTCCTCGTCAACAGTCTGGGCAACAGACTTGAAGAAGTGACGATTGGTATGCATCCTATCATTCAGACGCTGAAAGAAACGATGCAAAAAGCAGGGATAGACGCGACGATGATGAGCGGGAGCGGACCGACTGTCTATGGTCTTGCAAGCAAGGAAAGACAGGCCAAAAGTGTGGTCAATGCCTTAAAAGGCTGCTGTAAAGAAGTCTATATGGTCAGATTACTCGGTTAGACTTGAAAAGCCGAACGTTTGTGATATATTATATTTAAAACATACGTAAAAGAGGCAGAGAAATGAAGTATAAGCGTAGTGAAAGAATTGTTTACATGACGAGTTATTTGCTTCGTCATCCTAATGAGCTGGTGCCGCTCACTTATTTTGTACAGAAATTCGAGCAGGCTAAATCTTCAATCAGTGAAGATATCCAGATCATCAAAGAGACCTTTATCAAAGAAAAGATGGGGATTATCACGACGACGGCCGGTGCAAGTGGCGGCGTGACGTTCAGACCGATGATGTATAAAGAAGAAGCGGAACAGCTCGTTGACCGGCTGTGCGATATGCTGCAGGAGGATGAACGGCTGCTGCCGGGCGGTTATCTATTCATGTCTGACATGGTCGGGAATCCGAGACTGCTCGGCCAGGTCGGGGAACTGATTGCAACGATGTATATGGATAAAGAAATCGATGCGATTGTGACGATTGCCACCAAAGGGATTTCTCTGGCAAATGCGGTCGCCAATATTATGAATCTTCCTGTGGTAGTGATTCGTAAGGATAATAAGGTGACAGAAGGTTCAACGGTCAGCATCAACTATGTATCAGGGTCATCGCGCAAGATAGAAACGATGGTGTTATCTAAACGCACATTGCCTGAAGGTTCCAACGTCTTGATAGTAGATGATTTTATGCGAGCAGGCGGCTTATTACAGGCGTCATGAATCTGATGAACGAGTTTAAGGCGAAGGTTGCAGGGGTATCTGTACTTGTAGAATCTAAAGAAGTAAAGAATCGATTAATAGAGGACTATACTTCACTGGTGAAACTCTCAGATGTAGATGAATACAACCGGTCTTTTACTGTTGAAAAAGGCAATTGCCTGAATTTTTTTAAATAGAGGAGAATAAATGATGGAATCAATTATTTCTAACAAAGTAGCGGCAGCAATCGGACCATACTGCCATGCAGTTAAAGTGAACAACATGGTATACACAAGTGGACAGCTTCCCCTTACGGCTGATGGTGTGCTGGTGGGTGAAGATGTACAGGCACAGACTGAGCAAGTATTAAGAAATCTTCAGTTAGTGTTAAGTGACTGTGGTTCTGATTTAAATCAAGTCGTTAAAACAACGATTTTTATCAAAGATATGAATGATTTTCCTTTGATCAATGAAGTATATGGCAGCTTTTTCAGTGAGCATCTCCCGGCACGTAGCTGTGTAGAGGTGAGTCGTTTACCTAAAGACGTAAAAGTGGAGATTGAAGTTGTAGCACTCGTCCGTTAATCGAAACTATTTGACAGGGGGCAACTCAAGTGAAAGTGACAGATGTTCGATTAAGAAAAATTGAGACAGACGGCCGTATGAAGGCGCTGGTTTCTATTACGCTTGATGAGGTATTCGTGATTCATGACCTGCGGGTGATTGAAGGGAACTCCGGCCTGTTCGTCGCGATGCCGAGCAAACGGACACCAGATGGTGAGTTTCGTGACATCGCACATCCTATCAACAGCGAGATGCGTCAGGAGATCCAGCAGGCAGTCATGAAGGTCTATGATGAGACACCTGAGGCATCGTCAGAGCAAGCAGATAGCGGCATCCAGACTTATGGAGATGAAGCGGCAACAAGTGTTGAAGTGGAAGGCTTGATTGAAGACGAATCGCAGACCACTTTAGAAGAAGACCTTCAAAGATAAAGAGCAAGGAGAGCGCCATGCGCTCTCCTTTTATTATAGGATAAGTGCTTGAAAGTCACTTAGATGTTAAATTATAATAGAGGTAACGCGAATTTTGGAGGCTTTCAATATGACTAGACAAGCAATTATCCTCGCTGCGGGAAAAGGCACTCGTATGAAATCAAAGCTCTACAAAGTGCTCCATCCGGTGACAGGTAAACCTATGGTCAAACATGTCCTGGATAATATCCGACAGGCAGGTGTGGCAGAAGTTGTTACCATTGTAGGACATGGTGCAGATCAAGTGAAAGAACTGCTAGGCAGTGAATCGAAATTCAGCATGCAGGACGAACAGCTGGGAACTGCACATGCAGTTTCGATGGCGAAAGAACATCTCGAGCATCATACAGGTACAACCGTTGTCATCTGTGGGGATACACCGCTTATCTCTAAAGAGACGATCGAAAGATTTATCGCTCATCATGAACATAGCGGGGCCAAAGCCACTATTTTATCGGCAAAGACCCAGCAACCGTTCGGCTATGGGCGTATCGTCAGAAATGACAGAGGAGAAGTTGAGAAGATCGTTGAGGAAAAAGACGCCAGCATCGAGGAAAGGCTCATTAATGAGGTGAGCTCGGGGACTTTCTGTTTTGATAACCAGGCACTGTTTGAAAAACTTGCGCTTGTCAGAAACGACAATGCCCAAGGTGAATATTACCTGCCTGACGTCATTGAACTGCTTAAAGAAGAAGGCGCTAGAGTAGAAGCATACGTGACTGAAAGCTTCGAAGAGACATTAGGTGTCAATGACCGTATCAATCTCGCTCTTGCTGAAAAACTGATGCGCCGACGTATTAATCAGCAGCACATGCTGAATGGTGTCACCCTCATTGACTCGGATACAACTTATATCGATAGTGAAGTTGAAATCGGTCAGGATACTGTCATTCATCCAGGCGTGTCACTTAAAGGGAACACGGTCATAGGTGAAGAAGTGGTGGTTACTGCCCATAGTGAGATCAAGAACAGTAAAATCGGGGACCGAGCAGAGATCAAACATTCTGTCATCATAGATTCTATTGTGGGTGCAGATTCTACGGTGGGACCATTTGCCCAGCTGCGTCCGGGCAGTGATATCGGCAGAGAAGTGAAAATTGGTAACTTTGTCGAAGTGAAGAAAGCCAAATTACATGATGAAGCAAAAGTCTCTCACCTCAGCTATATCGGTGATGCAGAAATAGGTGAGCGGACCAATGTAGGTTGCGGTTCAATCACAGTGAACTATGATGGCAAGAATAAGTTCAAGACTGTTGTCGGCAAAGATGCTTTTATCGGCTGCAACTCAAACTTAGTAGCACCTGTTACAATAGGGGATGGCTCCTTTATTGCGGCAGGTTCCACCATTACAGACGATGTACCGGAAGAAAGTCTCGCACTGGGACGCGCGCGTCAGACGACTAAAGAAGGTTATTACAAAAAATAAAAGCTGTGGAGGCTGAAAAATGTTATATAACGAAATTAAAGACACGAAGTTAAAGATTTTCTCACTGGAAAGTAATCATCCGTTAGCAGATGAAATCGCGAAACATGTCGGTCTGCCATTAGGTAAATCAAGTGTTAAACGTTTCAGCGATGGTGAGATTCAGATCAATATTGAAGAAAGTATCCGCGGCTGCGATGTTTTCATTATTCAGTCAACATCTAATCCGGTCAATGATCATTTAATGGAACTTCTCATCATGATTGATGCTTTAAAACGTGCATCTGCAGTGACCATCAACGTCGTGATGCCTTACTACGGTTACGCACGTCAGGACCGTAAAGCACGTAGCCGTGAACCGATTACAGCTAAACTCGTTGCGAATTTACTTGAAACAGCAGGTGCAGACCGTGTCATCGCACTTGACTTACATGCTCCACAGATTCAAGGTTTCTTTGATATCCCAATCGATCACTTGATGGGCGAGCCGATTCTGTCGGATTATTTCCTGGAAAAAGAAGATATCGATTTAGACAGCCTGGTCGTTGTTTCACCCGATCACGGCGGTGTAACACGTGCGCGTAAAATGGCAGACCGTCTGAAAGCGCCGATTGCCATCATTGATAAACGTCGTCCGAAACCGAATGTGGCAGAAGTCATGAATATTGTCGGTGATATCAACGGTAAAACAGCCATTATTATCGATGACATTATCGATACAGCGGGCACTATTTCAATTGCGGCGCAGGCGTTGATCGATAAAGGGGCTAAAGAGGTCTATGCATGCTGTACACATCCTGTGTTATCCGGGCCTGCTTTTGAACGTATTGAAAACTCAGCAATCAAAGAACTGATTGTAACGAACTCTATCAACTTACCTCAGGAAGGCAGACCTGCTAAAATCGTCCAGTTATCTGTCGCAGAACTTCTGGCGCAAGCTATCGTCCGTATTTACGAACAAGAGTCTGTCAGCATTTTATTCGACTAATTTTAATAGCGCATGTTTAAGTTTTCGTGGTCCGGGTATTTAATCTTTATGAAGAGAAAATGAACGTCATGCAAGCAGGTTATCACAACTGATGGGCAGGCGTAGGCGTTCCTAAGAATGAGGGACACGAAAGGTAGGAAATAAACATGGCTAATTTAAAAGCTGTCGAAAGACAAGGTAAATCAAAACGTTCGGAACTTAATGAGTTAAGAAACACGGGTAAAATTCCAGCAGTTATCTACGGTTTCGGTGCAACTAATACAGCAGTTCACGTTGATGCTGCAGAATTCACTAAAGTGATGCGCGAAGTGGGACGTAACGGGGTTATTGAACTTGGTTTAGATTCAGGTAGCACAAAAGTGATGGTTACTGATTACCAAGTAGATCCTATTAAACATCAGGTCACACATATCGACTTCTTAGCAATCAATATGAAAGCTGAATTAACAGTAGACGTAACTGTTACCTTAACAGGCGAAGCAAAAGGTGCTGAAGAAGGTGGCGTGGTTCAACAGCCATTATTTACTTTATCAGTGACTGCAACGCCGGATGAAATTCCTGAAACAATCGAAGTAGATATAACGGAATTAAATATCGGTGACTCTATTACTGTCGGCGACTTACGTGGCAACAAAAACTATACCATCAATAATGAAGACGACGAAGCAATCGTTTCAGTGGTACCACCTACTGTTGTGGAAGAACCTGAAGAAGGCGAAGAAGCTGAAGCAACTGAAGGCGAAGAAAGTGCTGAAGGTCAAGAAGCAGAAGCAGACGCTTCAGAAGAAAAAGCTGAATAATCGTTATTGTTTAAACAGACAGCCGAGGCTGTCTGTTTTTTTATAGGGTAATTATCGTTATAATAGGAGTAATGAACTTTAAATGGAGGTTCCTATGAAATGTATAGTAGGGCTCGGGAACATCGGGCGTAAATTTGATCAGACACGACACAATATAGGATTTATGGTAATAGATGAACTTTGTCAGAAACATGGTATAGAATTAGATAAGCAGAAGTTCAATGGATTATATACCATTGCGACAATTAAAGGGGAAAAAGTACTGCTGATTGAACCGATGACCTATATGAATTTATCGGGAGAAGCTGTACGCCCTTTGATGGATTACTACAAGATCGAGCTAGAAGATGTACTCGTCCTCTATGATGATTTAGACATGCCGCCCGGCCGGCTGAGATTACGACCTAAAGGTTCAGCCGGGGGGCATAACGGCATTCGCTCATTGATCCAGCATCTAGGGACGGATGAATTTAAAAGGATTCGTATCGGCATCGGCAGACCGACGGGACGTATGAAAGTGCCGGATTTTGTGCTGCAGAGGTTTTCTGAGGATGAAATGGCGACAATGAATCGTGTCATCGATCGCACCATTGAGGCATGTGAAACATTTCTGACGGGGGAACGTTTTGAAAATGTCATGAACCAATATAACGGTGATGTGAATTGAAACCGGTTATTTCTACAATAGTGCAGCAGGATGAACGGTTTAAGGAACTGTCAGCCGTCTTCGGTAAGAAGAACCTACTCATCACGGGTCTGAACCCGTCAGCTAAAGCCGTGATGATGGCTGAGCAATATTTAACTCACGAACGACAAATGATCATTGTCACGAACAATCTCTATCAGGCAGAACGGCTGGAGAATGATCTTGCCCAGCTGGTACCTGTTGATGAGCTATATAAGTATCCCGTGCAGGATATCATGATAGAAGAATTCTCAACGAAGAGCCCGGACCTCATGAGTGAACGAATTCGTACATTGACTCAACTCTCTAATGATGAGAAGGGTCTATTTATCGTGCCGATAAACGGGCTGAAAAAGTTGCTGAGTCCGAAATCATTGTTCAAGGCGCATGTGATGCAGTTTGAAGTGGGAGAAGATATTGAGCTGGATGTCTTGCAGCGGCAGTTAGTCGATATGGGTTACATGAGACGTAATCAGGTGACGACAGTCGGCGAGTTTTCAGTGCGCGGTGGATTGATTGATGTTTTTCCGATGATCGGTCGTCCCGTCAGAATAGAGCTTTTTGATACGGAAGTGGATAGCATTCGCTATTTCGATGCGGATACACAGCGTTCTGAAGAGAATATAGACAGTGTGGAACTGACAGCGGCCAGTGAGTTTATTTTCAATGACGAGCAGATTGCAAGTATTAGATCCGGGCTGGCATCTGCGCTGCAGGAAACAGAGAAAAAGCTCTCTAAAGAAGCCAGGGAGGATCTGCGTGATACATATGACAATCTGATTTCTCACTCGGCAGAATTACTTGATCATAATATACTGCGCCGCGCGATTAAATTCGCTTATCAGGATGAGACAACTATCGTAGACTATCTGCAGCCTGACGCACTTGTAGTAGTGGATGAGTTTAATCGGGTGAAAGAAGCAGAAGAAAGTATTTCCAGAGAAATAGAGGAATTTCAGCAGTCATTAATTGAGAGTGGCAGAGGATTTATAGGTCAGCGTTTCATTAAAGAGGAAGCCTTTCATCAGCTGCTCAATCACTTCACGACCACGTTCTTTACACTCTTTACTGCGACGATGCCTATCAAAATTGAAGAGATCGTCAAGTTCTCCTGTAAACCGGTACAACAGTTCTACGGGCAGTATGATCTCATGTTCTCTGAGTTTGATCGCTTCAGAAAACAGAATTACACGATGGTAGTGCTGGCGTCGAATCCAACTCGTAAGAAGAAGATTCAGGACATGCTTCTGGATATGCAGCTGCCAGTTGCAGTAGAACGGGCGGCATCTCCTGGCATCGCCATCATCACGAGCGGTGATCTGTCAGAGGGATTTGAACTGCCTTATATGAAGCTAGCTGTGATCACTGAACGAGAGTTGTTCAAGCTTAGAAAAGAAAAGCCGAGACGTCTGCAGAAGAAGCTCTCGAACGCTGAAAAGATTAAATCTTACCAGGAACTGAATATCGGAGATTATGTCGTCCATATTCATCACGGTGTGGGACGCTATCTAGGTGTTGAGACACTTGAAGTCAATCAAGTGCATAAAGACTATATCAAGATCCAGTATAAAGGCACAGACCAGCTCTTCGTGCCGGTAGACCAGATGTCCTATGTTCAGAAGTTTGTGGGTTCAGAAGATAAAGAGCCGAAATTGAACAAGCTGGGCGGCACAGAGTGGAAGAAAACGAAGGCGCGTGTCCAGAGCAACGTCAATGAGATTGCCGATGAACTGCTTAAGCTGTACCAGGAACGTGAACGTATCCAAGGATATCAGTTTGGTCCGGATACAGAAGAACAGGATACCTTTGAGATGGACTTTCCCTATACACCGACGGAAGATCAGATGCGCTCGCTGGCAGAGATCAAGGAAGACATGGAGAAACCGAAGCCGATGGACCGTCTGCTATGCGGTGATGTCGGTTATGGGAAGACAGAAGTCGCTGTGCGAGCAGCCTTCAAGGCCGTTATGGACGGGAAACAGGTCGCTTTCTTAGTGCCGACGACTATTCTTGCCCAGCAGCACTATGAGACGTTTATCGAACGTATGCAGGACTATGCTGTTGAAATACAGATGATGAGTCGTTTCCGAACAGCGAAGGAGATCAAGGAGACAAAAGAAGGGCTGAAATCAGGTTTTGTGGATATCGTCATCGGTACACATAAACTGCTGAGTAAAGATGTCGTCTACAAGGATCTAGGGCTGTTGATTGTCGATGAAGAACAGCGTTTCGGGGTGACGCATAAAGAAAAAATCAAGGCGCTGAAGACGAATGTCGATGTACTGACCTTAACAGCAACACCGATTCCGAGAACACTTCATATGAGTCTCCTCGGTGTACGCGACTTATCGGTGATTGAGACACCGCCTGAGAACCGCTTTCCGGTCCAGACCTATGTGCTTGAGTATCAGCATAACTTTATAAAAGAGGCGCTCGAACGGGAACTTGCCAGAAATGGTCAGGTCTTCTATCTCTATAACCGTGTCGCAACGATTTATCAGAAGGCAGAACAGCTGTCGATGATGATGCCGGATGCGCGGATTGCCGTCGCGCATGGCCAGATGTCGGAGCGCGAGCTGGAAGAGACAATGATCGGCTTCATCAATCATGAATATGATATTCTGGTGACGACAACGATCATTGAGACCGGGGTAGATGTGCCGAACGCCAATACCCTGATCATTGAAGATGCAGACCGCTTTGGCCTCAGTCAGCTCTATCAGCTGCGTGGCCGCGTCGGGCGGAGCAACCGCATCAGTTATGCCTATTTCCTGCATGCACCAAACAAAGTGCTGACTGAAGTTGCTGAACAGCGTCTACAGGCCATCAAGGAGTTTACAGAGCTCGGCTCAGGTTTCAAGATTGCGATGCGCGATTTGAATATTCGGGGTGCGGGTAATCTTCTGGGACGTCAGCAGAGCGGCTTCATTGATTCTGTAGGCTATGATCTCTATTCAGAGATGCTGCAGCAAGCTGTGAACGAAAAACGGGGCATCGAACCCGCTCAGGAGCGTCCTGATATTGAAGTCGATGTCCAGGTGGATGCCTATATCCCAGCTGAATATATTCGCGAAGAACAGGCTAAAATTGAGTTCTACAAGAAACTGCGTCATATTCAGTCGGAGAAAGAATTGATGGATGTTCAGGATGAAATGACAGACCGCTATGGCGATTATCCGGTTGAAGTCGAGCGTCTGCTTGATATCGTCAAGATTAAGATCAATGCACTTCAGTTCGGTATTACATTGGTGAAAGAAAAGCCGAAGGAAATTGAACTGACGGTGTCCGCAGCCTCTACTGCCAAAGTAAATGGAGAGCAGCTATTCAAAGACACGGAAGCGTTCGGTCGTGACTTGAAAGTCGGCGTCGCTGACGGCCAGATGACCTTGTCACTGAAAAAAAGGGGGAACTGGCTGCAGTCACTCGTCCAGCTAACTGATATCATGCAAGGAAGTATCATCATCGATGGCGAAGAATAATGTATTTAATTCAGTCATCATTTTAACGGTGACGATGCTCTTTATAAAGATACTGAGTGCCTTGTACCGCGTACCTTATCAGAATGTACTCGGGGATGCGGGACTGTATGCTTATCAGCAGGTCTATCCTATGGCAGCAATTATAGCGGTGCTCAGCCTGAACGCAGTGCCGAGCGTCATCAGTCAGTTCAACCATGAATATGCGGAGAAAGTTTACCGGCTTCTCAGAATCAGCAGTCTGATGCTGCTGATACTACTGATGATGTTCAGTGGTCTGATCGCGCGAATGATGGGGGATGAGAACCTCTCTTTAATGCTGCGGGTGTCTCTTTTGGTATTGCTGCCTTTCAGCTTTGTTGCTGTAGCTCGTGGAGAACTTCAGCGACGTGACGCCATGCAGACTATAGCCATCTCGCAGCTGATTGATCAGTTGATCCGGGTCTCTGTTATTCTGCTGGGCATCTACCTTTACACCATGGGCTTTTCAGTGTATGAAAGCGGTGCTGTCAGTATACTGGGTTCTTTTCTAGGGATCAGCGGTGCCTGGCTTTATTTAAGGCGCAAAGAACGTATCAACCCAACCGGCAGTCTCGACAACAAGCAGCTCAAGCAATTCCTGCTCCTGACGCTTTTTTATGCGCTGAGCTATCTGATCATGATTCTCTGGCAGCTTGTAGATAGTTTCACAGTCCTTAATCTGCTCAAACATGTGGGTTATAGTCTGCATGACAGCAGAGAACTGAAAGGGATCTATGACCGCGGCGCCTCGCTGATTCAGATGGGACTGATTGTCACAACTTCTTTCGCCTTGGTGCTTATTCCCCTGCTGGCTCAAGCCAAGCGTCAGGGACGTCATAAAGAGATGAACGACTATGCGAGTTCCGCACTGAAAATCACGATTGTTTTCAGCAGTGCAGCGAGCATCGGTCTGCTGAATCTGATTAAACCATTCAATCTCTTTCTGTTCAAAAGTGATACAGAAGCAGGCACCCTCGCTGTCTATATGCTTGCCGTCATCTTTGTATCCCTGATCATCATGTTCACAGCCATGCTGCAGATCACAGAGGACTACCGCGTGCAGGCTTTCGGGGTGGTGTCTGGTCTTATCACTAAAATTGTTCTGAATATCGTCTTGATTACAAACTTTGGTATACTGGGAGCAGCTATCGCAACGGTCAGCGGATTGCTGGTGTATACCATCATACTTTATCGTCAGATTATCTTGCGTTACACGCTAACACTTAAATCCTTTACGGTGCGATGGGTCATGACGTTAACGATGATGTCCCTCGTCCTGCAGCTTATTGTTCAGCTGCCTTTTACAGACCGGCTGAGTGCACTGTTAGTCTCGCTGTCTGGTGTGGCAGCAGGCGTGCTGATAGTAGGATTTGCAATGATTAAATATAAGATTATTTCTGCTGATGAATGGCTTCATCTGCCTTTTGGTGAACGGGTCATCAGATGGATGAAATGAGGAAGATATATGAATAAAATCACAGTGATTGGTCTTGGAAACTACGGACTGGATGAACTGCCCTACGGTATTTATCAGATGCTGACAGCGGGCCGGAAAGTCTATGTCAGAACGCTTAAGCACCCGGTTATAGAGGAGCTGCCTGCGGTGCAGTGGGAGAGCTTTGATTCCATCTACGAAAAGCACGAACAGTTCCCCGCTGTCTATCAGGAAATCGTCGATACACTCTTGCGTGAAGCAGAAGAGACGGAAGTCCTGTATGCTGTGCCGGGACATCCGATGGTCGCTGAATCAACCACTCAGTTGTTGCTTCAGTCAGGGGCGCCGATTGAAGTCAAAGGTGGGAAAAGCTTCATAGATGACTTATTTACCGCAGCCGGTGCAGACCCGAATGATGGCTTTCAGATGCTGGATGCGACAGCATTTGATGCGCGTCACTTAAACATTAGAAATGCACTTGTCGTCACGCAGGTCTATAATCAGATTGTAGCCAGTGATCTGAAGATTACTCTGCTTGAACACTATCCGCCAGAGCATCCAGTCAAAGTGATCACTGCTGCACGGAATCATGAGGCGGAGGTCAGGGAAGTCCCTCTTTACGAACTGGATCATGATTTCAGTGAATCCAATCTGACCAGCCTGTATATGGCGCCCGTTACAGGGAGCGCGCTTTACGGGGAGCTGAATGAGCTAAACAGTGTCATGGCGACATTGATCAGTCCGGACGGCTGTCCATGGGATCAGAAACAGACGCATCAATCATTGAGACGCTACTTGATTGAAGAAAGCTATGAATTAATGGAAGCGATTGATGCAGATGATATCGATCATATGATTGAAGAACTGGGGGATATTCTGCTGCAGGTAGTCTTTCACGCTGCTCTTGCGCGGAGAGATGAGTTATTTGATATCAGAGAAGTGATTGAAGCGGTGACCGATAAGATGATTCGACGTCATCCCCACGTCTTTGGAGATGCGGTTGTCAACAACCTCGATGATCTGAGTCAAGTATGGGAACAGGAAAAGAAAAATGAAGGCAAAAAACAACGTGATATAAAGGTGGAAAAACAGTTTGCTGACCTTTTTATGTCACTTTATGAAAAAGTTCAAGAAGGTGCTTCTCTCGAGGAGGCGCTGCAGGAGGTTAAAGATGAGACTCGATAAATATTTAAAAGTATCACGCTTAATCAAAAGACGGACACTGGCTAAAGAAGTAAGCGATCAAGGCCGTATTACGATCAACGGCAATACGGCAAAAGCCTCGTCGGTAGTGGCAGTAGGTGATGAACTTGTCATCAGACTGGGACAGCGGATTGTCACAGTTGAAGTGACAGGTTTGTCTGACCATGCCACGAAAGATAATGCCAAGCAGATGTTCGAAGTGAAAAAAGAAGAAAAAATAACGGCCTCACCAGAATAGGAGGCGGATGAATGGCTCGTAAAGTCAACCAACTTGATAATGCATATACACGTGAAAAACGCATCAAGCTGAAGGCCAGCCGAGTGGTGCGCAAGCGCCTGGCGGTCTTTGGCGGTTTTCTTGTAGCGATACTGCTTTTCCTCTCGGTGATGATGTTCATGCAGATGAACCAGAATAAAGAGCTGTCGAGTGCGTATCAGGAAAAATCAGCTGAACTCAAGAAATTGAAGGATCAGGAAATCGCACTTAAAGAACAGCTGAAGCAATTAAACAGCAAGGAATATATCACAAAGGTCGCACGCAGTGAATATTTCCTGAGCAATGATGGCGAGATTATTTTTAAATTGCCGGAAGAAGATGCGGAAAAATAGCGAGTGAGTTGTTATTTCATGGAATCAGGCATATAATAAAAGGGAAAAAATATCGGGAGGATTTAGCAAATCTATGGCAATTGAAGTCGGAAGTAAGTTAAAAGGTAAAGTAACAGGCATTAAGAATTTCGGTGCATTCGTGGAACTGCCAGAAGGAAAAAGCGGACTTGTACACATCAGTGAAGTAGCGGACAGTTACGTTGAAAATGTAGCAGACCACCTGGAAATGGGACAGGAAGTAGAAGTGAAGGTATTATCTGTCGGTGATGACGGTAAAATCAGTCTGTCAATCAAGAAGGCTAAAGATCGTCCGAAACCACCCGCAGCACCGAAGCAAGAGAAGAAACCTGAGGATTTTGAAAAGAAACTTTCAAACTTCCTGAAAGACAGTGAGGAACGACTTACTTCTGCAAAACGTCAGACAGAGCGTCGCGGGGGCAAAGGCGCAAGACGTTAATAGGATAATTAAAAGATTGTCTCTGATGGGACAGTCTTTTGTTATTTAAGGAGATGTGAAATGGAAATCAACTGGAAAGAAACAGATAAGGTCGCTGTAGCCGTTTCTGGCGGAGTTGATTCGATGGTATTGCTGGATCAAGTAAGACGTTCCGGACATTATAAGACCTTATCTATTTTACATGTCCATCACGGGTTAAGAGCAGAATCAGATGCCGAAGCGACATTGATTGCAGATTACTGCAGACAGCATGCATTACCTTTTCATATGACGCGTGTACCGGCAGATCATTTTAATGCTGACCGGAGCATACAGAATGAAGCACGTGATATCCGTTATCGTTTTTTTGATGAGATGATGGCAGGTCAGGGCTACGATTGTCTCTTAACTGCTCATCATCGCGATGACCAAGTGGAGACGATACTCTTCAGATTACTGACGGGACGCTACCATCTGCAGCCGCTAGGCATCGGTCGGGTGGATAGAGGATATCCGGTCTACAGGCCGATCCTCAGTGATACGAAAGCATCTTTGTATCGCTATGCCGCCCTGCATCATGTTCCGTTTATGGAGGACGCATCAAATGAAAAGACAGATTATACGAGGAATGCTATCCGCCATCAGCTGATTCCTGTCATCAATCAGATAGAAGGCCTTTCTGCTGAGCATTTAAATGACTTTGCTGCCTGGCAGAGAGAAGTGCTGGAAATGGTGACGGAGCAGGCGCATCAGGTCTTAACAGTAATGAATGAGCAGCAGCGCTACAGCAGGCCCCTGTTCAATACTTTAAACCCAGTCGTTAAACGGCAGGTCCTGCTGAGTTTAATCACTGATCATGCAGCAAGTCACACACCCGTGTCGCGTCACTACCTTGATGAGATAATCAGAGTGATAAAGACTGAGAAAGCCCAGGTCAGTTATCCTTTGACGAACCGGTTGCGACTGGAAGTAGCTTATGATCAGCTGTATTTGATTGATTCAGAGGAAAAATTGAATGAGATGATGATTACACAACCTGGAGAATTTGAATTTAACGGCTTTATGATTCAACTAACTGCCCCGATTACTGATATAATCAGAGTAAGGGTTTTTGAACCGGGTGACTTCATCGTTATCAATCAGCAGCATCAGAAACTGAGCCGCATTTTCATCAACGAAAAAATCCCACGTTTTCTGAGAGAACGTCTGCCTGTTATAACGGTCAATGAAGACGTGATTGCAGTCGGAAATCTGAAGAAGAATCATCACCCGTTCAACCAGTATCTACAAATTACATTCAAAGGAGCAGAATAACATGCATAATGATATCGGAAGTATTGTATTGACAGAGGAACAAATTCAGGCAGCCTGTGAAAGATTAGGTCAGCAACTGACAGAAGATTACAGACATACAGTCCCGCTGTGTGTAGGTATTTTAAAAGGATCTGTCCTGTTCATGACAGATCTAATCAAAAAAATTGATACGCATGTCGAGATTGATTTCATGGATGTATCAAGCTATCACGGTGGTACAGAGTCAACAGGTGAAGTGAAGATCCTGAAAGACTTAAGTACATCTGTTGAAGGTCGCGATGTCATCATTATTGAGGACATTCTGGAAACAGGCACTACGTTAAATGCGATCATTGATCTCTTAAGCTATCGTAAAGCGAACTCAATTGAAATCGTGACATTATTAGATAAACCTTCTCGTCGAAAAGTAGCGATTGAAGCCAAATATGTCGGCGAAAAAATTCCGGATGACTTTGTTGTAGGATACGGACTGGATTACCAGGAAAAATATCGTAACCTGCCGTACATCGGTTTATTAAAAGAAGAAGTTTACAACTGATTTTGATAGTTTGACTATTTTTGATATTTCAAGTGTAATTAGTAGAGAGTTACTATCAAAATATGTTAAAATTTCATCTAGCTTTACAAATAAGTAGGAGGATAATGTGAATGCAAAAAGCCTTGCGTAACGTCTTGATGGTTGCCTTATTCGGCATCGTCATTTTTGGGGTTTTCTCATGGATTAACGGTAATGGCGCCCTGCCAAAACCTATCACATACACTAAATTAATGACTGAACTTGAAAAGGGGAATGTTGAAGAATTAACATTACAACCTGAACAAGGCGTCTATTTAGTCAATGGTAAGTTGAAGGATGCCAAGGACAATGAATCATTTACATCAGTGATTCTTTATAACAATGAAGCGGACTTAAAGCATATTACCGATATAGCGGAGTCCAATAAAGGAAAAATGGAATTTAATATTAAGCCAGCAGATAAAGATAATGCCTTCTTAGGCTTAATATCAACATTACTGCCTCTTTTATTATTAGCTTTCTTCTTTATTTTCTTTTTATCACAGTCACAAGGTGGCGGCGGCGGTGGCCGTGTGATGAACTTCGGTAAATCTAAAGCAAAACTGTACGACGACAAAAAGAAAAAAGTTCGTTTTACAGACGTTGCAGGTGCAGATGAAGAGAAACAGGAACTGGTTGAGATTGTTGATTTCTTAAAAGACAACCGCAAGTTCAAGAAAATAGGTGCCCGTATTCCTAAAGGGGTTCTGTTAGTCGGGCCTCCAGGTACAGGTAAAACTTTACTTGCACGTGCTGTTGCAGGTGAAGCAGGCGTCCCGTTCTTCTCTATCAGTGGATCTGACTTCGTAGAAATGTTCGTCGGCGTCGGTGCGAGCCGTGTCCGTGACTTATTCGAGAATGCGAAAAAGAATGCACCTTGTATTATTTTCATCGATGAAATTGATGCGGTCGGCCGTCAGCGTGGTGCCGGTGTCGGTGGAGGTCACGATGAACGTGAACAGACACTGAACCAGTTACTGGTTGAAATGGATGGTTTCGGTGAAAATGAAGGTATCATTATGATTGCTGCAACAAACAGACCGGACATTCTGGATCCAGCCTTACTGCGTCCAGGTCGTTTCGACAGACAGATTCAAGTAGGACGTCCAGATGTTAAAGGCCGTGAAGCGGTACTTAAGGTTCATGCGCGCAACAAACCGCTTGATGAAACAGTCGATATTAAAGCGCTTAGTCAGCGTACACCAGGTTTCTCAGGCGCAGATCTGGAAAACTTACTGAATGAAGCGGCGCTTGTGGCAGCTCGTCAAGGTAAAACGAAAATTGACATGCGTGATATCGATGAGGCGACAGACCGCGTAATTGCTGGTCCAGCTAAGAAATCACGTGTCATCTCAGAAAAAGAACGTCATATTGTCGCATGGCATGAAGCGGGTCACACAGTCATCGGTAAAGTACTTGATGAAGCAGAGATGGTCCATAAAGTGACGATCGTGCCTCGAGGCCAGGCCGGTGGGTACGCGATGATGTTACCGAAACAAGATCGCTACTTCATGACAAAACCTGAACTTCTCGATAAGATTGTCGGTTTACTGGGTGGACGTGTCGCAGAAGAGATTACATTCGGTGAAGTATCAACAGGAGCCCATAACGACTTCCAGCGTGCCACAGGTATTGCACGTAAAATGGTGACTGAATATGGTATGAGTGATAAGCTCGGCCCTCTGCAATTCGGTACAAGTGAAGGTGAAGTGTTCTTAGGGCGTGACATGGGCCATGAAGCTAACTACTCAGACCAGATTGCCTATGAAATCGATCTTGAAGTACAACGCATCATCAAAGAATCTTATGAGCGTTGTAAGCAGATTTTAACAGAGCACCGTGCTCAGCTTGATTTGATTGCTAAAACATTACTGGTTGAAGAGACATTAGTCGCGAATCAGATTGATAGCTTATTCCATCAAGGAACGCTTCCGGAAGTGAACTATGATGACTCTCATCTTTATCACATCGATGAAAATCGTGTTAAAAACCATACAACGGATGAACGTGTGATAGTGAAAGATGTCGATGCACAGGCATCTGAGGATGATAAGGTCGGCTCTTCTTATGAAGAAGTTAAACGTGAACTGGAAAGTGGCGGCGAAGTGAGAGACGAAAACGACAACGATCCAGAACCTAATGTGGATCGTTTAGATAAAGACAAATTTTAAATATCAATCCCTTTCCTCTTCATTGCAAGATGAAAGGGATTTTTTAAAGGAGAATGATTATGACACAGGATTATTCAGTAAGAGCGCTTGCGTTCAATGATGAAGTTCGAGCATTCAGCGTACGTTCAACTCAGACTGTACAAGTTGCACAGGATAAACATTATACATGGCCGACAGCTTCTGCGGCGTTAGGTCGTTCGATGACAGCAGGACTGATGATGGGGTCTATGCTGAAGAATGAAGAAAAACTGACGATCACGATCAACGGAGGCGGCCCGATCGGTCAGATTATCGTCGATGCAAATGGTAAAGGGGAAGTCCGTGGCTACGTAACAAACCCGCAGACCCACTTTGATCTGAATGAGCACGGAAAACTGGATGTGGCACGTGCAGTCGGCACAGCAGGCTCTCTGAATGTCGTTAAAGATATTGGTATGCGAGACTTTTTCACGGGTTCTACACCGATTGTCTCCGGCGAACTTGGTGAAGATTTCACTTATTACTTTGCGACAAGTGAACAGGTGCCTTCTGCAGTAGGTCTAGGTGTTCTTGTCAATCCTGATAACACTATAAAAGCAGCGGGTGGGTTTATCATCCAGTTGATGCCGGGTGCATCAGAAGAGACCATCAGTGCCATCGAGCAGCACTTAGCCACCATGGAGCCAGTCTCTAAACTGATAGATAAAGGATTGTCACCTGAACAAGTGCTTGAAGAGGTGCTTGGTGAGGATAATATCCGTATCATTGACCGTATGGATGTCGAATTTAAATGTAACTGCGGCAAGGAGAAGTTCAGTACAGCCATCAAAGGGCTGGGTAATGCAGAAATCGACAATATGATCAAAGAAGATGGCGGCGCAGAAGTCGAATGTCATTTCTGCCGTGAGAAATATTATTTTAGTGTTGAAGAACTGGAAGCATTGAAAGAAGCGTAAAACTACCCAGACCGAATGCAAAATGTTACACTTAATCCGATAACTATACTATGTGTTGAGGTGGAATAAATGAGCAAACGTGTCAATAATATTACTGAGATCATCGGCAATACACCTTTAGTGAAGTTGAACAGAGTGGTTCCTGAAGGCGCAGCAGATATCTATGTGAAACTCGAATATCAGAACCCAGGTTCATCGGTGAAAGATCGCATTGCGCTGGCAATGATTGAAGCAGCAGAAGCAGCCGGACAGTTAAAAGCAGGAGATACAATCATTGAACCGACTTCCGGTAACACAGGAATAGGCCTTGCGATGGTGGCAGCAGCTAAAGGCTACAAAGCTGTCTTAGTGATGCCTGACACAATGAGCCAGGAACGACGTACCTTGCTTCGGGCATACGGAGCTGAGCTTGTGCTTACACCTGGTGTCGAAGGGATGAAAGGGGCAATCGCCAAAGCGAACGAACTGCAAGAGGAAGAAGGCTATTTTATGCCACAGCAATTTGAGAATATGGCCAATCCAGAAGTGCACAAACGCACGACGGGTCCGGAAATTGTGGCAGCTATGGAAGGGCTGTCTATCGATGCCTTCATCAGCGGGGTAGGAACAGGCGGTACATTGTCAGGCGCCGGTTCAGTTATCAAAGACAATCATCCAAGTGTTGAAATTGTGGCGGTTGAGCCTGTTGATTCTCCGGTCTTAAGCGGCGGCCAGCCGGGCCCTCATAAAATTCAAGGTATCGGTGCAGGTTTTGTACCGAAGACGCTTGATACAGAGATGTATCAGTCAGTGATCCAGGTTGGCAATGACGAAGCGATGGAAATGAGCAGACGGGTCGCACGTGAAGAAGGTATTCTTGGCGGTATCTCGTCTGGGGCAGCGATTCATGCAGCAATCAAGAAGGCACAGGAACTCGGGGCCGGTAAAAACGTTGTAGCGATTCTGCCAAGTAATGGGGAACGTTATTTATCTACACCGCTCTATGCTGAGTATCATTAATTATTGAATTTCGGACTATCTTCTATAAGATAGTCCGCTTTATTTGTTATAATTGATGCATTATGGAGGGTGAGACGATGACTTTAATAATGGGAATATTGAATGTGACACCTGATTCTTTCTCGGACGGCGGACAATATAACAGTGTGGAAAAAGCAGTGATGCGTGTCGAGGAAATGATAGCAGAGGGCGTGGATATTGTTGACATAGGGGGCATCTCAACAAGACCAGGCTTTGAGGAGATTTCAGTAGAAGAAGAGCTGGACCGTGTCGTAGAAGTGGTCAAGGCGATCCGGCCTTATGACGTGCTGATTTCAGTCGATACTTACAGAAGTGAAGTCGCAGAAGCGGTTCTTAAAGAAGGTGCAGATTTTATCAATGATCAGTGGGCCGGAAAATATGATCCCGCTATCTTTGATGTGGTCGCCCAGTATGATGCAGGTATTTTCCTGATGCATAATGCAGAACAGCTCGTTGAAACAGATGATATCATGGAAACGATCATTGACGATTTAATGCTGCAAGTCGATCTGGCATTAGATGCAGGTATCAAAGAAGATAATATCTGGCTTGACCCCGGCATCGGCTTTGCTAAGACAAGACAGCAGGAAATCGAAACGATGCGCCGGCTTGATGAACTGTGCAGTCTGGGTTATAAAGTGCTGCTCGCTACGAGCCGTAAACGGATGGTGAAAGAGCTGCTGGATGACGGGCTGCCTGCTGATCAACGGGACGAAGGAACCGCAGCGACAACAGCGTGGGGCATCATGCAGGGTGTTGAGGCAGTCCGCGTGCATAATGTGGCGATGAACGAGAAAGTTGCCAGAGTGACAGATAGACTGCGAGGTATCTATAATGGATAAGATATTCCTGAATGGGATGAAGTTTTATAGTTATCATGGTGTTTTTGATGAAGAGAATAAGCTGGGGCAGATCTTCATTGTCGATGCCGTTCTTTCCCTCGATCTGCAGGAAGCAGGGGCAACAGATGACCTTGAGACCACCATCAATTACGGAGAAGTATTTCATCTGATTGAAAAAGAAATGCAGACACCTTCTAAACTTCTTGAACATGTCGCAGAAAGAATAGTCCGCACACTTTTCAGACAGTATGATCGTCTGGAAGAGGCGACCATTAAGATTACAAAACAGAATCCTCCGATTGCAGGTCATTATGACGGAGTCGGTGTTGAAATCCATCGTGTGAGGTAGTATAATGTCTACTATTTACTTGAGTCTTGGCAGCAATATCGGAGACCGGAGACAACAGCTGACTGATGCTGTCCGTCTGCTCCGCGAACAAGCACAGGTTAAAAAAGTATCATCGGTATATGAAACTGCGCCGGTCGGTGGGGTTGAACAAGATGATTTTTATAATATTTGTGTAGAACTGGAAAGCGACCAGACGCCGGAGGAAGTGCTGGCGATGTGTCAATCAATCGAGAGGCAGCTGAACCGTGTAAGAAAAATACACTGGGGGCCGCGAACGATTGATCTGGATATTCTGATGATTGATGACAATATCATTGAGACAGAAGACTTGAAAGTTCCGCATCCTTATATGCTGGAACGGAGTTTCGTGCTGATTCCCTTGGCAGAGATAGCACCGGAAGCGGTCCATCCTAAAACAAAAAAACTAATTAAAGAACTTGTCCAGGAAGATAAAGAAGTAAGGAAAACAGAAGTGAGGCTATAATATGTGGAAAATAGGCGATATAGAAATTAATAATAAAGTGGTACTCGCTCCGATGGCGGGTGTCTGTAATGCGGCATTCCGCCTGACAGTGAAAGAATTCGGTGCAGGACTTGTCTGTGCGGAAATGGTCAGCGATAAAGCGATTCTATTCAATAACGAGAAGACGATGAAAATGCTCTACATCGATGAGAATGAACGCCCATTATCGCTGCAGATCTTTGGGGGCGAGAAGGAAACCCTGGTAGAAGCAGCGAAATATGTGGACCAGAATACGACAGCAGATATCATTGACATCAACATGGGCTGTCCTGTCTCTAAGATCATCAAGTGTGAGGCTGGTGCACGCTGGTTACTGGATCCGCCTAAAATCTATGAGATGGTTTCAGCTGTCGTAGAAGCCGTCAATAAACCGGTGACAGTGAAGATGCGGATCGGCTGGGATGATGACCATATCTATGCGGTTGAAAATGCTAAAATGATAGAAAAAGCTGGAGCGGCAGCAATAGCGGTCCATGGCCGCACCCGCGTTCAGATGTATGAAGGTCATGCGGACTGGAGTGTGATCAAGCAGGTTAAGGAAGCGGTATCGATTCCTGTCATTGGCAACGGGGATGTCACATCACCTGAAAAAGCCAAGCAGATGCTGGAGGAGACAGGGGTGGACGCAGTGATGATCGGGCGTGAAGCGTTAGGTAATCCGTGGATGATCTACCGGACGGTCCATTATCTCGAAACAGGTGAATTGAAACCAGAACCTTCTATCTCGGAGAAGATGGATGTTGCTGTGCTGCATCTAGACCGTCTGATCCACCTGAAAGGTGAGAAAGTTGCTGTGATGGAGATGCGTAAACATGCATCCTGGTATTTAAAAGGAATTAAAGGCAACGGTAAAGCGCGTAAACTGATTAACGCGGCCGAGACACGCGATGAATTAGTTGATATACTAAGAACATTCGAACAACAAGTGCTGGAAGAAACTAAAGTAGCAGAAGGAGTGTCATAATGACTGAAGAATTAAACGACCAGATGCTGGTGCGTCGCCAGAAGATGCAGGATCTCATGGATTTAGGTATTGATCCATTCGGACAGAAATTTGAACGGACAGGAAATGCGGTCAGTCTGACTGAAGCATGGGATGCATTCTCAAAAGAGGAGCTCCATGACAAAGAAGAAGAATCAAAAGTAGCGATTGCCGGTCGTATCATGACTAAGCGTGGTAAAGGTAAAGCGGGATTCGCACATATTAAAGATCTCTCGGGCCAGATTCAGATTTATGTCCGTAAGGATGCAGTAGGAGATGAGCAGTTTGAACTGTGGAACAACGCAGACTTAGGAGATATTGTCGGAATCGAAGGAGTTATGTTCAAAACGAATACAGGAGAACTGTCTGTTAAAGCACAAAACTTCACGATGCTATCTAAGGCTTTGCGTCCACTGCCGGATAAATTCCATGGCCTGCAGGATGTGGAACAACGTTATCGTCAACGTTATCTGGACTTAATTACAAGCGAGGAATCTACTCAGACATTCATTACACGCAGTCGTATCATACAAGAGATGCGTAATTATCTGAATCAGAAAGGCTTCCTCGAAGTGGAGACACCGATGATGCATGCCATCGCCGGTGGAGCAGCCGCACGGCCTTTCGTGACGCACCATAATGCCTTAGATATGACGCTTTATATGCGTATTGCAATTGAGCTCCATCTGAAGCGCCTGATTGTCGGTGGACTGGAGAAAGTCTATGAAATCGGTCGTGTTTTCCGTAATGAAGGGGTCTCTACTCGTCATAATCCAGAGTTCACAATGATCGAACTATATGAAGCATATGCCGATTACAATGACATCATGGACCTGACAGAAGAACTGATCGCTTATCTTGCAGAGAAAGTGACAGGTTCAACGACTGTTTCTTACGATGGAGAGGAAATCAATCTTGCACCGAAATGGCGGAGATGGCATATGGTGGATGCGGTTAAAGAATATACAGGTGTCGACTTCTATGAGGTGAAATCTGATGAAGAAGCACATCAATTAGCGAAAGAGCATGGCATTGAAGTGAAGCCGAACATGAAATATGGTCATATTCTGAATGAGTTCTTCGAGCAGAAAGTAGAAGAGGAACTGGTTCAGCCTACCTTCATTTATGGTCATCCTGTAGAAATCTCGCCACTCGCAAAACAGAACAAAGAAGATAAACGCTTTACGGATCGTTTCGAGCTGTTCATTGTACGTCGTGAGCATGCCAACGCCTTTACAGAGCTTAATGACCCTGTTGACCAACGTCAGCGTTTTGAAGCTCAGATGGTGGAGAAAGAAGAAGGTAACGACGAAGCACATGAAATGGATCACGATTTCATTGAGGCACTTGAATACGGCATGCCGCCTACAGGTGGACTGGGCATCGGCATCGATCGTTTAGTCATGTTGCTTACAGACTCAGCGTCTATCCGTGACGTCCTGCTGTTCCCTTACATGAGACAGAAATAGTCTATTTCATCACTGCCGCATCTGCGGCAGTATTTTTTTTGAAAAAAGTAGAAGAATGTGTTGACTTTAGTTTTGAAATTATGTAATATAAAAAAGTCGCTTGAGACAGGAAATTAAAGCTTGTAAAGACAAGATTAATTTTGTTAAAACGGTGTAAAATTTACTGTTGATTTAGTGAGAAAAAGCAAGTATAATTCATTAAGTACTGAATTTTGCCTGGTGACGATGGCAGAGAGGTCACACCTGTTCCCATACCGAACACAGAAGTTAAGCTCTCTAGCGCCGATGGTAGTTGGACTTACGTTCCGCGAGAGTAGGACGTTGCCGGACAGAATTCATCTGGAGGATTAGCTCAGCTGGGAGAGCATCTGCCTTACAAGCAGAGGGTCGGCGGTTCGATCCCGTCATCCTCCACCATTTCTATTATGCCGGAATAGCTCAACTGGTAGAGCAACTGACTTGTAATCA
>NZ_SCWF01000016.1 GCF_004359575.1 Macrococcus bovicus | reverse complement strand
GAATGACCTTCCTCATATAAATCGAAGATTTGCTGAAATGTTTCCGGTGATAGCTTGATTTTTCGCATAGAAAAACTCCCTATAAAGTTTTACTTTTTTAAGTGTCTACTTTATAGGGAGCATATCATATCGTTGTCTCTTGAATACTTTATTATTTTACACGTTTATCATCGTTAGGGATTAAGAACATAATAGCCAGTAATGATACTAAGGCCATACCGACGTTGACCCATAATGCAATCATGGCACCGTGCGCAAGTCCTAGCCCAACAATCGCAGTCGCATAGACCGCACCGCTGATGGCCATACCAAAACCATTACCTAAAGAGGAAGCCATTTTGTAGATACCTGCTGCTACCCCCGCTTTGTTTTCAGGCGCAGTAGAAACCGCTGTATCTGTAGAAGGCGTTGCATAGATACCTAAGCCGAACCCAAATAATAAGTAACCGATAATAGAACTGATGATATATAACATTTCCGGTAAGAATGTTAATGAGATTAATAGGATACCTATCAATGTAATAAGCGATCCCAGCATCATCGGCTTTTTCGCGCCCATTTTCTGCAGCATCTTCTCACCCACACGAATCATCAGTAACACCATCACTAAATAGGTTAATGATAACAGACCTGCTTTAAATACCGAAAATCCAAGTCCTTGCTGTGCAAATGTATTTGCGACGATTAATGTCCCACCGACTGCATTTAAGAGGAAGTTAGAAATGACCGCACCGGTATAAGGCTTGTTAGAGAATAAATGGAAATCAATCAATGGATTTTTTGATACACGTTCACGTAAGAAAAAGACAATGAATGATATCACGATCAGCGCAATTAATCCGAGTGAAATCATTGAAGTATAACCGAATTCCCCGCCTTTAGTGATGAAGAGCTCAAGCCCTAATACAAATACCACTAAAATGGCAAGACCAGGCACATCGAAACGTGTACGCGTTTCCTCATCTGCTTTTGTTTCAGGCGTTCCTTTGATCAGGAAGAAGGCAATGATAGAAAGAAGAATTGAAAAGATAAAGATCCATTTCCAGCCCATAAATGTGGCTACTGCACCACCGAAGAATGAACAGATACCTGAGCCACCCCAAGAACCGATTGACCAGAAACTTAATGCTCTCTGGCGATCTGCGCCGTGGTAGTAAGCTTTAACAATCGCTAATGTTGCAGGCATGATTGCTGCTGCCGAAAAACCTTGTATAACACGTCCTACCATCAGAACAGCCGGAATATTTGTTGCTATCACAAGTGCTGAACCTATTATACTTAAGATAAGACCTACTTGTGTCACTTTCACACGACCATATTTATCCGCTATGCCCCCTGCACCTACAACGAACATCCCACAGAACAATGCTGTCAGACTAAGCGCAGTGTTGACATTTCCCATGCTTGTATTAAAACTATCTTTTAATGTTGGTACGATATTGACGAGTGATTGAGCAAAAAGCCAGAAAGTCAGTACTGCAAGCACAATACCGATAATTAACTTATTATCGCCCTTAAACTGTTCACTTGTGTGATTTTGATTCATGATAATCCACCTTTTATCGATTTTTTGCAACACATTACTTTAATTTCCACTAATAAAAATAAGGCAAACATTTTTGAGAAAATCTGTTATATTTTTGAAATATTCAGAATTTTTGTAAGGACAGCTACTCTGTTATGAAAAATCCTGCAGTAATTCTTCATCTTTTTCAGCTTGTGTTACGGCTGTTTTATAACTGTACTACATCAATCTTCTCTCAGGACTCCTCTCCTGGTTTCTTAATAACACTAATATACACCAAAGCGTTAAAGTGCGAGACATATAAATGTGAACAATTAAAGAAAACACATATTTTTTAAGTGTATTTACCTTAAATAAGTATATTTTTAGTCTTTTATTTAAACAAAAGAGCTATGTTAATTCTTGTTATATATCATCTATCAATGCCATTATTACTTCTGTTTATTTCTTGTCAGTGAAAGGGCTTTCGTTATGAGATGTTTATCTTAAAAGTTAACAAAAAAAGACCTTGAATGTTAACTGATTACTCACATTCAAGGTACGATGATTAGTAGATATCCGCTTCACTGTTAAATTGCAGCAGATTGTTTTTGACATCTGCAAGGAACCGTCCTGCTGCAAGTCCATCCAGAATCCGGTGGTCGATTGACAGACAAAGATTGATGATGTCAGCAAATTTCAGACCGCCTTCTTCAGTCGGTATCACCCGTTTATTAATACTTTCAATCTGCAGGATGGCCGCCTGCGGGTAATTAATGATGCCCTGAGACATCACCGATCCGAATGAACCGGTATTGTTGACCGTTATCGTTCCTCCTTGCATCTGCTCAGCAGTCAGACTGTTATTTCTTACAGCACGAGCCAGTCGATTGACTTCTTTGGCAATTCCTTTTACTGATAACTCATCGGCATTTCTGATGACCGGCACAAAGAGATGATCATCTGTAGCAACGGCTATAGAAATATTGATGTCTTTAAAGAAAGTGATTTCATTGTCCACCCATGATGCATTCATCTTCGGATGTTTCTTAAGAGCCTGTGCCACTGCTTTGATAAAGAATGGATAGAAAGACAGCGAGATGCCTTCTTGCTCTTTAAAAGCAGTTTTATGCGCGTTCCGCAGTTTTACCAGTTCAGTGACATCCGCTTCTACCATCATCCAGGCATGCGGAATTTCATTGACGCTCTGTACCATGCGCTTCGCAATCGCCTTTCTGACCCCGTCTGTCTGCACTACTTCTGCAGCAGTTGATGTGACAGCTGCTTGCTCCTCTGCTGCTTGCTCCGGTCGGAAGTTCAGAATATCTTTACGTGTGATGCGGCCATGACGACCTGTTCCTGTCACCTCCGCCAGATTGATGTGACGTTCCTGGGAAAGCTTCAGGACTGCTGGAGAATAGCGGCCTCGCTTAGTTTGATCGGCCGCAGCTTTTTCTGCCGGACGAACCGTCTCCTCTACTGTTTCCTCATCCTGTGACATTGCCACTTCTATTGTCATAATCGGTTCGTGAATCGGAATATCTCTATCTACTTCAACCAGCAGTTCTTTTACAGTTCCGGCATAATCAGATGGAATCTCAGTCGTCACTTTATCAGAAGTCGCTTCAGCTATAGGCTGGTAACGCTCAATCTGATCTCCCGGCTGGACAAGCCAGTTCGTAATAGAAGCTTCTGTGACACTTTCGCCTAAACCCGGTAATACAATCGTTTTAATCGCCATGATGACACTCCTTTACTATTAGAATTCAGCCAGCTCACGCATCGCGTGTTCTACTTTTTCTTCATTGATCAGAAATTCCCGTTCTAATGATAAGGCATATGGCATGCTCGGCGAATCCGGGCCTGCCAGTCGACGAATCGGTGCGTCTAAATCGAAAAGTGCTTCTTCCGCTATTATCGCCGCTATTTCACTCATCACACTTTGTTCTTTATTATCTTCAGTTATGAGAAGGACTTTGCCTGTTTTCTTGGCTGCCTGAATCAATGTTTCTTTATCGAGCGGATAGAGAGAACGGACGTCTACTACTTCTGCTTCAATATCCTCTTTGGCAAGCGTATCAGCTGCCTTAAGTGCAAGCTGAAGTGCCATGCCATAAGCGATGACGGTAATATCTTCACCTTGTCTGACGATATTCGCCTTATCGAGCGGCACCACATAATCTGTCTCAGGGACGTCTTCTTTCAATAATCTGTAAAGACGTTTATGCTCATAGAACAATACGGGATCATCGCTACGGATAGCAGCTTTAATCAGCCCTTTTGCATCATAAACAGATGAAGGCGTGACGACGCGGAGTCCGGGTTGGCCCACAAAGATCTTATCAGTGGTCTGCGAATGATAGAACCCGCCTCTGACACCACCTCCATAAGGCGTCCGGTAAACAATCGGTGTCGTAAAATCTCCGCTTGTCCGGTAGCGCATTCGTGCGGCCTCAGACATAATTTCGTTGACCGCCGGCAGAATATAATCCGCAAACTGGAACTCACCGATGGCACGGTAACCCCTTACGCCAAGCCCGACTGCCAGACCGCCGATCAGGCCTTCTGTCAGCGGTGTATTGAAGACCCGTTTATCGCCAAAACGCGCAGCCAGATCTTTAGTCACGCCGAAGACACCCCCTTTCACACCTCCGACATCTTCCCCGAAGATAACGACCTTCTCGTCTTTTTCCATTTCTTCTGCAATGCCACGATTAATTGCTTCTAAATAAGTCATCATTGTCATAGATGTATCTCCTCTCTACTGCTCTGCCCAGACATGGGTGAGAATATCAGCGGCCTTAGGATCCGGCATCTGCTCTGCTTCATCTGTTGCCTGATTGATCTCTTCCTTCAGCTCGAGTTCCATTGCATCAATATCCTGCTGTGTCAGATAGCCTTCATCCAGCAGCTGTTTCTGAAATACAGCAAGCGGGTCTTTCGTCTTCATTTCTTCCAGTTCTTCTTTGGAACGATAAATCGTCTGGTCATCGTCTGATGAATGAGAAGTCATGCGTGACACCATCAGTTCAACCAGTCCCGGCCCTTTTCCTGCACGTGCCTGGTCAACAAACCGTTTGAATGTCAGATAGCATTCTGCAAAATCCATACCGTCTACTCGAATCCCTTCAAACCCATAGGCTGCAGCACGGTCTGCCATCTCTTTATTGGCATACTGTTCTTCGGTCCCGACCGAGATAGCCCATAAGTTATTCTCGACAACAAAGATGATCGGCAGTTTCTTGATCGCCGCAAAATTCATAGCTTCAGCAACTTCTCCTTGGTTGAAAGAACCTTCTCCGGTTGTTGCTACAGTCACAGAGTCAGATTCTTCGAGTAACGCAGCATAGCCGATGCCTGTTGCTACATTCAGTTGCGTGGAGACGGGTGAGGAATGTGAGATGATATGATGTGCCTTTGAGCCATAATGGTTAGGCATCTGACGGCCATGGGATGATGGATCCGCTTCTTTACCGAAAGAACCCAGAATGATGTCTTTAGATGACATCCCCCAGGCCAGGCAAGCGGTCATATCGCGGTAGTAAGGCAGAAAGTAATCTTTTTCAGGTTGAAAAGCCATGACCATTGCTACCTGTCCCACTTCTGCACCTTGCCCAGAAATATTAAAGGATGTTTTACCGATACGTGTCAGCTGCCAGAGTCGTTCGTCTAATCTCCGACCCCTTAAAACCTGTTTAAACGCATGGATCAGTTCTTCTTTTGTAAGTCCTGTTTCTTTCAGTTGTCTCATTTTTTCAACCTCCTATTTATGAATCGCCAGTCCGTAAGTATCCAGTGCTGCTTCCATCAGTGTCTCTGACATTGTTGGATGGGCATGAACTATATCACTTAATTCAAGCGCTGATGCATTTAAATAGATGCTTGCAGTCGCTTCGCTGATCAGTTCCGTAGCATGTGGGCCGATAATTGAGACACCGATAAGATCATCTGTTTCTGTGTCGCGTAGCACTTCGACAAAACCCTCTGCCTCTCCGTAGATAAGCGATTTACCGTTGCCTCTGAAATGAAACTTGCCGACGTTGACTTTCATATGTTCCGGGAAATTCGATGCATGATAGCCGATACTCGCAATCTCAGGCTGTGTATAAGTGCTTTTAGGAATGTCCTGATAATTAAGCGGTGGCACTGTTTTACCAAGCAGATGGCACACAGCTATTTCACCTTCTTTAGCGGCGACATGTGCAAGTTGCAGCGTGTCGATACAGTCGCCGATTGCATATATATGACTTTCTGTCGTCTGGTAATAATCATTGACCATTATGCCTCTATCATTGAACCGAACAGATGTGTTCTGTAGTCCTATCCCCATAACATTAGGTGTACGGCCCACAGCAACCATAACCTTATCAAATACCATTACATTCTGATCTCCTAATTCAATCTGCACTTTCTCTGCCTCTACTGTGGCACTCTTAACAGCGGCTTGTGTGACCACATGAATGCCGCGTTGTTCAAACTGTTTCTGCAGTTCTTTCGCAATTGATTCGCTTTCGTTAATGACGAGCCTTTCTGCATACTCGATGATGGTAACATCTACACCAAAACTATTCAGAAGCGATGCCCATTCCACTCCAATGACACCACCGCCGATCACTGCCATTTTCTCTGGCAGTTTCTGCAGGTTAAGCATACCGTTTGATGTCAGAATAGAAGTTTCATCTATCTCGACATTCGGCAATGTGCGCGGAGAAGATCCTGTCGCAATTATGAGCTTTTTCGGCACAATGATTAGTTCTTCCTCATCTAAATCCGGAAAAGTTATCGCTACAGCCCCCGAAACAGGTGAGAAGATAGAAGGACCTAATATCGCACCTTCTCCGTGATAAATCTTGATTTTATTTTTTTTGCATAAGGACTCCACCCCTTGATGAAGCTGCTCAACAATTTTTTCCTTTCTAGTCTGCACTTTCAGAAAATCGAATCCTGCTTCTCCGCTTGAGATACCGAACTCATCAGCTCGTTTTACAGTGTCATAAACTTCCGCACTGCGCAGCAATGCTTTTGTTGGAATACAGCCACGGTGAAGACAAGTTCCACCAAGCTGTTCCTTCTCAACGATGACAACCTCCTGTCCCTGCTTAGCTGCATGAATAGCAGCTACATAACCGCCTGTCCCTCCACCTAATATGAGCAAATCTGTTTCTAATACCATTAAGCCACTACCTTCCATTTCAGTTACCAAATGCATCTATCTATCCTGAAAATATCTACGGTAATTATTCTATCACTTATTACCTGCTACTAGTAACTAATAATAATTTAATTTGCAATATTGTCACATATCATGTAGATGGTTTGACCTATTCTAGATTCAATTATTAAGTTGTCTGCAAAGTAATGTTTATGAATATTAAAGGTCATTATCACATTCCCATGTATACAAAAGATATGAGAGTAACTCAGCATTTTTATACTGAAATACGAGGTTTAAGATTAGTCAAAATTTCTGTCAAATAGGATAATCTTTCTATGAATCATTTTTTCTACGGCGATGAAGAAGGCCAGCCAGGCTTTCTTCGATATACCAATTATCGGGCACATTCAAAAAGGAACAGACAGCATTTATATAGTTTGTCGTTATATTGAGTAATCATTAAAACAGAATGACCCAGAATACATGATGCACAAATAAATAGGTTTCAAATTGAACAGTTAGGGAATAGTCCATTTAAAGAAAGGGTTGTGGATGATGTTTCGTGCTAAATTTTGGCCTCTTATTTATGTGATTGTTTTCATCGGTACACTTATTATGAACTATCTCACTTCAATGAATGTCGGCAGAGTGGCCAATCAGGACCAGGCACTGATCCAGCCTGCTGGTTATGCTTTTTCGATATGGAGTCTCATTTATCTCCTTATTATCATCTGGATTATTCGTCTGTTTTTTGATCAGCAACAAGATTACGGTTTAACACAAGGTGAGAATCTAACATTCTGGCCGATTCTGAACTTTATTTTAAACGGCTTATGGATTTATGTTTTCACAAAGAACTGGAAGCTTGCTTCAGTCATTGTTATCATTGCTTTACTGCTCACTTTAGTTATTATTTACCGAAAAATATCACAATATCATAATGATCCATTTGACCGCGTAGTTTTCGGCATCTACTTTGCCTGGGTCACTGTAGCAACGATTGTTAATATCTTTACATATGTGAAATCATTAAACGTTTCAAACGTACTTGGCATGTCAGAACTGACATGGACATGGGTGATGTTGATTGTCGCAACTGCTCTTTGTCTTTATATCGCATTTAAGTATCACGATTTTCTATATCCGCTAGTTTTCGTCTGGGCCTTTGCTGCTATTTACTTTGAAAACCAGAATTCATTATTGCTAATGGTTCTTATCGGATGTATGATCGTCCAGGTTATCACAGCTATCACTGTATTGATACGAAACTTAAAAAATTCACAAAAATAAGAGTCTAGGACATAAGTAGTTCTAGCTTGTAAAAAAGACGAAGAAAATGTGTATACACCATTTTCTTCATCTTTTTTAATTTTTATAGATAATCTGACTACCTGCGGCAGTTTATCATGGAATTTCCGTTTTTTTTTCGAGCCGTTAGATAAATCGTATATTTAGTTATTTATGTCCCAGAGTCGTTTTTAATTAGAGATATTCTATGACTTTCGGCATATCCCCCGGCGTAATAATACCGACAATATCTTCTCTTTGTTTGATGGCTCCTGTTTTTGAAATCAGCATGGTCAACTTCGAATGGCCCTTCTGGTTGATGCGCTCTATCATTTTTTTCTCGATTTCATAGAGCGGCATATCCTGCTTAACAACTTCATAAGATGCTCCTTTATCATCTTTAGATAACAGTTCACTTACTTTATATTTGTTTAGATCAAGCGGTGTTTCTTTACGCACAGAAGACAACCAGTTCGTAATACCGTTGTCTGTCAAAATACCGAGAAAATGTTGACCTTGAAAAACTGGATACTGCGAAACATGATACTGCTCCACTAGTTCCAGTACTCTGAGTAGACTATCCGTATCATTTAAACTGATTACTTCTTTACTGAAGATACTGACGGTCGCTGGATTTTCGAACTGTTGCCGGATCGTCTTCAGCATGTCAATAAATTCTGCTGTAGGCTCTGCTATATTAAATGTCTCTTTCTTCTCATGTACAAGTAAATTGCGCAGTTCACGGGCCATGTTGATATCATCCTGATATTGCTTAATGACAGGATGTTTCTCTTTCAATTGATAGAAAAGTGAACCAAAGTTATTATCACGCTTTGTGTATTTCTTCATCGCTTCATGAAGTAAATTGAATTCTGTCAGAAACTGATCCGAATTACTCAAGTGTCATCACCCCTTTAAGCTTTCTATACCCGCTTACCCTATCATCACGGCCTTACATCTGCTCCCATTCTTCTCATCAATCACTAAAAATACGAACCTTCAGAGAAGGTCCGTATTTTTAGCTTTCTATTTTACTTTAACGATGTCGTCACGATGGCCGTTCAAGTAAGAATAGACTAAACCAACAAAGATACCGCCACCAATATAATTACCGATGAAAGCGAAGATAACATTTTTCAGGATATCCATCCATGATATAGCATCTGGATTGTAAAATATCATACCTGCGAATAACCCTGTATTATAAACAACGTGCTCGTAGGCCATAAAGACGAATATGACCACACCGATGCCGACGAAGAATGCTTTCGCGAGTGCTTCTTTACACTGCATCGCAATAAAAATTCCAATATTGATAAAGAAGTTAGCAAAGATCCCTTTAATCATAATCGCCAGCCAGGTGGACTCGATTGTCTTAGCAGAGACTGTCTTTGTCAGTGCAGCTACCATTTCAGGCGTCATGACTTTAGTGCCTGTCATCATACCGAATAAGATAAAACCGCCAATAATATTACCTATAAAACAATACGTGAAGATTTTAGCGACTTTCCCCATTGAAATCGTACGATAATAGAGACCTACTGTCAGATACATGAAGTTACTTGTTAAAAGTTCCGCTTTTGTCAGGACAATCATAATGAGTGCGATACTAAAGGCGATAGCACCCAAAATATTGACGAGACCATGACTTGCCCCTTCAAATTGTGTTTTGACAGCTAAAGAAAAGACGGCCATGATCGCCAGCAGAAAACCTGCTATTATCGCTTTTAAGATATAGCGGGCCGGTTCACGGTCGACGTTCACTTCTTTTAAAGCCACTTGCGTCAATGCTTCTCCGATGTTATCTGTGCTGGTAAAGGTGTCAGAAACGGACTTAACTGGTTTTTCAATTTGCATAAGCGAATTCTCCTTTTGTGAATGTGTTAACATAATTTAATTTTAACACTTTCCAATTATAAGAGAGGAATTATTTTGGCTATTTGAGCAAAAAGGACTTATTCTTATTTAAAGCTACCTGACGCTCTCTTCTCTGTTTACTACCCTACTTCCTTTTCCTACAAGCTTATTTTTATTGATACAGTCAATAATTTTTCGGTTTATTTTCTACTAATAGTCATTTTTATAAATTATGTATTTTATTAAACGTAATTTCCATTATTGATTATTGTGTTCTTTTTTAAAATTACTATAATATACATATCAATCATTAATCAACACATTGTTCAATAAGGAGGACAAGATGAAAATTTTAAAGAATAAACTGTTTTATATTCCATTAATTGCAGGGGCATTGCTCATCTGGATTATGTCGACAGCCTTCTATCCTGCATTCAATCCGAAACCGAAAGATCTGCCCATCGCCATCGTCAATATGGATAAAGGACTTGAAATCCAAGGTAAAAAGATGAATATCGGTGAAACATTCACAGATAAAATCAAAGATAATAAAGACTTGAATGAAACAGTGGACTTTATCGATGTGAAAGACAAAGACGCGCTGCAAGCAGGATTCGATAATAATGAGTATTACAGTGCTATTGTTATTCCCTCCCACTTCACGGAAAATGCAACGAGCGCGATGCGCAGTGAAATTCAGACGGCTAAAAAAGCTGAAGCGAAGACGAAAGCCGAAAAAGCGCAGGCAGAATTAAAAGCGAAAGTCGTAAGCGGCGAAATCCCACCTCAGCAAGCACAGAAAATAGCGCAGGACATGCAGAAGAAAATGCAGGAAATGCAGAAACAAAATGCAGACTTATTAAAACCGATCACCGTCAAGAAAGGGCAGCTTGAAGTGATCATCAATCAAGGGGCATCAAGCCAGGCGGCTACTATCAGCGATAAAATGCTGTCAGGTATGGGTGACAATATCAACAAAATGATCAGTCAACAAGCAGTAACACAACTCGATAAAAATAATATTAAAGTAGCAGCAGCTGATATGGATGCTGTCATGAATCCTGTTACTGTGAAACACACAACTTTAAATAAAATTCACGAGCACCAGGGCAATGGTATGGCTGGCATGCTACTCTTCACACCTATCTGGATGGGCTCTCTTGTAACAGGCGTTCTGCTCTTCTTCGCGTTCCGTACCTCTGGTTTAATCACACAAGGTGAGCGTCTGAAAGCAACCCTGATGCAGACACTGATGGCCGCGGTCGCAGCGATCGTTTCAAGTGTGCTGGGTGTATGGTTCATTACACAAGTGCTCGATTTCTATATGCCAGACATCACACAGACCACAATATTCATCGCTATTTCGATGTTCGGTTTTATCATGCTGATTCTCGGTGTCATGGCATGGCTCGGTATGAAAGCTATTCCAATCTTCGTGCTGCTGTTATTCTTCAGCATGCAGATGCTGACGCTTCCTAAGCAGATGCTGAACGAGTTCTATCAGAAATATGTCTTAACATGGAACCCTTTCAGCTTCTACGCAGATGGTCTCCGTGAACTGATCTACTTGAATAAAGACTTAACGCTCAATACACCTGTACTAGTGATGATCGGTTTCGCCTGTTTCGGTCTTGCCTCATCATTACTGGCGGCAGCTGTTCGTAAACATAGTACAAAACGTGCAGAAGTGCCTGCATAACAGGAAAACCGATTTCTCAGTTAAAGAGAAGTCGGTTTTTTTAGTTGATGACAACATTCATTTATATTTAGTTCCTCTTCTTTTGCAAATCCATCGTTTAACTAAACAGCTGCAAATAAAGCATCCTGGTCTATAAAAGGGAATTTCATAAATAAGTCTTACTTATCTCCACTGAACCAGATAAATACGGCCTGTCCGATGAGAATAATGGTGATGCCGATAAACTGGTTGATCGATATGCCTTCATTCAGAAAGATATAGCCCAGCAGACAGGTGCCGATGACCTCACCGAGTATTGCCATGGAAATAACGGTTGTGCTCAGCCATCTGATCAGGAAATTAAAGATAGTCTGTCCCATGATCGTCGCAAATAAGGCAAGTGCCAGGAGGTAAAGCCATGTCTCCGCACTGTAATGCGTCAGGTTACTGCGAGTGATCAGACAGTAGATTAAAAGAAAAATAGCACTGCTGCCGTAACTCAGAACAGAATACGCAATAAGACCAGAGTGCTTACGCGTACTCTGACCGATAAAGAAATAGACTGTAATGACCGCGGCTGCGATCAGAGCGAGTATATCTCCTATTAGAGCCGTTGTACTCAGCTGCATATCACGGTAGCCGATAATAAAGCAGCCCATGATCGCGATGAGGATACCGATCAACGCTTTATTATTCAGACGTTCCTGATACAGATAGTAGCCACCTATCACTGCAAACAACGGCTGCAGAGTGACAATGACTGTGGAACTCGCCACTGATGTATAATCAAGCGACTGAAACCATAGGATATAATGAACAGCTAATAAAATACCGCCGACAAATATCAGTCCTAATTTTTTCCTGTTGAAGCTGCTGATTTCTTCTCTGATTCGATGATCACCCAGTGCGAAAGGCAGCAACATGGCTGTCGAGAACAGCATACGATAGAACGCTGTCACTTCCGGAGGTGCAGCGGCCAGCTTCACAAAGATAGCTGAAGATGATAAAAATAGAACGCCTAGAATAAGCAGAATAAATTGTTTTCCTTTCAAAACGGTTCTCCCCTTTGTACACTATATTAAACAAGTTAATTGTATAGTATACGAAGTCTAATCACTATCTTATTCTGCCAGATTTAGTATGTTGTCTTTTTTACAGCTGAAAAGTCAATATGCTAAACAGAAAGGAGCTTCATGAGTCATATAGGCCGTACAATCGCAAACTATCGTAAGATGAATCAGATGACTATCCGAGAATTCGCTGACCATTCAGAAATCAGTACATCACTTATCAGCCAGCTGGAACGGGGCAAAGGGAATCCTTCATTACATGTACTGGAACGCCTTGCCCAGGCGTTAGGTGTACCGTTATTCACCCTGTTCATCAATGATATCGACCCTGCCACCTTAATTTCGAGAAAAGCCGACCGTCATAAAGTCTACCGTGAAGATAATGCTCATATTGTCTATGATGTACTGACACCGGACTTCATGAATACCAATCTGGAGATGCTGATGATGGAGATCAAGCCTTGCTCTAATACGACTGAGAGTCATTATGTGCATGACGCTAAAGAAGAAATTGCTGTCATTATGAATGGACACATCCAAGTAGAACTAGAAGGGACAGCCTACCCGCTCAGTGAAGGCGATGTCGTAAGAATCCCGAAACACATCAGACATCGCTTTATCAATGATAGTGAGGATTTTGTGAAAGTACTGTTTGTTCTGACTCCTTCATTCTATTAAAGAAACCAAGCGCGTCTGCACTTGGTTTTTCTTAAATTTACTTTGCTATAATGAAATTAATCTATTTCGTGAAGGAGATTCCATATGCGTATCCAAGATCACTTTGTTTTTAAGCTGTTAGTGACTATTGTCGGGTCATTTATCATCGGCATCAGCTTTAACTTATTTCTACTTCCTCATCACGTGCTCAGCAGCGGTTTAAGTGGGGTCGCTTTACTTGTTCATATCCTGACTTCCCTGGATACCGGGCTGATTAATTTACTGATTAATCTACCTCTCGTGATCCTCGGCTTCTTAAAACTGCCTCGTCAGGTTATGATTCAGACGATATTAAGTGTGGGCTTTGTGTCATTCTTCTTATCCCTTATCCCGGTGACACAGATATCCACGGAGCCTGTGATTGATGTTATTTTTGGTGGTGTCCTCTGCGGTCTCGGGGTCGGGGTTATTTTGAAATATTCCGGCACAACAGGGGGTATGGATATCATTGCCATGATCATCTCGCAGCACAGTAATATTTCTATCGGTGCCGTGATGACGGCTTTAAACGGCCTTATTGTACTCTGCTCAGGCTTTTTTCTCGGTTGGAGCAATGCACTGACGACTTTACTTTCTATTTACATCACCGGTAAAGCTATTGATACCATCTTCACTTCACACATCAAACTGACTGTCAATATTGTGACGACTGAAGGAGAAGCAGTCAGACAGGCGCTCATTGCCTCTATTACACGCGGCATGACTATTACCGATACATATGGCGGCTATACCCGGAATCCTACTCAGACGATTATGATGGTACTGACCCGCTATGAACTCCAGGATGCCATTCGAGTCGCTAAAGAAGTCGATCCAAACTGTTTTATCAATGTCTATGAGACAACAGAAGTCCACGGGCATTTTGCAAAGCCTGGTTCGCAGAAATAACCATTGAAAAGAAGCCTGGAGATTCTCCAGGCTTCTTTTTACAGGCTGCTGTTCAATTGTGGTTTACGCGTTTTATAGATGATAAAGCCGATAACAAAACCGAGGACAGCTGGAAGCACCCAGCCCATACCGATTGAAAAGAAAGGCAGATAATGATTACCGAAGTTGATGATGCTTTCTGCAAATGCCGTCTTACTCAGAAAAGCAGGACTTGCTTTAATACCGTCAATAAGCGCTGCAACCAGTGTAAAGTAGATAGTTGCCTGATAGACCACTTTCGAATCATGGTACAGACCGCTGAAAAGCGTCAGCAATATCAGAACGATAGAAAGCGGATATAAGAACATCAGCACTGGGATTGAATACGCGATAATCTGCGTTAATCCGACATTCGCGATGATAAAGGCCACAAGACTCACGACTGTCGCAAACGTGATATATTTCTGACTTGGAAACAGTTCTACAAATGTTTCAGAGAATGCTGTAATCAAGCCGATTGCGGTTTTCAAGCAGGCTACAATGATAATCAGTGACAACAGGATAATGCCATAGTCACCTAAATAATACTGTGCAATCTGAGCGAGAGCGATGCCCCCATTATCACTGACTTCGAACTTCCCTAAACTCATCGTCCCCATAACAGCGAGCAGTGTATAGATCAGTCCCATCAGAATCACTGTAATCAGTCCTGACTTAAGCGTTTCTTTGGCGATGGTCTTAGGATCAGTGATGCCCAGCTTCTTAATCGTTGTCACGATGATGATACCGAACGCGAGTGACGCCAGTGCATCCAGTGTATTATAGCCGTCAATGAAGCCCTTCAACAGGACAGAATCCTGATAGTCAGACGAGACAGCTGCCTCCTGGATTCCCCCCATCGGACGCACCATTGCCAGCAGAATCAGCAAGCCGAGGAGGACCAGGAAAACCGGATTCAGGAATTTACCGATGTAATCCAGAATCTTTGACGGGCGACGTGCAAAGAACCAGGCAACAATGAAGAAAATACCGCTGAATAATGCCAGGTATAACCCGATTGATTCCTTTGGCAGCGCAGCGCCGAATGCAATCTCAAAAGAAGTCGTCGCCAGTCTCGGCAGGGCGAAGAAAGGTCCGATGACCAGATAGAGCAGAATGGTGAAGATATAGGCATAGGTTTTATTGACCCGGTTGGCAATATCGAAAAGGCCGTTTGTCTTGGAGACACCGATGGCGATAATACCGAGAAAAGGTAAGCCAATTGCCGTGATCAGAAAGCCGAGATTGGCCATCAAGACATTTGAACCTGCTGTCTGTCCAAGGTGAATCGGGAAAATCAGATTCCCTGCACCGAAGAACAGACCGAATAGCATCGATCCGATAAACATGTTTTCTTTAAAGGTAAGTTTTGATTTCATAATCATATCCTCCATATTAGTCATTCATTAAACCCGTTGCTTGCGTGGAAGAATTTACTGATGAAATCTCTTTCCCTTTAACGTGGTAATGTAATTATTCCTTATTATAGTATAAAAATCAGAAAATTTAAATAAAATATTTACTTATAATCCGTTATATTGAGTGCTTTTTTATGAGCGCTGGCGTGATAAGAAAGGGATGATCAACTGGTTCAATTGGTCTCCATGCGTTTCAGGCAGCCAGTGACCCCCTGCTATTTCGTAGTAGTCAAAGGAGCCATACACGTATTTTTCTGATCCTTTCATCTGCGCTGTTGTCAATGCAGGATCCTGGGTCCCGATGATGCCCATGACCGGTACATTTACCGTCTCTATTCCTGCCGTGATTGACTTCAAGTTATGACGGTACCAGTTCAGTCCTGCAGACAGACGCCCAGGACGTGTTAAATCCATATACCAGTGCTGATGAAGTCTGTCATCTTCTGCCATCTTGGTGAGCACTTTATAATCACCTGCTGCCAGCACCCGTTCTGCCACACCTGGTATGACAAACAGACCGATATAACTGCCTTTGACCAGCTGTTTGAGTCCTCCGCTACGCAGATATCCATTCGGGTGGCCCACACTGAGCGCCGTATAGCTGATCACCTGCGCCTCGTAGTGAGCAGCGAGGTACCAGCCGAGAAAAGCGCCCCAGTCATGACCGATGACATGCGCCCGAGAGATGCCTAATTGGGTAAGTAATGAGAACATATCTGCCGCTGAATCCTGAATCTGGTAACTGGCAGCGACTTCAGTATTGCCATAACCTCGCAAGTCAGGCACTATAACACGGTAGCCTTGTTGAGTCAGCTCTGGAATCATCTGATACCAGAGTTTCTTAGAATCAGGAAAACCATGCAGTAACAAGACAGGTGTTCCTTGTCCTTCATCGACAAATTCATATTGAATATTGTTAATCATCAATTGTTTAACGTGAAACATAAGAGACCCTCCTTTTGAAATCCATGTCTTACTCCTCATCACTATTCAATGCACTTCAACCATAGTAAAACCTGCTTTAAAAGTCAACTAATCACTCAGTGAAATTCATTTATAATAGTGGCATCCTGTGCTATGCTTGAATGAATATAAAAGAAGGAAGTTATGATGAAGAATACAAGAGAAAATCATGAGCAGTGGACCGTTAAAGAAGAGAATGAATTACTGAAATTTTTATTTGAGCGAATGGCTGATAGAAGCAAGAAGTCAGTCAGAGCTATACTCGCCAGAGGACAAGTCTTCGTCAATGATCAATCGACCAGTCAATTTAATGAGATACTTAAGCCGGGTGACATCGTCGCTATTCGTCTCGATGCCCCAAATAAAAAAGTATCGCTGCGCGGTGTCAAGATTCTGCATGAAGATGCAGACCTTATTGTCATTGATAAAGAAGCAGGGCTGTTATCGATTGCCACCCATAATGAAAAGGATAGAACAGCCTACCACATCCTGTCAGAATATGTGAAGCAAGCCCATCCGAGAAATCGTATTTTTGTGGTCCATCGCTTAGACCGTGAAACTTCCGGTGTCATGGTTTATGCCAAGAATCCAAAGGCGCAGCAGATTCTGCAGAACAACTGGAAACGCCTTGTAACAGAGAGGACTTATCTGGCTCTTGTTGAAGGTCGGGTAACTGAAAACGGGACGATCACAAGCTTCCTTTCTGAGGATAACACACTCAAGATGCGTTCGAGTCAAAACGCGAAGCACGGTAAAAAAGCAACCACCCATTACACTGTCTTTAAAACAAGCCGTAAACAGACGTTACTGAAAGTCAATCTGGACACCGGCCGTAAAAACCAGATTCGTATCCATATGCAGGAGTTAGGCCATCCGATTGTCGGCGATAAGAAATACGGGGCAACGACTCATCCGTTCAGACGGTTAGGGTTACATGCTCATATTCTTGCCTTCACACATCCTATCACTCATCAACCACTGCATTTTCAGTCTCCCGTGCCACCGATATTTATGACGCAGTTTAAATAGAAGACAGCAGAACATCATATTGTTCTGCTGTCTTCTGTTTAGAAACCTGATATTTGCCCCTTGATAATGAAATATATACCTATTAAGGCAAGCGATGTGATAATCCCAAATAAGATTTTATCTATTTTTGTAATTGATCTGCCGTGCAGCTTCTGGACATGACGGTACACAAATATTCCCGGGAAATAAAGGATCATCGTCAACAGGAGATATTCAAGACCTGCAGCATAGATAAGCCATATTGTATAAACAGAAGCGACTGACCCTATTAACATCTGCTTACGGGAACGCTGTCTGCTGAACTTCAGCTGATAGAATGCACTGAATGCATAAGGTAACAAGGCCGCTGAAGATGCCAGGCTAAATGCAAAGTTATAGGCCTTATCCGTAAAGAGTAACGTGAAGAAGAACAGTTGAACAATCAGGCTTGTCATCAGCATAGAATTGACAGGTGCATGATTGTCGTTATCTTTACCGAACCAGGCCGGGAAGATATCATCTTTGGCAGCCAGATAAGGTACTTCTGCAGCAAGTAATGACCAGCCGAGCCATGCACCCATAACGGAGATGATCAAACCGATATTGATCACTGCTGCTCCCCATTTACCGACAACATGTCCCATCACTTCCGCCATTGATGGGTTGCTGAGCTCACTTATCTGATTCTGGATAATGATGCCCTGTGAAAGAATCGTAATCATCATATAGATGATAAGCACACTAATAAGACCGATAATAGTCGCCTTGCCGACATCACTCCGTCGTTTCGCACGACTTGAGAAGATAACCGCCCCCTCTATACCTAGAAAGACCCAGACGGTTACAAGCATCGTACTTTTAACCTGAACCATCACATCATGAATGTCAAATTCTTTTGGTCCATGTTCTGTCATACCATAGAAACCCGTCATAAATGTATCGAAATTAAACGCAATAACCATCACGACTAAAAATAAGAACAGGGGAATCATTTTAGCAACTGTCACAATCATATTGATAATCGTTGCGTTCTTGACACCTCGGGAAATCAACAGAAAGACACTCCACAACAAGAGTGAAGCCACTATGATGCTCGGTACATTACTGCCGCCTTTGAACATCGGCAGAAAATGTCCGACGGCTGTCATCAGTAATGTGCCATACGCGACGTTCCCCAGTAATGCACTAAACCAGTATCCCCACGCAGAATTGAATCCCATGTAATCACCAAATCCGGCCTGAGCATAACTATAGATACCACCGTCAAGATCCGGTCTGACATTCGTCAGGTTCTGAAAGCTGAGCCCTAACGCTATCATCCCTATCCCTGTAATCAGCCAGCCGATGATAATGGCAAGCCCTCCTGCCTGAGCACCCATATCACTGATCAGGTTAAAGGCACCGCCCCCGATCATGGTCCCTACTACCATCGCAATGAGCGCGAATAAACCTAACTTCTTATCTTTTACTTCGCCCAATTCTCTCCACCTCAATCAATTAAATACCATTTTGTCCGACTCATCCTATGAGTAAATTTTTTTATCGACTTCTCCCTTTACCCATTTAAACAACTAAATAGTGCTGAAGTCCAATAAAATACCCCTAATCTCTTAATGGATCAGGGGTAAGTCATCATTCATTCTTATTATGCTGAACTACTTTTACACCTTTATTGTCAGCGATTTCTTTAGCCCGCTTCAATGCTGTCTGTTTTGTCTCATGAGTTGAATCGGCACGCTTAGCACCTTGTGTCTTCACATGCCATTTATCATCCTTGAAGAAAATCTCCACATCGTGATTCATTAGTTCCGGCTGGGCTGAAGGATCTTTTTTATGCTGGGTAATCTTCTTATTTTTCAGTTCATCCAGTTCTTCTTTTGATGCTTCTTTATACCAATCTTTCGCCTGCTTGGTCGCGATAGGAATCAGATCTTCTTCCTTGTAGCCGTCTATCAGCATCGCATTACCAATATCGATAGCTTTCTTCCGTTCAAGTTCCTCAAGGTTCTTCCAGCTGGCCGGGTAATCGTTCATTGTCCACATCATGATCACTCCCATTCTATTGTTATTCTTTCAATAGCCTGTTTGGGAGATATTAATCTTCCAGCCGAGAAATTCTTACCCTTTATGGCCCGCAATGAGTCCTTTCCGGAGACGGAGAGTACCGCTCTCTGTCAGGGATGACGCCCGCATGACGATCTCTTTGCCATACTTACGGCGAAGCTCATCCAGATAACTTTCTATAATCTCCCGCTTCACTTCTTCCGGTGCCTCAAAGAGATTCATCTGTCTCAGCCGACTGTCACGCAGATTGCTGAACGAGACACCTACTGTTCTGAACAGACGGTCTGTCTCGGCATATTCTTCTAAATACCGCCATATCAGGCTGACTACCTGCATGGTCGATGTGAAGTAATCTTTCTTGGTGAATTGTTTATGAATGCCTCCCTTATCTGCATAGCCCACAGTAAAAGCAATCGTTGTCGGATACAGCTTTTTCTCCCTGACCCGATAGAAGACTTCATCTATCTGTTCACTGATGACGGTCTTCAGTTCATGAAACTGATAATCACGCATCAAAATCTGCGACTTCCCGTAAGATTTCCCTTTGATGACATGGGGCTGCCGAATGATACTTTCATCTATTCCATTCGCATGCAGATGCAGGTCAACGCCGAGAATGCCAAAATCACGCTTCAAATATTCAACTGGATAATGGGCCAGGTCACCGATACGGAAGATACCTTTCTTATTCAGTTTCTTCTCCGTCCGCTTATTGATCCCCCACATCTCAGTCAACGGTTCTACATCCCACAGCTTGCGTGGCACGTCATGATACCGCCATTCAGCGACACCTTCACTTGTGCGTTTCGCTTCGAGATCCATAGCAAGCTTGGCCAGAAGTGGATTTGAACCGATGCCTATAGTGCTGAATATCTGCGTCTTGTTATAGATCTCCTGCTGCAGAATGCGGGCCATGTGAGAAGGCGTCTGTGCGAACAGATGATAGGAATCTGTAATATCCATGAAGAATTCATCAATACTATACTGATGGAAATCTTCCGGCGCCACATATTGCAGGGCGATAGCTGAAATCCGACTCGATACTTGAATATACTTCAGCATCGACGGGTTAATGATATAAATATCTGAACGATGCGGTATCTCAAATAATCTCGAACCCGTTTTAATTCCCAACGCTTTCAAGGGTGGCGTTGCAGCCAGCACAACAGATCCCTGCCGCTTTGTATCTCCGACAACAGCCAGTTTAGTTGTCAGTGGGTTCAGTCCTTTTTCGATACACGAGACCGATGCAAAGAAGCTTTTAAGGTCAATACAGAGTACATCACGAGCATTGCATTGATAATAGTCATACATTCCCCCACCTCATTTATGAGTCCATTGTATAAGGGAACATATGTTCGTGTAAAGTAGTATGAAGCCCTTTTCTTTAATAAAATAATTAACTTGAGACTCCGTTATTGATAGAGGCCTGCTGTTTCCTTGAGCCTGATGAGCAACTCTTCTATCTCCTCGTCACTGATTGCAAGAGAGATCCGAATATAATCATCACCGTTTGAACCGAATGGTAGCCCCGGTGTCGTCAGGATGGACTGTGTTTTCAGCAGATAATCGACGTATTCTTCACTTTTATAGCCGGGCGGGATTCTAAGCCACAGGAAGATGCCGCCCTGCATCGGTTCAAACGGGATGCCTGTCTCAGTGAGAAAGTCTGTAACTTGATCTCTACGCTTTCTGAAAATCGCGTTCTGTGTCTCTAAAAAAGGTTCCCCTAATTTCAGTGCACTGACCGCCGCTTCCTGAACGACCCCCCACATCCCTACTTGTGTATGATCCTGATAATAATTGAGGGCACCGATGATATCTTTATTGCCGACAGCAAAACCTATCCGTACACCTGACATATTGAAACCTTTGGAGAGTGAATAAATCTCGACTGCCACGTCCTTCGCGCCTGGCGACTGCAGAATGCTCGGATTTTTAGCATCAAAGCCGAATGCCGCATAGGCGAAGTCGTGGACAATCTTTGTCTGCGTCCCTCTGAAACGCCGGACGACAGCATCGAACCCTGCACGAGTCGCAACTGCCCCTGTCGGGTTGCTCGGATAATTAAGGTAGATGAGACGTGTATCTGCTAATACGGCAGAATCAAGGGCATCAAAGTCCGGCCAGTAATGGTTGGCAGGCAGGAGCGGCAGTTCATAGACCGTGCCACGGGCCAGCTTCACACCAGCAAGATAATCAGTGTAACCCGGGTTCGGCAGCAGAACGCCTTCACCCGGTTCAATCACACAAAGCGGCAAGTTGACCAGCCCGTTTTTCGTCCCGTAAAGAATACAGATCTCTTCATCTTTATCCAGCTCAACCCCGTAAGTATCTAAATAGAATTTCTGGATGGCTTCTTTCAACGCTTCCTTACCACGGAAAACACCATATTTATTATTCGCAGGCTCCTGTACTGCGGACTGAACCGTCTCGAGTACTTCTGCCGGAACTTTCTGGTCGGGTATACCGACCGCTGTGTTGATAAGCGGTTTGCTGCCGATATCGAGCTTTCTGCCCATCGTCTTGCCAAAATAACTTTCTGGTATAGAATCAAGTAATTTAGAACGCATTTCCTCTCCCCTTCTTCTTCAATCGAAATAAAAAACGTCATTACTTCGCAGCAATGACGTTAGAAAATCACTTATCTGCCAAGCTGTCGCTTGATGGATTTAGCACAGTACTCTCAGATGAGCCTGCTGCTGAGATTTCACAGGGCCAGTTCCCTCCATCTCTCTGGATAAGACATATTTAAATGATTGTTATCAATATAGTATTAAACAGTGACGTTGTCAAACAGATTTCGTGCGAGCTGCACTGGACGCTTTATCGATCAAATGGCTCATGCATTCTGCTGTTATCTTGAATGCATGAGCAGAACATCCTATCGTTCACTTCAGCACACTTTATGAGCGAAAACCGATGACAGGGGCTGTTATGGCTATTTCATCCCATTTAACGCTCGTCGTTGCATTAGCAGGTATCAATATTTTTCTTCTGCGTATCCTGACGATGTCGTCCGAGCATATCATTTATTTCTACCTGTTCTTCCTCTTCGGTGTTATATTATCCGGCTGTATCAAGATGCTGACATATAGTGCAGTCGGGGCAGGGGCACTCGGATTACTCGGTTCCATCGCCACTCTTTATGTCAGTATTCACTGGCGCATTATAGGTGTCGATGTGTCGAATGACCTGTTATATATCCATGCTTTTCTGTTAGGTTTTGGCATCAGTATGGCTTTAGTCAGCGGCGCTATGGCAACATTACTGGATGGACCTATTGAAAAGGCATCTCACCGCTCCAATACGATGCATACTATACGTAACTATATGGGCGCAGTGGCAATTGCCTTTATTGCCTGGTTTATCAGCCATGACTTAAAAGCAAATATGCCGACACACTATCATTCTAAACAAGAAGCATTATTACTCTTAAGAGAAGCGGCCCTGAATACCGTTCACCATGTCTTCAACATTATGATTATCTTTAATGTTATTCTGTTGATCGCATCCATTATTCAGATTTTTCTCGGTAAAGGCCGCAGAATTGTCCCTAAAAAACAAAAAGCCTAAATAAAAAGATCAGCTCAACTAATGTTAAGCTGATCTTTTTGAATTAGTAATCAGTTCGTTTTCTCTTAATAAAGAGCAAGGTGAAGCCTGCTGTTAATAAAGCGATACTACCCATCAAAGCACTAGATGATTGTTCTTCACCGGTCAATGGAAGTGAATTGCTACCAGTTTTAGCATTATGATGATCCTTGCCAGGAGAATGAGATAATGCAGCACCTCATTTGAATCTTATAGCCGGACCCCCTATACTGAAGACAATTATAGAAGCACATCATTTGCATGAGGAGGATAAAATGATGAAAATCAATGGTCATCATCATATTTCAATGTATACAAAAGACATTAAAGCAAATCAACATTTCTATACCCATGTTCTCGGCCTCCGTCTAGTGGAAATTTCAGTCAATCAGGATAATCCGAGCATGTATCATTTCTTTTATGGCGATGAAGAAGGAATGCCCGGCACCTTACTCAGCTTCTTTGATATCCCGAACCTGGCGCCCACTCAGAAAGGGACCAACAGTATCTACCGTCTCTCACTGCTTGTTCCTGACAGTGCGGCACTCGACTATTTCGAGACAAGACTTGCATCGTTTAACGTGACATCTGAACGTCTTGAATATGCTGGACAGCCTGCACTTTCGTTCCTTGATCCAGATAATATTGAAATCATCCTCATCCAGAACGATGATTATACCTATCCCGCGTTCTGGAAGAAGAACAGCTACAGCGATATCCCGGCTGAATATCAGATTGTCGGTATGGGGCCGGTCGAGCTGCGTGTCAAAAAAACGGAGCCAACCCGTCAGTTCCTGACTGATATTCTTCAGTATGAAGAGCGCGCGCCTCTTCACTTCACACAAGATAAGGGCGGCCTCTACAGCGACCTGATAGTTGTGGAGGAGGATGGACCTTCTGTCAGACCCGGCCGCGGTTATATCCATCATATCGCTGTTGATGTGCCGGACGATTCAGATCTTGAAGCAATCATCCGCTATTTGGATGAACTGCCGGGTAGTCACTCCGGTATCATCGACCGTTATTTCTTTAAATCCGTCTACTATCGTCATAATACCATTATGTATGAATTCGCGACATCCGGTCCCGGCTTTATGATCGACACACCGAAAGATGAACTCGGCAAGAAACTCAATCTTCCTGACTTTCTGGAGCCTGAACGTGATGAAATCGAAAAACGTCTTCCACCTTTAACATAGAGATGAAAAAGCCTGTCATCTTCATTATCATCATTGTACTAGGCATCAGCGGTTATCTGACGCGTGATACATGGACTGCCTATCAGGAAGAACTGAAAATCAGATGGATGCCGGACCCGATGGCCTTTAATACATATGATAGAGGCCAATGCACGTTCTATGTCTTTGAGAAGGTCAAAGCGGATGGCAAGATGATTGAACGCACGTGGCATGACGCCAAGTACTGGAAGGAAGGTGCCGAAGAAGATGGCTACACCGTCAATCAGACACCTGTTGAAGGCGCGCTTCTTCAGTCTTCACGCGGCGAACAAGGACACGTCGCCTATGTCGAGCATGTCTATCAGAACGGTAAAGTCAGAGTATCAGAAATGAATTATATCAAGCCCTATCATGTCTCTGAGCGTATCCTGACACAAGAGGATATCAAGCGCTATCAGTTTATTCATCCAAAGGACAACCCGAAATCCTAAAAAAAGACGGACTGAAAAATTTCAGTCCGTCTTTTTTAGAGGTTCTCATACCATTGAACAGCAGCTGCCAGTTCTTCTTGTGTCAATGAATGACCCTTATGGTGCCAGAAAATCTCAACTGTGGCTCCCGCCTCTGTCAGCAGTGCCTCCAGTTCATTAATTTCAGCATCGCTGGCATATGGATCCCCGTGTCCAGCACCAATAAAGATATGCTTGCCGCTTAAATCGGGCAGCTCAATACCGCGTAACGGGACCATCGGATGAAAAAGAATAGCGTGATCAATGGAAGATAACCGGCAGATAGAGGTTCCGCGTATATAAATAGACTGCTCCCAGAAATAATCCCATCATAAAGGTAGAAAGTAACTGACTTGTAACCTCAGCCGGTGCGAGACCACCCAGCAAATTCAGTAAATGTAAAGCAGAGAATAACAGAGAGGACAGCAACAGCGCATAGAGCGGCTTAATATGTCTCGCCGTACCGCCAAGTATGATCCCTCTGAACAGCCCTTCTTCAGCAATACTGACAAGTAAGGCATCAATTAGCGGAATCAAGAAGAGCGTGCTCCAGCTGAAATCAGCTATGGCCGCTATCACTGCCAACACAGCCAAAGGAAAGAGTGGCAGCAGCCCATAGAGATATGTTGTCCGGTCCGGCTGCTGCATTTTAAGGGAGGTACGATATCTATACCCATATACCACTACCATAACAGCCAGTAATAATGTAAACGGCAGAAAGGTCTGACCGAAATGAGGTGAATCATAAGGTGTTCTTAAGAACTGTCTGCAGATGAAAAGACCCGCCCCCATCACTAGAAAATAAATACTTAAAAATAAATAATGCTTCCTCATTTGTCTCCACTTTTCGTATTTATCAACCAAGCTATTACTATCTTAGACATTTATTACTTTTATTTCAAAAGTTATTATCATTTGAATAGCGTCTTCGCTGCGAAAGCCAACGAATCTCGGAACATAAATAAAAGCCTTCTGTATCATTTTTTACAGAAGGCTATCTGATTCATCTTTTTACAGTTGCTATTGCTGTTCACATTGCACCCTTCATTGGTTTTACAATGTATCTTTCATGTATTGATGCATCAACTTCAACGGCCCATTATAGGCAAGTGTATAGGCGTACGTCGCTATTTCTTTTTTGGTTTCCTTCATTCCATTCTTTACCCATTCCTTGATGATACCGGTCTGAGCATTGACGATAAAGGCAAAATAATAGTCAATTGGCACAATACCCAGCTGATGCGGCAATTGTATCTGACTTTCAATATTTTTCTTGATGATTCTTGAAAATTGCTGCGGTAATCCGATATCTTGATGAATCAGCAGAATTTCAAAATAATCACGATTCTCTTCAATAGTTGTCAAAATTAATTCAATAAATTGAATCGAATATTTTTCAGGATTTTCGATCAGATTCTCAATTTTTCTTTCCTTCAGTTTTTCCTCTAGTTTTTCAAGCACTTCGTTTTCCAGTCTATCTCTCAAATCGAACTTATCTAAGTAATGCAGATAGAATGTTCCGCGATTAATATCGGCCTTCTCCGTAATCTGATTCACTGTTATATCTTTGAAATGCTTCTCTTTCATCAACTTGAAGTAAGCACTTTTAATACTTTCTTTCGTTTTTCTGATCCGCCGGTCTTCCATCTCGTCCTCTTCTTTCTTAATTTAGCCATATTTTTAGGGCTATGTGGCTGAATGAACTTATAATTGATGATGTCACTTTACAGGACATTATAGTATACAACTTAGTCATTAATCAACATTACGTCTATAAAAAGTAATCATCGGTCCTTTATGATGGCCTGTCTGTCCTGACAAGCGTTTTTTATATCATCAGCCGCTCTATGAAGATAAAGTGGATGCGGTCAGCAAACTGTTCAGGTGTCACCTTTTTTTCAACACAATAATAATCAAATACATCTCTAGAAAAAGAGTTCAGCATGATGTCTGTATGAAATTCAGCATTACTGACTATCTCCAGATTTTCAATACATGCTTGGATGTCCACCTTCAGGCGATCGTAAAAATGCAGATTCATCATGACAGAACTTCTCTTCCCCGTTCTCTTCATTTCTTCCAGCTTCTGCTTATTGTCATTTATCAGCCTGACAAATGTATATAAGATATACTTTATTTTATCTTCATCCGTCTTATTAGAGTGCTTGATTTCGTCAATTACGTTGAACATCGTCTCTATTTTATGGTCCATAAGATTCTGACAGATTTCAGCTTTATTACTGAAATGTCTATACAAGGTTCCCTGCCCTATATTGCATTCAACAGCGATTTGTTTCATGGTGACTTCACTGACCGAATACGTTTGAAATAATGAATCTGCTACTTCTAGAATAAGTTTTCTGTTCATGATAGCATCATGACGCTTTTTTTTGTCGCTATTTTCCATAGTATCTCCTAAACAACACATTTGACTTTTTCAGTTACTATTTATAGTATAAATGAGAATACTGTCCGTTTGCAAGATGGAGAACTAGAGGAGATTATCAAATGACTCATGAATTATCAAGTAAACAAAGAAATATAGTCGTATTTATTATGATGATAGGGACTTTTATTGCTGTTCTCAACCAGACACTGCTGACTACTGCGCTGCCTGCCATCATGAAATCATTTAGACTGGATATCAATAAGTTTTCAAAGGTCGACAGTTCACCCAGTCCAGTCTGCTGATTGTTGTCATGTTCATCATCTTTATCGGAAGTATGACGTCATTGCCTATCTATATTCAGAATATAAGAGGTTTCTCGCATTAATCGGACTATTAATGGCGCTTACTCTGCCTAAAAATCAAAGAAATTAAGATTTCATCAGACATAATTTCATAAAGAAAGACGGTGAACGATTGTTCACCGTCTTTCTTTATGAATATTGCAATCAATGCACTTGATATAATGTCAGAGCGTTATGCTGCAGGATACCATCTATACCCTTTGCATCTAAGCCGCTTTCTTTAATATACGTCACAGCGCGTGTATATTTATCATCCTGAAAGTACGGGAAGTCACTACCTAACATGAACTTCTCCACACCAAATGTGCTGACCGAATTAATAAGGGAAGGCTGATGAAAGTTCGCTGTATCGAACCAGAACTGACGCTTCAACGTTTCTAAAGGACTTTCATTAAATGCATCCCAATCTGTATAGTTGTCCTCTATCCGTTGCATCAGGAATGGCAGGGCGCCACCTAGATGTGACAGATGAAATTTAATGTTCGGGTACTTGCTCGGAATATCAGCTTTTAACAGCTGTAAAGCCGCCAACATCGATTCAATCGGTGCCCCGACTACCCATTCAAGTTAAAAGTCATTGATCATCGGACTATTGGCACCACAGCCTGTCGGATAGATATAGATGACTGCCTGGGCTTTATTCATCGCCTCAAAAAAAGGCTCAAACCTTCTATCATCAATCGAAATCTCATTCTTGATCAGAGTCGGTACTGCAATACCAATGAATTCTTGTCGTTTAAGTAACGCTTCCGCCTGGCTGATGGCCAGATCAACATAGGGCAGAGAGACTGCCCCATATGCTAAAAACCGGTCCGGATACTGGTTGACAAGAGAGGCATATAGCTCATTGATCATGGCCGCACTCTCTTCAGCCTCTTCTTGTGTTCCCCACTGTGGTGACTGAGGGGTTGCTGAAATGACCTGCCGACTTACCTCCGCTTCATCCATCATTTTGAAACGTGCATCCAGATCTTCTGCTGACACACCTGCTTTAATTCCTTTCGCCACTTCAGTTCCAGGGGACCCCAGTGCTTCAAGCTTCTCCAAATATTCCTGACTCCATAAATGTGCATGCGTATCAATATATTTCATAGTCTGCATCTCCTATTCTAAAGTGTGTAGTAAAGGCATTGATGAAATGAATGTTAAGATAAGGGTCAAGAGAATGGTCTGTCCTTTTGTAAAGCCATTTCCGTTTTTATACAGAATATAATTGGCACCATACATCATGCCGCTGAAGACCACTAAATTGATGCCGAACATCATGAAAACTATTCCCATTTATTAATAGCCACATCCATCCCAAAATAATCGTTGAGAAACTGGCGATAGTTGTCTTTCGTTACGGCCTGGACTTCCTTCTTACCCTGCTTGGTGATGGTTAAGTTACGATCAGACATTGTGACACGACCATCAGACAACGGCAAGGTAATGATCAGTTTTTTGACGAAGATAGAATCAGGATTATGCTGATTGTAATACAGATTGTCATCAAAGTATGAAAGATCTCGCGGCTCAAACTCCGCACGATAAAGTGTCTGGAACTCGTCTTCCTTCAACTTCTGGACAACAAATCCATTATCACGTTCAACAGCCCGGTACCGGCCATTGACATCATGGATGACCACCGCTTCATCTTCAGACATGATAGGCAACGCCTGAAGCGGGAAATCACCAAAGCCGACATCTGCCACGTAAAGCCGGTCCAGCTGAACAAGCAGTGACATATGACTGCCCTCGCGGCTCCATCCATCAGGCGTGCGGATAGTTGCGGAGACATTGTAAGCATCATAGCCTTTGTACAGCAGATAATGCTTGAAGAAAGTATTCATCTCATAACAATAGCCGCCACGTCTACGCTCAACAATCTTGTGAAATAGACTCTCCAACTTTACGTCGATTGGTACTTTATTCTGGACGCTTATATTTTCAAATGGAACCGTTGACGCATAATGAGCAATCAACTGATTAAGCTGATTCAAATCAGCCTGTTCATCAGGTGTACTGATATTCAGATAGTGATCGATTGCTTTTATTTGTGCTGGAGTGAAAGTCTGTGATTCAAATAGAGTTTCAGTCATAATATCCTCATCTCTTTATTTTATATAGTAGATTAATTATCTCATGGCTATATTATAAATGAGAATAGTGTCCGCTTTCAAATACTAGACCTTATAGTATATTTGGTTGCTCTTTATTAAAATCCCACTTATATTCATAATTTTTGATTTTTTATTGCTATAACTTTCTTTTATCATGCAATACTTGGACACTATATTGTGAATCTACTAGGGTATAGCTATAATTTCCAATTCATTTAATCTATGATTAATAGTAATTATTATTATTTATGAAATATTATAGAAATTATTGTAATATAATTGAAATTAATTATAATGGGTTTGTAGTAAAAAATAGGAACTGGAGGAATGATGATGAATAAGAAAATGAGAATGATCAGTGCAACAGGATTAGCGACTGCCCTATCATTTTCTGCTGTAGGATTCAACGACACTGCCAGTGCTAAGACAAAAATAGTTGAGACTACTAAGGTCCCAACAAATAAAACAAGCCGTTCCCTTGATAAGACTCAGCCTTACTATTACTACAATGGTTACTTTGCTTATAGTGGAAAAACAGTACTGAATAAAGCGTTCAAAGATGCCGTTAATCATGACAACCTGATGATAGACGGTTACATGGTCAACAAAAAACGCCTGCCACAAATTCATAGTGCTGCCGGGTTCTACAGCCATGATAATTTAATTGACAAGTATGACAAAAATACCATTACAGCTATTACATTGACACCTCAGAATAAACTGATTAGTAAAGCAGCGTTCGAAGCATCATATAAATCTTTCCCGTTAGTAAAACAGGTTAAATCCAACGATCGCACTGCAGTGACGAATCTCTATAAAACGAAGAAAAACACTTACTTCACAGCATATTTTGAAAATGGCTACTTAAAATACTTCACTATTCAATAATAGTAAAGAATAAGAAAATGAAGCGCCCCTTGAAGATGGATGATAAATCCAACATCAAGGGGCGCTTTATTTGAAGAATTTTCTTTATAAGAAGTTTATCTTCCTCATTACCGCTGATAAAATTAGTCATTTAGATTAGGTCTGCGTTTTTCATTATCATTTATTTTCTCGTATTAAGATTAAATGCATATGAATCATCGCTATTCACACTAATATAAAATGCTTTCTCATCTCTTATTTCAATAACAAAGGTTCTTCTATAAGGTTCGAAATGAACTGTGTTCAAGTCCAGTTTTTCCTCTAAAAAGAAAATGCCCTGGACATTATAATAACCATCATTACAGGTACAGTGCATTAAATCGCTGATGACATCAATATCAAGCTCATAATCGAATAGAATGTGATTACATTTCTCACGATAAGAAATACGATTTTCCAAAATATACTTCATCAGTTCTCTGCCTTTGATAAAAATACTTTGTTTGGGTTTTAAGGTTTTTATTAGTAAAATCTCTCTATACTCATCATCCATTTCTAAGAGATAGGCATCATCACCTCTGTAAATTATATTGCCGACAATAAGGACTTCATGTTTTTCCATCGGTAGCAAATAGGGCGGTTTCAAATCTCTATGGGTTAATTTTATGTAAGATTGTATTGATGGATCATAGCTTAATCGACCTATTATAGGATCCCATATAAGTACAGGCCTGTTCTTCCTATCTAATAAAACAGTGAGAAAATAGCCTGTATCTTCTCCATCTTCTAAGTCTATATTCTCCCTATCAACGTATGCCTCAAAACCATTGATCATTGCTTCAAATTTTTTATCTTCTATCAATTTAATAAATATACTCTTTATATCATTACTATGTGCATCTATAGAAATTAATTGATTATCTACATCACTGATAATTCCTTTTTCTATTTTCAATGAATCAGGATACAAATCTACTCCGCTTGAATCATCTTTTAAAATAAATTCTAGTAACCTTTTTATCATTATCCTGCTTCCTTTAAAATTGATTTAACTGTTTTTCAGTAACTGGATATCTTGATCTTTAGCTCGGTTAATATTTTTATTGGTGTTGACATATTCGGAGTATAATAACCCGTATACTTTTTGATTTATGTATTGTCCTTCTATTTTCTGTGACTCTCTAATAATCCCTTCCAATTTGAAATCAAGTTTTTCTGACACTCTGCAGCTTCCTTGATTATTTTCAGCTATATATAGTTCGATTTTATTGAGCATTAAACGATTAAAACTGTAATCAATCATTGATTCTAGTGACGAAGTCATGATTCCTTTAGAGGCAAATTTCTCACCTATGAAATAACCCATTTCTCCAATATCATTATCGCTATCCAATTCATTAAATCCTATCATTCCACATAGCTGTTCTTTATAAATAATTCCAAACCACAGAGGTAAAGATTTTTCACGTGAAACCATTTTTATTCTTAGTTCCAGACTTTCAAACGCTTGTTTCTTTAACTGATTTTGATTCAGCCAAGTCAATGCTTCTTTAAAATAAGCATAGTTTTCTACTAATAAATTGTAAAAGGCTTTCTCGTCAGTCCTATTTAAATTTCTGAGATACAAATCAGCATTCAAAATGAGTTTCATTTCTACCTCCCCCTCTAACCTGGTTAAGCAAGTTTTCATATTCGCAAATTACGTCTATTCAATGTCTCATTTTATTTAGCCTTAATTAACGCATATAAATAAGCATCGCGGAATTCACTTTTTTCCTTGATATAGTCTTTCATCCTACCTTCTACTTCAAAGCCGCTTCTCTCAGCCACTTTCTGACTCGCCTTATTTTCAACCTGGATGACCAGCGTTAATCTGTTGAAGTCAAAATAATCGAATCCAAGTTCAATCATCCCTTGAACAGCTCTTGTCATGATGCCTTTCCCTTGTGCATCTTCCGTCAGCCAGTAACCTATCTCGGCGGATGAATTTGCAGGATTGATTGCATGAAAATCAATCAAGCCGACAATCTCTTCCTGATAACGAATAACTAATACTAGGCCTTTACCCGCAGCGAATTCTGTTAAAGAATTCTGCAAAAATTTAATTTCGTCTTCACTACTCTTCATGTAATCAGGCCAAGGTAGAAATTCATTTAAATAGGCCCTGTTGTCTGATATTAACCGATAAATCACTTTTCCGTCCTTTTCAGGGTGAGGTAACGCAAGTTTAATTTCATCATCGACTTTGTATGAAAACATATGTAATGCTCCTTTCTATCTCATTTTCCCAGTCTTCTTCAATATGACGGTAATAATGATGAAGATGAATCCTACTTTCAGAAAGCTAGCCAGTACTTTCGTGAAATGAGCATGACCTGTAAAGTATATCTGCCAGATCAGCAGTAAAGGCAGAATCGTCACTACCATGATCAGAAAATGAATGACAATCTGCTTAGAAAAAGGCCAATCGCTGTAGCTATAAATGACACTGGCCGCTCCGAGTATAAAGCCCATCAGACTGTACAGTAAAAATGACTCACTATTAGGCAATTTGAGGAGTAAGGCTACTATATAGACTAAAAATAGAATTAAAAAATTTTGATACCTCTCATCATTCCAAATCTGATCAATCTGTTCAACCTCCAGTAATTAATTTATCATATACTTTACTTATCTATACTTGATTGGATATTTTCAATAAAGAATAATTATTTAATCAGAAAACAGACATTTCTAAGAGAAATTAATTATCCATGTCTTGATATGTGATATCGATATGTTGTATTCCTTTTTTATCATTTTTATATTGGTGGGATATAGAAAATTTTAAATTATATGATTGAAGTAAAGAAATGACGAGCAACATTTGTTCATAGACTTCGACATTTAGATGTTCTTGAGAACTATTCTTTATGGAAACAATTATTTTATTTTCTTCAGGTATTTCCATTATTTTCGTTCGAGAAAGTTGTTTTTTAGTCAAATAATCATTTATCATTAATTTTACTTTTTTATTTTTCATAAATGCCTCCATATTTTATCTCATCAATGCAAATATATAATCATCGTGTACGACGTCGCCATTTCCCCTTACCGCTCTATGAATAAAGCCTTCTTGTTGAAAACCCAGCTGCTCTATCAAGCGCTTAGATTTGCTGTTGCACGCAAACACTCTTGCGACGATGATCTCACACTGTATGTGATTGAATAAATAATCTATCATACTACACAATGCTTCCGTCATATAGCCCTTGCCCTCATGCTCAGGATGCAGCGCGTAAGAGATATTCATACTATTGATACGGTATCTTAGATTATCTGGATGCAGAGAAATCATCCCTATTAACTCATCTGAATAAAAGATGCCTGTTAAGGACCCATCAGTTACCTGTTCTTTCAGTTCATGTAAACCTGTTTCCTCATCTACTTTCGGCATCGGATTAAAACATAAATAGCCTTCACTATTTCTAATCTCCATAAATGCCTTAATATCCGTATGACTGGGTGTCTTCAGCACCAAACGTTCCGTGCGAATCAGCATGCAACCACCTACCTTATTAAATTGATTATTTTCTTTTATTTTCTCTCAAGAATATAAATAAAAGTGCAAATCCAAAAATAATAAAACCATTAAATGAATGAAATAATGAACTCACTATAGGTTCGTGTTTTGAAAAAACTCTAATGATAAATAACAAAAATGATGAAAAGAACATGATGCCTAAGAATCCTCTAAATCCATAGTGTCGTTTCCATGCGATATATAATAGTAAAACGGTGACTAACATTGCAATCGTCAGTAAAATGTTCGATGTCATATTTTATCCTTTCAAAACTTGATTTAAATTCTATCAATTTATTATTCAGTCAATGTTTAATAACATTATATATTTATTTTACCATATTTTTCTTAACGATTTTTTCATATACTATAATAAGAAATAGACTAAATCATAGGAGGACACTTTACTTATGCGCTGGACTAAACGAAAACAGATGCTGGAATCATTATTGTGCGATTCATTACAGGGGCGTATCCAGATTAATCGAGTCGTATATCGTCAATCCCATGATCAGCCTTCCCGGCTGACGATCACGTTTGATAAAAATGAGATTTTTGCCACTGACGACATCTCATATGAAAGGGAAGCTTATAGACTCGGGAATCATATGGAAAGAAGTGAAGAGATGCCTTCACTTGATGAACGTTATCGTTTTATGATGGATGAGCTGTCAGAAACAGAAAGTCTGATTTACCAACAACGTATGGAAGAAGCGAATGATAAAGTAGAAGAAACTCTACATCAGCGGGGGTTATACGCCGACCATACTATTTATGATTTTTTCAACTATAATCAGTTTTCGATAGAAGAAGCAATGAATCACCGAAGTGAAGTGATACGTGCCTACGCCATGCTTGATAGAAGATTAGGTATGAGAAAACTGCAGAATATGAATCTCCACCAAGAACATCCACTCGTCCAGAAATTTTATGCTATTAGAAAGACTGCTGAGAATCTGTCCTGAATAGAGGTGATCTACCTTAACTAACAAAAAATTGAATTGATTAAGAATTTTTCTAATCGATCTCCATACAAAGAAAGAGTCGACACATGCTTTAATCATAAGTGTCGACTCTTTAAATTCTGGTATTAGTCATTCAAGAAAAATATTGATGTTTAAAACCTATATTTAAAATTAGTTAGGAAGAGTCTCTGTACTTCAATATAAAATTTGAATTGCCTTACTAAGCTGTGCGTAAACAGTTTCTTTCCCTATACATTACAATTCTCCAAAGATAAACATGCTTAAAAGTACTAAGATTACAGCAACCAAAGAAAATCCTACTACTGTAAATACTTCTTCCAAGATAAACTTCCTCTTATTTCGTGGTGCTAAATCAGTTTTCATGCCATTTTCCATATAATCTATTATTTCATTATATGTTTTAACATCATATTTTTTCTTAATCTGGTCTACTTTAATGGCATAATACATACCCATCATCCATAGAATGAGCGGAACTAGCATCCCAAACCATCCATCACTAAACTTCATCGCTGCACCGAAAGATATGACGGCTAACAACAAAAATATTAACATCATCTTACTATAATTATACATATTACTGTGATCTACTACATTTCTCATTATTTTAATATCTCCTTTAACAAGTTGATCTAGAGAAACGTTAAATAGGACAGTAAGTGCAATCAAATTGTGCAAATCAGGATAGCTTCTTTCATTTTCCCAGTTAGAAATAGTCTGACTTGATACAAAGATTTTTTCGGCTAGTTCTATCTGAGATAAATTATTTTCTTTCCTAAAATATCTAATTTGATTTCCTACATCCATATTCAACAGCTCCTTCCTCCATACCGTAACTTGTTAAAAGATTTTTTGCTATCTAATATCTTTATAATACTATTATTTTCAATCTATAAAATGTTTTATATTTACTATTTCCCAAGAAATTATTATGCAACTCTTGGCTTTTAATGCACTTGCGGTGTTTTTTGTTAAGGAAATAGATGATTCATTATATTTCAATATTTAAACAAAAAGACATGCTCAATTGAACATGTCAAAAATTTTAATTATAACTCATCCTAAATTTAGTCAAATCTAACTTTGTATCTAGATTCTTCTTTAATTAACTGAATTCCTATGGCAAGTTATACAATCAAGTTAGCCACCTAAGGTGGAAGATACATTAATTGTTTATAAAAAAATACGCCATGACGAATTCATGTTAATATTGTAGTTCTCACACCGACAATAAAGGAATGAATTCGTATGACGCATATCAATAGTAACACGAAAACCGTTAAGGGCAAACACCTTTCTAGAGATGAACGAATCATCATA
>NZ_SCWF01000015.1 GCF_004359575.1 Macrococcus bovicus | reverse complement strand
GAATGACCTTCCTCATATAAATCGAAGATTTGCTGAAATGTTTCCGGTGATAGCTTGATTTTTCGCATAGAAAAACTCCCTATAAAGTTTTACTTTTTTAAGTGTCTACTTTATAGGGAGCATATCAGAGGCTGCGGCCTCTTTTTTTATGCGATTAATCACTGAATTAATAGTATAATAGTGCCAAGGAGTGAGATTGATGGAGAAGTTTACAGTTACATTAGCAGATAATCATCAGACAGAAGTCATGACCTTCACACCAGACCATCCGATCGGTACGGTGCAATTTCTGCACGGGATGGCGGAACACATGGACCGTTATCAGGATTTAGGTCAGTATTTTAAGGCACGCGGCTATAAAGTCATCATGCATAATCACGTCGGCCACGGCGGTCTGGTTCAAGATGATGAGAAAGGTCATTTCGACAGCATGCAGCAATTAGTGCAGCACAGCGCGGAAATTCTTGAGACATTCAAAGTCCCTGACAGACCGGTCGTCCTGATCGGTCACTCTATGGGATCGGTAGTGGCGAGACGCTACGTGACGATGTATCCCGAACACTTTGCGGCACTTATCCTGAGCGGGACGAGCTACTTTGATGCAAAAATGGCGGCAGCCCTACAGCTCCTCAGAGGAATGATCGCAGTCAACGGTAAAGATCATAAAGGGGACTTTGCCAATAAGGTGACGCTCAAGCAGTTCAACAGGAAGTTCAGACCGCTGACGACACCGTCCGACTGGTTAAGTGCAGATCCTGAGAAAGTGCAGCGGTTTATTGACGATCCGCTCACCGGCTTCAATATGTCGCTGAATGCCTATAAGGAAATTTTAAAATCGCTGAAACTGACGCAGCAGAAACGCCAGCTGAAGAGAATGAATAAGCACATGCCGATTCTCCTCGTGTCAGGAAAAGAGGATGCCTTCTCAAACTTTGGTAAAGGCATCGATCGTCTAGGTCACCTCTACAAGGAAGCAGGCATCGAGCATGTCACAGTGCAGCTCTACAGCCATTCACGGCATGAAGTGCTGCTGGAATCCAATCAGACTGAAGTCATGGAGCGTATGGCACGCTGGCTGGAACAGGTGAGCCATGACTAAGATTCCACTGGTCATCATTGTCGGTCCGACTGCTGTCGGAAAAACGGCGCTCAGTATTGAACTGGCGAAGCGTATCAACGGGGAGGTTATCAGTGGTGATGCGATTCAAGTCTACCGCGGCATGGATATCGGCTCAGCTAAAATAACGACCGAGGAGACAGAGGGTGTCCCCCATCACCTGATTGATATTTTAGAGCCGGACGAGAGCTATTCTGCTGCCGCCTTTAAAAAAATGGCTGAAGCCCTGATTGAAGAGGTCCATGCACGGGGTCATATTCCGATGATTGTCGGCGGTACCGGGCTATATGTTCAGTCAGTCATCTATGACTACGGTTTTTCAGATGAGAACCCGGCCGAGACTCAGAAGTATGAAAAACAGTTTGAAGCCCTGTCTCCGGCAGAACAGTATACTTTATTGCAGCAGTCAGACCCGGCAGCAGCAGACGAGATTCATCCTCACAATCAGCAGAGAGTGCTCCGCGCGCTTGTCTATTATCACGTACACGGTCAGTCGATCACTCAGCAGTCAAGAAGTGCTGCGCTGGCAGAACAGTATGATGTGACATTAGTCGGCCTGAATATGGAGCGGCGTCATTTGTATGACCGCATCAATCAGCGCGTGGATAAGATGGTGGAAGCAGGACTGATTGAAGAGGTCACACGACTCAAAGAAGCGGGTTATGGACACACCCGTAGTATGACCGCAATCGGCTATAAGGAAATCATCAGCTATTTAAATGGCAATCTGACATTGGAAGAGGCGTTGACACAGCTGAAGCAGAATTCCCGTCGTTTCGCTAAACGTCAGCTGACCTGGTTCAGAAATCAGCTCAGTTTGACGTGGTATGATACTGAACAGCAGACAACCGAGGAGATTGTGACAGATATCATCAGAAGAATGGCAGAAAATGAGGTGTGAGCTTGAAATCAAAAATGAATGAAACCCAAAAAGCGCGCGAACGTGCTATCATACTTGCTGTGCAGCTGAAGTCTCAGGATGATTTTGAATTCAGTGAGTCTCTGAACGAAATCAGTTCATTATGTGAGACAGCTGGCCTGGATGTAGAAGCGCAGTATACCCAGAACAGAGAGCGCTCAGACAGCGCGACTTATTTAGGTAAAGGACGTATAGAAGAGATCCTCGAACAGAGAGAGCGTGAGGATATTGAGTTTGATGTCATCATTGTCAATGATGAACTGACGACCAGCCAGTCGAAACATCTGGCGGAAGCATTCGATGTTAAGGTCATTGACCGGACGCAGCTGATTCTCGATATCTTCGCTCAGCGTGCCCGGTCTCGTGAAGGTCAGCTGCAGGTGGAGCTCGCACAGAATGAATATCTGCTGCCGCGGCTGTCCGGACACGGCGTCAGCCTGTCAAGGCTGGGCGGAGGGATCGGGACGAGAGGTCCAGGGGAGACGAAGCTCGAGACCAATCGCCGGCATATCAGGTCGCGTATCCATGACATCAAGGTTCAGCTGGAAGAAATCAAGAAGCACCGGGCACGATATCGTGAGAACCGGCGGAAACATGAGGTCTTCCAGGTTGCGCTAGTAGGCTATACCAACGCGGGGAAGTCTTCCTGGTTCAATCAGCTGACTGACAGTGAGACATTCGAAGAGAATTTACTCTTTGCGACACTCGATCCGAAGTCCAAACTGATGACGGTTAATGACGGCTTCCAAGTCCTGCTGTCAGATACAGTAGGCTTCATCCAGCACCTGCCGACTCATCTTGTTGAGGCCTTCAGTTCGACGCTGGAAGAAGCGAAATATGCGGATATCCTGATTCATGTGGTAGACCGCAGTCATCCGAATTACAGCGGCCATATAGAAACGGTGCAGACGCTTCTGAAGTCACTGGATATGAGCCATATTCCCGTCCTGACCTTGCTGAATAAGCGTGACCTTTTAAGCGAGCAGCCGGTAGAGAATACATTCGATACTCGCTATGTGACGTCACGTAGCGCCGCTGATGTGGCAGAGGTCAAGAAGACATTAAGTGACTTCATCCAGACACAGTTCACCCCCTATGACACTAAACTTGGAGCTGACAGCGGTAAAATCATCAGTCAGCTCAAACAGGAGACACTTGTCGAATCCATTGAATTTGATGAGCAGACAGAACGATATGCGGTGAAGGGATATGCACGGGATAACAGCAGCATTGTCGGCAGAATAAGGGAAAAGAGAGAGAGTCATGAATGAATTAATTAAAGAGATAGAACAGAAAATCAGACCCATCCATGAAGAGATTGAAGCACGCGCACTCAGCAATCAGGAGAAGGTGCTGAGTGCCTTTCAGGCGCAGCAGATTGCTGAAAGTGATCTTATCGGTACTTTCGGCTACGGGTATGATGACACGGGACGTGATCAGCTTGAAGCCCTTTATGCCAGGGTCTTTAAAGCAGAGGACGCGATTGTCCGTCCGCAGGTGATTTCAGGTACACATGCGATCACCCTCGCTTTGTCCAGCCATCTGAAATATGGAGATGAACTCCTCTATATTACAGGTGAACCGTATGACACACTACTAGAAGTCATCGGCGTGAACGGCAACGGTATCGGCTCCCTCATAGAGAACGGGGTCACGTACCGGACTGTCGACTTGAAAGACGGGGACATCGATTTAGAAGCGGTGATGGCGACTGTGACAGCAGAGACGAAAGTCATCGCCATTCAGCGTTCAAAAGGATATGCCTCCCGGCCATCATTAACTATCCGTCAGCTGGAGACAGCTATTCAGGCTATCAAAGAAAAGTTCCCGGACAAGATCATTTTTGTCGATAACTGTTACGGGGAGTTTGTAGAAGAACGGGAACCAATAGAAGTAGGCGCAGACCTGATCGCCGGCTCTCTCATCAAGAACCCGGGCGGAGGTATCTGCAAGATAGGCGGCTATATAGCTGGACGTCAGGCGCTCATTGAACGGATCGGCTACAGACTGACAGCGCCCGGAATCGGTAAAGAGGCAGGCGCATCCTTATACAGCCTGCATGAGATGTATCAGGGATTTTTCCTGGCGCCTCATGTCGTCAGTCAGAGCTTGAAAGGGGCGGTATTTACAGCGGCGCTCCTGGAAGAGCTGGGGATGACGACGAGTCCGAGATTCGACGATGTACGCACGGATTTAATCCAGTCAGTCACTTTTAATGACGCCGAGAAAATGATCACTTTCTGTCAGGCTATCCAGAGTGCGAGTCCGATCAATTCCAGATTTGCGCCGATGCCTGCCTATATGCCGGGGTACGAAGATGATGTCATCATGGCAGCGGGCACATTCATTCAAGGTGCCTCAATCGAACTGACAGCTGACGGCCCGCTGCGTGCGCCTTATGAGGCGTATGTCCAGGGCGGACTGACTTATGAGCACGTCAAACTCGCTATCATCAGCGCAGTGAAAACCATGCAGGAGTAAGGGATTCTCTCTGCCAGATAACCGATTATAAAATCCATGTCAGCTTTCCTGACATGGATTTGTTTTCTGAAAAAAAGTATGTTAGATTATAACCATGCAAGGAGGAGATGCTGTGTCAGATCGATTAAGAAGACAACTGCCTGTGTTTCCGATCAGCGTTGTCATGAAACTGACGGAGCTTACTGCCCGCCAGATTCGCTATTATGAAACGCATGACCTTGTAGCACCACAGCGGACAGAAGGCAACCAGCGATTATTTTCGATGAATGATTTAGACAGACTGCTGGAGATCAAACTGCTGCTTGAAAAAGGCTTCACCATCAAAGGAATCAAACAGATCATGCTTGAGGAAAACAAGGATCTGTCGAAGGATGAACAGAAATTAAGAGAGAGTCTATATGATGACATCTTTAAACCGACCGGCAGAGTTCCACTTAACCGCGGGGATTTATCAAGATTTTATCAATAAAAAACATTGGAGGCTATTATGGCTAAATTTACGAGAGAAGATATCATCCGTTTTGCAAATGAAGAGAATGTACGATTCTTACGTTTGCAGTTTACAGACATTCTGGGGACCATCAAGAACGTAGAGATTCCAGTCAGCCAGCTTGAAAAAGCACTCGACAACGAAATGATGTTCGATGGTTCGTCAATCGAAGGGTTTGTCCGTATCGAGGAATCAGATATGAAACTTTATCCTGACCTTGATACATGGGTGATCTTCCCGTGGACTTCAGACAAAGGTAAAGTGGCACGTCTCATCTGTGATATCCATAAACCGGACGGCACGCCCTTCTCTGGCGACCCACGTGCGAACTTAAAACGTGTCTTAAAAGAAATGGAAGAGATGGGCTTTACAGACTTCAACTTAGGACCGGAACCTGAATTCTTCTTATTCAAACTGGATGAAAAAGGCGAACCGACAACTGAGCTGAATGATAATGGGGGTTATTTCGACCTAGCACCGACTGACCTCGGTGAGAACTGCCGCCGTGATATCGTGCTTGAATTAGAAGACATGGGCTTTGACATCGAAGCGTCTCACCACGAAGTAGCGCCAGGTCAGCACGAAATCGACTTCAAATATGCCGATGCGGTCACTGCATGTGATAACATTCAGACATTCAAATTAGTAGTCAAAACAATTGCTCGTAAACATAACCTTCATGCGACATTCATGCCGAAACCTGTATTTGGTTTAAGCGGATCAGGTATGCACTTCAACGTTTCACTCTTCAAAGGACCGAAAGAGAATGCATTCTACGATCCAAATGGTGACATGGAATTATCAGACGATGCACGTCACTTCATCGCAGGGATTATGAAACATGCAAGAGGATTTACAGCGGTATGTAACCCATTGGTCAACTCATACAAACGATTAGTACCAGGATACGAAGCACCTGTGTACATCGCATGGAGTGGACAGAACCGTTCACCACTTGTCCGTATTCCAGCATCACGTGGTATCTCAACGCGTGTAGAAGTACGTTCAGTAGACCCAGCAGCGAACCCATATATGGCGCTTGCGACGATTCTGCAAGCAGGACTTGATGGAATCAAGAACAAATTAGAAGCGCCAGCACCAGTGGATCAGAACATCTATGAAATGAACCGTGAAGAAAGAGAAGCGGTCGGTATCGAAGATCTTCCATCAACCCTGTATACAGCCATCAAAGCGATGAAAGAAGACGGCGCAATGAAAGAAGCATTGGGCGAACATATTTACCGTCAGTTCATCAATTCAAAAACAATTGAATGGGATATGTATCGTATGCAAGTAAGTGAATGGGAGAAAGAGCAGTACCTGAAACAATATTAAGAGGTTTAACCCTTGAAGCTAAAGTCTTTGAGGGTTTTTTATTTTGTTTAGATATGTGTCCTTTAATCTTAAATTGACACCTAGGACACATTTGGGACACATCAGAATACTTTTTTGATGTATTTCTCGTAATCATCCAGGGCAGTCTGATTCATTTTAGGTGTAACATGCGCATAAACCTTTTCTGTCATTTCCATCGATTGGTGTCCTAAACGCTCCTGGATAACTTTCATTGGGACACCAGCTTCAAGTAATAGAGTCGCATGTGTATGTCTTAGTTTATGGACCGAGAGTTTTTCACCCAGTATTTTATTGCTGCAGTAAATCATCGTGTTATGGATGGATGATCTTGATATAGGATTGCCGAATGCATCAACAAATATAAAATTGTATTTGTTGTTATAGAGCTTGTTATTAATAATTTTGTTCGCATTATGCAGCTGAAGTAACTTGAATATTTCATTACTCAGCGATTGAGTGATATATACATCCCGATGATTCTTTGTCTTGGTTTCACCAAGCATATCTCTTTTCTGATCATACGATTTAGTTACATGGATAATATTATTGGTACGGTCAATATCCTGAAACGTCAAAGCACATGCTTCACCTACACGCAGACCAGTCTCAATAATGAGTCTAAAGAGAAAATAATGATAGACGTTTCTGCGGTTCACATCTTCAAGAAAGGCTTCTATTTTATCATGTGGTATATACTCAGCTGTTTTAGCCTTGCCAGTTGATTTATATTCAATAAGCTCAGCAGGATTATGAGTGATGTAGCCGTCATACTTCGCTCGTTCCATGGCCCGATACATGAGGGAATTGGTTTTCTTCACAGTAGATAAACTGCGGCCGTTTTCAAATAGCTTGTTTATGATTTTCTGATGTTTGGTGCCTGTCAGTTTGTCCAGGGTGATTGATTTGTCGTATAGCTTAACTGTTTTAGTATTTCCGTTTTCATCCTTGGTCTTAATTTCAAACAGCCTTTTTAAACTGCCTCTATCCATATCTACAGTTGCAGGACTCGCTTTACCTATACGGTATGCCTCGATATACTCTTCAAGGTACTCAAATAGAGTAGGAGTAGCTGATTTAATTACATAGGACTTCAAGTTATATTCAAGATCCGTCGCAATCTTCTTTGCTTCATTCTTCGTCTCAATGCCTTCTCGTGATAAAAATTTACGTTTTCCTGATTCATCTTTATAACTTACACGCACCCTATATTTACCGTTTTTCTTATCAATACTGGCCATAATATCAATCCTTTCCTCAAAAATAGTGTAAAAAAAGAAGGGTATAGAGATACCCTTACTTATTTACTTGTTTAAGTTATCTACTGCATATTGAGCTTCTTCTTCAGTGAAGGCATCAAATTGTGATGTTAATTGTGTTTTAATCGCATCAACCGACATATTTTGTGTTTCAGAATACTGTTTAGCTTTTTCTAAAGCATTCTTTTTGTAATCAGCTTTTAAGTTATCGACAGCCCACTTAGCGTCGTTCGCATTGAATTTATCAGCTTGAGATGTAAGTTGGTTGTAGATTCCTTTTTTACTCATAAACATTGTATCTGAATAAGTTTTAGCTTTATTAAGTGCTTTCTCAGCTTCACCGTTAGGTGCTTTAACATCTTTAGTAGATTCTTTGGCAGTGTCAGCAGTTGTTTTAGACGTTTCTTCCACTTTCTTTCCTGCGTCTTTTGCAGTTTCCTCAACTTTTTTACCTGCATCTTTAGCGGCATCTTCAGCTTGGCCACACGCAGCTAACAATAATGATGACGCGATCAGTGTACCCGTTAACATTTTGTAGTTCATTTCAATACCATCCTCTATAGTTTTTTTATATCTAACGGCTCAAAGCCGATTAAATATCCCTCGTATTTAACCCATAACCCGAACTTATTCTTGTAATCTTCAATAGCATCTTTTAAATACTTGTTGTCAATCTCCAGGTGCAGCACCATCTCGTATTCAGTGGTGATTCCTAAGTTATAACACTCAATCAGACGTTCTAACGGTAAAAGTAGTTTGATGCCATAGCGACGAGCGACAAGCTCCTGCTTAGCATGATTAATATTATTCGCATAATCAGTAATATGGCCGTGCGAAGTGAAATAGTGGCCAATCTCTTCAGCAAGGGTACCGGTATTGCGATAGTAGCCTTGGTTTTTGTTGATGCAGATCTCGTTATCCAGGTATAAACCAGCTAATTTATTAGGCATATAATCCAGGTAGCTCACTTTGACTTCAGGCACAATATTATGTAACCTCTCGTGCTGCTGCATAATATCACTCCTATTTACGATTGCGTTTTTTAAACTCGATGAAGTCCAGGATCTCCTGCATCTCTTCTTCAGTCACATCATCGTCAATGTGTGCTGCGATGGTTTCAATTTGTTTCGTATTCGCCTCATTCTTAGGGAAGAAATCATTAATACTGCATCCGAAAATATGTGACAATTCAAATAAAACGTCTTGATTTGCTTTGCGTTGACCATTCTCATATCTACTTACAGCTTGTTTAGTAATATTTAATCGTTCAGCTAGATCTTGTTGATTCATATTTCTAAATTCGCGCATTTTTTTAATTTGATTTGCTATATAAAGTGTAAGTTCTTCGTTTGTCATAATTATTTTCTCCCTTGATTTGATAATCCCATTATATAGGAAGCGTCACCAAAATGGAACATTTTTTTGGTCAAAATCTAAAAAAACTGTTCATTTTACTTGTTAAGTCACCAAAATGGTGATATAGTATAGTCATGAAAGGAGTGAGTTTATGCAAATGTATCTTTGGCGCTTAAGAAAAGAACGTAAATTGAGTCAAAATCAATTCGCCAAAATACTTGGTATGTCTAGGAACACGTATAGTGCTAAAGAACGTGGAGAAATACCGTTCAATTCCGATGAAATGTTCAAAGCATCTGAGTATTTAGAACTACCTATTGATCAAATTTTTTTACCTATATGTCACCAAAATGGTGACATAAATAACCGCGTGGAGGTCTGACCATGAATATTACTATCGATGATGCAGTAATTGTCGACCTGGTCAAAAAGCAAGTCGGTAATGTTATGGCAGATCTCGAGCTAGAGTTTGCAACGGTAGACATCAATCAGCTTTCCGAGATTACTTCTCTGTCACGATCAACACTTCTCAACACCATTACCTGCGAGCCAGAAATTGTAGAAGTGACTCGTCGTATTGGTTCGAGAGTGTTGTATCTCTATCCGGAAGTACTGGAGGCTTACAAAAAAGTATTGGAGAGGGTGGGGAAATGAAAAAACTGCTGTCATACGCAATAGCACTGATTTTCGCAGTTGCAATCTTCGTGGCTAACAATGCACCGATCAATGATTATACTGTTTCAGCACTTAGCTTAATAAGTATATGTATCTTTGGTTTAGCGAAAGTGGGGTGTGAGGAGTGATTGAGGACAACCTTGAAATGGCTGAACGTTATTTACATGCACAGGAAGCAGCATCGAAAGTGATGAAAGCTAGACCGTTCTTCTCAATGTATGAGCTGGAACAGCTAGAGGAGGATTACGGCGCACCTGACCGTCACGAGTACCATGACCATGAGTCAGGCGTAGCGTACTGGGAGGAAATTTGAAAGCAGGGCAAATAAAAAAACACATACCAAAAGGCATGTGCCACAAGTTAATTAGACACTAACATTGTAGCATCTTGCCTAGAGGAAATCTAGGAGGAAATTATGAACAGTCCAGAAAGATTGTACTTTTTACAGCAAATTCATGAAGAACTCGAACATTGCGAGCATGAGATTAGCCTTAGAGCTAAACAAGGCTTAATCTTCATTACTTTTGACGAAGAGGATTTAAAAACACTTTGGCTCTATCCAAACAGTACGGTTGATGAGGCTTATGATGTGCTTGAACAGCTGAGAAGTAACATTCAGTTTCTTAATAATCAGTCGTTAGTGAGACTGTCATCATGAGCGAACAAGTCAGTTACATCTATAAATTGAAAGTTGCTGATCTTTACGTTACTTCTCATTCAGAACATGGCACTTCATACACCACGAATCGTTCACAAGCCAAACCGTTTGTTGGATACGGCAGCAACGATAAACAACCAACACTTGAAACGCACGACATCATAAAGCGTACTGAAATAACAAATATAAGTTATGAAAGGGTTGATCTAACGAATGAATAAATCTGAATCAATCGTCGAACTGTCAAAGGCCATGGCTAACTTTCAGGCGGAAGTAAAACAGCCGCTCAAAGATAAAAACAACCCGTTCTTCAAATCGAAATATGTGCCACTTGAGAGCGTCGTAGAGTCCATCACAGAGTCAGCGCCTAAGCACGGCTTATCATTTACCCAGTGGGCGCAGAATGACGCACAGGGACGTATAGGAGTAGCAACCCTGCTCATGCACTCTAGCGGCGAATATATCGAGTATGATCCAGTGTTCATGAATGCTGATAAGAATACAGCCCAAGGTGCAGGTGCCTTAATCACTTATCTCAAACGCTACTCATTATCTGCAATTTTTGGCATTACAAGTGATGAAGATGATGACGGTAATGCTGCCAGTGGTAACAAGCAACAGGTAAAGCAGACACCTATCTCACAAGAAAAAGTGGGAGAACTTAAAACAGCAGTCATTTCATTCGCAAAAGATTATGGAGCAGATGAAAAGTCAGTGCTAGAAAACCTGAATATTCGTGACTACACAAAGCTGACTATGCAGGCAGCTGATGAAGCCATCAAAACATTAAATAACTGGAGGAATCAATCATGATCAACAATGTCGTATTAGTAGGGCGTCTGACTAAAGACGTAGAGTATCAGGTCACACCATCAGGCATACCAGTAGCTAAGTTCACACTAGCAGTAAATCGTAATTTCAAATCACAGAATAGTGAACAGCAGGCTGACTTTATCAATATTGTCACTTTCAGAAAGACAGCTGAAGTAGTTAACCAGTACTGCTCAAAAGGCTCACTAGTAGGTGTGCAAGGACGGATGCAATCACGTAGCTATGAGAACAATGAGGGCCGTAAAGTCTATGTAACAGAGGTTGTGGCAGACAGCGTGCAGTTCCTCGAATCCAAAAAAGATAGTCAACAGAATCAGCAACAACAGCCACAAAGCAATCCATTCGCTAATCAACCACAACAACAGCAACCTCAACAACAATATCACCAGCAATATCAGCAAGCTCCACCACAACAATACCAGGCACAGCCTCAACAGCAGTACCAGGCACCACCGCAACAAAATCATTACAACAATCCGGCAACATCCGATTTTGATTCGGATAATCCGCCTTTTTAATGGTAGAGCCTGATGAATGAAGTTTGGAAAGATGTTGTTGGTTACGAAGGTATTTACGAGGTGAGTGATCATGGCAGAGTGAGAACAAAAGAAGGTAAACAAACGCATTCTGTCAGACATGGTGTTAGAACATGGAAATCCAGAATACTAAAAGAAAAGAACCCTAACGGAAGAGACGTCAGAGTTTCTCTTTGGAAGGACAAGAAAGATAAAACTTTCCTTGTGCATCGGCTTGTAGCATTCGCATTTATTCCAGAAGTGCCAGGCAAAACATGCATTAATCACATCGACGGAAATCCCAGAAATAATCATGTTTCAAATCTTGAGTGGTGTACTTATAAAGAAAATACTAATCATGCCTTTGATAACGATTTGCAAAGTTCAAACATGAAAGTGAAGTTGATCAATGCAATAGGTATCGAATATGAATTTAGAAGTATTGCGAGAGCAAATAAATTTCTAAAGAGAGGTCACTCATATATTAATGATCGATTGAGCAAAGGCTATAAATTGGTTGAAGATTTAGATGGCAATCAATATAGAGTAATCAAGCTGTAAGGAAGTGATGACATGGCCAGAATCGAAAGATACCACCACCGAGGGAATGGCCGCTTTGACATAGTAGTCCGCAATGTGTCGCTAGATGATGACACATTGCAGCTACTAGATAATGAGATACCTGTCGCAGCTAACCTTGAAGTGATTGATCCGCACAAGATAACAGTCAAGCAGCGCAAGAAGATATTCGCACTGCTGAATGACATATACGAATACACAGGCCAGCCCCAAGACGACCTGAGACAGACGTTTCAGTTCTATCTTGAAACTATCAAAGGCTATAAACCTATCAGCTTATCTGACACTACTAAACAGATAGCCAGAGAGCTAATCGAACTAATTCTTGAATGGGTATTCCTGCATGACATCCCTCTTAACTACAAAACAAGCGACCTCATGAAAGAGGATAAGCGATTCATCTACCTTGCAACCATCAAGCGTAAATGTGTCATCTGTGGAAAGCCTCACAGCGACCTGGCACACCGTCACGCAATAGGTCGAGGGATGAACAGAAACGAAATGAATCACTACGGTAACGAAGTACTTGCCTTATGCAGACAACATCATGGAGAACAGCATCAGATAGGCATAGACAGCTTTAACGAAAAATATCATCTGCATGACAGCTGGATCCAGGTGGATGACAAGCTTAATGCGATGTTGAGAGGTGAGAAAAGTGAATAAAATAGTCGGTGAAAATTTTCGTATCGAAATGGCTATAAGAAATTTAAAAATATCTGATGTCCATGAAGGCACAGGTATCTCTAGAACTACTTTAATGAGTATTGCAAGTGGAGAAAGTCAAGGTATTCAATACGGTACTTTAGAAACATTATGTAACTATTTAAAAATAGAACCTTATACACTTTTCAAAAAGAAGGTGTATCAAGATGACTGAACAACCTAGTTACTATGCAATTCTGACGGCTAACGTCAGATACGATAATAGGCTGACTGATAGCGAAAAAATACTCTTCGCTGAAATAACAGCATTATCAAATAAATACGGATATTGTACTGCTTCAAATGGTTACTTTGCCAAACTATACAACGTTCATAAAATAACAGTTTCAAATCGGATAGCTAATCTGAAAAAACTTAACTATCTCAGAGATGAAATGATATATGAGGGCAAAGAAATCAAGCAGCGAAAGTTATACCCATTAGTTGATGCATTAACCCCTATTAATGCAAACGCTAATACCCCTGTTAGTCATACGGTTAATACCCCTATTAATGCAAACGCTAAAGAGAATATTACAAGTATTAATAATACAAGTAATAATATATCGTCTAGCGATGCTAGACCGCACGAGGAAATCATTAATTACTTAAATGAAAAAACAGGTAAAAAGTTTTCTCATAAGACTAAACAGACAGTTGAATTTATCAACGGGAGACTTGGCGAAGGGAAAACGATTGATGATTTTAAAAAAGTTATAGATGTAAAAGTGGATGAATGGTTAAACACTGATCAAGATAAGCATCTGAATCCTAGTACTTTATTCAGACCAGCTAACTTTGAAAAATATCTTAATCAAAAACCTTCAAAGAAACGAAAAAATAACAATATAAATATTAAGGATAAATATGACGCATTCTTGGAGGGATGGCAATGACCCCTAAAGAAGCATTAGAACTAATTAAGTTAATTGAAACTTCCTACCATCAAATAAACTTTGATAAAGAACAAGCAGATGTCTGGATCAGCATCCTAATAAAAGGCGATTACCAACTAAGTAAAGAAAAAATTTATCGCTATGTATCTACCGAAAAGTTTCCCCCAGTTATTAGCGACTTTCTTGTAGTGATCCAGGACAAGCCTGTTGAAGATTACTCAGCTGATATTGCAGCAGTACAGAGAGAGTTGAATGACCCTGTACTCAGAAAGAAACGTGAGGAAGCCATGCAGAAGCTGCGAGAGGCAGTGAAAGGCATGAATGAGAAAGTAGGTGTCTCTGATGATTGAGTTTGAAGAGAACCTGCTTGCTTCACTCATCAAGTTTCCTAAGCTGTACGATGATCTACAAGTGACACCGAACATGATATCTGATGAAAGTATCAAGGCAACGCTGCAATTCTTTAGAGAAAAAGGGTTTGCAGATGTGGCCAGTCTGTACCAGGTCAGCGGAGCATCTAATCAGCAAGTGATTGATAAAAAGACAATCGGCAGTATGCGGAATGACAAATTCATCTTTGAGTCACACTTCAAGCAGTATCAGATAGATGTCATCAACGCATACAAACAGAGGATGATCATTAGCGCTGCTCAGGATTACATTGAGAAGCCTACCGTTGAATCGCAGAACTTTCTTCAGCAGACCATCACGCAGCTGAATGAAATTGATATTGATGATGAAGATACAAAGACTGATGTTCTGCTGCAGATCATGGACACCATCACAAGCGATGCTAAGTCGGGTATTCTGACAGGCTTCAAGTCACTCGACGGACTGACAGACGGATTTGATGCGAGTCAGTTCAACATTATAGGCGCTCGGCCGTCAATCGGTAAGACAGCCTTTGCAATCGCAATGGGCCTTCAGATGGCACAGAAAAACACAGTTCATTTTGTCTCACTTGAAACAAAAGATGTGAAAGTCACGACACGTATCTTATCGAATCTGTCGAACGTACCACTTAAGAAGTTTAAGAATGGCGGCATGATGACATCTGATGAAATTGAATTAGTGACTAAGTGGATTGGATACTATCAGAATCTGGACTTTCATGTACATGACAAGAACAACATCACACCTGCCAAGCTGAGAAGCATCATCGCTAAACATCCTGATAAGACCAACATCATCTTTCTCGACTACATTCAGCTGATGAAGTCAGACGATAAAAGCAAGGATAGACGTCTTGAACTTGAGCAGATCAGTCGAGAACTAAAGATTGTGGCCAAGGAAACAAACTCAGTTATCATCGCCCTAGCACAGCTGTCAAGGGGTGTCGAGCAGCGTCAGGACAAGCGACCTATTATGTCCGACCTCAAAGAAGCATCAGGACTGGAACAGGACGCAGACATCATCATGATGCTCTATCGTGATGATTACTATACAAAGCAAACAGATCCAGACAATCCAGGTAAATCAGAAATTGAGTGCATCATCGCGAAGAATAAGGACGGGGAGACAGGCACCGTCAAGATGGACTTCTACAAGGCTTCACAGAGGTTTTACGGTTGAATGACTCATTTACTATTGATGATTATTTGGAACGCCTGAGAGAGCTATACAAGGCGGAGACAATGCCTCTAGTCAAGATTTACTGGATGAAAGCTGGATTGATTGTAAAGCAGCTGCTGGATGAAGGGCATTATATGCCTTTCGATGCAGCAAGCGAAGAGTTTGAACGAGATCTATATGGAAGGATGGATTGGAATGGCAGTCACATACATGAACAACGTTCGTCCAGATAAGGTCCTTTATATCCTCGATTACTTCGAGGAAAAGGACTACTTCACAAGAGAAGATGTGATTCTCGACTATGTGAACGGAACGCAGCACATTGTCCTGGACGGAAACAAACCGGTCGCTGTATTTACCCTGGAACGCATATTGAACAGAAAACACTTCAAGCGCTTCTCAATTCTGAATGATCAGTATGGCCGAGGTTACTTCAAAGCGACCTTAGAGCAGCTGATTAAGTATAAGGAGCCTATTGTCCTCACAGTGCTTCCGACTAATGAGAAAGTCATCCGCATCTTAAAGGAACTTGGATTTGAAAGAGTGGATGGACAGGTCAAATCAAGGAACAGTGATAACTACTATGATTTATATGAAATACAGAATTTCAAATTGGAGGGCTATTGATGAAAAACACTTTAGGAGATTTAAATGGTTACTTATTTGAACAACTGGAACGATTAAGCAATCCGGAAATGACAGAGGAAGAAATGAAGCTGGAGATTGAGAGAGCGAGAACAGTCACAGGGGTAGCTTCTCAAGTCATTTCTAACGGTAATCTTGTACTGAAAGCCAAAATTGCTTATGACGAAAATCTTCAACGTGATGCAGTTAAGCCGAAATTACTGGAAGGCTAGTCATGAATAATCAAAAGTTTATCTTCACAGAAGAAATGGATCTGTTCCTCCGGAAGAACAATGAAGGCATATCCAATAAGATTCTTCATCAGATGTTCAGAGAACATTTCAATTGCAATATCGGCTTATCGACTTTCAAGAATCGGAGAAAATCACTAGGACTGCATAGCGGACTTACCGGAAGATATGAAAAGGGTCACACGTCTTGGAACAAAGGGAAATCAATGCCTTCGCATCCTAACTCAGTCAAAACACAGTTTAAGAAAGGCCAGCGACCGACATCATTCAAAGAAATAGGCAGCGAAAGAATCGTTGAGGGTTACTACGAAGTGAAAGTTGCTAATCCCAGCACGTGGAAAGCTAAGCATCGTTTGATATGGGAGGAACATCATGGACCTATACCAGATGGACATGTCGTAATGTTTGCTGATCAGAATCCAATGAACTGCACTATCGATAATTTGATGCTGGTATCCAGAGGGCAGATGGCCATTCTTAATCAAAACAACCTCTTGCAGGACAGCAAGGAATTAAATGAAACAGCATTACTAGTTGCAGATGTCATATCAGCCACATACCAAAGAAAGAAATCACTTAAAAAGAAAAGGGGCAAAAAGAATGTCAAAACTAACTGAACTAACAACAAAAATCGAGCAATGGTCCATCGACCGTAATCTTCATACTGCTGATCCACGTAAGCAGATGCTGAAACTGGGAGAAGAAACAGGCGAACTATACGCCGGCATCGCAAAGAACAATGATGGCCTGATTAAGGACAGCATAGGGGATGCAGTGGTCGTAATGACCATCCTCTCTCAGCAGAAGGAAATTGACTTCAACAAGTTAGTCGAGAGTGTCGAGAAAATGAACTGGACAAGCAGAAATGACCTGAATGGCCACACACTTACTCTGATGCATCACGTCGGAATGTTAGCTGCAGCATTTGAGCAGACGGGCGGTAATACGCACATCATGATGAGATTGCAATGGGTGCTTGAATCGCTCATCGACATCTGTGAGGCGCTTGACCTGGATCTGATTGAGTGCGTGGAACTTGCTTACAACGAGATTAAGGACAGAAAAGGCAAGATGATTGATGGCGTGTTCGTCAAAGAAGCAGACCTGCAGGAGGTAGAGCGATGAAAATCAATGAATTTAAAAAGCAAGTAGAAGAACTTGATAAAGCTATCCAAGTTATTGAACTCGCAGACAAGAGAGTACAAGTTCAATTCAACAATAAACAGGTAGCATATGTGAAAAATGAACTTTATTCGATGTCAACAGGTTTCACTGAATTTGATAGATTAGGTAATCATATCAAAGAAGACATCATGAATCTTTGCAGACTATTTGCAGCTACACCACCGGAAGAACGCATAGAAGAACCTAAGTTCAGATTGAAGTTGTGTGATGTATTCGATTGCGCAGGTCGTGAATACCTTAATTACATCAGCAGATTAAATGCATTCATCTTTGATACGGAAGTTTCAGCCTGGGATCATAAAACTCAATTTACCAAAAGAGAAATGGATTTGTTACCCGAAAAAATAAAAACCATGATTAGTTATAAAATTCTTATTCCGGAGGTAGTCGAATGAAGCCACAAAAAGGAGAATACTATGAACTGCTATTCATGCCGGAAGATAATCAACTTTTTAAAGTAGTCAAGTTTTTCAGACATGAGAGAAAACCCCGGGCAGTAGTCAGAAGTGAAGTATTTGATAAAGACTATCCTATCCCAGTGAGAGTCCTAAAATCAGAACACTGTCGAAAGATTGAACCGATCATCGAGCCTGTTGTAATAGCAGAAGATGATATGGATGAAGTAATTGATGCTATGGATGAAGTGGAGTCAATGAAGTCAAAAGGTAGAATCAAGGGGTTATTCAAACGAATTTTAGCGAGAACTGTCTAAGCGATGAATGGAAAGAGCAAATATAACGCCAAGAAGTCCACCTGGAACGGCATCACCTTTGACTCAGAAGTTGAATGCGAATACTACCAGTTCTTACTTCAGCAGAAAGAGCAGCACAAGATCAGCATCATCAGATTACAGCCAAAATACAAAATCATAGACAAAGTAGCACATTTCAGAGCGACCTATTATGTGGCGGACTTTGAAGTCACACTGCCGGGCGGCCATGTCATTGTCATCGACATCAAAGGCATGGCGACAGCCGAGGCAAAGCTAAAACGAAAGCTGTTCATGTCTCTCTATCCGAACTTGGAGCTGCTTTGGATATGCAAGGCTCCGAAGTACTACTTAAAAGAGACAGGCGAACAATGGATAGATTACGACGAGTTACAACGAATTATTGCACAGCGTAGAAAACTAAAAAAACTGGAGGAACAGAAAAATGAATGAGAAGACAATCGACTTAAACTTAAACACAATCTTAGACGGTGCAGTGCAGGAGAAATTTGAGGAGGAAATGGAGGCAGTCCTCAAGAACATCCATGACCCAAACACTGATCCATCGAAAGCACGTAAAGTCGTCATTGAGTTTAAAATCTCGTCAGACAGCCGCAGAGAGACGCTAAAGACTGAAGTAACTGCCAAGCATTCAATCATCGGCAAAGAGCCTGTGACGGCCACTCTGCTTACTGGAGAGGACAGCAAGGGCGTACATGCTAAGGAACTTAAATCAGGTGCAAAGGACCAGACTTATTTTGATGAGTCAGGCGAGGTCCTGGACGATGCAGGGCAGCCAGTCGAGAAGAAAAGCAACGTGACATCAATCGAGAAGAAAGCATTATACAAATAGGGGGATATGAACATGTTAAAAGAAGCTATGCAATGGATTCAAGAACAGACAGGTACTGTTCAAATAGTGCAGGTGAATGATCAGGAGTATGCAAACAGAGAACTGTACAAGCTGGAACAGCCACGGAGAAAAGAACTCACGGTAACGACACTCACTGGTTTAGTTGATTACATCAAGTCAGAGTTTGATGGAAACGAGAAGTTTATCATCACAGTCCTTAATCATCACAAGGTCGTCGTTGAGTCACAGCTGAATGTAAACAAAAGACGTGAGTTTGCTATCGTCTCTAATGCACAGCTGCCGGAGGTAAGACTCAACATCTTCATGGATCTGGAGGAGTTCAATATTCAGATGCAGTCCGTATTCGTCAACACAGACGAACGCAAGCACGTACTCAGTATGATTGGTAACATCCGGACGGACAATATCCATCACACAGGCGACGATGGCATCAGCCAACAGGTCGAAGTGAAGCGAGGAATTACGTCAGTGAAGAAAGAGGACGTACCTAATCCGGTCTACCTGAAACCGTTCAGAACGTTTACAGAGATCAGTCAACCTGAATCGCCGTTTGTCCTTAGATTGCGTGAGGGGAACGCAGGACTACAAGCAGCACTCTTTGAAGCAGACGGCGGCGCATGGAAGAATGAAGCCATCCTGAACATCAAGGAATACCTGGAGAGAGAACTGGAAGCAGAGAAGGAAAGAATCACTATTCTGGCATAACAATAGGGCGGGATATCCGCCTCTTATTTTAAAGTGAGAGGGCTGGTGGAACAGATGAATCTTGAAAAAGAACTGTTAAGTTACTGGGATAAGCAAGGTGTAGATTTAATCTATAAGTATAAACATCAAATACATTGGTACAGAAGCCATAGAGAAGGTCGGGTGAACATTAAGTTATTTAATGATTTAACACAAACCATGTTTAAAGAGATTACTGATATTGCTAGTGTTGATGGCTATGTCGAAGATGGCTATGCAGTATCAGTGAAAGAATTATTAGAACGATTGGGACATCAGAGACAACGTGCTGACGAACTAGAAAAAGAAAATGACATTCTAAAGCATAATATCAGAGTTGAACTTGATTCGAGCAGAAACATGTTTAGCAGGATGTGTAAGGAAAAACAACGCGCTGATGAAGCTGAGAAACGTGCTGACGCTGCGGAGGGTAAGTGGGAAGAGTTGAAAGCCCTTCTGGATGAAGAAATATCTTACAATGCAACATCTCTTCGCGCATTATTCGCGCAGCAATGGTTAGTAGAAATGCAAAATCTCGAACGAGGTGAAGAGTGATGGTATTAGTGATTAATTCTGTTTATACAGGTACAGATGGCAATAATTATAAAGTTGGGGGATATGATTCTTATTTTGGCATTGTTGATATTGTTAGTGAGGCAACAGGCGAAGAAAGAATGATTCATGATGAAGTATTTATAAAGTATTATCAACCCGTTGAACGAGGTGAAGAGTGATGACTAAACACAGCGCCATCTATAAGAAGGAGAACATCAGGGTCTACGGTGAACTAGTCGAAACGAAGAAGAAAGTCTATATCAGAGTTCCTGCAGGTATTATGTATCCGGTTGATCCGCATAGTATCAGAAAAGAGGAGGAAACGGAATGTTAACTATACTTGCGTGGATAGTCGTTATCGTGTTCGTTCTATTCCTGGTCGGAGTATTAGGGGAAATCTTCTCATGCCTCATACAGCTGATTATATACGGAATATTATTCTACATTGTCTACTGGGCGATTAACTATCTGACGGACGACAGACTGCATCATGCAATATCAAATGTGTTCACATAAAAAAAGAGCCTTCAAAGGCTCATGCTGTAATTATCCACAAACTAATTATAACATGAGGAGGCTCTACATGAAGGATTTACTCATACAATATTTACAGTCGGCGGATGACATGAAGAAACGGATAGATGCTTTCGAGGCAGAGCATGCTGATGTGATTGAGGCGTATAAGGAACAGGGTAAGGGAAGCCTGGGCGATAGGCAGAAGGCAGCGTGTCCTGTCATGCAGGAACTTACGACGATGAATGGCATGTACAATGAACTGCTGTTTGTGATTGAGTGGTTACGCTCCGGACACAATCCGAATGTGACAAATGCGATTGAGAGACGACAGGTGTATCTGGTTGATCAGCAGGTGCTGGAAGTGGCGATAGAGGATAATCAATACGTCAAAGTATCTGATGATGAGTACACGGATTATATATCCAACGCAGACAGCCCTATCAGCCACGCACTGAGACGATTATCGCCAAGAGAACTGGAAGTATTCATAATGATGAAATGTGAGGGAATGAGCGCTGGAGACGTTTCACAGCTACTGAATGTGAGAGTGACATCTGTTGAGTCATACCTGGAACGAGCGAAGAAGAAAATTGATGATGAGTTATACAGCAATCTATTCCTGGCAGTTTAAATTTTGCGGTGGATAATACACATTAGTGTAAGGTATGTTACTAGTTAGTAATAATATTTTACGCCTCCTAAATTTATATGAACGTGAAACCACCTAGCGGAAACTAGGTGGTTTTCTGTATACTTGAAGTGTTCATACAAAATTTAATGGAGGAAATTATGGATAAGAATGAAATTAATCTAGCTTTGGAAGAAATTCAAAAAATCATTGATCAACCGATGAATATTCATGGATTTTTAGGATTTGTACAGCGATATGAGGATTTAGAGACTTTTGTGGATATATATGCGAATGAAGAATATTTTAAAAGTAAGTATAAACAATTATCTATGAAAAAGATAAGCTACTCAGGGGCAAAACTTGATTTGGAATCACAGCATCTTGCTAAAACATTTAAAAAGAGATTATTAAAACTCAGAGAAGTAGCGAAAGATTTGGATGCTGAGAGAGAAAGCGAAGTTAGTGTGATCGCAAGTCAAAATTGTAACGAGAAAGAGAATAAGATATTTATTGTTCATGGTCATGATGGTAGTTTTAAACATGAAGTAGCAAGAATAATAGAAAAACAAGGTATTAAAGTAAGTATTCTGGCTGAATTGTCTAATAGACATAAAACGATATTAGACAAATTTATAGATGAAATTGAATCCTGTCGAGTTGCAATTATATTATATACACCTGATGATTTATTAGATGATTCTTATCAGGCTAGACCTAATGTTATATTCGAGCATGGTTATGCAATAGCAAAGTTAGGTAGAGAAAACGTAATAATGATGAAAAAAGCTGATGATAAAAACTTAGAACTACATTCTGATATACACGGGGTTTTATATACAAATGCCAATGATGGCGGATGGAAGTTAGAATTATTAAAAGAGTTAAGAGATATTGGTTTTGAATTAAATATAGATAATATTTGATAACACCTTTCGAGGTGTTTTTTTTAATACAAAAATTTAAAGTGTGATTAACATAGAGGGCGTGATTGAATGAGAGAAAAATGAACTTAACGGATAAGCAGGAGAAGTTCGTTCTTGGTCTGATTGAGGGAAAGAGCCAACGTAAAGCCTATATAGATGCTGGGTATTCAACGAATGGAAAGAGTGAAAAATTCATTGATCAAGCTGCAAGCCGTTTATATAAGAATAGCAAGGTTTATACAAGGTACGAGCAACTCAAATCGGAAGTCGCAGAACAGTCGAAATGGACACGCCTTAAGGCTTTCGAGGAGTATGAATGGCTCAAAAACATCGCCAAGAACGAAATTGAGAAGCAAGGCATACGCAAGCCGACCGCTGACGCATTTATAAGCAGCTTGGAAGGCATGAACAAGATGGCATTCACGAACGATGAACTTGCTAACAAAAAGATTGAAAAAGAGATTGAACTGTTAAGTAAGAAGATTGATCAGATGAATAGTAATGGTGAATCATCAACTGAGAACGCACTCGCTGATGCACTGATTAAGATGGCAGGTGGCACGCATGACATTTAATAATATCCTCACACCTAAGCAGCAGGAAGTTTTCAATTGCTTCATCCATGAACAGCCTGTAATCACAGTGGCAAGTGGAGCGAAACGTGCTGGCAAGACTTATGTATTGATACTGACGTTCCTTACGCATATTGCACGTTACAAGGATAAGGGCCTGAACTTCATTATTGGCGGTGCCACGCAGGCAGCAATTAGGCGTAACGTTCTAGATGATATGGAACTGATACTCGGCAAAGAGTTGAAACTGGATAAGTCGAACGCCGTCCGGATATTCGGCAATAAGGTTTACGTGTTTGACGGTGCGAATGCAGATGCTTGGAAGAAAGTTCGGGGTTTTACTGCAGCTGGTGCATTTCTGAATGAGGCGACTGCACTTCATGATAAGTTCATCAAGGAAGTCATCTCACGCTGTAGTGTGTCACATGCCAAAGTCATTATGGACACGAATCCTGAGAATCCGATGCACACGGTTAAAGTGGACTATATTGATAAATCCGGGCAGCGATTAAGTAACGGCAAGCTGAATATTAAAGCATTTCAGTTTACGTTGTTTGATAACACTTTTCTCAATTCTGAATACGTTGAATCGATAGTGGCCAGTACACCGTCGGGCATGTTCACTGATCGTGATATTTACGGCAAGTGGGTAGCAGCTGAGGGTGTTGTCTATGAGGACTTTGATAAAGAGGTTCACATTATTTCCAAAGAGGAACTAGAAACCGTACGAGTAGTTGAATACTTTGCGGGCGTTGACTGGGGCTTTAAACATTATGGATCTATACCGGTCATCGCAAGAAGTGACGAGGATAAGTTCTACCTGATCGAAGAAAACGCACATCAAGGCAGATTTATCGAGGACTGGATAGAAACAGCTAAAGATATTATGAAGCGTTACGGTCGTATCAATTTTTATTGTGACACCGCACGTCCGGAATACATTGAGGACTTCAGACGTGCAGGCATCAGAGCCATAGAAGCTGACAAATCAATATTAAGTGGTGTTGAAGAAGTAGCCAAGCTGATAAAGCTGAGGCGCTTCTTTTTTGTCGAAGGCTGCATGCGGTTTGAAGAAGAAATTTATAACTATGTGTGGGACGGTACAACAGGTAAACCACTGAAAGTGTTTGATGATGTACTGGACGGCATCAGATATGCCATCTATACACATCTGCAAGGCAGCAGCATGGCAATATTAAAGTAAAGGAGGCTGACCATGAGCGACGTACGACTATATTATGAAGAAGTATTTGAAACAATGAAGCAGGAAGAAGAAACTATCAGCGATATGATTAAGCGACTGATTGCAGAGCATCAGCCGATTGTGACAGCGCAGATGATTGGCGAGAAGTATTATGATGATCAGCCGGATATTCTACTGCGCAAACCGCCGGAGGACGCAGAAGGTCGAACGGATGACAAGAAGCCACATAACTTACTGGTCGCTAACTTTCATCCAAACCAGGTAGACCAGAAAGTAGGTTACTTACTGGCCGAGCCGATTAACTTCAAAGCCGAGGATGCTATCCTGGATAAAATAGGCGAGCGATTCGATGACAGCTTTGATGACCTTATCATTGACGTACTCACTGCAGCATCTAATAAAGGCATTGAGTGGATGCACGTCTACTATGACGCAGACGGGAACTTAAAGTTTAAGCAGATTCCGGCGGAGCAAGTTGTGCCTGTCTATGACGAGTACGGACAGCTGACGATGTTGATTAGACATTATGTGCTTAACCAGGTGAGCAGAGCAGAGATATGGACTGCAGAGCATGTTTATTACTATATGTTAAGTGACGGCGAGTATGTAGCTGATTATTTTTGGGGCGAGGCAATCAAGACGCACTACAATGGCGACAGCTGGGGACGTATTCCGTTCGTACCGTTCCGCAATAACTCAAAGGAGAAAGGCGACCTATGGAAGTATAAGTCGCTGATCGATGCGTTTAACAATCGGTTGTCGGACATCCAGAACACTTTCGATGAATCAACAGATTTAATCTTTGCTTTAAAAGGTTATAACGGTCAAGATTTAGGCGAATTTGTTCGTAATCTGAGACACTACAAAGCAATCAACCTATATAAAGATGGAGAGATTGACACAATCACAGTCAAGATTCCGATTGAAGAGACAGAACGGTATCTAAAGATGCTGCGTGAAATGATTATCGACTTCGGCCGTGGCGTTGACTTCCAGTCTGATAAGTTTGGGAACAGTCCATCAGGCGTAGCGCTCAAGATACTTTACAGCGGCTTAGACATCAAAGCGAAACAGCTCGAGCGTAAGACACGCGTAGCGATTAAGGAGCTTCTATGGTTTGTATTTGACGATGCAGGTATTCAAGCAGACCCGAAAGACGTTGAGATGACGTTCCAATATAACCGACTTAAGAACGATATGGAGGATGCGCAGATTGTCGTAATGTCTAAAGGTATTATCAGTGATGATACTCTTATCGGGAATCATCCATTTGTTGATGATCCGCAGGGTGAACGTGAGCGCTTAGACGAGCAGGAGATTGCATTTAACAAGCAACTACCCGATATAACGATTGGTGGTGAAGAAGATGAAAAGTAATGTTGAAGTGACGCATGAAATGAAGATAAATATTCTTAAAAAAACAATCGAAGAATTTATGGAAGGCGGAAAACACTTTCATAAAGTAGAAGGTTCTGAAGGATACAAGCAAGGATGGAATGATGGTCTAGCAGCAATATTAGTGAGTTTAGAAAAACTCGATAAACTTAACTGTGAAATCAGTGTCACGCTAGGTGGTGCATCAGATGAACCAGGAACAGATTAGGCAGAACATCGAGAAACTTATCGCCGAAGCTGAATCAAATATCGAGAAAGTATGGTCAGAACGTCTCGAGCAAATCATCAGTGAGCTGTCTCAACTCTACGAGAAAGCGACAGATGATGAGGGACACGTCGGATGGACAGAGTTTAATAAGTATAACCGGCTGAATAAAGAACTCGATCTGATTGCTAAACAGATGACAGGTGATTACTCAACCATCGCTAGTATTATTCAAAAATTACAGCAAAATATCTACTTACAGTCATTTATGCAGCATATGTTTTTGTTTGAATATCAGGCACAGAAGATTATCTTGCAGACGTATCCTAATTTAGAACAGATACAAAAAGCACTAGAGCAGCCGATTGAGTTTATTAAGTTATTACCCACACTCGCTAAACAGCGTATGCAGGTGTTAAATCGTATCCGCGTGGACATCGCACAGTCAATCATGGCGGGCGAGGGCTTCGGCAAGATGGCCAAGCGATTACGTGACAACTTAGGCATGACCGCTAAACAGTCGAAGCGTGTCGCACGTACAGAGGGTGGCAGAGCGATGATGCAGGCCTCGCTGGACAGTGCAGCGCAAGTTAAGGCGAACGGTGTAGACATTGAGAAGATGTGGACCGCTACACTCGACAGCCGTACACGGTCATCACATCGCAAGTTAGATGGCAAGGCAGTGGACATTGACCACAACTTTAAGATTAACGGCTGCGTCGGTCCTGGACCTAAACTACTGGTCGGTGCGAATGCAGCTAAGGAAAACATCAACTGCAGATGTGTGCTGATGTATTTAGTAGATGGTCAAGTGCCGGAAGTGAGACGGGCGAAAGATGTAGACGGCAAGCCGATGGTTATACCGTTCATGTCATACAGCGAGTATGAGAAGTGGGTTAAAGGAGGACGAGTGGCTTAATGGCTAAGATAGTTAAATTCTTTTCAGATCAGGACAACACGAAACAGCAACTCATTGAACATATTGAGGACTTACTTGAATGGGCAAAGAACGACGAGTTTGACAATGTGATGATCGCCACTAAATTAAAATCCGGAGAAGTGATGACAGGCTACTGTAATCTTGATATGGGAGATAAACAATATCTTAACTCACACATCCAAGTGGATATTAACTTTGAAACAGTAAGAGCGAATGTAGATGAATTAATAGAATGGGTGGAGGGATAACAATGAAATTTAGTTATGACAGTGAACCTAATCCGTTAGAACGCTTATTGAATGCACAGATTGCCGAACTCAAAGAAGATGGAGCAATCGCAACTAAAAACTTGTCAGACGGCTATCACACTATCGGACAACTTTACCACGATAGAGCAATCCTGTTTGCAGTTATCTGTAATACTTATAAAGAAAATGCTTTCAAATCAAAGTTACATGACGATGGCACAATGTATGATGATATGTTTATCGTCGGACTTTACACACCTGAAGGCACTTACACATATCACTATCACATGGAATATTGGGATATGTATGATGTTGAAGAACTCAAGCATGCACCGGCTTATGATGGTCATACATTTAAAGACATTGGTCGCTTATTCGGCTTAGTAGGCAGTAAGTAATTAATTAGTCCTAGACACGACTTTAAACTGTCTTATTTTAGTGCAGTCTTTTAAGGAGATGATCTTTAGATTCACTGTATCTCGCCCTCAGCATGGCGTTAAAAGGCTTATTTGTTTTACAAAAAATCTTCGTGGCGTTGCACGTTAAACACGTAAAGAGGAGAGATATTCATGGATTTAAAGCAGTTACTCGATCAGTACAAAAATGGTGAAGTTGAGCAGAGCGCAGTGATTGACGCTGTTGATGCCTTGAAAGCTGATATGGTACCACGTTCACGTCTGAATGATAAGAACGTAGAGATTCAGGACCTTAACGCAGAAATCGCTAAACGTGACGAACAAATCACCGCACTCGAAGCAGCGAAAGGCGACGCACAGCAGACTGCTGACTTACTGGAGCAGTACAAACAACAGAACGAGAACCACGTTGCAGAGATGAACAAATTAAAACTGAATAACGCAATCAAGCTGGCAGTCGCTAAAGAAGCGAATGATCCAGACGACATCCTGGCGTTCCTAAAAACAGATGCGCTGGAAGTCACTGAGGATGGTACCGTCAAAGGTTTAGATGACGCCATTACCACACTCAAAGAATCTAAGCCGTATTTATTCCAGGGAGAACAACGACGCTCAGGCAATCCGCCGGTTAACGGTGCAGTTACTGGAGCGATGACGAAGCAACAGATTATGGAGATTAAAGACCCGGCACAACGACAAGAAGCAATCAGAAGCAACATGAATCTATTTAACTAAAAAAGGAGAATCATCTATGCAAAAATTAACAGAAAAACTTAAGTTGAACATCCAGTTTTTCGCTACACCATCTTATCCAGAAGCGAATCTACAAACGGTATCGACTCTGGATAACTACCCGGAAAAGTCAATCGACCATGTTTACCGATTCGAACAGTCTTTAAAAGACTTCCAGAACGCTTTAGGCATCTCACGTTTAATGCCAGTAGCGGAAGGTGTAACCATCAAGTTCTACGGTAAACCGACAGTAACACTTGCTGATGGCAACGTGCCAGAAGGCGACCTGATTCCACTGTCTTACGTCACACCAGCTGTTGAATCGACTAAAGAATTGACGCTTAAAAAATACCGTAAAGCAACTTCAGGCGAAGCAATCCAACGTTACGGTAAAGACAAAGCAGTTGAATTGACTGACGATGCGTTGCTGAAAGAAATCCAGAAAAATATCCGTAAAGACATGTTCACGCTTGTACAATCTGGCTCTGCTCAAACTAGCTTAAACGCTGCTAACGGCTTACAGGCTGCACTTGCAACTGTATGGGGATCACTACAGACTATCTTCGAAGACGACACTGTACGTCCTATCGTGTTCGTTCATCCAATGGATATTGCACAGGCGATTGCTGACAAACAGTTATCACTGGAAACAACTTTCGGTTTAAACTACTACACAGACGTAACTGGTACAGTTGTATTTTCATCTACACAAGTAACTAAAGGTTCAATCTACGCTACAGCTGCTGAAAACTTAGTTGTTGCTTATATCTCTGCTGATTCATCTGACTTAGCACAGACATTCGCATTAACATCTGATGACACTGGTTTCATCGGTATGACGCACTTTGTCAGCCACGAAACACTGACACAACAAACGTTGGCTGTATCTGGCGTGTTAATGTACCCAGAACGTCTTGACGGTATTGTTAAAGTGGCACTTTCAGCCGGCGCATAATACAAAAAAGGAGTGAACGAGCTTATGGCTAAGACAAAACTAACTGGAACGGTCCTCACTTACTGGGAGGACCTGCAAGACAATGACCGTGCTTATAATATGAGGGACACGTTCCCTCATGCTGAAGTCGGTTATGAAGTAACAGACGAACGTATGCATGAGTTGGCATCTAAACACAATAAGCGTGGACAAAAGTTGATTAATATCAATGAATCTGCGGAAGAGACAGAAGAAGTAACTGATCCATACGCGGATTTAACTGTCACTGAACTCAAAGAGCTGGCTAAAGAGCGTGAGCTTGAAGGCTACTCTAAACTTAATCGTGAGGACTTAATCGCCCTCTTAGAAAAGTAGGTGGTTAAATGAACGCACTTGAAGTGAGAACCATCAATCAGTGGCCAGCTGATAAGTATGATGATACTGAACTGGCTATCTTGATTGAGTTGTACAAGGGTATCGCTCAGGAACACTGCAACAATACTTTTCTTGATGGTAGCGAGCCGATGGGCGTGAAGAAATTCATCGCTGATTCTATCAAGCACTGCGAGACAACGGGTGTGACGAGCAAGAGCATGGGCAGCGTAAGTATCTCATTTGATACTAACTTACCTGCTGCGCTTTATAACCATCTCGCGCCGTTCAGAAAGTTGAGGTGGCGCTGATGTTTGAGAGCTTTTATGTCCACAATGTACAGATTGAGCGTACCACGAAGACAACGGACACAACGAAGTATCCGCCCGTTACAACGACAAACGTCTCTCTGACGTCTCTTCAAGCGTTTATGGACACGCCGGCAACATCTGAGGCTGTACAGTACCATCAGCGTAACATCAAGCTGACACGCTTTCTATACTATCCATACGGAGCAGCAGACATACGCAAGACAGACATCATCTTATTTGAGGGTGAGCGTTACGAAGTAACAGGCAAGCCTGAGAATCAAGGTGGTCAGAATCAAGTCATGCGTCTGCCGCTGAATCAGCTATGAAGAAGTTGGTTGTAGCACTTGATGATTATGCTGATGAAATGGAGCAATGGGCAAAGAAAGGCATAGCAGGCACGACAATGGCTATCTACAATACAGCTGTCTCACTTGCGCCAGTTGATATGGGGTTCCTGCGTGAATCCATAGACTTTAAGTTTGAGAATGGCGGAATGACCGGCATTATATCGGTCGGTGCAGAGTATGCGATCTATGTTGAGTTTGGGACTGGCATATTTGCCACACAAGGCTCAAAAGCTAAAAAGATACCGTGGACTTACAAAAACGCTGACGGCGAATGGGTCACTACTTACGGTAGCCCTGCACAGCCTTTCTGGTTCCCTGCACTTGACGCAGGCGAGCGATACTTCAACAAATACTTTAGTTAGGAAGTGATGACATGGCGGACTGGCTAAGTGCTGAGCAGCCGTTAATCAGAGCCATCATGGAGCATTTATATGCAAGTCCGCTGATGTCTTTGGTTGACGGCAATATTTTTGACAAAGCGCAAGTGGATATTACAGGTAACACGTATATCGTCATCGATAATACAAACGTACTAGAATACCCCACAAGCACGACGAATAAAGAAGTGATTGCAGTCACAGCACATATTTACCACAAGGACGAAGCACATCCTGAACAGGTAGTCGACCAGACACGCCAGTTCATGCGGTGGCTTCGTTTTTATATGCAACAGATCGAACAACTGCCGATGGAGCATTACGAGGTCAAGCGTGCCAGTCTCGATTTACAGGAGACCATCACAGACGTTGACTTGGTAACGCAACACGGCATCTTACGAATAAAATACGAAGTCTGGCATAACGTCAGATATTAAAAAGGAGAGAAATAGATGAACGCAAGTGATTTAGTAGTAATGGTGCTGCCGGTCAGCCAACCTTTAGCATCCGCAGCGTGGGCAGTCGGCGACTTTACCGAAGGTTCACATAAAATTTCAAACGAAGTACGTGAATCAGTCCGATCTGGTCTGAAAGACTTTGATTACGGCGTAACAGAAGAAGAAGTAGGGTTTACGATGAACCAGGTTACTTCTGACAAAGGGCAAAAAGCCTTTAAAGATGCAATTCAGAAGAAAGAACAATTACGTGTGTGGATTGTTGAGAAGGCATTGATGGACGATGGTAAACACCACAAATCTACTTTCTTCTACGCTGTTGCAGAAGAATTAGAAGACGGCTGGGACGACGAAGAAGGCACGCGTGAAGTATCACTTAAAGTGAAGCTGAACTCTGCTGAAGGTCCGTTCGATAAGTTACCACCAGAAATCCTTAATCCATCTGAAGCAGTACGTGTAGCATTCGAGAAGCCTGGTGAGTACACAGGTTCTCTTGAAAATCGTACTAACGCTGGAGCATAACTTAATCGAGGAGCGTAATGCTCCTCTTTTTTATTTGGCCAAATAAAAAAACTAACTGAAAAGAGGAAAAATAAATGACTAAAATCACAGAATTAACGATTGGTAAAGTAGTGGAAATGAACGAAGCAGGCGAAAAAGTAGTAGTCAATCCCGGTAAGGTCATCAAAGGGAAAGGCTCATTCTTTTTCACGCGTAAAGCAGACAAGAAATATGCGACAACTGACAAAGAGGGCAATGAAATTGACGGCGTATCAGCTATCTTTAACGACTTGACAATGTACAACGACTTAGGGCTTATCAAGTTCTGGGACTGTGCAGCAGCTAATCATCCATCGATTGACGTATCGGAAGATGAAATCACTGCGGAAATCCAACGTATTGCTGACGAAGTAGGAACAGCACCATTGTTTGCAGGTGCGCTCGAAGTTTTTACTCAGGGATTCTACAAAGACAAGGTGGAGAATCAGGACTACATGATGCAGCTAGGAGTCAACAAGGAGAAAGATCCAGTGAAGAAAGAGGAATTGGAAGGGCATCTTCAAATGGTCAAAGAGTTACGCAATCGCGTAGCGAGTTTATAGATTATAACGAACTCGAACAACATGCGGTCAGATATTTTAACATCATCGATTTACACTATCTCTACACATTAACCCCTAACGAGTGGGCGAACATGGTCAAAGGCTATCTACATCGCTCACTCGATAAAAGGGAGGAGAATCTGCACCTTGCTGTGATGATTGGTCAGTACAACAACGGTAAATCACTTCGTCCGTTTGCGCGTGATATTGAGAAGAAACGTCATGACATCGACACGACGGAAGAGCAGAAAGAGATGCAGAAGCTCGAAAAGAAAGTGCTTAAACAAATCACTGAAAGTGCGCTCGATAGATGGACGCACGACACATTTATTAAAAAGGAGGGACAGGGTGAATAAGAACTTTGCAGCTGAAATCACAGCGAACATCAACAAGTTTATGGCAAACATCAGACGCGCTCAATCCGCAGCGAACAGTCTGAAAGACGAAGTAACCGTCAACGTCAATGCAGACACTGCAGCAGCCACGGCACAGATCAGTCGATTCCGCGCGATGCTGAAATCTATTCCTAACAAGTTCCGCGTCCGAATTGATGCTGATATGAGTGGGATAGACCGTGCAAGAACAGCATTTGGTGCTTTCCAAGAGGCCAATGATCGTTTTGATAATCAAATGAGCAGTATCGCATCTAGTATTAGAGCATTTGGTACTGTTGTACAGAATCAAATACAAGGTGCGCTTGTAGCATCTTTTAGTGCAGCCATCCCAGTTATTGCATCGTTAGTTCCTGCAGTGATGGCAGTAGGTAATGCTTTAGCTGTGGTCGGTGGCGGTGCGATTGGTTTAGCGGGTGCATTTGGTATTGCGGGCGCAGGCGCATTAGGTTTTGGCTTCATGGCAAAAACGGCTCTCACTCTAGTTAAAGATGGCTTTGTAAATGCTACAAAAGAATCATTAGCTTATAATGCGGCCTTTACCAAGTATATGAATACTTGGGACGGTACAGTTATGAGCAACCAAGCAAGTATCTTCAATACACTGGCGAATGGCCTCAAGACATTTACAAGTGTATTACAACAAGCGGCCCCTTTTCTCTCAGGCATATCTGATAAAACAGCAGCAGCATCAGCACAAATGCTGAAATGGACTGAATCATCCAAAGTTGCATCGAACTTATTTAAAATGTTAGAAACAACAGGTGTATCTGTATTTGGTAACATTCTGAATGCAACCGGACGATTCGGAGCAGGATTCATTAGCTTGTTCGCTCAGTTCGGTCCTCTATTTAGCTTTGTGTCTCAAGGATTACAGAGTATGTCCGTACAATTTAACAAGTGGGCTAATAGTATTAGTACAGCTCAAGGAATACAGAGCTTTATAAACTATACTAAGACTAATCTTCCAGTAATAGGTCAAATCTTCGGTAATACATTCAACGGTATTTTTAATTTATTCAAAGCATTTGGATCTAACTCACAGTCTATTTTTAGTGCGCTTGCTGATATGTCTGCACGCTTTGAACAATGGTCAGCAACCATTGGACAGTCTCAAGGGTTCCGTCAATTTATTGAATATGTTCAAGCTCAAGGACCTATTGTGATGTCTACGATCGGTAGCATTGTTACTGCAGTGATGAACTTTGCGACAGCAATGGCGCCTATAGGTGCAGCAGTCCTAGGTGTAATCTCTGCAGTTGCACAATGGGTATCGGCGTTTACACAGGCCCATCCAGTCGTTTCTCAAATTGTTGGGGTCGTCATCAGTTTAATTGGTGTTATGATGTCTCTGTTGCCGACAATTCTACTGATTGTAGACGCAGTGGCCGTACTTGGTCCTATCTTTTTAACAGTTTTAGCGCCCATTGCATTATGGATTGCAGCCCTTGTTGCAGTTGGTGCAGCATTAGTTATGGCATATCAAAAAGTAGAGTGGTTCCGTAATGCAGTTAATACATTCGTGCAAGGTTGGCTTTCAGGCGTACAGATGATTATCGCAGGCGTTCAGCAGTTTGCTGCTGGTTGGATGGCGGGCTTTCAAATGATTATAGCAGGTATTCAATCGTTTATTGCAGGATGGACAGCAGGCGTACAGATGATTATTAACGGGGTTACTACTTTTGTTACTGGTTGGATGACAGGCATGGCTATGATTGGTCAAGGGATTACGATGGCTATTGCTTTACTAACGGCATTCGGCTCGACGGTCCTTACTGTCATGACTGCAGCATGGTCCGGAGCAGTTTCTGCAGTTACTGCTGGGTGGTCGATGATTACTTCGGCTATCAGTTTCGGAGTAGCTTCGGCGATTTCGTTTGTATCTTCTGGATTTCAGTCGATGCTCTCAACAGCCTCGTCGATTATGAGTTCGATCGTGAGCGCCTGCTCTTCAGCTTTCTCGTCTGTCGTATCGGCGATAAGTTCAGGAATCAGCTCAGCTGTCTCGATTGTCTCTAGTGGATTCTCGAGTATGCTGTCGACAGCTTCATCTATCCTAAGCTCGATTGTTTCAGCTGTTTCGAGCGCTTTTTCGGCGGTCACTTCAGCGATTTCTAGCGGTATAAGTGCTGCACTATCAGCGGTGTCTAGTGGTTTCTCTGCGATGGTTTCAGCGGCCTCTAGCTTCGCTTCGAGTTTAGTTTCGACGATTACATCTGCCATGAGTTCTTTTGTTTCTGCGATTACTTCTGGTGCTTCAGCGGCTTTATCTGCCATTACGAGTATGGTTTCTGGTATATTAAGCGCTGTTAGAGGTGCAGCAGGGCAGATGGTAGCAGCTGGTGCTGACTTGGTACGAGGCTTCATCAACGGTATTCAATCCATGGCAGGTGCAGCACTTGCAGCAGCACGTAATATGGCACAAAATGCAGTCAATGCGGTAAGGTCTGCACTTAAAATCGGCTCCCCCTCTAAGGTCTTGAAACAAATCGGTCAATGGCTGACTCAAGGTTTTGCAATCGGTATCCGTAAGGACATCCCGAAAGTAGATACTGCGGTACAGCGTATGCTTAGGCCAGTCACTAAAGGTCTTGCTAAACTCAAGTCAAATAATTACGGTACTGCTAAAGAGGGCGCGTCGTCCATCTACGGCTTTTTAACAGACAACATGAAAGCAGCTACTGCAGAAATCGAAAAAATTATTGATAAACGTAAAGGTATATCCCAAAAAATTGCTAAACTTAATCAAGATTTGCGCAAAAAGATGAGTTTAAAAGCAAGAGTGGCCAAAACGTCTCAAATCAATAAACTTAAAAAGCAGTACGCAACACTGCATAACATAGCGTCAGGGCAGTATCAAAAGCGCGCAAAAAACCGTAAAGCATATTACGAAATCAGACCGATGCAGATTTACATGACACGAATTGCGAAGAAACGTGAAGAGATTGCAGCACGTCTTGACAAAGCGCAGGATAAGCTACAGGCTGCGATTGACCGCAAGACAGACTTTAGCAACAAGATACGTGATGACCTGCGAGGGTTCGCGTCCATCACATCCACGGAACGCAAGACAGCGAACGGTATGCGTAAAGTTATGGCTAATCGACTGCAAAGTATGAAGTCCTACTACGCGAATATCGAGCGCCTTAAGAAGATGGGTATTAACAAGTCCACGCTGAAAGACATCCTAGACGCTGGGATTGAGACAGGCGGCTTACTGGCTAAAGGTTTAGTGAAAGGCGGCAAGTCAGCAGTCAATCAAATCAACAGCTTACAGGCACAGATCAATAGTGTCAGCAGTAAGATGGGCAGTAAGAATGCCACTCACTTTTATCAGGCTGGTGTGGATGCGGCTCGAGGTGTGGTCAACGGTCTGAAATCGCAGGATAAGCAACTTAAAGTAGTAGCCACTAAGATTGCGGACGTTATCAGCAGCACCATTAAAAAGCGTCTAGGCATCCACTCGCCATCAAGAGTGATGATGGACTTAATGGGCTATGTGGGAAGTGGCTTAGTTAACGGACTCAACACTGCACAGCGTAAAGTTGCAACGGCATCAAGTCAGATTGCAAGTGCCATTGAGCGTAATGTTAAGCCTGATTTGAGCCTCACACCGTTCGATGTTTCAGGCGGTACACAGGATATGAAACGATCAGTAGCATCTACTTTTGACGCAAACTTACAAGATGGTATCGAAATGCCACAGCAAAACATCACAATCGTGATTAAGTCTGAACACGATTTAGATATGCTTAAACACACGCTCGACACGATGGATGCTGTCGGCGCGAATGTAAACATATTGGGGGCGAGTTAATGTACAGTCTCGAACTAGTGCAAGGCACTAAAAGTATCAGGTTACATGAGGCGGGTTTTTGGCTCGCCTCTCCTTTAAAAGTAAGCAGTCCCGAAATCATCAATGAGTTCAGCCGGATAGACGGCAGACCAGGGCGGATTTTAGGAAACAGTTCGCACGAAAAAATCGTGCTAGAAGCAGAAATTGAATTTGACTTTAACTTAGATGCTCAATATCCGATGTTGCGTGACCAGATTATGGCCGTCTTATCGGGTAGTGAGCCTTTTTATATCAGAGAAATGGTGCCTGAGCATGTGAGAGTGAGCTTTGAAAAGCCGGGCGAACGAACAGGTGCGATGGGCTTACCTAACATGCGATACGCGAACGGCAAGCAATATCTAGTAATTGGTACAGGCAGTCAGGTATTTGAGCAGATAGCTCTCACAGGTAAAGGTACAGCGACCTTTGAGACAGCCATGCTGCCATACGCTGAAAGTATCGGCACGAGCAAGTTGATTAATGACAATGGTGTGGATGCAAGCAGTGGCATCTGGTCCTTTGGTATGGGTTTGCAGATGAAGGAGATTAATCGGGACACATGGGTGTACAAATACAGCAACGTGCCTAAATTCAACATCTATAATCCCGGCCATGTCGACATCAACGACTGGAAACAGTATTGCCAAATTACAATTACAGCTAAACAGTCAGCGTCAAGCATCAGATTGGTTGACGCAACAGGCGGTGTGTTCATTCTGACCAGAGATATTAAGGCAGGCGATGTCATCAAGATTAGTCAGCCTTATGTCAAGGTCAACGATGCGACAGCCCTGCATCAGAGTAACTACTATTTTCCTGTAATTAGATCAGGACAGAATGTAATGCGTGTTGAGGGGATAACTCAATACGACATCGAGTTTGATTTTAGATTTTATTACGGCGCCCAAAAAATAAGAGATGTGGAGGTTAATAGATGGAATTAGAGAGAATATATCCGATGATGGACGAAAAGACGGCGGTTGATATTGATGGGAATTTTCAAAAGATTGAGGGCGTTACAGGACAGCTGACGAACGAAGTGAAGAATCATCAAATTAGCCTGAACACGCTTAGTAGTAACGTATCAGATGTCAAAAAAACAATTGCAAACAGAGGTAAAGAAATCATTGCGAGCGAAGTCGTGCAGAGCTGGCTTGCTAAGAATGAGTTTAAGCCTAAAGAAGCAGTGGCAACATACGCTGATTTACCGGCCGTCGCCGAGCAAAAGGAAATCCGCGGCGTTCTCGATACAAATCAGATCTATTGGTACGACAACGGCAAATGGACGCTGCAATCAAGAGTAGATTTAAACGGGCTTAGTAACCGCAGTTTAGTGCAAACAAGCAATATCACCTTCAACATACCGTCGCAATATCCTACGTTGCAGGCGGCTATTGACGATTTAAGCACTCGCGCATTTAAGCAGGGGACAACAATCACATTGATGATTGATGCGGGGCATATCGTTACAACGCCACTTAGACTTGTTAATGGTGATTACAGTCACTTTAGGATTGCCTCAAAAGATGCTGTTGTCTTTGTCAATTTGCCATCTGGTGTCAATTTTATCTTTGGTAACAACGCAAAAATGCCGGTACTAAGCACTGTATTTGATATGCAAAACACGGGTGCAAATGGCTATAACATTGAGGACTCTTGCGTGGCCAAAGTAGACAGTCGATGCGGTGTTATTAATGCGGGCGTCACATGTCTGTATGTCCGCTCAAGTATGCTTCGCGCTGCATACTCCGTTTGGAGTGGTGGTAACGACAGAACAGCGTGGGTAACACGAGGCAGTATTGTATCTATTCCCGAAGCTAACTTTAACGATTGTAAAGGTGGCCTATATGCGGTTTATGTCAGTCGTTCATCCAATGCTGATTTAAGTAACAGTACGATTGACAATTCAAAAGCGACAGCATGTGCGCTGCGTGTATTACGCTCACGCTGTACGTTTATCTCTGGTTCGACGCAGAACTCTATATCTGACGGCATTGTGGCGACGCAGGCATCATCAATCGGCTGCGACAATGCGAATGTGAGTGGGTGTGCAAATAACGGTGTGTCATCAATGTCAGGTTCATCAGTGGACTTTGGCAGTGGCACAGCTAATAATTGCGGCGGTAATGGTATTTATGCTTCAGGGGTTTCGTCAATCCATGCTGACAGTGCCACAGCAACAGGTTGTAACCGCAACGTAGCGGCAATCTATGGCGCAGTCATCAACTTTGCCGGTGGTAAAGTTGCAGACGCAAAAGATAAAAATTTAGCAGTTTACAGCGGCGGTACGATTTACGCTACAAATGTTACCAATAAAGGCGCAACGGTTAAAACAACTGATATTAATGTTACCAGCTTTAATAGATTATCGACTTACGGTTTAATACACAATGCAAATGGTGGCTATAAGACGGCAACAGGTGTTGCGACAGACACAACAGCGACGAGTGGCGATCGTAATGTTTCACACACTTTGGGTGTAGTACCAACTTACGTTTCTGCGCAACTTTATGGAGCTAATAATACAGGTACTAGCGTACAGATTACAGGCGTTACAAGTACATCGTTTACAGTGCGTCTGCTTGACGGTGCGGGCAAGCCTATGCCAAATACTCCATTTACAGTGATGTATAAGGTCGAGACTAATTAAAGAGGTGATTAAATGGCTCTACACGCAATAGACCATAACAATATTCCTTACATGGTCGAGGGTATAACCACAGTGGAAGAACAGCTTAATGGCGATGACTCGCTCACGATCGAGCTGACGGATTCGCCGATTAACAAAGATGTTATCAAAAACATCACAGAGTCATGGAAGTTCTCAGGCGTTGAGGGTAACAATGATCGCACCGTCTACGTGGTTAAGCGTAAGGCGGTCTCAACGATAGGCAAGTTTAAAAAGCTGGTCATCAATGCAATACCACTCTTTAACGAAGTATTTAACACCACAAGGTTATATAACTACTACGAGGGCGAGTTTACAGCTGATGCTGTACTCAGCTCTCTTTTTAATGGTTCGGGGTTTACCTATCAGCTGCCGCCAACGTTTACATCTAGCAAGTACATTGAGTCGTACGGCGATGGACAGACTAAACTCGAGATATTTAACAATGTACTCGAGACGTTTGAGTTAGAGTTTAAAGTCAATGGCAACACCGTTGAGTTATCTAAGTATCTAGTCAATCGACCGGATTATATTATTTCAGACACTATCAACGCCGCTAACGTGCAGCAGGAGATTGACGGCTTTAACTTTTACACGTATGCCAAAGGCTATGCAGATGTAACGGACGGCGACCCTAACAGCCTTGCAGGCATATCGAGAGAGTACACCCACCCACTGGCAAGTGTGCCAGGCGTCGGCAAGAAACATGCGCCACCTTTACGATTGAGCGAGGAGACAGACCCTGCAAAGTTAGAGGCGGCGCTTAAAACTTATGTTGACAACTCGCTCAAAGTGAGTATCACGTCAGATTTTATCAGCTTGCGAAAACAGTATCCCGAAGCCGTGCCGAAAAAGGCGGATGAGGTCATGTTTGTCGCGAACAACATCAGCTACAAGCAGATGGTGCGAATAGTCGGTATCACGACCAAGCGTAATCATATGGGGGATATCATCACGCAGTCTGTCACTTATGGCGATCAGCCACTTGCTAAACGCCACAAGGCTAACGTCAACTTTGCCACGCAGTTTATCAATGAGTTAGTAAAAGGTAGACGAACTATCAGCAGTACGATGTTAGACAGTGCAATTTCCACGGCGACTAGTTTAATTCTCAACGCCAAGACGCAACTGGACTTTACCTCTAGTCTAGGCATCGTGGCTAAAAATCCGGACAATCCACAGGAGATGGTCGTTTTTAACAGTGCCGGTCTCGGCATCAGTAAGAATGGCGGCAAGACGTTCAGAAATGCCATCACAGGCGCTGGAATGGTTGCTGATGTCATTACTTCAGGCACACTCAATACGCAGCTTGTGAAAATTGAGGGGACGACAGGCGCGTTTGTGATTACAGGGGACACGCTGACATCTGTAGACGTTAAAAATCCTGATAAAAAGACTGTTATCTCAGCCGGCAATGTTTCAGTGTGGGGAGGCGGTTTTTCAGCATATAGACCATCAGGCGTGCCTTGGACAGTGAATGGGGTGCCTAAAAATGAGCTGGTTGTACAGCGTATCTGGTTTACATCCCCCGGCGTTTCACACACTGGGCAGATGTTTCAGTCGGCTAATACAACACCCTCATCATTTGAGGCTGCTTACTTTAACCATAACGGCAGTAAGCTAACATTTACGATGGCTTATACACTTGCGCCTAACTCAGCATCATCTAGCGTCTACGGATTTATTAGAGTACGTGAGTTTGGTGCAACAGGCACACCTAAAGAATGGATGGCTCAAGTATTGGTAAAGCGTGGCTCAATTGACTATATCAGTGAGAGCGTGGATATAGGAGAGCCAGGATACGAAGAACGATCGTTTTATTTAGAGTTCTGGATTGACCCTGCCAGTGCGCCTAGCAACACGATGGCAGTGCGCTGCAACAAGATTGCACAGAGAGGATGATTAGATGAATTGGATTATCTGTTACAAATTAATTGATGGCAAATATGTATTGTCGCGCAGTGGCTCTGATTTAGTTGTAAGCGATATTTTTGATAAAACCCTGCCAGTCAGAGAAGAAGTGGCAAGACAAGCATATAAACTGGAATATGATGGCGAGAATTTAAGACTCAAAGACGGCGAGAAGCTGCTGTCGCTCGAGGAGTTAAACGCAGAACAACAGCAACTCGACACGGAAAAAGGACTAGTAGTTGAAGAAGTGTCTGTGCCACAACTGGTGGAAGTCGTACTTTAACCTCTCTACATTAGTAGAGGGGTTTTTATTATAAATAAAATTAAAGGAGAGTGGAGAATGGATAAGACAGTAATCATTACAGAGCTTAACGTATGGAGAGAACTATTATTTAACGGGGATATGCTGCTACTGCGTATCCTTTTTTTGATGACATTATTTGATGTCATCAGTGGTATCAGTAAAGGGTTTGCGAAGAATGAATTAAGGTCACGCAGAGCATCGGAGGGACTAGCACGAAAGGCGCATATGTACTTCATCGTGATTATGGCCAACGTGATTGACCAGGTATTTAATGGCAATGGTATGGGGGTCAATGCAGTTGTCATCTTTTATATTGTTGTAGAGTCGCTAAGTCTAATCGAAAATGCTAAACAGCTTGGTCTGCCTATTCCTGACGTCATTACAGATAAGTTGGCCATGTTTGAAAATGGTGAAGCAGTCAAGGAGATTGTGCCTGGCGACGCAACAACAACAATTGTTAAAGATAAGAATGGCGACATTAAAGACGTAGAAGTAAAAGTAGAGAATAAATAACGGGCGGCTCATTGAGTCGTCTTTTTAATTTAAGGAGGAAATGGAATGACTAAAACTCGAGCCGAACTCAACCAGCGTTTAGATTGGTATATCGGTAAGTTTATTAATCCAGATGGTCTATACGGTTATCAGTGTGCCGACTTACCAACCGATTTAGTCAAGTGGGCTACTGGAATCACGATGACTGGTAATGCGAATCAACTCATTGATAATCACTTCAATGGTGCTGCTGAAGTCTTGATAAATACCCCCGACTTATTGCCTAAACCGGGCGATATTCTGATTTATACACTTGGTCGTTTTGATAATCAGTATGGCCACGTAGCAGTGGTGCATAGCGATATCACATTAGAATCATGTGTTGTTATTGAACAGAACTGGAACGGTAAGGCGGACACACCAGTCAAGAAACGCCGTGATAATTATGAAGGTTTAAGTCATATCATCAGAATCAAATATAAGGAGGAAGAAGCAATGAGTAAAAGAATTCTATTAACTGCAGGGCATGGTGGAAACGATCCAGGAGCAGTAGGAAACGGTACAAATGAACGTGATTTTATCAGAGAGAACATCGTTGATAATATCGCGAAGTATCTAAGAAAAGCTGGAAACGACGTGACCGTATTTGATAAAAAATATGATATGCTGACATGGACATTCGATCCATCTAAGCAGTACGGCCTTTACTGGGCAAAGAAACAGAAGTTTGATGAAGTCATCGAGTTCCATCTTGACGCAGCAAGTCCTTCAGCAAGTGGTGGCCATACTATCATTTGGGGTGGGTTTAATCCAGATAAAATGGATACACGTATTCAGAAAGCATTATCGGATACAGTGGGTGTCATTCGACCTATCTCAAAACGTACAGACTTAGGTAATGCGCGTATCGCTGCAGAGTTAGGCGTGTCCTATCGACTAGTGGAATTAGGATTCATCACAAGTAAAAAAGACATGAATTACATCAAGGGAAATCTACAATCATTTACTAAAGAGATTGCTGAAGCTATCCACGGTGGGGGCATTGATGATCCTAAGCGAGCTGAAAAGAAAAAACCTGCGTCATTGTCCAATGCGACTACTCATAAGGTCGTAAAAGGTGATACATTGTACAGTATCTCTAAAAAGTACGGTGTAACTATCAAGGATCTAATCGACCTTAACAACAAGATTAAGTCCAAGAACTATAAAGACAATACTCAAATTGCAGTGGGAACTGTATTAAAAGTTAAATAAAAAGTTAAAGCCGTCTATCTCCTCGGAGGTAGGCGGCTTTTTTATTTGCTCTAAAGTGCGTGGTTATGGGGTTTGTAGCTTATACATAAAAAATTATGACAAATGTCATTATTATTGTTGACTTATGACTTATGTCATAGTAATATATAGACATAAGGAACAGCACACCACATTCAAACAAAGGAGATTGATTAAGATGAACAAAAAGCACATGATGGTATCAGCTCACAGAATCGCTCAAAGAATCGTTAAGGAAGTTGGCAACTACTCAATCGCTTTATCGCTTGCTTTAAAAGAAGTGTGGAGACAAGTCAAAACTTACAACAAAAAACGTTTCGGCTGGGAAGCTATCTACAGTGCAGAACGTCGTCTTTGCACACCTAAGCAACAATCTTCTAATAAAAATGTTGGTGGCGTTCCTGAATGGATCATCCGCAAGAATTTAACAACAGAAGAAGCATTCGCAGTAATCAACAGCTATTCACAAGTTACAATCCGAAAAGAAACTGAAAAAGCTGTACTGGTTGATTTCCACACTGACTGGGGTCACGTGAGCATGTGGTGTCCTAAATCAGTAATGGCAGCATAATCAAGGAGGCACATATGGAGAAACTACTGAAAGAAATATTTGAAAGTGATTTATCTACCAACAAGATTGCAACATTATCTGGTGTAGACCAATCAGCATTACACAAGTTCAGAAAGGGACAACGCGACACTGACAATATGACACTTGGCACATATAAAAAACTATTAAAATTTTGGGAGGAAATGAACATGATCACTTTAACAGCAATCGAAGAAGGTACAGTACAATCACAAGAGACGTTTAAGGACTTCGCAGCACTCAAACAGCACTTACTTACTACTGATTACTTTAGCTGGATTAAGGACGACGAGCCGGACCGAGAGCTTCCAGACTTTAAGGATGTCGAGACGCTTGAAGAAGTGCAGGCTATACTTGATGAGTACGATTACAGTTGGTGGACGCTTACGACTGATAAAGTTGATGTATGGATAAAGTGGACAGGCAAAACAACTGACGGTCGTAAAGTCTATACTGCAGAGGCGCAGACGTACAAGGATCTGTATGCAGAGATTAATGACAAGTATGGGTCCGGCAATATTATTGATGAAGAGTATGAGGACGCAGATCGTAGTAAGTGGACTGAAGAAGATTACAAAGAAGCAATTGAAGAAAGCAGAAGCGAAGCATACTATCACGATTTTGAAATTACAGTAGATTAAAAGATAGCCACCTTAACAGGTGGCTTTTTACATAAACTTATAACAATCAACAGTTATTTACATATATAATTAATGAGTACCTACTACATATAAGGGGATAACTCATGACATTCAGATATGATGATAAGTACACCAGGTTAAATGAAGAAATTGAGGCAGCAGTAGAAGCAGGAAAGATGGCATACTCAGATGGAGTAAAAGTGGAAAGAGGAAGCTTCGTTATACTACCTGATGGCGTACCCTATGCACCAGTGGTTGGTTACTATCCCGAAAACTTTGACTTGCGAAGTGATCCAGGTATAAACCTTAGAAAAATAGAAATATTACCTATTGGTATTTTGTCTTTGGAATTAGATTATATGAAAGAGTTGTTCTAGTTAGTCCGACTAAAAGGAGAATCAACATGAACATTAGCTATGATTACAACAATCTGATCCACGAGCTTCATGCAGATGTTAAAGAAGGACTGATTGATGGTAATGGCACTATCCGCGTTGAACGAGGTGAGACCATTATAATCGGTCATAAATCTTATGCACCCGTGGTAAATTACTTTTACGACACTGATGATGTCGAGCAGCTAGAGGAAGTGAATCAGGAACGCATACAGACTGTTAAGGTTAACGAGCTGATGATTGAGATGTTGACGATGAATGAAATCGTCTGATTAGACGAATTGTCATATATTCGTTTATTTAAACTAATGTGTCCTTTTTATTAAAATATTTAATAAGGACACTAAAAAGGACACACTCATTTATATTCATATAAACTCTAATACATTAAAATCTAGTATTTATAAGGTTTTAAACTTTAATACACAATAATATATTGATATTTTATCCATCGTATGCAAGTAAGTGAATGGGAGAAAGAGCAGTACCTGAAACAATATTAAGAGCTGAAAACCCCGAAACGACAAGGTTTCGGGGTTTCTTTTATTTCATACTTTGGTGACAATGTGATTTTAATGATAAACCAATCAAACTTGAAAAGAGGGTTGTATATACTTTGAAAGATTCTATATCGGCAGCAGCATATATAGGGATTGCAGCTGCAAGAATAAGTGAGGCCATCTTCATGTATTTATATCGTGACTGGTGCCTTTGACTTTTAGAAGATAACAATTTATTTGATTCATCAATCATTCGTTGATGTAGGCCTCGATTTTCACGCTGCACCACAATTCTGAAATAGCTGAACTGTGAATCTAGTGATCATCTAGAGTGGTTATTTATTACCTTGATTTTGAATGACAGCATCTGATTCTTGTGCTCATTGATCGTGTAACTCTTGAGAAATCTCTCCATTGCATATATAGAGCATGTGAATCATTTATTTTAATAATTTTTCCCTCACGATTTTCATAAACGAATGTTAAAATAAGAACTAATAGATAAAGTTGATTGAATTAAGGGAAGTGATGTTTTGAATAAGTTTAAGATTAACCGGTATGGTGAGATTAACGTCTTCAGCAACTCGGTTGAGTATGTTTCACCGCTTGAGAATTTTAAGGATATCTATACGAACAAGGAGAAGCTGATGGAGGACTACCAGGCGTTCTCCCGTGATTTCAATCATGATCATGTATTCTGCCGGATTACTCGTTTTAATGACTGGGGTAAATATATTTCATTTGATTATTTTCTGCAGGATGCGACGATGTATTCTGCAATCCGCAATGATGATTTTATGACACAGCTTGAACTGTTCTCTTCACTGACCGATGTGGCAGAGTTTCAGGACCAGCATCAGGTACGTGTACTTTGGGACTTAAACAACTTTGTTATTGCGCATCATAAAGATGAGAAGGATAGAGTGAAAGCTGTCCTGCATAACTTTGGAGATCTAGTCGTCTATGATGATACGACACCTTTAAATGGTCTGAAGCGATTGATCATTCTGGGTCTCACTCATCTGCAGACAGGCGATGTCAAGCCGCTTAAATCTGATTTTATTCACCAGAATGAGGATGTTTTCCAGTTTGCTGATGAAGTTCTGCGTGCGAAAGATATTCAGTCTATTCGCCATAGTATCACTGCACGTCTCAGCCAATCTAAAGGGATGGGTGCTGTGCCGGTGAAAAGGACTGTAGCCAGTGGTTCCGGTCGTAAACCGCTGCGTTATATTTTAATGAGCTTAGCCGCACTGCTAGTGATGGCCGGCGCATTCTTCCTATATCAGAATATGACCCAGAAGACAAAGGAATCTGAAGCACTGAATCAGCAGCTGAAACAGCAGCAGAGAGTGAATGATATTTTCAGTGAATATATCAGCGGAGATCGACAACAGGCCAAAAAACAGATGGCGTCTTTAAAGTATGACGAGCTGAACAGTGATAAACAGCGCGCCATTTATCTTAAATGGCTGGTAGAGGACCAGCAATATAAAAAAGCACTGAGTCTGGATCAAGAAGCGGTGTACTTGATCGGCCAGGAGATTAACCAGAATAATCAACCGGCAATTAAGGCGCTTGCGAAAGAACAGGACAATGACGTCCTCAACTTCTATCTCGCCAGCAGAGAAGGTCGATACGATGAAGTCATCAAGTTGCGTGACAAGGTTGATTTAAAAGAGCGCTCTGCCGCAAATGAACTCGTTAAAGCGTATGTGTTAACTGATCAGATGGAGAAACTGAATGACGTCAATGATAAAGAGCATCTTCTGTCAGTAAAAGAGCATTATAGACCATATCAAAAATCTCTGGAAAAGGCGCAGACTCAGTATGATGATAAGCGGGAAGAGATTAAATCTCTGAAAAAGCTGCCGAAGAAGAAAGCCAGTCAAGCAAAAGCCAAAAAACAGTTAGGACAGGCACGGAAAGAACTGGAAGATTTAAGAAGTCAACTTGCGGAAGAAAAAACGAAGATTGCCAGTATCAAGGTGACGGACCTAAAAGAAAAATAGACACTCGGCAGCCATAGAATCAAGTTGAATCGTCTACACTTAGTTGGACAATTTCTATGTGAATAGATATTGTTAATCTAAGAAAGTAGGCGATTTTATTTATGTCACGAGAAAGAAGAAGCTTCAGTCCTGAATTCAAGTTACAGATGGTCAAACTTTATGAGAATGGTAAACCTAGAAATGAAATTGTACGTGAATATGAGCTGACGTCTTCGGCATTAGGAACAGATTTAGAGTCATATAAAGGACGAACAATCTTAAATAGAATTTCAGGAATAGATTATTGATAGTTGAACGCATTCATATATTAACTTTTCTTCTTAATATTCATTTAGAATTTAGAATAAAAATGAAAATTACAATAGTACCAATCATCCGATAATACCAGAAGAGTATCGATATGAAATAAACTATCATGTAACACAATAGGAATTATGTTACATGATAAACCCCGACACAAAAGGGGTTCATTTTTATGTCTTGAATAATGTATCATAATGATATCAATATATACATTATATATAACTTATAGGAGTGATTTTGATGAATAGTGTGGAACTGATTCGAGATGTGAAAAAGATACAGGAGATGAAAGAAGCACTCGCTTATTATGGATCAGAGCGAGACGTCTTTCTATTTAATCTTGGAATTAACTGTGGCCTGAGAGTGAGTGACATGTTGGGATTAAAGAAAAAAGATATTAAGGATTATACAATCAAGATTAGAGAACAGAAGACCCGTAAACAGAAACAAATCCCCCTTTACCATCTAAAGGAGGATATTGATCGTTATATTCAGTTCCAGGAGGATGAAGATTATCTGTTTAAAAGCAATAAACTCGATTCTGACGGCAATGATAAACCCATTAGTCGTGTGCAAGCCTACAGAATTTTGAATCATTCAGCAAAATCAATCGGTCTAAGTGAAATCGGTACACATTCGATGCGTAAGACATTCGGGTACCATTACTACAAGAAAACGAAAGATGTCGCTTTGTTGATGGATTTATTTAATCATTCATCTCAGTCTGTGACCTTGAGATATATTGGGATTAATCAGGATGTGATAAATGATTCAATAAGTAAAGTAATGGAAAATTTATATAGTTAAGTTTTTAATAAACTGCATATTTCATATATTACTTAGACATATTGTGGATTAAAGAATCAAACATATATCCTAAATATAAATATATGGGCATAAAAAATAAAGAAATCAAAAATAAGATACATAATATAGGTTTCTTAATAACTATACTAATACTAATACCTATGACAGAAATTAATATTGAGATAATAACTGCCCAATCTGGTAGGAAACCTCCAAAATTAAGCAGATAACAAATTATTGATATAAAAAAAGAAATATATAAAAGCGAAACTATATTATTTTTATTCATAGGAAACCCACCTTAACTTGCATAGTTTTTACAGCCTAGTGGAGCATTAAGCTTAGCATACATAGCTGCGAGAATTCCTTGTGCTTTTACTTTTTTAGTGCCTGAAAGTTTTCCCATAATATTTTTAACATCGGCAATTAATCCTCTATCACATTGACAACTATTATAAGTTTTAGAATAACACAAATCATGCTTTTTACATTGTGCATCAAGAATATCAACGGGTTTTGCATTCATATTCTGTGTTCCTGGTCCGCAAAAATTTCCATGGTACTCATTTGCTGTATATTCAGAATCAGGATTGAATTGAATATCTTGTGCAAGAGTATATTCTTCTGCGCTAACACCGGCCATTATGAAATCAGATGACTTTTTATCTTTCTTTGCTCTTTCAATATCGAATTGAACTGTACCATCTTTTTGAACAGTTAAGTAGTTTTGAAGCTGAGTAACAATTTGATCAGTCGTTGCAGCTTGAACAGGTAAAGAAAAGAATGATGCAAACATTAGAGAAATAATTGGAATAAACAAAAATATTTTTTTCATAATTACACTCCCTAGTATATTTAGATACTTACATCCTAACTTGCATTGAATTATAATACAAGAATAAAATGGAAAAGGATGTAATAATATGAAAAAAATATTTTATTATTATTTTTTGTATATATTGTTATTAATAACAATATACTACTAGCAAAAGAGCTACCGATTAATAGAATGGTTATAGAAGATGACAATAGAATTATTATAGAAGATTGGGAAAATTATAAATCAATTGTCCATTTAAAAACTGATTTAAATGATGAATTAGTAAATTGTACAGGTACCATTATAAGTAAAAATATTATATTAACAGCTGCTCATTGTGTTTATAATCAAAAATTAAATATTAAAGCCAAGTCAGCAAAAATTTTTTTTAGACAAGACAATGTTAGTAACGGTGTTAAAATCCTCAATAATAACGTTTTAAAAATCCCCAAAATTAACGGATAATCTATATCAATTGATGTAGATTGGAAGTGATTTTGAAGATGACGTTATTAATGGAGGATTTTT
>NZ_SCWF01000014.1 GCF_004359575.1 Macrococcus bovicus | reverse complement strand
GAACTCACTAAGTACATCAAATTTTTTAATAAAGAAAGAATTTCATTAAAAATGGCTGCGCTTATTCAAGCGCAGCCGAGTAACTGATTTTATTTTTTTACGTGTCTACTTGACGGGGTGATGTTCACCTCTTTAATCTTATTCTTTGGATACTTGAACAGATGGATGTGTCGCTTCCTTGATCAGCTGCTCGAGTTCCGCTGTGTATTCATTCACCTGCTGGTCATTATAGTGAAGCAGTTCCGTCATCGCCGCAATAACCGCTTCTTTGTACTGGTTGACAAAATGAATGTCGAAGTAAAGTGCACCGGTACGACGGACAAAGAAGTCAGATGGTGTCTGCAGCATTTCGTTCTGGATGCTGTATACAAGCTGGCTGTACACTTTGAGCGGCAGACCTTTAGTATCTCCGCGCTGAGCTTGCGCAATGTTCAGGATAAGCGGTGTATTTGAACCGTAGTGGTCAATCAGCGAAATCACTTCTTCGCGGGTTAGACCGACGTCTGGCATCGACTGCAGCAGTTCTTTCTTGTAGAGTTCAAAACCTTTCGATCCACCGACACTACCACCGGAAATCGTCGTATTTTTAGTGCGGCATTCCGCAAACTTGAGACCATGCTCTTCTTTTAATCTCAGCGCTACACGGTCCACAATTTCTTCAGCCATATGACGGTAACCTGTTAATTTACCACCGGCAATCGTCAGGAGACCTGATTTACCTTCCCAGATTTCATCTTTACGGGAGATTTCAGAAGGATCTTTCCCTTCTTCCAGAATAAGCGGACGGATACCTGCCCAGGTTGACTCGATGTCCTTATCTGTTACTTTGACAGTCGGGAACATGTAGTTAATCGCATCGATGACATAGTCTCTGTCTTCCTGAGTGACTTTCGGATGCGCTTTTTCACGATTGTAGAATGTATCAGTCGTACCGACATAAGTCTTGCCGTCACGTGGAATCGCGAAAATCATCCGTTTGTCTTTCTCGGTATCGAAATAGACGGCCTGTCTTAACGGGAAGACACTCTGATCAAATACGAGGTGAACCCCTTTAGTCAAGCGGAGCTGCTTATTATTTTTACTGTAATCGTCCTCGCGTACTGAGTCTACCCATGGACCCGCTGCATTGACGACTTTCTTGCCGAGAATTTCAAACTTCTCATGAGTGAGCAGATCCTCAGCATTGATGCCGATGACTTTCTTATTCTTGTCATAGATGAAGCCGGTTGATTTTGTGTAGTTGATGACTTCAGCACCCATTTCAACGGCACGTTTCATGACTTCAATCGTCATGCGGGCATCATCTGTACGATATTCAACGTAGTAGCCGCCACCTTTAAGGCCGTCTCTTTTGACAAGCGGTTCACGTTCGATCGTCTGTTCACGGCTCAGCATTTTTCTGGTCTCTTCTTTTTTGACGTCTGCCAGAAAATCATACACTTTTAAGGCAATTGAAGTAGTGGCAGGACCGAAAGTGCCGCCTTTATGCATCGGTAAGAGCATAAATTCAGGCGTGGTGACATGCGGACCGTTTTCATAGACGATGGCACGCTCACGGCCTGTCTCAGCCACAACCCCGATCTGCAGCTGCTTCAGATAACGCAGTCCACCGTGGACAAGTTTAGTCGAACGTGAGCTTGTACCAGCAGCAAAGTCCTGCATCTCAACCAGGGCCACTTTCATGCCGCGCTGCGTCGCATCAAGCGCAATACCTGCACCGGTGATCCCACCGCCGATAACGACTAAATCATATTCATTGTTCTTCAGATTGTGGATAATCTGCTTACGATAAAGATTTGAAAATGTCATTTTATTTCCTCCTGTTTAAAAAAATAGAGACTTCGCCTACATTACTGTATTCAAAGTCTCGTATCTCTTGTAATTATTAACTTGTAATCATTATACCACTTTTCAGATATCTAAACCCTTATTTTGCCTGCTTTTTTCTTTTAAACACTTGAGTCGCTTTCACCGCTGTCTGCCAGCCTTCATAGAGTTCTTCACGTTCTGTTTCTTCCATTGCTGGAGAGAACTCTTTTTCCAGTTTCCAGCGGTCGCGGATCTCTTCTTTAGACGTCCAGTAATCCACGGCAATTCCTGCCAAATAAGCTGCACCGAGTGCCGTCGTTTCGTTGACTTCCGGTCGCTGAACAGGCACATTAAGCAGATCTGACTGGAACTGCATCAGGAAGTTATTTTTAACAGCGCCTCCGTCAACACGCAGTCCCTTCAGCTGAATACCGGAGTCTTTCTCCATCGCATCCAGTACATCGCGTGTCTGGTAGGCAAGTGATTCCAGGGTTGCACGGATAAAGTGCTCTTTCTCTGTGCCACGTGTCAGACCAAAGACAGCGCCGCGTGCTTCAGAATCCCAGTAGGGTGTCCCGAGCCCTACAAAGGCAGGCACCACATAGACGCCTTCAGTAGAAGTGACGCGGTTGGCATAGTTTTCTGATTCAGGGGCATTTCTGACCATGCGCATCCCATCACGTAACCACTGAATAGCACTTCCTGCGACAAAGATTGAACCCTCAAGTGCATAATTCACTTTGCCGTCTAATCCGTAAGCAAGAGTCGTCAACAGCCCGCTTTCTGATTTCACAGCTTTCTCGCCTGTATTCATCAGCATGAAGCAGCCTGTGCCGTAAGTATTCTTAGCTTCCCCTGCTTCAAAGCAAGCCTGGCCGAAGAGTGCAGCCTGCTGGTCTCCTGCGATACCGGCAATCGGAATATTCTGGCCGAAGAAATGATGAGCCACTGTCTCACCGTACACTTCACTTGAAGCTTTAACTTCCGGCAGCATTTGTTTCGGCACTGTCAGATAGTCGAGTAACTGGTCATCCCACTCAAGATCGTAAATATTGTACATCAGCGTCCGGCTTGCATTGGAGTAATCTGTCACATGGGCCTTGCCGCCGGAAAGCTTCCAGACGAGCCAAGTATCAATGGTACCGAAGAGCAGATCGCCTTTTTCCGCTTTTTCACGTGCACCTTCCACATGATCTAAAAGCCATTTCACTTTTGTCCCTGAGAAATAAGGGTCAAGTAACAGCCCTGTTTTATCCCGAAATTCCTGTTCCAGGCCGCGCGCCTTTAAATCATCACAGATTTCCTGCGTCTGACGTGACTGCCAGACAATGGCGTTATGAATAGGACGCTCCGTGTTCTTATCCCAGACTACAGCCGTCTCACGTTGATTCGTGATGCCGATCGCGGCGATCTGATTCGCTTTAATATCTGTAGACACCAGGACGTCTGACATAGTAGAAAGGACGGTCTGCCAGATTTCATTGGCATTATGTTCTACCCAGCCCGCTTTCGGGAAATACTGTTTGAATTCACGCTGAGCGACGCCTACTACTTCGCCTGCTTTGTTGAAGATCATTGAACGTGTACTTGTTGTGCCTTGGTCAATTGATAAAATATATTGTTCCATATCATACACTCCTTATAATAGTTTGGATTGCTGGCCGCGTAAAACAGTCTTATTCATGATAAAACCAAGTACAATGGTCAGTATCGTCACGATAATTGACACCCAGCCGATCATCTCAATCTCGCCTTTAAACAGCAGATGATAAAGGGTCGCACCGAGCATCCCGCCTGCAATCGGTCCGATCACTGGCACGATTGCATACGCCCAGTTAGAAGGTCCTTTTCCTGGAATCGGCAGAATAGCATGGGCCAGACGTGGACCGAGGTCACGCGCCGGATTGATGGCGTAACCTGTCGTACCACCGAGACTCAGACCAATCGCGACGATCAACGCGCCGACAATAAGCGGATTAAGTCCATCTGTAAACTTATTGGCACCGATAAAGAGCAGACCCATCACCAGGATCATCGTCCCGATAATCTCTGACATTAAGTTCGCGACATAGTTCGGATAGGCAGGACCTGTACTGAAGACGCCAAGCTTGGTGCCTGGATCTTCCTCTGCTTTAAAGTGCGGCATGAAATGCAGCCAGACAATCAGTGCACCGAGCATAGCTCCAAGCATCTGTGCCAGAATATACATCGGCACTTTACCCCAGTCGAATGCACCGTCAACCGCTAAGCCAATCGTTACAGCAGGATTCAGGTGAGCCCCTGTAATACTGCCGACCGCGTACACCCCCATGACAACTGCCAGTCCCCAGCCAAGAGCGATGACAATCCAGCCGCTGTCCTTAGCATAAGAACCTCTTAAATTCACATTCGCACAAACACCTGCACCAAACAGAATGAGTATGGCTGTACCAACCAGTTCAGCTAAAAATTCACTCATTTTTTCCACTCCCTTCGTTTTGTGTCAATAATAAGACAAAAAGAGACCCTTTACTTGGCAGAAGGGTCTCAAGTCTCACGTCTTTTATTAACTTGTCTTATATGTTACAGAATTGTGAAACCGCTGTCAATTCCTAAACTCAAATTTTTCCCATAATTCACGTCGACTGGTGGTGACGGCAAAAGCGCCATGTGCTAATGCCTGCTCAACTTCTTCTTCCTGATCAATCAGTCCGCCTGCAATAATCGGCTTGCCTGTCTTCTGTCTGACTTCCTGAATGACTTTTGAGGCGATGCCCGGGAGCACCTCCACATAATCAGCGTCACACTGCTCGATGATGCCGATTGAACGTTTTAATGCGCTTGAATCAATGATAAAAACACGCAGAATCGTTTTCACTCCGAGCTGACTTGCTCTTTTGATGATTTTCGTCTTGGTCGAGATGATACCGTAAGGTTTATATTTCTGGAAGATATACTCGACGGCCGCTTCTTCCCCGGATAAACCTTTGATCAGGTCTAGATGGATAAAGACCTGCTTATCTTTCAGCATGGCTAATATGTTCCCCAGGTGGCCGATATGGGTATCAAGAATGACACATTGCTTATAATTGGACTTGCTCAGTTTTTCAATATCTTTGAAATCTCTCACTGCCGGTAATATCATTTACATCACTCGCTTAAACATTTTTTCCAGTTCATAGGTCGTATATTTGATGGTGATGGGACGCCCATGCGGACAAGTGTAAGGTTCACTTGTGTATGCCAGTTCTTCCAGAAGTCTTGCCATATCTTCCTGACGAAGATAATGGTTCGCTTTGATTGATTTCTTACAGCTCATCATAATGGCAGTGTCTTCTCTAAATTTATTGAGATTGAGAGACTGATGCGTCAGACAGTACTCGATAATATCCTTGATGGTCTCTTCAGCGTCAGCTGGAAACCATGTCGGCACGGCCTGGACCAGATAATCGCTGCCACCGAAAGATTCCAGCTCCAGACCGACTGCAGCCAGTTCATCCCGGTATTTCTCAATACGCAGTGCCTCGTCACGTGTATAACTGAGGGCGATCGGCACGAGCAGCGGCTGGACCTGATGTTCCACGTGACCGATGCGCTCTCTGTAATATTCATACTTGATACGCTCCTGGGCTGCATGCTGGTCAATCATATACATCCCCTCCTCATTCTGGGCGATGATGTAGGTCCCGTGTACCTGACCGACCACCTCCATCATCGGCAGTTTACGTTCAGGATGGACGCTCTCAGCAGCAGGGCTGGTGGCAGTTACCGGCTTATCATTTTTGTCAGGTACTTCCGGCGCCTCATCCTGCCGAGTCATCTCCTGGTAGACGATAAAGGGCTGAGACGGTTTCTCTTCGGAGCTGTCTGCACGCTCTGTACTTTCCGGGAAAAAGGGCTTATCTTCCTGCACGACCGGCTTATCGAGCGACTGAACGGGTCTTGTCTGCTCATAGATAAACCGCTGCTGTTCAAATTTCTCCAGCACCTTATTTTTCTTCGGCACTGTAATTTCTGGTATCAGACTCTGGCCGAGTAAGGCCTCCTTGATCAGCCGCGTGATCAGCGTCATCAGCTCCGGCTCCTTAGACAGGCGGACTTCCTGCTTGGTCGGATGGACATTGACATCCACCAGTCCCGGATCCATTTTTATCTGAATCGCGACCACTGGATAGCGGCCGATAGGCAGCAATGTGTGATAGCCTTCCAGAATGGCTTTCGTCAGCATAAAGTTTTTAATATAGCGGCCATTAATAAATAGCGACATATAATGACGGTTCGCCCGTGTGTGCTCAGGACGCGCTATTTCACCCGTCACTTCATAATCGCCCGTTTGTCCCTCTATCGCAATCAAGTCGCGGGCAATCGTCATACCATAGACTTGGGCCATCACTTCATTCAGACGCCCGCTGCCTGTTGTCTGCAGCAGCACCTTGCCATCCGCCTCCAGTTTAAAACGGATGTGGCTATGGCTCATCGCAAAACGGTTCATAATATCGGTGATCTTGCCCAGCTCTGTATGCAGGCTTTTTACATATTTCAGACGTGCCGGCGTATTATAAAATAAATCTTTGACGATGATTTCCGTCCCTTTTTTGGCTCTAGTCAATGTCTGGTCTATAATCTCACTGTTTTCGACTTTGACCTCATGACCGACTGTATGGTCGGCGCAGGTCCGGAGGATGACGCGGCTGACTGAGGTGATACTTGCGAGTGCCTCGCCGCGGAAGCCCAGCGTCCGGATATGAAAGAGATCGTGGTTGTCATGTATTTTACTGGTGGCATGCCGGCCGAAAGCAAGCGGAATATCCTCCTCCAGAATGCCGCTGCCGTTATCTGTCACAGCAATCGACTCGAGTCCCGCTTCCCTGACTTTCACTGTTATCTCGGTCGCCCCTGCATCTATCGCATTCTCTACGAGCTCCTTGACGACCGATGCCGGGCGCTCAACCACTTCACCTGCCGCGATTTTATTGGCCAGCTGTCTATCCAGCTCCTGAATTTTACCCATATTCTCACCTACTTCAGTTGATCCTGTAATGCTTGTAATTTAAGGAGTGCTTCTATTGGCGTCATACGCGCAATATCAAGCTGCTTCAGTTCTTCTTCCACACTGCTGCCAAACAGGTCAAATGACAGCTGCGGTTCTTTAACCTGTTCAGCAGATACCGGCTGCACGGCTGCCTCTGCCTTTTCGAAGCGGTCAAGAAGAGCGCTGGCGCGGCTGATGACTTCTGCCGGCAGATCCGCGAGCTGCGCGACATGGATGCCGTAGCTATTCTCAACAGCCCCCGGCATGACTTTATGCAGGAAGATGAGCTCACCCTTATATTCTTTGGCTGCAACGTGAATATTCTCAAGTGCCGGCAATGTGTCTTCCAGCTGTACGAGTTCATGATAATGGGTTGAAAAAAGCGTTTTGGCTTTAATATGGTCATGCACATACTCAATCATGGCCTGTGCCAGGCTGAGACCATCATACGTAGATGTGCCGCGGCCGATCTCATCAAAGATGATCAGGCTGTCAGCCGTGGCGTTCTTCAGCGCATTGCGTGCTTCAAGCATCTCAACCATAAAAGTACTCTGTCCGGATACCAGGTCATCCGCTGCGCCTATCCGAGTGAAAATCTGATCGAAAATCGGCATCTCTGCAGCGGCACAAGGGACAAATGACCCCATCTGCGCCATGATGCTGATCAGGGCGACTTGCCGCATATAGGTGCTCTTACCCGACATGTTCGGGCCGGTAATCAGATCGATATACTGCTCGTCGTCCAGCTGACAGTCATTCGGGACATAGTCTTCTTTCGACATCACCTGCTCGACAACGGGGTGTCTTGACTCAGTCAGCTGCAGTGTCCGCGCACTGAATACAGGTCTTACGTAGTCGTTCTCCATGGCGACCTGACTGAAATTCTGCAGACAGTCCAGTTCAGCTATTCTTCTCGCGATACGCTTCAGGGCCACCGTATAGGTTCTGACCTGATTGCGCAGTTCGATGAAGAGCTGGTACTCCAGATCGATCATCTTCTCCTCGGCACCAAGAATCAGAGCCTCCTTGTCCTTTAAGTCTTCCGTGATAAATCGTTCGGCATTCGTCAGCGTCTGTTTACGCATATAGCCGAAGTCGTCAGCGTTGAACTGATGTAAGTTGGCTTTTGAGATTTCAATGTAATAGCCGAACACCTTGTTAAAGGCGACTTTCAAGGAACGAATCCCCGTCCGTTCCCGTTCTGTCTGCTGCATCTGACTCAGCCACTGTTTTCCGTTCCTGGCTGCATCACGATAGCCGTCGAGCTCTGCGTGATAACCTGTCTTAAAGATACCGCCATCCTTAATAGAGATCGGCGCTTCTTCTTCCAATGATTCAAGGAGCTGGACCAGGCTCATCACTTCACGGTCGTCTACCTCCGTCAGCCCGATTGACTGAAGCACCTGATTGATCTTCGGCAGCTGCTCAATAGAATATTTCAGCTGAATCAAGTCCTTCGCATTGGCATTGCCGAAGCTGACACGTCCGACTAAGCGCTCGATATCATAGACTTCTGCCAGATGTTCACGCAGTGCATCGCGCTCTATGAACCGCTCATTCAGAAGCGCCACCTGGTCGTGGCGATGCGTGATCGCCTCCTGATTGATCAGCGGCCGCTCTATCCACTCTTTCTGCAGGCGATGCCCCATCGGCGTCTTCGTTTCATTGAATATGGATAAGAGCGTCCCCTTTTTGGTCTTCAGACGGATGCTTTCTGTCAGTTCAAGGTTACGTTTGGCATAGAGATCAAGCCGCATATAATCAATCGCCTGATAGCTGACCGCCTGTTCAATATGAGCGAGATCCCGTTTTTGTGTTTCAGTGACATAAGCAAACAGCAGCGCCGTGACGGCCTGTGCTGAAGGCGACAGTTCCGCTGCCTGCGCTGGCACAGTCCCTGTCGCCTCGTAGACTGATACCACAGTGGTGATCTGATGGACCTTCGCCAGCAGTTCCGGGGCCAGGGGCTCTCTTAGAATGATCTCACTCGGCTTGATGCTCGCCAGTTCACTCAGCAATATTTCCTCTGTGCAGGTGGTCACTTTCAGTTCACCGGTTGAGATATCGGCATAAGCGATATGGTAGTCGAGGTCCTGCAGAATCGCCATCAAGTAATTATTCGATGATTCATCCAGGGAACCATCCATGACTGTCCCAGGCGTAATGATCTGGACGACTTCACGCTTGACCATCCCCTTCACTGCACGCGGATTCTCCATCTGTTCACAGATTGCGACTTTATATCCTTTATCGATCAGTCTCTCAATATAGCCTTTTGCTGAATGATACGGCACACCGCACATCGGAATCGGGTTCTTCTTATCGCGGCGGGTCAATGTGATTTCCAGTTCCCGGGCGGCCGTGACGGCATCGTCGTAGAACATCTCATAGAAGTCACCCAGTCTGAAAAAAAGTATAGAGTCAGCGTGCTGCGCTTTGATTTCAAGATATTGAGCCATCATAGGTGTCGGTTTCATACAATCAATCCTTTATTTCAATAGATTTCGTCTAGTAAGTGCGATTAAAAGTCCGTATGCAGTCAGACTGCCGACGACAGTACTGGCCAGGAAGAGAGGGGTAATCACATAGAACTTGCTGAAGTCAAGGTTCATCATATAGATCAGCGGTATAGTGGCAAGACTGCCGACAATACCGGTGCCGATGACTTCTCCTATAACGGCGAAGCCCACTTTACGGCTGCGCTGATAGATGAGTCCTGCTAATAATACACCGATCATACTGCCGGGGAAGGCAAAAGGTGTCGCAGTCCCGAAGATCAGTCTGATGACTGAGGTCAGAAATGCCTGGGCTAAACCGTACCAAGGGCCGACAAGAACAGCGCATAGTACATTGACGAAGTGCTGGACCGGAAAGGCTTTGATAGGGCCGAGCGGAATATAGATCATCTGGCTCAGCACTACATTGATTGCCGTGATAATCGCCGTTAAAGTCAGTTTACGGGTCTGATTGTTTTGCATCTTAACCGTCCTTTCGTTAAAAAAAGTCGATTCATCCAAGAACCGACTTTTGTCTATTAGTTACCGCAACCAGGTGCACTATTTGCTATTTGAGCGCCCGTCTCACCTTTTAGGACGTCTCCACCGGTAGAGACAATGATCTCATCCGTCACAGTCTGGCTGATCGCATGAGAGACCATCTGCAGAAGTGAGTTGACTTCACCTTGCGCCTCCTTGAACTGATCCACTAAAGGCATGTCATCCAGTTCAGCTTCCACTTTCGCAATTTTCTCTTCTGTCATCTGCAGGGCTTTCTCTTTGCCGTATTGTTCAAAGTTCACCGCTTGTTTCTGCAGGGACTTCAATGAAGCCATTTTCTCGCGCACAGTCTGATTCTCGTGAATCTGAGCTTCAGCACGCTTAAAGAATTCTACCGCATCCGTCTCAGCCATCATCCGGCCGAGCTGTTTCGCATGTTCTAAGATCTGATCGTTTGTATACATTAATGGCTCACTCCTACTTGGTCTAAAATAGCGATTAATTCACCATTCATTGAATAGCGCATAGTCTCTGTTACTCTTACTTTGACAAATTGCCCGATGGCTTCCTTAGGTGCACGGAAATTGACGAGCTTGTTCTTATCGGTATAGCCTGCAAGAATCTCGTCATTCTTTTTCGATGGTCCTTCACAGAGGACGATGACCTCCTGACCTAAATAATTCTGCAGCGTCTTCTCAGAATATTTCTCCACTATCTTATTCAGACGCTGCAGACGGTCTTTCTTGTCACGCATCGGCACATTATCCCTCATTTTGGCTGCCGGCGTCCCTTCACGCGGGGAATAGATATACGTATAGGCGTGTTCAAAGCCGACTTGTTCGTACAAGTCCATTGTATCTAAAAATTGTGCTTCTGTCTCATTGGGATAACCGACGATGATGTCTGTTGTCAGCGCGACATCCGGCATCTGCTCACGGATCTTAGCGACGAGTTCCAGATAGCTCTCCCGTGTATATTTACGGCCCATGATCTTCAGGACATCGTTATTACCTGATTGCACAGGCAGATGAATATGCGGCACGATATTGCCGCCCTCAGCCAGCACTTCAATCAGACGGTCGTCAAAGTCCCACGGATGGCTTGTCGTGAAACGGACGCGCGGGATATCAATCTTCTGGATATCTGCCATTAAATCGCCGAGTCCGTAATGGATGCCTAAGTCCTTACCGTAGGCATTGACATTCTGTCCGAGCAGGCAGATCTCTTTATACCCGCGTCGTGCGAGGTCTCTTACCTCCTGGATGATTTCCTCCGGCATGCGGCTTCGTTCCTTGCCGCGGGTGAACGGTACAATACAGTAGGTACAGAATTTATCACAGCCATACATGATATTGACCCATGCCTTCGTTGCACCGAGTCGTGACTTCGGCAGATTCTCGATGACATCGCCCTCTTTAGACCAGACCTCAACGACCATCGCTTTAGATAAATAAGCTTCCTCTAAAATAGCCGGCAGGCGGTGAATGTTGTGCGTCCCGAAGATCATATCGACGTTCTGATAGGATTTCAGGATCTTGTTGACGACAGATTCCTCCTGACTCATACAGCCACAGACACCGATCAGTACATCCGGCTTCTCAAGCTTCAGATGCTTTAAGTTACCGATCTCACCGAATACTTTGTTCTCAGCATTCTCCCGGATGGCACAAGTGTTCAGCAAAATGACATCCGCATCGTTGACATCATTCGTTGCTGTATAATCCAGTGCCTCAAATATCCCGGCCATCACTTCTGTATCATGTTCATTCATCTGACAGCCATATGTTCTGATGTAATATTTACGGCCTTTACCCAGACCCTGATATTTTTCCTCAATCGTAAAGTCATGGTGATAGTTCACCGCTTCTTTTCCACGTTTTTTAGCGTCTATCAGGCTTGGCGGCTGATAGACATGCTCAAAATATTTGCTGTAATCCTTCTCAGGCTTCTTCTCTGTCTTGGCCTGAGAACCTAGGATCCGACTTTCTTCGTTCATTTCAAAACCCTCTCCAGTCATTTATCATCTATTTAGTATATTACTTATACCAGACATTTTCAAAGGTTTTTATCAGTCGAGAAGCTCATCAAAATCACCATTTGAAGAATGAACCATCTGGCTGTAGAGGCCGTTCCGTTCAAGCAGCTCATGCTGATAACCCTGCTCAATAATCTCGCCCTGTGCGAGCACGATGACTTTATCTGTTTTCTTCACGGTGTTCAGGCGATGGGCGATCACGATGCTTGTACGTCCTGCCATCAGACGATCCACCGCTTCCTGCAGCTGCATCTCTGTCACCGTATCAATCGAACTTGTCGCTTCATCCAGCAGGAGAATCTTAGGGTTCTGGACGAGCGCACGTGCGATGGATAACAGCTGACGTTCACCTTGAGAAAGTCTTGATTCCTCACCGGAGATCACCGTGTCATAGCCCTCTTCAAGACGCATGATAAAGTCATGGGCATTGGCATCTTTCGCCGCCTGCACCACCTCTTCATCTGTCGCTTCATGATTGCCGTACTTTATATTATCCCGGACGGTGCCGTCAAAAAGAATCGGATCCTGCAGCACATAGGCGATCTGACGTCTTAATGTACGTCGTGGCATGCGCGATACTGAAACGCCGTCAATCAGAATCTCGCCTCCATTGATATCATAGAAGCGGTTCAGCAGCTGAATGATCGTCGTCTTACCGGCACCCGTTGCGCCGACCAGTGCGAGTGACTCTCCTGCAGCCAGATCAAATGAGACGTGATTGATCACATTTTTCTGCTGACTGTCATTATATTTGAAGGTGACATCATTGAACTGAATATGACCTTGAATCACCCTTTCCCCGTGATTCGTGTCCGGTTCTTCTTCCTCATCGATAATCGCGAAGACACGTTCCGCTCCTGCCAGCGCTGACAGCACTTCATTGAACTGATTGGCGAGGTCAGATAACGGTCTTGTGAACTGGCGCGCATATTCAGCGAAGATCACGATTGTGCCGACAGTTACCGCCTGACCGTTCAATGCAAGGAGGCCGCCGATACCGACGACGATGGCAAATGAAAGGTTGTTCAAGGTGTTCATGACTTTAGGAATGGTACCGGAATAACTGATAGACCAGAACCCCCGTTCACGGACCGAACGGTTCTTCTCTTCGAAGCCTTGTATCACAACTTCTTCCTGTGAGAAGACTTTGACTACTGACTGGCCGGAAACAATCTCTTCAATATAGGCATTCATATCCCCGAGCGCCTGCTGACGCATCTTATAAAGGGGACCTGTGCGGTTGGTGATCCAGCGCGTCGCAAAGAACATCACGGGTATAATCGTCATCGTCAGTAGTGTCAGTAACGGGCTCAGGGTCAGCATCACGATGACTGTTCCCACCAGTGTCACAATACTGGAGGTGAACTGGATAAATGATGAGTTCAGAACTTTTGAGATATTTTCAATATCGTTTGTCATTCTGCTCATGATATCACCGTGCTGACGTTCATCAAAGAAGCGGATCGGCAACTGCTGCATATGACTGAAGAGCTGCATGCGAAGCTTGTAGACTGTCTCCTGTGCGATATCGACCATGAGATAGGCAGCGAGATAGGTCAGAAGCGATAAGGCAGCAAAAATAATGAGCAGCCAGCCGATCTTCTGCGGCAAGGAGCTGAAGCGCTTCGTCATAATATTATGGTCGATGATATGACCGATCAGATACGGGCCGACCAGACTCAGGAGAGAGGTGATGATGACGAGTATAATGACAAAGAAAACCATCCATCTGCGGTGGGCCATCAGCTGCCATATTCTGCTGACTGTATGTTGCCAGTCATCTGCCCGCTTTTTATCTTTTTTCCGACCGATATCTTCTTTTTTCAAGACCGGCGGATGAGAGAATACATCTTTAATCATGTGTCTCCTCCTGACTGCGTGCTATATCCTGATATAGCGGGCTTGAATTCATCAATTCTTCATGGGTGCCGAGCGCGACGATTCGTCCTTGATCCAGCAGCAGGATCTGATCGGCCGTTTTAGCGGTATGTATCTTCTGAGTGACGATGATACGTGTCATATCGAGATTTTTCAGCGCATCAAACAGACGGCCTTCAGTATGGATATCCAGTGCTGATGTACTGTCATCCAGAATCAGAATGCCCGGTTTTTTGATCAGTGCACGTGCGATGGCAAGCCGCTGTTTCTGACCGCCAGATAAATTCACACCCTGCTGGCCGACTTTCGTGCTGTATGCATCATCAAAATTCATGATCGAATCATGAATCTGGGCGATCTGCGCTGCACGGAAGACTTCCTCGGCACTTGCTTCACTGTCGCCCCAGCGAACATTATCAATAATCGAGCCTGTAAAGAGCGTCGTCTTCTGCGGCACATAGCCGATCCATTCGCGCAGTGTTCTAATATCCCAGTCACGGACATTCTGGCCGTTGATAAGGACTTCGCCGGACGATGTTTCATACATCTTAGGGATAAGCGATAATAATGCAGATTTTCCGGCACCTGTCTGACCCATGATGACGAACTTTTCTCCGCCCTTCACTTTAAAGGAGATATCTTGCAGGACATAGTTCTGTGCAGACGGATATTTGAAATAGACATGCTTAAACTCAACCGTGTTGTTCAGCTTCTCAGCCGCATTGTCATCTGCGACCTGAATCTCATCCTCCGGCGTAGTCAGAACCTCGCTGATACGGTCAGCGCTGGCTTTTGCACGTGAAAAGGCAATGATAATAAAGGCGAACATTGAGAAACCACCTTGCATCCGCAGTGCATAGTTGATGACCGCCACTAAAGAGCCCACTTCAAGTGAGTCAGACTGTATAAGGTCACTGCCGAACCAGATGACGAGCAGCATTGATAAATTCATGATGATGAGGAGCACCGGCATAATGCTCTCCATCAGTCTGAGCGCATAGACCGTATCCTGTCTGATAGGTGTCGCCACTTCATCGAATCGTTCAGCTTCATAGGGGCCGTTCAATGTCGACTTAATCAGTCGCACCCCTTCTAGGTTCTGCTGCACAAAGCGATTCAGATGATCAGTCCGCTTCTGGATACGCAAAAAGAGCTTCATCCCGCTGCGTGCAGTGATAAAGAGAAAGACAGCTAAGAGCGGTGTCCCTATCACCAGATAGAGGGCGATTTCCGGGGCGACGATGAAACTCATGATGATACTACCGACGACCGATAATGGCGCTTTCAGCATGATGCGCAGACTCATGAAGAGTACCATTTCGTTCGCAATAATATCGCTGGTCAGCCGGGTGATCAGACTGGACGTTTTAAACCGGCCGAGTGTTTCGAGGGAGAAACCTTGAATCCTGCGGAAAATAGCATTACGTAGATCGTAGGAAAACATATGACAGACGTGAGAAGAAATAAATGAGTTCAGCACACCCGCAAAGAAAGCAGCCAGACTGATGCCGAGCATGATCAGCAGATAAGTCTGAATGTAGCGGGTGTCATTCTGCAGGATGCCGTTATCAATTATATTCTTCATGAGGATAGGCGCATACATATCGACAAAAAGTTCTGACAGCATCAGCAGAAGTGCAAATAACATCAGTCCGAGATAAGGACGTGTATACTTGATGACGGTCTGCAAGGTAAAAACCCCTTTCTTTCGTATTCCGAATTAGTTTAATTATGCCATATCTCTCTCAGAAATATTCAATAGTTTGCCTGAAACTATGCGGCCGATTATAATATAAGAGTTACTAAATCAGATAGGAGCACAAAATGAACTTTCTTTCTCAGCTCATGGATTTCATCCTGCATATTGATAAGCATTTAATCAGCATTGTCAGTCAGTACGGCACGCTGACTTATGGTATTTTGTTTTTAATTATTTTTATTGAGACCGGACTGGTCATCATGCCTTTTCTGCCGGGTGATTCCATGCTGTTTGCAGCCGCTGCACTTGCCCCGCAAGGTGCCCTTAATATATGGTTATTGTTTTTAGTCTGCTTGATTGCGGCCGTGTTAGGCGATACCCTCAATTATCATATCGGTAAATGGGCCGGCCTCGGCATTACGAACCATCCGCGTTTCGGGCGCTTCATCAAGGAAGAACATCTGCTGAAAGCCACGCGCTTTTTTAATCAATACGGCGGAAAAACCATTGTCATGGCTCGCTTCATGCCATTCATCCGGACCTTCATTCCCTTTGTAGCTGGTGCCAGTCGCATGCATTACAGTTATTTCATTCTCTATAATGTGATCGGCGCATTTCTCTGGGTTGCTATCTGTCTGGGTCTCGGCTATTTCTTCGGTAACATTCCAGTCGTGAAAGATAACTTTGAGATTGTCTTGATCCTCATCATCGTCGTCTCTGTCTTACCTGCTGTCTTCAGTGCCTTCAAAGCCTGGAGAGAAAATAGAAGTCATTCGTAATGAATGACTTCTATTTTTTCACGCTATAGGCATCTAGCATTCTTGCCGTTCTATATAAAATGCTGTTCAATTTTTAAATTGAACAGCATTTTTCATATTCCTGTCAACATCTCCAGCAGCTGCTGCTTTAACAGGTGTCTCTCCTCTTCAGTCATCTGCTTCACTTCGATCATATGCTGAATACTCGCCGGCTTGCCTGCGAGCACCACAATGCGGTCAGACAGTCTGATCGCTTCCTCAATACTGTGCGTGATCATCAGCACCGTCCTTTTTTCTGCCGCCAGTATCTCCTGCAGCCATTTCTGCATATCGAACCTGGTGATCTCATCCAGCGCGGAAAAAGGTTCATCCAGCAGCATCAGATCCCCCGGTGTATTTAGTGTGCGTAGAAAGGAGACACGCTGTTTCATGCCACCGCTTAAACGGTCCGGATATTGATGACGAATATCTTCGAAGCCACTTCGCTCTAAAAGTTCATCCAGCCTGCCGGTCGTACCCTCTTTGATCTCACTGCCCAGTGCGATATTGGCGGCAACGGTGCGCCACGGCATCAGTGAAGGTGACTGCGGCATATAGGCGACGTGGCCCGTGTGTCCTACTACCTGCCTGCAGTCTAATATGACGTCACCTGCGACAGGGGTTAACAGCCCGCCGATAATGTTGAAGATCGTCGATTTCCCGCTGCCGGAAGGTCCAAGAATCGTCACAAACTCCTGGTCTTTCACCTCGAGATTCACGTGCTCTAGAACAGGGTTCATGCCAAAGGAATGGCTGATATTCTGCAGTTTTAATTTAATCATGTTTCCACCTCACGGTCAGCTTCTCCAAGACCTTGATCACACTGAAGATGACCAGCGCAAAAATCACGATCCATACAAGTGCTACAAAGACACGGTCCACCTGGAAGGCACGCTGGGCAATGATCATATATTTGCCGAGACCTTTGTCACTGCCCAGCCACTCTGAAATAATGGCGCCCATGACAGAGTAAGTCCCGGCAATCTTCAATCCATTGAACAGAAAAGGCATGCTGCCCGGCCATTCTAATTTTCTGAAGATCTGCATACGACTTGCCCCGGCTATCAGCATATATTTCCTTAAATCCTGATCCACTGATCTGAATCCTTCCAGCAGACTGACCGTCACCGGGAAGAAACAGACGAGTGTGATCACGATCAGCTTCGGCAGCAGGCCGAAACCAAACCAGATGACAAGAAGCGGTGCAATCACGATGACCGGTACATTCTGGCTGACGACAAGTAATGGATAGATAAACGGCTCAAGTGCAGGGATCAGATGCAGCATCACGGCCATCCCTACACCGACAACTATAGAGACCAGCAAGCCTGCCAGCACAAGCAGGATGGTCGGCACCAGGTCATCCTTATAGTCCGGGAATGCTGTGATAAATGCCGTTGCAATAGCACTCGGTGCAGGTAGCGTATAGCTATCGACATGAAGCAGGCGAACGAGCATCTCCCAGAGCAGCAGCAGGACGGCGATGAAGAGACCAAACTTCAGAGAGTATCTCATCGGTATTTCTTGACGAGTTCTGCCATAGAAGCCTCTTCAGCATGATAGAACTTCACTTGAGAAATAACGCTGACCACGCCTTCAGCCATCATTTTCTTGTTCATATCCTCAATGAGTTGAAGAAGTTCCGGCATATTTCCTTCTATCGTTGTATCCAGCGGGTTTACAACATAAGGCAGGCCACTCGCCTGAATGACTTCAATCGCCTTGTCGACATATGGAATCACATCTTCACCGTTAGGCGTCTTCGGTATGATCTGAATGCTCATCAAAGTATCTGCCATCAGTTTCCCTCCACAAATTCGTTTGTAAATGCATCGTCAGCATTGAAGTCGTTGTTGATGATATCATTTTCCTTCATAAAGTGCGCAAAATTCTCCCAGACCTTCTTGTCCTGCAGGCCCCATTCCTTCGCGTCATCCTGATATTTATCCTTCAGGTATTCCTGACTCTTATAGACCAGTTCCTTACTCTCTTTTAATTCCGGCGCCTCGGTCAGCAGGATATCAGCGGCTGCTTTCGGCTTATCAATCGCAAATTCATAGCCTTCCTGTACAGCCGCCATGAAGGCATCAACCGTCTCTTTATCTGACTGGATATATTTTTCGTTCGCAATGATCAGCGGCGTATAATAGTCAAGATTTTTATCGTAATCTGTTAAGTACTGCATGTTGACTTTCTCGCCGCGTGTCTCCGCTTCAATACCCGTCCAGCCGTAGAATACCCAGGCGAAATCTATATTCTTCTTGGAGGCTGTGAAGAAGTCCGTATTGCCCATATTGACGACTTTAACATCCTTGACATCTGCTCCGTCTTTTTTCATGACCGCATCAATAAATGGTCGCTCAATAGGTGCGCCCCAGCCCCCGTAAGTTTTTCCTGCGTAGTCCTTAGGTGAATGGATGTTTTTAGAAGCAAGGCTCATAAAACCGCTCGTATTGTGCTGGATAATAGCCCCGATCGATTTGACCGGCACACCTTCTGTCCGTTCCTGCGTGACCTGCTCCTGTGCACTGATTCCAAACTGAACTTTATTGGCAGCGACAAGCTGGTCCGCTGTCACATCGCCTGGTGTCTTAATAGTCACGTCCAGACCATGCGCTTTGAAATAGCCTTTTTCTTTCGCCACAAAGATTCCTGTATGGTTGGTATTGGGCGTCCAGTCAAGCATCAGTGTGACTTTCTTCAGTTCCTTAGCCTCTTTCTTGTCTTCTTTCTTCGTCCCTTGCTCACTGCAGCCCGCCAGTAGAATCAGACAGCTTGCACCTATCAAAAGTTTTTTCATCAGTTATCCTCCATTAAAAAAACACAACCTGCAGAAGGTTGTGTTTGAGACACTTCCCTCCGTCAGCATTATCTGACCAGGTTAAAAGGGTTTAGGATTCCTCCAGTCTCAGCAAAAAGCTCCCCTAGTGTTTTTATGATTTATTTAAATTGTAACATAAGTTCATTGAATTCAGGCTGTGTAATTTTCATCTCGGCCTGCGATAAGTTCTGACTGTAGCCGTCTATCTGTTCTGCGTAGCTTGGTGTTGCCGTATCCTGATAGATAATCCCCGTCACCAGGCCGTCATGCTCAATGACAGTGGATAACGCCTGCGCTTTATTTGAAGGGTCATAGCCTTCGATGTCAGCGATCTTAGTCAGATTTTCTTTGAACCAGTCATACGTATTGATTTTATTATAGGTGACACAAGGTGAGAAGACATTGATGAACGAGAAGCCCTTATGCTGAATACCCGCTTCAATGATAGCCGTCAGTTCCTTGATATCTGATGAGAAGCTCTGGGCGATGAATGTAGCGCCACTTGTAATCGCCAGTTCAAGCGGTGAAACGTTCTTCTCGATTGAACCTTTAGGCGTGGTCTTCGTCACAAATCCATGCGCTGAACTAGGTGACGTCTGACCTTTTGTCAGCCCATAGATCTGATTATCCATGACAATATAGGTGAGATCGATGTTACGGCGCAGCGCATGAATCGTATGGCCCATACCGATCGCAAAGCCGTCGCCGTCCCCACCTGAAGCAATGACGGTCAGTTCCTGGTTTGCCATCTTCACACCTTGAGCAAGCGGCAGTGCACGACCATGGATGCTGTGGAAGCCGTAAGAGTTGATATAACCTGATAAACGGCCTGAACAGCCGATACCCGTAATGACGGCGAGGTTCTCCGGTTCAAGTCCGACACCCGCTGCTGCTTTTTGAATCGCAGCCTGGACGGAGAAATCACCGCAGCCTGGACACCAGTTCGGTTTAACAGTATTTCTGAAATCTTTGAATGTTGCCATTATTTCTCGACTCCTTCATCCACCACTGTATTGATCTTTTCTTCAATATCATGTGGCAGGAATGGTGTTCCGTCATATTTGACGAAACTTGTGATTTTATTGTGATGCAGTGTATTCATCTTGATGATCTGTGCAAGCTGACCCTGATAATTATTTTCAGCGACGATCACTTTCTTCGCTTTATCAAGTGCAGCCTGGACCTCTTCAGCCGGGAACGGATGCAGCTGTCTGATCTGCATGTGGTTGACTTTAAGATCTGTTCGCGTCATTGCTTCCTCAATGGCCCCGTGCGTTGAGATAAAGCCGATGACAAGGACGTCTGCTTCATCGTGGCCGCCGCTTTCAACTACAGGCTGCTCAATCTTCAGCGCCTCAATCTTGCGCATCCTTTTCTCCATCTGTTTAATACGGTTGACAGGTGATTCTGACGGCTTACCGTCTTCAGCATGTTCAACACCCGTCACATGATGGATGCCGTTCTTAGTGCCAGGTAATGTACGCGGCGAAACGCCTGTCTCTGTCACTGCATAACGTTTGAAATAGTCTTTCGTATCTGAGTCAGGCACATCACTGACAATGTTGCCGCGGCGGATCTCAATGCGGCTGTAATCAAGTTCAGGTACCGTCTGTTTGCCGAGGGAGAGCTGCAGGTCACTTAACAGAATAACCGGACACTGATATTCTTCTGCGAGATTAAAAGCCTCCATCGTTAAGTAAAAAGCATCCTCCACGGTCGTCGGCGCGATAACAATCTTCGGTATATCGCCGTGCGTCCCGTAGATCATCTGCATCAAGTCTGACTGCTCCTGTTTTGTCGGCAGCCCAGTTGAAGGACCTCCGCGCATCGTGTTGACGATGACGAGCGGCTGTTCTGTCATGCCGGACAGACCGATTGCTTCCATCATGAGGGAAAGCCCCGGACCTGCTGAAGCTGTGAATGCCCGGACACCGGCATAGTTGACGCCGATAGCCATGACGGCTGCCGCTATCTCATCTTCAGTCTGTATCACTGTACCGCCGAAACGAGGCAGCTTATCAATCATATACTCCATGATTTCTGATGCCGGTGTAATCGGATAGGCCGCCATAAAACGGGCACCGCCCGCTAATGCACCGAGTGAAATGGCTTCATTACCGATCATGAAGAGGTGACCTATCCCGTCACTATCCGCCAGATTGAAACGGTCACCAATCTCTGCACCGTATTTCAATATTTCAGCGATACCGCTCTTCAATGCCTCTTTATTCAGTTCAACGATCTTATCGCCTTTTTTCTTGAACATCGATTCTACTAGTTCTTCAAAAGGTTCAAGAGACAGACCGAGAAGCTGCACAGTCGCACCGACTGCGACCATATTCTTCATCAGTGCAGTCCCTAGTTCTTTAGCGATCTCCGTAAAGTTGATTTCAATCAGCAGACCTTCAAAATCTGCCGGTCTCTCAGGCGCAAATTTACCGTCTGCTAAGATGACCCCTTCTGCTGTCAGCTCATGATAGTTAAGGTCAATCGTCTCCTGGTCAAACGCCACGAGAATATCTAAATCGTCACTGATTGCGTAGACAGGGGTGGTTGAGACACGGATCTTATTGTTGGTGTGCCCCCCTTTAATACGACTTGAGAAATGACGATAGCCATATAAATAATACCCTTGTCTGTTTAAGGCAGTAGAGAATATCTCACCTGTTGATTCTATCCCTTCTCCCTGCTGTCCACCGACTTTCCATGAAATTTGTGATTTCAAAGTTTCATCCTCCTACAATTTATCTCATCAACCAATATAACAAAAAAACCGCACAGTCACATGACTTGTGCGGGTATTTCCGTTAAATTCATACTAATGGCCGATAAAAGGATGATCAGGATTGATTAATATCCGCTCCATTTTCTTGGTTTTGCCTGCTTTATCAAGTTCAATATAGACGCCTGATAAGACCCCTCGCCCTGTTTCATGCAGCACATGTCTGACAGGCAGACCTGTTATAAAGCGGTGAATCACTTCGTCCTTATTGATGCCGAGAATGCCGTCATAGTCACCCGTCATCCCCACATCAGTGATAAAGCCGGTCCCCTGCGGCAGAATACGGTCATCCGTTGTCTGAATATGAGTATGAGTACCGACAACCGCACTGACGCGGCCGTCCAGATAATAGCCCATCGCGCCTTTTTCGGATGTCGTTTCAGCGTGAAAATCAACAAAGATATGATCTGTCTCCTTACGTGCCACTTCAATCAGCTCATCTGCTTTCTTGAAAGGGTCATCGATGGCCGGCAGAAACGCTCTCCCCTGCAGATTAATAATGGCCAGTTTATCCTGATTGAAGCGGACAATTTTCATGCCGACGCCTGGTGCTTCTGCCGGGTAATTCGCTGGACGGATCATCTTGATATCCTGATCGAGAAAATCATACACTTCCCGCTGTCCGTACGTATGGTTGCCGAGTGTGACAAAATCCACGCCTTGAGTCATAAAAGATTTATAGATTTTTTCAGTGATACCTCTGCCGTGTGCCGCATTCTCACCGTTGACTATCGTGAAATTAGGCTGATATTTCTTCTTTAAGTGAGGCAAATATTCGCTGAGCATATCCCGGCCAATGGCTCCCACTATATCTCCGATAAATAATATTCTCATCATCTACTCCTTTAATTTTTCATTCTTAGTTATTGTACCAAAAAGAAGACGCGGGTAGTTCAATAATGAACAGGATAAAAAGACTGGAATCGTATTCCAGATAAAGACTAAAAGCATGTAAAAAATGAATAAGGATATGATAAACTAATGATAAATCCAAGAAAAAGAGGTTGAAGCATGTCACTTAATAAAATGTCAGTTATTTTATGTACTTCAGTGGCCCTCCTTGCCGCGTGCGGCACAAAAGAAGAACCTGCAGAAACTACAACCACTGCGACAAGCCAGATTTCAAGTGATGCAAAAAAAGCGATTGAAGAAAGTAAAAAACGCGGGCAAGCGAAAGCTGAAAAAAATAAGAAGGAAAATCAGACATCAAGAGAACCTGAGACATCAGAGACAGGCCGTGATACAACCGAGGACGTAACAACTGAACAGCCAGTGACCGAGTCAGCATCGACGGAGAACCCTGTCACACCTGTTCCAGCAACAGAGGCACCGACGACAGAAGCATTGACAACAGAAGCAATCACAACAGAGTCTGTCAGCACAGAAAATCCAGCTGACAACGTGACATCTGCAGACCAGCTTCAGCAGATCATGTTCGGTGATTATACGGAGGCGGAAAAAGGACAAGCCTACAATGCAGCAGTAGCAAATGGCATCATTCCACCCGGACATATGGACGGCGGGACAACGATGCAGGCCTATCAGAGTTCAATCAACGTTCAGCAAGGCTTGGAGTAAAAATAAGGTCACTACTATAGTGACCTTAAATGATTAACTTATAAGTTTACATAATATAGTTATATTAATTTTAAGATAAATAATGTATTCTTTGGTTGTGTGAGCCACGAAAAGCTAAATCAGCTTTAAGCCTTTTGACAAACGGTCCGTCAACTAATACATCCGCCGCACTTAGAATCCATTTTAACTGATCATCGCGTTCAATATATTCTTTCATATAACCTGTCCATAGCCAGATATCCTTGCTGCTGCCGAAATGGAATTGAACAGCATCGATTAAACGCTTCAAGACAAGCTGATTCTCTAGTGGTTCCCCACCCAGTATAGACAGACCTTTGACGTAGTCCGGCTTTAGAAAGTAAATGATTCTGTCAAGCAGTTCTTCTGTAAGTTCTTCTCCCGCATCAAAATTCCATAATGAAGCGTTAAAACAGCCAGAACATTTAAAGTGACAGCCTGCTAAATACACGCTCACTCTAACACCTTCACCGTCTGTTACGCAATCCGGTATAATTCTAGCGACTCTGTTCCCTCCGTCATAGTTCATAGATGCTTCACTCGACTCGCTATCTCCTGATGGCGTCCTTTCACCATCGGCCGTTTAAGTGGATTGCCGAGATAGCCACATGTTCGTTTGACCACATCTGCTCGTGAAGGGTCATGATTACCACATTCAGGACAGACAAATCCTTCAGCTGTCGGTGTGAACTCTCCTTCAAAGCCGCAGTCATAACAATGATCAATCGGCAGATTTGTGCCAAGGTAGCCAATTTTGTCATATGCATAATCCCACACCGCTTCAAGCGCTTGAGGATTATGGTGCAGCGAAGGATACTCACAATAATGGATAAAGCCACCTGTCGAATATTGAGCAAAAGACTGCTCGAAACGAATCTTCTTGAACGGTGATATTTTCTTGCGTACATCATAGTGAAACGAATTTGTATAGTAACCCTTATCTGTAACATCCTTTATGTCACCAAACTGTGCTCTATCCAGCTGACAGAAACGGTCAGTCAGCGACTCGCTAGGTGTGCCGTAAACACTGAACTGTACATCATACTGACGGCTCCAGGCTTCTGTCTGATTATGCATGAATTTAAGAATAGAGACCAGGCTTCTGACCGCTTCGTCATCACTCTCCCAGTCACTATCAAACAATAGAACACCTACCTCATAAAGCCCGATATAACCTACACTCACTGTACATCTTCTGTTGTAGAATAACTGGTCTATTTTTTCACCTTTATCAAGTCTGCTAAGTGCACCATGCTGATAAAGGATAGGCGCATTCTCAGGACGTGCTTCTTTCACTCTTTTGATTCTATATAGACATGCGACTTTCACTATTTCCATTCTCTCTTCTAGTATCGTCTTAAAGACTTCTAAACTTCCTCCGCTTTCGATGGCGATTCTGGGCAAGTTGATAGTGGTGACACCTAAATTAAAGCGTCCGCTATTGATGTATTCACCGTCTTGTACAAAACTGTTAAGAAAACTGCGACAGCCCATAGGAACTTTAAAGTCGCCAATCAGCTCGGTCAGCACCTTGTAATTAAGCACATCCGGATACATTCTTTTTGTCGAACACTCAATAGCCAGCTTTTTGATATCATAATTAGGGTCGTCATGCGTCAGGTTAATCCCTTTCTTCAAAGAGAAAACCAGTTTCGGAAAAATAGCTGTCGCTGCCTCTTTTCCCAATCCCTTTATTCTGATATCAAGTATAGCCTGCTGAATCAGTCTACTATAATCATCAGTGCCGAGGCCGAATCCAAATGTCACAAAAGGTGTCTGGCCGTTCGAAGAATAGAGTGTATTTATTTCATACTCAAGCGACTGCATAGCGCTGTAGATGTCGCGTCGGGTCATGTGCATCACGTATGCATCAATCTCAGTGATATTAAAAGTGATGGCATCTTGATGATGTCTGTCAGCATTTAGGGCAGCATATTTACTGAGTATCTCATCAATACGATCAACCGAGCATCCGCCGTACTGACTACTGGCGACGTTGGCTATAATCTGAGCAATCTGGGCAGCAGCTGTCTGAATTGATTTTGGGGGTTCTACTTGTGCATTACCTATCTTAAAACCATTTGTCAGCATATCTTCAATATTGATTAAACAGCAGTTTGTCATAGGCATATAGGGATGATAATCAAGATCATGAAAATGAATTTCACCTTTAATATGAGCCTCTCTGATATGTGCGGGCAACCATTGCAATCCATAATATTTAGCAACAGTACCTGCAGTTAAATCTCTAAGCGTATTAAACACATTTGAATCTTTATTAGCATTCTCATTGATAATGGACTTCTCTTTATTCTGTAATCTTTCCATCTGCGTTTCCAGCGACATCCAACCACTTCTTTCACAATATATAGTGTTGATAACGATATTATACATCTATATATAGTATTTTAAAGAAATACTGAGAGACTGTGCTGAAACGTTCAAATTAGGCAGCATAATGTGATTTATATTACATTATAGCTCCAGATTATTAAATCGTTCATGAGAAGTCAGCCATTTCAGTATGATAGCTTCATCTTCACTGATCCTCGCATTATATTTGCTGGAAAATAATGCCCCGTCAAGTTCAATGATGATATCAATGCGCTGAGTCTCATTGGTCACAGGATCAATCGAGATGATATTCACACTACCTGACTCATTCATTGACAGCTGATAGTAGACACCGAGCCATTCAATTAAACCGCCTTCCACATTGATTTTAACTGCTTCACTGTGATTGACGTTTTCACTGATTTCCTGGTTAAGTTGCTCGATATAGGCTGTTATTGTCTGAAATAATCGGAGCGCCGCCTCATTATAACCTGTATAGATCGTCACTTTCTGAACTCGTTTATCGAGCATCTTGAATAGATTCGTCTTAATGATGTCCATTTATTTTCCTCCTCAAAAAAACACAGAGCCTCGGCTCTGTGTCTATTTGTTTAGATAATGTTTTTCAATGACCTTCTGCACAAACTTATATTCAGTAATCGGTTCATCGAACTCATAAAACTTCGTCTCGTTGTCCTTGGTTGTAATCGCGATATATTTCACAACGGACAGTCCACCACGGATATCATTCTTCAGAAACTCTACACGAAACCATTCATTGCCATGCGTAAAGTATGAAGTACTCATCACTGAATAATTGTCTAACATAACCTTCGCCCCCTTGCTCTTTGTATCCATCATAACAGAAGCACTCATCCATATAAATAAAAACCGATAAATATGCACCTTTAAAATCTTATCAGCATAAAAAAACTTCAGTGAACCTGCGCTCACTGAAGTTCTGTTATTTGGCATATTCTACCGCACGCATTTCACGTACGACTGTTACTTTAATATGACCTGGATACTGCAGTTCTTCTTCGATCTGATTCTTGATATCACGCGCTAATCGATGGGCCTTCAGATCATCCACTTCCTCAGGAGAGACGATAATTCTGATTTCTCGTCCCGCCTGGATCGCAAATGATTTCTCGACGCCGTCATAGCTCTCTGAAATCTGTTCAAGTCGTTCCAGACGTCTGACGTAATTTTCCAAAGTCTCGCGTCTAGCCCCTGGTCTAGCTGCACTCAGTGCATCGGCAGCCGCCACTAAGACTGAAATGACCGAATTAGGTTCGATGTCACCATGATGAGAATGGATTGCATTGATAACAACCGGATGCTCCTTGTATTTCTTCGCAAGGTCTACACCGATTTCAACATGACTGCCTTCCACCTCATGGTCAATGGCTTTACCGATATCATGAAGAAGTCCTGCCCGCTTAGCGAGTGTCACATCTTCACCGAGTTCTGCTGCCATCATGCCTGCTAAATGCGCCACCTCTACCGAGTGTTTCAGCACATTCTGGCCGTAGCTCGTTCTGAACTTCATACGGCCGAGTATTTTCACTAAGTCCGGATGAAGATTGTGGATACCCAGTTCAAATGTCGCCGCCTCACCTGCTTCGCGGATACTTTCATCCACTGATTTTTTCGCTTTTTCAACCATTTCTTCGATACGACCTGGATGAATACGACCATCAGAAACCAGGTTCTGCAGCGCGATTTTCGCCACTTCCCGTCTGATTGGATCAAAGCCCGACAGTATCACTGCCTCCGGTGTATCGTCAATAATCAGATCAATACCCGTTAATGTTTCAAGTGTTCTGATATTTCGTCCTTCCCGACCAATAATACGACCTTTCATCTCATCATTCGGCAGATTGATCACTGATACCGTTGATTCTGAAGTATGATCAGCGGCTAAGCGCTGAACAGTAGTCGCAAGTAACATTTTGGCTTTCTTATCGACTGTGTCTTTGACTTCTTGCTCTTTCTCTTTGATCAGCACGGCTATATCATGAGAAAGTTCATCTTCAACCTGGTCGATAATTTCCTGTTTCGCTTCTTCTTGAGTCAGTCCGGAGATGCGTATTAATTCCTGTTCATGTCTGGCGATAATATCTTGAACACTTTGCTCCAGCGCATCAACTTGCTGTTGTTTAGCTTCAATTTTAGATTCTTTTTGTTCTAAAAGATCATCTTTTTTATCTAAGAGTTCACTTTTTCGATCTAAGTTTTCTTCTTTTTGAAGTAATCGTGCTTCTTGTCTTGAAAGATCTGCTCGTCTATGGCGATATTCATCTTCCAGACGATCACTGCGCAGCTGATGTTCTTCTTTAGCTTCTAGCAGTTTTTCTTTTTTAAGACTTTCGGCTTCTTTTCTAGCTTCTTTCACAATATGCTCACCAGTTTGCCGTGCCTGAATCTGCTGGTTCGTCAAATTCGTTTTTGCTAGATAATAACCTGCAGCAACACCTACAAGGATGCCAAGCAAAATGTATAAGAGGATAACCATACATAAACACCTCCTTTTTGCTTATTATCTAGTTAAAGTATTAAAATAAAGAATATATAATTAAAATCATATACATTTCAATTGTACGTTTTCTGTCATATTAAAGTCAAGGCGTCATCTAGTATATGGAATAGAAAAACTGAAGTCCGGAGACTTCAGTTCTCTGTGATTAGACTAATTCGTCATCAAATAAAGTATCTGCTTCTTCTTTCTGAGGTTCTGCAGATTCTTTTTCTGCTGTCTCAGTCACTTCATCCGGCGCGATGATTCCCATTTCCTGACGTATTTTACGGTCAATCTCTGCCATGACTTCAGGATTCTCTTTCATGAAGTTCTTCACGTTCTCTTTACCCTGACCTAAGCGCTCGCCATTATAAGAATACCAAGCACCTGATTTATCAATCACTTCAAACTCAGTACCGAGGTCTACAATCTCACCTTCACGGGAGATACCTTTACCGTACATGATATCAACTTCAGCTACTTTGAAAGGTGGCGCTACTTTGTTCTTCACGACTTTAATCTTTGTACGGTTACCTACCACGTCCATGCCTTGTTTCAGCTGTTCCGCACGACGGACTTCCAGACGGACTGAACTATAGAATTTAAGCGCACGGCCGCCCGGTGTCGTTTCAGGGTTACCGAACATCACACCGATTTTTTCACGGACCTGGTTGATAAAGATGGCGATCGTATTAGATTTCGCAATGGCACCGGAAAGTTTACGCAGTGCCTGTGACATCAGACGCGCCTGCAGACCCATATGAGAGTCACCCATCTCTCCTTCGATCTCCGCTTTTGGTGTCAGGGCAGCCACTGAATCGATAACGATGATATCAATCGCACCGCTTCTAACAAATGCTTCAGCGATTTCCAGACCTTGTTCACCATGGTCAGGCTGTGATAAATAAAGATTCTCAGTATCCACACCCAGATTCTTCGCATAAACAGGATCTAATGCGTGCTCAGCATCGATGAACGCAGCTGTTCCGCCCTGAGCCTGTACTTCAGCGATCGCGTGCAGGGCCACGGTCGTTTTACCGGAACTTTCAGGTCCGTAAATCTCAATGATACGCCCTTTAGGATAGCCCCCTACTCCTAATGCATTATCGATGGTAATAGAACCACTTGAAACAGTGGAAACATTGCGGGCTGTGCTTTCGCCGAGCTTCATGACCGCGCCTTTACCGAATGATTTCTCCATATTTTTGATGACTGTATCGAGTGCTTTTTGACGTTCGCTCAAATGTATATCCTCCTTAAACGTTGCCGTTTATTCGTTAATTTTATTTGTTTTACATCTCTTACTATACTGATTTCGGGCCCAAATAGCAAGCAAAAAGCAAACGTCTGTTCGTATTTTTTAACGACAGTTTTTGATGACAAACAGACAGTTTTTCATGAAAACAGTCCCATTCACCAGCTGTTTTTCATAAAAAAATAACAGGTTATGACAACCTGTTATTTAGAGCCACGGAACACATCTCTGCCGTGATAGAAGTATTCAATGCCTGATAGAATGGTGAAGAAAACAGCAGCATACATCAGCCAGTAGCCGAGGTTCATGCCGAATGGTTCTGCAAGAAGCAGTAAAATCATGGCGACCATCGTTACAGCTGTCTTGATCTTGCCGAGCTGACCCGCTGCTGAGACAAATCCCTGTTCTATCTGCAGAAGACGAAGACCCGTCACCGCAAACTCACGTGCAACGATGATGATGGCCATCCAGGATGGTATGACATCCAGTTCAACTAACGCTATAAGACCGGATGCAACGAGCAGCTTATCTGCTAATGGATCCAGGAATTTCCCCATATTTGTGACAAGCTGCCATTTTCGCGCCAGATAGCCATCTACCCAGTCAGTCAGAGAGGCAAAGATAAAGATGACTGCTGCAATCAACTGTTCGATGCGCATATCCATGCTGTTCAAGAATTGAATATTCCCCATATGGAAGTCGGCCAGCAGAAAGACAAGAAAAATCGGAATCAGCACCACGCGTGCCACTGTAATCTGATTTGGAATGTTCATTTGTAGACTCCTTTCTATTTTGAAATATTGAACTGATAGGTTCGTGTAATTAAAGCATCTGCGCTGGTCGGGACCTCCGCTTTCTCCCCATTGCAATACACCGTCAGGTCAGCTGTTGATCCCGCAATCAGTGTGACAGTGCGTGCCCCTTTACCTATCTTTAATGTCCGGTCATTGACATTCCGATAGTTCTCTGACCGGTCATCACTACGCAGCTGGAGCCACGTCGGTGTCTTCGATGTCACACGAATGACAACAGGCTCTTTCGTCTTGACTGTGTAGCTGAGTGTAGCACCGTCAAATGATTTATAACTGACCCTCGTTTTTTCCTCTTTTTTAGCCGGTTCTTCTTTTTCTTTCTTCTTATCCGACTTCTGCGCTTCTTTCTTAGGCTCTATCGCCACATCTCTACTCGGATTAATCGTCGCAGCATGCCACTGCCGGGGATGCGGAAATAAATAGACCGAGACGATCCACAGTAACGTACAGACAGCAGAGACGAGCAGAATCAGCCTGAACAAAGGTAATAACTTCTGATTTTCCTGGACATCAGGTGTCTTAAGTGATTTCTTCGCTTCTTTGGCAGTCATCTTATGTACCGGAAGCTCCGACTGATGTTCTTCTATGAGTTTATCCGCGTTCAGATTGACACTCTCCGCATACTTTCTAATAAAACCTACTGCATAATCGGGATTCGGCAGCTGATCAAACTCATTTTTTTCAAGCATCGAGATATATTCTCTCTTGATCCTGATGCGTTTCTCCATATCCAGAAGCGTCATGCCGAGCCTTTCCCGTTTACTTTTCAAAATTTCACCAATGGGTTTCATTGAAACGCCTCCCATTATTCAAAAAATCCGAATCCATCTGTGTCAAATAGATTATTCTTGTGCACCTGCTCATAAGTGATTTCCTGATCATCGCTCTCACGCAGCTCGATAATGTAATCAAAGTCCTCTAATGTAAAGTCGCTATTCGCCACAAATAAATCCGGATGCTCTATCACTTTTACAGCAGGTAAATTCATCACTTCTTTGACGAGCTGCATATGCCGCATATCCTGCTGCTTGGATGTCAGCGCGCCGTCGATGATGTAGATGTAGCTGCTGTCATATTCACCTTTGAACAGCGAGTTGCGCACAGTCTGCTTAATCATGGTTGATGATATGAACAACCATTTCTTATGGGCACAGACACTAGCGGCCACTACTGATTCAGTTTTACCGACACGAGGCATACCTCGTATACCGACCAGACAATGCCCTTCCTCCTTGAAGAGCTCAGCCATGAAATCAACCAGTATACCTAAATCATTTCTGACAAAGCGGAAGGTCTTCCGGTCTGTCACATCGCGCTGAATATAGCGCCCATGTCTGACGGCCAGTCTATCCTGAAGAAGGGGTGTCCGAATCTTGATGATGCGAATTTCATCCAGTTCACGGACAATATTTTCAAAGCGGATGATTTTCTCGTCATTATCCACTCGCAGGAGCATGCCGCGGCGCCCTTCATCGACGCCATTGATCGTAATAATGCTGATACCTAGTGTACCCAGCAGACTGGAGACATCCCCGAGCAGACCCGGCCGGTTCACTTTGATTTCATATTCAAGATAACACTCTCTCATCATAAGCCCCCTAAATGAGCCATCCTGCATTCAGACGTAAGACTTGTCCTGTCATATGCTGAGCTCTCTTATGTAGTAAATAACTGACTAAGTATGCGATTTCGTCCACTTCCACAAGCTCCCCCTGCGGAATATCTTCCAGCAGAGCATCTACATCCAGCTGATCGGTCATTCGCCCGCGTACGACACCCGGTGTAATGGCATTGACTGTCACGCCGCTCAGGGCGAGTTCCTTAGCCATAGACTTCACAAATCCGATCTGAGCTGCTTTCATCGCAGAATAGACACTCTCCATGCTTGCCCCTGTCTCGCCCCAGATTGAACTGATCACGACTATTCTACCATACTGCTTTCTACAGAGAACAGGCACGAGCCACTGCACGAGCTGAATCAAGCCCTTCAAGTGAAGCTGATACTGCTGATCAATCTCTTCTGCAGTAAAATCCTGCACAAGGCCGAAGCTCTCTGTTCCAGCGGCATAGATCAAGCCGTCAATGTCTTCAAGAAATGCAGGTCTTGTGTCCAGTCTTGTTAAATCACATTGCCAGAAAGTCACATCGCCAGACATCGAGCCTTTCAGCGACTCGACATCAGCTTTAAAATACTGACAGATGACCGAATGTCCTGCTGCTAATAGTTCTGTGACAATCGCACGTCCAATATCGCCGCTGCCGCCTGTCACTAAATAACTAGCCACGAGGCACCAGTCTGCTGTCAGTCATATGGGACATATCAACCGCATGCCGGAATGTGGTCACAGCCTCTTCAAGGCTGATCTGCTGAAGGACATGCATGATATCAAAGAGAATAGCCCCGTTGAAATAGTAACGTGTAAACTGATTCGCGATGTATTCAACCGAATTAAAGCTTGCGATATATTCACCCGTTGTCTGTTTCACTAATCTTCTGAAGGCGTTCTCATCAAATTCTGCCGTTTCAAAGCGTTCCATAATCCGTTTTTTCAGCGTGTCCGGTTCAGATGTCGCCCCTGCTATCAGCATATGGGAGAAGGTCGGCTCCAGAATAAAGCTATAGCCAAATGAATCATCTATTAAGCCGTCAGCTAACAGTTCATGATAAAAATCACTCTGCTCACCTAAAAGAAGTTCCAAGATAAACATCATCTCAAACTCTGTCTGGATCAAGGGACGATTCTGCAGATGACAGTCGCTTTTAATACCGAGCATCAGCTTCGGCCGTGAGACATCTGTAGGCGTTGTTACCTGCTTGTCCTTCACTTCCTGCGGTTCACTGATGTCAGCGATCACCGGCAGATAAGCAGGCTGGTCTGTCGTGAGCTGCTGTTCACTGATCAGGTCAGCGATAGCAGCAGGCTCCACATTGCCGACCACAAACATGACCATATTCTCAGGACGGTAGAACGTGTGATAGCACGTGTAGAGAGTTTCTGCTGTAATCTCATTAATCGAACTGATGGTGCCTGCTATATCCTGGCGCACAGGATGATGATGATACATCGCCTGTAACGTCTGGTTATACAGCCTGTAATTCGGCTGCTCCTGGTACATCTTGATTTCTTCAGCGATGATACCGATTTCTTTCTGCACAGATTGCTCTGAGAAATACGGCTTCTGAACCATCTCAATCAGTGACTTAATATTATCCTCGACACGGTCGACAGCAGTAAACAGGTAACTGGTGCGGTCATAAGACGTAAAGGCATTGACAGAAGCCCCTTGCTCAGAGAAGACATTGAACATATCACCCGCTTCCTTCTCGAACAGCTTATGTTCTAGAAAGTGAGCCACACCTGCCGGGGTACTGACCATATTTGAACGGTCTGCAGGTATGAAATCAGTATGTAAGGAACCGTATTTCGTCGTCATGGTCACATAGGTTTTCTGGAATCCTGCTTTTGGGATGATGAAAAGCTGCAAGCCATTTTCCAGTCTGGTTTCATAGAGTGTCTCATCTATTTCCGGATAGTATTGTTTTTTCATGCTGTCACCTCTTCTGCAAGACAATAGATTGTCTGAACGTTGACTTGTGCTGCAATCGCCATCACTTCTTCTTTTATCACGCTTTCAATGCCCTTTATCCACTCATCAGTCGACAGCTTTACAGCGTCGAAAGTCGAAGCATAACTGGTCTCAATCCATCCTCTCGGGCGGTCAAAGTTTTCCCGTCTATGACTGACAAGCATTTTCTTGGCGATGGCCAGCAGCTCCTCAGAGAACTGCCCCTCCTTCATCATCTCAAGCTGGCTGAGAATCATATCAACTGCCTGCTGATAAGTCGCATTCTGAACGCCTGCAACGACATACAATAGACCGAGCCTTGCATCTATCTGCGAGTGAATCTGGTAAGCAAGACTCATTTTTTCACGGATATTCATAAACAGGAGACTCGTTGCATCACCACCGTAAATCTGATTCATGACGATAAAGGCAAAGTAGTCACGTGTCCCGTATTCAACCGGGACGGTCATCCCCATATTGATACGGGCCTGTGAAGTATGCGTATACTCAGTGACATAGACCGGTTTATCCTTCGGTTCCAGTTTAAGGGGCTCTAAAGCAGCCTCATTCGACAGAAAATCAAAGTAATATTCAAGCTTAGCACGAACGTCCTCTGTTACATCACCGATGATGTATAAAGCCTTCTCATCTTGCAGCATCGAATCATAGGCCGCATATAAAGACTCAGGTGTAACAGCAGGCAGATGTGATTCAATCCCGATGCTCGGGTAACGGTAGCTCGTCTGAAACATCTCCTGCAGCATGCGCTGGAAGCTTGCTTGTGCTTTATTGTCTTTGATAGCGTCAAAGCGTGCAGCCAGAAGCTGTTTCTCCTGGGCGACTTTCTGCGCGTCAAAGGCACCCTCCCTGATATCAGGATTCTTAATGACATCGCTGAGCAGCTGGCAGCACGCGTCAAACAGCGGCTCATCGACAAACTTATCATGGATGAACTCCATGCTGAAAGTCATGACATGTGCGGTCTTCTGCTTCGTCACATAGCTTGATAGATGTGCCCCGTATAGATCCGACAGATGATCATAGAGTTTCTGTTCACTCGGAAAACGAGCTGTCGACTTGGTCAGCAGTTTGGCGAGCAGTGACCGTTCTGTCAGACGCTCAGCCTCAATAGGTGCTTTAAATTTAAGCGTCAGGGTGATGGTCTTAAACTTCTTCTCATTCTTGATGTAAATAGGTATCATAAAATCACTTCAACTCTCGCTTAATTTGGAATTTAATCTGACTGGACTTAAAATAATTCAGCGAATAAAGGACCGGTCTATCATCCTTATTCTTATGAATCTGACGGACAAGAACCAGACTTTCCTCCGGTGCACATTCCAGCATATTGGAAATATAGGGTTCATAGCTGATCGATTCAATTTCACATGTGGCAGACGTAATCTGAAATTCCGGACGATTCTTCAGCACCTCAAACAAAGAGACCTTCATAGAATGGTCGAGTATCAATGATTCGTCAACCATCTTGTCAAGACAGTAGGCAATCGGTTCGTTATCAGCTGTACGGATACGCTCAAGGACAATGATATTACGGTCATCAGTGATCTCGAGAACCCGCTTGTCATCAATCGACGGGGTCTCCGGGTCCTGACTGATGATGATAGAGCCTGCCTTATATCCCTTTTCCTCAATCATTGACGTAATACTTTTCAGGTTATGGACAGGATAGAAGAAAGTCGGCTCATGTTTGACAAAGTAGCCTTGATGGAAACGTTCTGATAACAGCTGCTCTGTGACAAGCTCCTGGAGAGCTTCTTCTACATCATCCTGAACCACATCCAGAGTTCGTGAAATCTCATATTCGCTCGGCAGGGGTCGGTCGGTCGTAAACGCCCCGTCCTGAATGCGTTCGATAATCCAGTCTTTGATTTCTACTACCGTTTGTTTGGCAGACATTATTCTCCTCCTTCTTCAGGTGCTATTAATACTTGTCTCGGTTTACTGCCCTGGGCGGGTCCGATTACCTGATTAAGTTCTAAATCATCCACAAGTCTTGCAGCCCTATTATAGCCTATTCTGAACTGGCGCTGCAGAAGTGAAGCACTTGCCTTCTGCTCTCTCACCACAAATTCATAGGCCTGATAATAGAGTTCGTCGTCTGAGGGTGAATCAGACTGTACGATATCTTCCGGCTCCATTTCCTTCATATAGTTCGCTGATTGCTGAGACGTCACATAATTGACAACCGCCTCCACCTCGCTGTCCGACAAGAAAGCTCCCTGTACGCGGGTCGGCTTAGACTGCCCGGAAGGTAAGAACAGCATGTCGCCTCGACCGAGCAATTTTTCTGCACCTTGTGAATCCAGTATTGTTCTTGAATCTACCTGGGAGCTCACGGCAAACGCGATACGTGAAGGGATGTTCGCCTTGATCAACCCCGTGATGACATCCACCGAAGGACGCTGCGTCGCAATAATCAGATGGATACCGGCCGCACGTGCCATCTGTGCGATTCGCATGATGGCACTCTCAACGTCTTTACTCGCGACCATCATCAAGTCGGCAAGTTCATCGACAATCACAACGATGTAAGGCAGCAGGCTATTCTTTTCATCCAGTTCCTGGTTCTGACGCTTCAAGTACTCATTATATCCTTCGATATTACGTGTCCCTGTATGACTGAACAGATCATATCTCCGTTCCATTTCCCCGACAATTTTCTGCAGGGCCTGGCTCGCCTTCTGCGGGTTGGTCACGACCGGTGTGAGGAGGTGCGGAATGCCGTTATAGACATTCAGCTCCACCATCTTCGGGTCGATCATCATCAGTTTGACTTCATGCGGTTTCGCATTCATCAGGATACTCGTGATAATGCCGTTGATACAGACTGATTTACCGCTGCCAGTAGACCCGGCGACAAGCAGATGGGGCATCTTGTTAAGCTCAGCAGTGATCGCTTCCCCGGAGATATTCCGCCCCAGGACGACTTTCAGTTTATTGGTCGCTGCCGGCTCCTCTTCCAGCACTTCACGCAATGTCACCATAGACGTCGTGGCATTCGGGACTTCTATTCCGACTGCGGATTTACCGGGTATAGGTGCCTCGATCCGGATATCTTTCGCCGCCAAGGCAAGGGCGATATCACTAGACAGATTGACGATACGGCTGACTTTGACACCCAGCGCCGGATGGACTTCGTACTGGGTGACGGCTGGACCGATACGAATCTGACTCACTTTTGCATCCACCCCGAAGTTTCTCAGTGTATTCTCAAGAAGCTGTCCTCTTTGCTTCACTGACTTCGTGTCCGACTGCGCAGCATGGGCAGGCGGATTCAATAAGGTAATAGGCGGCAGCTGATAGGCTGAGTCTTCGTCATTGACTGTTTCTATATCAGCCGGCTCCAGGTCAGCATTTTCCAGGTCAGCCGTCTCTGTGACAGCCGGCTGCTTACGCTTATTTTCTTCATAGACAGGTATATCTTCCTGTTCGTGTGCCGGCTCTATCTTCTCAGGCACCGGCATAGTCTCTGGTGCTTCCTCTTTGATTTCGACGAGTGCTGAGACATCTTTAGGCTGCGGTTTCTCACGCTCCTGCCATTTCCGTCTGACTGCAGCCATACTTGACATCAAGGTCATGAACAGTGTCCTTGCTTCCTGTCTGATAGAACGTCCTGCTATCAGAATGCCTGTCAAACCGAATAAAGCGATGATTAAGATGAAAGTACCGACCGGACTGATCAGGGCTGAGGTCATACTCTCTAAATAATAACCGGCAGCACCTCCGCCCTGGTAATGAAAATGGGAATCGGATTCCAGTTCATAGATATGATTAAACCTCGGCCGGTGCTTATTCTCTATCAGCCGGTTACCGAACTCAAACAGCAGACTCAATGCCACTTGAAGCGTCAGCCAGCCTGTCAGCCGTCGGTTCAGAGGCATGAATTTCTGGTTGATAGTGACGTAGATGACTGTTAAAAATAACAGCAGATATGTATAGTAGCGGGCTGTCCCCGTGAAAAGTATCATCAGACAGTCGATGCCAAGCCCGATCAGGCCGAACTGAAATAACCCGAGCAAAAGCAGACACAGCAGAATGAGCGCCACAAGATAAATATAAGGCGGGTCTTTCCGCTTCGCTGTTTTTTGGGTCCGTCTTTTCTTCGTACTCTTTTTTTTAGTGATTGCCATGTCTTCACCTCATAAAACTAAATAAACAAGCTTTAAAAAGCTTGTTTATAGGTCATTCATTAAATTTCAGAAATGACAGGGATAATCATCGGACGGCGTTTAGTTGACTCATAGAGAAATTTCCCGAGCTTGTCTCTCATATCCTGTTTGATCTCTGACCATTCGATACGATTCTGCATCAGGCCTTCTTCAACGATCGCACGTACTTTGTCTTCCGCTTCTTTCAGCAGCTCTTCACTTTCACGGACATAGACGAAGCCGCGTGACTGTATCTGCGGGCCTGCAACAATTCGTTTGTTCTTAGCGTCAAGCGTCACCACCGCGATAAAGATACCATCTTCCGCTAACAGTCTGCGGTCACGCAGAACGATATTGCCGACATCCCCTACACCGATACCATCGATTAAGACGTTGCCTGCAACGACTTTATCATTGGCATGCATTTCTTGGCCGTCGTAGGTCACCACATCACCTTTTTCCAGCAGGAAGATATGTTCCGGCAGTACACCTGTCTCAGCTGCGAGCTTGGCATGCGCAATCTGCATCTTGAATTCACCTTGTACAGGGATGAAGTATTCAGGTTTCATGAAGTTCAGCATCATTTTCAGTTCTTCCATACAGCCGTGTCCGGATGCATGGATCTTCTTGTCAGGTGAGACGACGTGAGCACCTGCTTTAACAAGATGGTTAATCGTAGAACCGAGGATCACCTCCATGCCTGAAGACGGAGTTGTCGTAATGAAGACAGTATCGCCTTCCTCGATGTTCATGATATTGTGACGTTGCTGCGCCATCAGACCTAACGCTTCAATCGGCTCGCCTTGAGCACCCGTCGAGATGACCACCAGCTCATTTTTCGGATACTTCGCTACATCTTTGATCGGAATCAGTAACTGTTCAGGGATGTCGAAGTACCCCATTTTCCGCGCGATATTAAAGGAACTTTCAAGAGACTTGCCTAAGAAGGTCACTTTCCGGTTATTATTCGCTGCTGCATTGATGACCTGCTGGATACGGATAAAGTTAGACGCATAGCACGAGACGATAATACGGCCTTTCGCGCGGGCAAACTCATCATTGATATGACTCTCAATGACATTCTCAGGCGTATTATAGCCTGGTTTTTCTGCTTCTGTTGAATCGCTGATCAACGCCAGGACCCCAGCCTCACCGATTGCGGTCATCTTGCTGATGTCCGGTCGGTAAGCACCTTGCACGCTCTGATCGAACTTAAATTCTCCTGTGTAAACAATCGCACCATAGGAAGTATGGATACAGACCCCCAAGGCATCCGGAATGCTGTGCGTTGTATTAAAGAATGTGATATTAACCCCTTTAAAGCGCATGACGGAATCATTATTGACGGTATAGTACTTGATCTTCTTCTCCAGCTTGATATCTTTCATCTGGTCTTTCACCAGGGCAAGCGTCAGACGAGAGCCGTAGATCGGCACGTCCAGTTTTGGCATGATATATTTCAGTGCACCGATGGCATCGAGATGGCCGTGCGATAAGAATATGCCTTTTAGTCTGTGTTTATTTTCGATGACATACTGGATGTCAGGAATGACGACATCTATGCCCAGCATTTCATCTTCCGGAAACATCAGTCCGGCATCCAGCATGAACATTTCATCGTCTACCTCTACGATATACATGTTCTTGGCAATTTCACTGACACCGCCGAGCGGTGTGATTCTCACTTGATTATTTTCTTTTTTAACTAAATTCAAAATAGTTCCTCCTAAAATCTTTTCCCGTTCAATCCATATTGATTCTATTATAAGCTATTTGAAAGGAATAAGACAATAAAAAAAGGCGCCTGAGCGCCTTACCCTCTAGACAAGCTGTATGCGGTAATTGCCACCATCAACAGTAATATTGTCCAGTTGCAGTTCTTTTTCATTTAAACGTTCCTCATCATCTTTGAAAATCACCAGATTCACGGCTTCCCCAGATGATTCAAGCTGGTTGAAATACTGGCCGATACTGCCGGCAGATGTTGTCAGTCTAATGGCACTATCTTCCTGCGTAAACTGACCCTCTGCTTCAATAATATGATTGTTCACTGCAATTTTATCAAATACCATACAACCGCCTCCTACTCTTTATACTTGAATTTTATACCAACTTGGTTTGAAGTACAATTATTTAAATAGAATCTTTGCCGGCGACTGCAGCATGGCCTGCACCTGACCGATCTCCTCTAGTGTCACGGCCCTGATACGTGCTTCAAACTCTGCCAGTGTGATCAATCTGCCGTAATACATCAGACTTCTGCCATCTCGCGCCATGATGGAGCCCTCGTAATCATTATCCATATAGGCTGAAGTGATCAGATAATCCTGTGCCTTCTCCAGATTCTGTGGCGTCAGCGGTGCTGCCAGCAGCTGCAGGATCTCCTGTTCTGCAGCCGGTACGTGTTGTTCATCACAGGCGATATATACCGTGAACAATCCCCCGTCCACGAAAGATTCAAGTGAGGAGTAGACATTATAGCACAGGCTCAGTTCCTCACGCAGTCGTCTGAATAGCGGGGATGACATCGATTCACCGAAGTAAGCACTGAAGAGACTAAATGCATCGTAGAGCGGATGATGATAGCCGACAGCCTCAAAACCCATCAGGAAATGCGACTGCTCCAGTGACCGGTCCATCGTGAGTGTGACAGGTGTAAAGGCATAGACCGGTTCCGCTTTCACAGACGGGTGGCTGAAGGGCTTCAAAGACTGAATAAGTGACGGCTGCTGCCCCGCATAGGAAAGAATGATATTGTCTTCTGTATAATGCGCCTTGTAAAATCGCATCAAGTCGGTACGGTTCATCTCAGCAAGTGAAGAACGATAACCGAGTATAGGTGAGCGGCAGCTCTCTGAAAAGGTTCTTTCCTGCAGCAGGTCATAAATATAGTCCTCGGGATCGTCCTCAGTCATCTTGATTTCCTCTAAGATGACCTGTTTCTCCCTTTCGATTTCCTCAACGGGAAATGCAGCTTCAGTCAACATCTCCTGCAGCAGCTTGACAGCACGGTGCTCAAATCGCTTGAGCGTCTTGATTGAATAGCATGTATATTCTTTCGTCGTGTAGGCATTCACATCGCCTCCAATTGCATCTATCTCCTCACTGAAGGCTTGTGCGGAGAAGTTGGTGGTTCCTTTGAACAGCATATGTTCAACGAAATGTGCAATGCCTGCAGGATAACCTGCTTCGTGATTGCTGCCCGCTTTAACATAGACTGCGATATGGACAGTTTCATGTGGCGATGTTCTGGTTGTGATAGTCAGTTCATTTTTCAAATAGGCTCCTCTTTCTATTAAAAAAGACTGCATCAGCAGCCTTTAAGATTAATCTTCTTTTTTAGCTTCCGTTGCTGTCTGAGGTGTTTCTTCCGGCTTTTCAAGCAGCACCTTGCGCGATGCATTGACACGTCCTTGGCGGTCGATCTCGGTGACTTTGACGTCAAACTGATCGCCCATCTTGATCACGTCCTCCACTTTGTTCACACGTTCATGTGCGAGCTGGGAAATGTGCACAAGTGCGTCTTTACCCGGGAAGATCTCAACGAATGCACCGAACTTCTCAATACGTTTCACCGTCGCGTGATAAACTTCTCCGACAACCGCTTCACGTACGATATTTTCAATGATCTGTACCGCTTCTTTAATCATCGCCGCATCACTTGAACCGATGAAGACTGTACCATCTTGTTCAATATCAACTTTTACGCCCGTTGCATCAATGATCTCATTGATCTTCTTACCACCCGGTCCGATTACATCCCGGATTTTGTCCGGATTGATATGGATGACCTCGATTTTCGGCGCATAGGCACTTAATTCTTTGCGTGGCTCTGCTATTGTCTCTAGCATGTGCTCCATGATATGCATGCGTCCGATACGCGCTTGTTCCAATGCCTCGCGCAGGATCTCCTCAGAGAGACCATCGATTTTAATATCCATCTGAATGGCTGTGATCCCTTTGCTCGTACCGGCTACTTTAAAGTCCATATCTCCGAGAGCATCTTCCATCCCTTGAATATCGGACAGAATCGTATAGTCTTCGTCTTTTTTTACGAGGCCCATCGCAATACCCGCTACAGGTGCCTTGATCGGCACCCCTGCATCCATTAATGCGAGTGTGGAACCGCAGATAGAAGCCTGGGAAGAAGAACCATTCGACTCAAGCACTTCAGAAACGACACGGATGGTATAAGGGAAGTCCGCTTCATCAGGAATGACCTGCAGTAGCGCACGTTCACCGAGTGCGCCGTGACCGATCTCACGACGTCCCGGTGCACGGATCGGGCCAGTCTCACCGACAGAGAAGTTCGGGAAATTGTAATGGTGCATATAGCGCTTCTCTTCTTCAACGCCAAGACCATCGATCACCTGATGTTCACCGAGCGCGCCCAGTGTCGCGACAGATAATGCCTGCGTCTGGCCACGTGTGAAGAGACCTGACCCATGGGCACGGGGCAGCAGTCCAACTTCACTGTCGAGCGGACGGATTTCCTCTGGACGACGACCATCCGGACGGACTTTTTCTTCAGTGATCAAGCGGCGTACCTCTTCCTTGATCAGACTATCGAATGTCTTATTGACGACTGTCAGCGTCTCCTCAGGATGACCTTCATATTTCTCAATGATCTGCAGTTTGACTGCCGTAATATTCTCTTCACGTTGCAGTTTATCTTTCGTCTGAATGGCTTGGGAAAGTTCCAGCGCCTCAGCATGTTCTTTCACTTCATTCTCAAGGATGAGGTTCGGTGCGACCGGGACGAATTCTGTTTTCACAGGTTGAATGCCGGCAATGATTGTCTGCTGGAAATCCACCAGTTCCTTAATCGCTGCATGACCAAACATAATCGCTTCAAGCATCTTTTCCTCAGTGACTTCCTTGGCACCTGCTTCCACCATGTTGACAGCATCATGGTGACCCGCGACCTGTAAGTCAAGAAGTGAGGATTTACGCTGTTCGACAGTCGGATTGATGATCAGTTCATCATCGATCAAACCGACATTGACCCCTGCGATAGGGCCTTCAAACGGAATATCAGAGACAGATAATGCCACCGAAGAACCGAGCATCGCTGCCATTTCAGGTGAATTGTCCGGATCGACGCTCATGACGATGGAGACCACTTGGATGTCGTGACGATAGCCTTTCGGGAAAAGCGGACGGATAGGACGGTCAATTAGACGTGACGTCAAAGTCGCATCTTCACCCGGACGACCTTCACGCTTATTGAAGCCGCCTGGAATCTTACCCGCTGCATAGAGTTTCTCCTCATAGTTCACCATCAGCGGGAAGAAATCGACATCCCTCGGTTCTTTTGATGCAGTCGCTGTAGACAGGACGACCGTGTCGCCGTAGCGGACGAGCGCAGCGCCATTCGCCTGCTTAGCGAGCTGACCTACCTCAACCGTCAGCGGGCGGCCTGCCCATTCAGTTGTAAATACTTTTTTCTGAGACATTAAAATGCTCCTCTCAACTTTATATCTCTCATCATATCATTTATTAAAAAGTTAGTCATAAAAAAATCGAAAGAAACGTGAGTTCCTTTCGACTGTTATGATTATCGACGTAAACCTAATGATTTAATTAATTCACGGTAACGTTGAACATCGTTTTCACGAAGGTAAGTCAGTAAGTTTTTACGACGACCAACCATTTTTAAAAGTCCACGACGTGAATGGTGGTCTTTTTTGTGAGTACGTAAATGTTCGTTTAACGCATTGATTTCTGCAGTTAAGACTGCGATCTGTACTTCTGGTGATCCTGTGTCTGTATCATGTACACGGTACTGTGCAATGATTTCATTTTTACGTTCTTGTGAAATTGCCATAATTAAATGACCTCCTATTATAATTTACACCGTAACCCGAGCGCGTCGTCGGAGTGTCGACAAGCCAAGGAAAGGTACCCGAATATTATAGCACAGATGAACGATCGATGTCACGAAGAATTTCTTCTGCCTGTCCCTTGTCGAGATTGATCTGTGCGATCAACGCGTCAATCCCGCTGAACTTCTGTTCCGGACGCAGGAACTCATGCCAGAAGACTTCCACACGTTCCCCGTAGATGGACTCACTGAAATCAAAGATATGCACTTCTATTGAAACGGCGGATTTCGACGGGTCATGGAAGGTCGGTTTATAGCCGATATTACAGACCCCCTTAAACGTCTCGCCTGTCGCCACCTGCTTCAAGGTCACCGCATAGACGCCGAGCTTCGGCATGACGTAATCTTCATCAGGCATCACGTTCGCAGTCGGAAAACCGATCGTACGGCCGCGCTTTTCCCCCTGGACGACAATGCCGGCAATCTTATAAGGGCGTCCCAGCTGTTCATTCGCCTTGAGGACTTCGCCTTCAGTCAACATGCGGCGGATATCAGTCGTCGATATTTTTTCATTGTTCATCGCTTTCTTTGACACAGCCGTCACATTGAAGCCTTGCCGGTCTTCAGCAAGCTTCAGCATATTGCCCTTACCAAATTTACCGTAAGTAAAGTCAAAGCCGGCAATCACTTCCTTGACGTGATTATTGGTTAAGTAGTCGCGGATAAAATCTTTTTCTGCCATAGCCGCAAACTTGGAAGTGAACGGCACAATAAAGAGATAATCCACCCCTAATGATTCAAAGATACGTTTTTTTTCATTTAATGGTGTTAAATAATCCGTCCGTTTCTTTTCCGGATTAAGAACAACTGACGGATGCGGATCAAATGTCATCACTGCTTTTTTGAGCTTCTTCTCCTCAGCGATTTCAATCATCTTGTTGATGACAGTCAGATGACCCAGGTGGATGCCGTCGAAGAAACCGATGGCAAGGGCGATATCGGGATGTTGGTACATTTCTTCAATGCGGTTGACATGTATAGTATGCATTTACAGAGCTCCTTTTTAAGTTAGTTGAAGACTTTCCGTGCTTTGATGATACCGTCCTGCTCCGGGTGCGGCATGTAGATGGCGAGTGCCTTATTCTGATAAGTCAGCACCGTCTCTCCAGTCAGCGGCTCACTGAACTGCTTCAGTTTCTGGCCGTTTAATATACGGTCCTTTAGGGCTGCTGAGACTTCGATGTGCGGCAAGTCTTTTAAGCCCCGTTCCAGTGGCAGCAGATGAGCCTGTACCTGCTCAAGCGGCATCATCGCTAGCTGTTCCAGTGTCAGACTGTCATCCAGCTGAAAGCCGCCGGAAGACGTGCGGGTCAGTCTGGACATATGTCCGACTGTCGACAGACGTTCCGCTATCTGCGTGGCAAGCGTCCGGATATAAGTGCCCTTGCCGCATACGACCTCAATCTCGAAGGTGACTTTATGATCTTGAAAGACAGGCTGTGACAGCCGTCTTATAGCATCAATCTGGACTGTACGTGCCGGCCGTTCAATCACTTTACCTTCCCGCGCATATTCATAGAGCTTTCGACCGTTCACTTTAACGGCAGAATACATCGGCGGTATCTGCACAAGTGGGCCAGTCAAAGACTGCAGTACTGCATCTATTTCCTCAGCAGAAAAGGCATCAGGACTGATGGGTTCTTCAGCAATCACTTCACCTGTCTGATCTTCAGTCGTCGTCTGACTGCCGAGCGTTATTTCTGCGATGTACGTTTTTCCGCTGTCCATCATATAATCACTGACGCGGGTAGCACGACCGATACAGATCGGCAGCACACCGTCCACTGCAGGATCCAGCGTGCCTGTATGACCCACTTTCTTCGTCTTTAAAATTTTTCTCAGCTTAAAGACCACATCATGACTTGTCATACCCCGCGGTTTATTGATCGCTAAAATTCCATCCATAAAAAAACACCTTTCCAGTAAACTCATAATCGAGTTTACATGAAAAAGTGTCAGTCGTCTATTTAGTGGCCTTTATTCAGATCAGCAATCATACGTTCAATTTTGTTGCCGTAATCGATGGACTCATCATACTGAAATTTCAGTTCAGGTACAATACGTAGATCCATACGGTGCGCAATCTCAGAACGCATGAAACCTTTCGATTTCTCAAGCGCTTCAAGAGATTTCTTACGTTCTTTTTCATCACCAAGAACTGTCACATAAACAGTGGCCTGTGATAAATCACCTGTCACCTCAACTTCTGTGACCGTCACAAATCCAATATTAGGATTTTTCATCTTCTGGTTGATAATCTCACTGAGTTCTTTCTTCAGCTGTTCACCAACACGTTCACTTCTCATGCTCATACTATTCACCTCTGTCGGACTATATTCGTGATACTTATTATAAAATTTTTATCCAAGCCCTGTCAATTGAACGGGTTTTAGAGTGGACGGAGTTAAGCGGGCGTCGATATGTCCGCTATCTGCCGGATGACGGACTCTTCCTGTGCTTCCTTCCCTAGTTCGGGTCAGATGTGTCCGCTATCTGCTGGATGGCGGACTCTTCCTGTGCTTCCCTTCCTAGTTCGGGTCAGATGTGTCCGCTATCTGCTGAATGGCGGACTCTTCCTTAGCTTCCTTCCCTAGTTCGGGTCAGACGTGTCCGTTATCTACTAAATAACGGACTCTTCCTTAGCTTCTTATAGTGAAGGTTCTTGCTTTACCTTGACCATCTGCATTAAAATGTTCAACCAGACATCTCCGAACGACTCTTTCATGAAGACCTGTCCATTCGACAACTTCACGTGAACTGACGCCAGCCCGCTTCAAAATCATCATTTCCTCAATAGATTTTTTGAGTGTTTCAGCCTTGTCCAGTAAATGACCACATTCACATTGAAGTTTTTTTCTTTTCAACTGGTCCTTTATGCCGACTTTTCTGCAGTTCGGACATCTCATCCCTTTAGCCATCCTATTGAAATCATAATAATAGATGCGTTCGAAAATATTCTTGCTTTGATGAATAGACAACAGTCGTTCTCCTAATTTTTTCTCGGTTGAATCGGGTACATATTCAGGATCAAAATAGCCACTTATCTCCTTGATTCCATTCCTCATGATGATATCTTTTTGCTCAATACTGCCTCTTAAACGAAAATCTGCATTGATAAAAACGACTTTACTGACCACTTTAAAATCGAAACCATTTTTAATTAATATCTTTTGCAGATGATAATGTGCCCGGTTCAACTGACTCAGCACATCATGATGTACATGATCATGCTCACTTACAAACTGATTATTCAGTATTCTGTAATGTCCCGAAAAATTCTTAATCTCAAAATGGAAAAGTGTCCGGCCGTAAATAACCAGAAAATCATACTGTGAAAGAGCAGGCGTTCTTATGGAAAGGTCCCATAATTTGATACCGCCGCATGGCATAAGCAGGTTATAGAATACCTTTTCGCCCGCTATTCCTCTTGTATAGTTTCGTAAGTTCAAGTGGTCCACTTCATCTAAGATCCGTCGTCCTTCTACTGCCTGCAAATAATGATAGTAGTCACTTCTTAAGTGAGTTTTAATAAACATGGCTTCTCCTGGCATCAGTATTCTCACTTACCCCGTTACACTATAACACAGCCGACGTCAAATTATAAAATTTTCCAGTTCAAATAAACTTCCAAAATAAAAAAGCCCTGACAATCGTCAAGGCCTTTCATTTATAATTTTGATATAAAGCGGTTGAACATGACATCATTGTTTGAGTTGATCAGTTTCAGCTGGTCTCCGCGAATGGAAATATCCACTGACTCAATGACTAATGGGTCGATTGACTTGACATTGACGTTCATCTTTTCAACCGGTTCTTTATAAAATGTATGACTGATAGAGGAATCACTTTTTGTGCACGTGATGAAATGAAATTTATCATGTTCTTTGATATATGCATAAGCTTTATCATTATCATAAGCAAGCAGAACATTTTCATAGTCTCTTACAAGAATCTCTTCTCGGTAAATAGTCTCCAGATATTCTTTAAAAGTGTTTGCATAGACAAACTCACTTTTCATTTTCATCGTTGTATTCACATTGATTAACTCATCAATACGCATATGTGATAATTTTGCATCTCTAGCCATTATCAGCACCCCTTTAATTAATTGAATTTTCTGTTTCTATAATCTTATTATACAACTTTTCTGTTGTATCACAATCTTAATTGATATTTTTTTCAGAATGTTCAAACATCATTGGGTAAACATTTTTTCCGCATTTTCAAAACTAACGATAAAAGACTTTTCCTTCTTCAGATAAATGACCTTATTAGCAGAATCGATTTTTTCGATTTGTAGCCAATCATTAATACTGACATCCTGCTCAGATAAATAAGCCAGCAGATTGTATTCATCTCGTACTTTTTTCAGAATAAACGAAGTCCCCTCGCTCAGATCAATGACTGTTGTCATCTTTTCTTCAGTGATTTCTCCTCGCGGTATCAGACTGCCATGTGGACAATATTTTGGATACTCGAGCATCTCATCCAGCCTTTCGATAAACTGGTCCGAAACCCGATGCTCCAGTACTTCCGCTTCAGCATGAACTTCATTCCAGCTATAGTTCAGGCTTTGTATCAGAAAGCATTCAATCAGACGATGTCTTTTAATTAAATTCAGCGTGAGAACCTTGCTCTGACGAGTCAACTTGACTCCTTTATATGCTTTTAATTCGACTAAATCTTCTTTTTGCATCCTGCTCATCATCTCTGACACGGATGGCGGCTTTATTTTTAAGTACTCAGCTAATTGTTTATTGGAAACATATTCAGTAGCTCCACCTAGAGCATATATCGCTTTTAAATAATCTTCTTTTTCTTCTGTCAGCATAAGCTACCTCCTCTTATCTATCATACTATATTTCATCTCATCCTAACATTTTAATTGACCTTATTATATTTTTAGGTTAACCTAATTTATAAATTAAGGAGGTTAAAACTATGATTCATCTTAATCATCTGACTGTTACTATTGATGGACAGCGGCTGCTCGATGATATCTGCTATCAACAGCGCAACTCTGGCATCATCGGCATCATGGGTCCGAACGGCGCGGGCAAATCAACACTCATCAAAAGCATGCTCGGATTCCTGAAACATCAAGGAACAGCGTGCTATCAGCATAAAGAGATGAAACAATGCAGACAGTACTGTTCATACATACCACAGCGGTCAAGTATTGATGTCACGTTTCCTATTACTGTTGAAGCAGTCGTTCGCTCAGGCGCATATCGAGAAAAAAATGATGTGAATCTTGAGCATCAACTCGAACAATTTCAGTTAACTGATTTAAAAAATCGTATGCTGGATACATTGAGCGGTGGTCAGCTGCAGCGGGTTCTGTTTGCACGAGCCCTTATGGCTGAGCGTGAAGTCTACTTTCTGGATGAACCTTTTGTGGGTATTGATTACAAAAGCACAGACATCATTAAAGATATGCTGTTCAAACTAAAGAATGACGGCAAAACAGTTTTCATCGTACATCATGATATTGAAAGTGCGCGTACACTTTTTGATGAAATCCTGCTGTTGAACAAAAAACTCATTCTGACTGGTGGACCTGAAATCCTGACAGACACCAACCTGAAAACAGTCTATTTCCCAGAGGAGGAAAGACGATGACCTTTCTTGATACGATTATGTCCTATCAGTTTTTAAGCCGCGCTCTTATAACAGCAGCGATCGTCGGCATTGTATCAGGTGCTGTCGGCTGTCTGATTGTACTCAGAAATTTGAGTCTGATGGGTGATGCTATGAGTCACGCAGTACTGCCGGGTGTTGCCATCAGCTACTTACTCGGTATTCCTACTTTTATCGGTGCCCTTGTAAGTGGCCTCCTGACCAGTACAGTGATCAGCACGCTTATTGAATATTCAAAAACAAAAAGAGATGCTGCAATCGGCATTACTTTTACGACTTTTTTCTCTGTCGGGGTCATCATCATCAGTATGGTCAATTCAGCAACCAATCTTTATCATCTGCTTTTCGGTAATATATTGACTGTCTCCAATCAGGATTTCTGGATGACGATGATTGTCAGTCTAATTGTACTTATCTTCATCATTGTATGTTACACACCGCTTAAACTGACAACTTTTGATCCTGTATTTGCTGAAATGAACGGCTTAAGCCCGAAACTCTGGCAGTACATCATCATGCTGATGCTGGCGCTTGTCACAGTTGTCAGCCTTCAGACAGTCGGCATCATCTTAGTCGTAGCAATGCTGATTACGCCCGCTTCAGCAGCCTACCTTATAACGAAATCACTCCACACGATGATGATAACCGCTTCAACTATCGGATTTATCAGCGCAGTCACCGGCATTTACATCAGTTTTATCTTTAACGTTCCAAGCGGTGCAGCTGTAGTCGTTGTGGCATGTTGCATCTACACGATTATCTTTATCACACAAACCATCAGGAGGAAATTTGCATGAAAAAAATAATCATAATGATCACTCTATTACTCACTCTGACAGCTTGCGGAAAACCCGCAGATCAAAAAATGACAATTACGACTACCAATTCTATACTCTATGATATGACAAAGCAGATAGCAGGACAGGCTGCAAATGTTAAATCAATCGTACCTGTCGGACAGGACCCGCATGAATATGAAGTCAAGCCACAGGATGTCGCAGCACTTGAAAAGGCAGATGTTATTATTTACAACGGCCTTAACCTGGAAACAGGCAACGGATGGTTCAATCAGGCGCTTGATCAGGCAGGAAAATCATTAAAAGACAACACAGTTGTTGCAGCAAGCCGAAATATCGATACGATCAGACTGGAACAAGGTAAGGAAGTCGACCCACATGCCTGGCTCAGTATTAAAAACGGTATTCGTTACGTAGATACGATAAAAGACGCATTAATCAAAAAAGATCCGACTCATCAGCAGGCGTACACTAAAAATGCAGAGCAGTATAAAGCGAAACTGATGTCACTTGATAAAAAATATGCCGCTAAGTTCAACGACATACCAGAAGACAAGCGGCAGCTGATTACGAGCGAAGGCGCATTCAAGTATTTCAGCCGTGATTATCATCTCCACCATCACTATATATGGGAAATCAACACTGAAAAACAGGGTACGCCAGAACAGATGAAGCAGGCCATCGACTACGTAAGGAAAAATCCAGTCAAACATCTTTTTGTTGAAACAAGCGTCGACAAACGCAGCATGAATGCTTTAAGTGATGAGACAGGTAAAAAAATATTTGGTGAAGTACTGACGGATTCTATCGGACAGGATAGTAAAACGAATTCCTACTATAAAATGATGGAACATAATATTGAGACCATTCATGACGGTATGAAATAACAGAACCCTCCATTCAAAGAATGGAGGGTTCATCATTTTTACTGTTGGTTCAGTTTCGTTTCCATATACATTCTGATCAATTTCGGTTCCTTAGATTTCTTGAATGTAAAAATACAGAACGCTAAAGGCTCAATTAATTCCTGTTGACTATTTTCACGTGTCACGTTCGATAAAATCAGTTCTTCATCGTTTCTATTGTATCTGTTAATAATATCAAACTGCCAGTCCTGTACATTCTGAAAACGAATATCCAGCAGATTGATAAACTGGTGATAATCATATTCAACCTGCTGATTATCGCTGTCCACGAAAAAGACTTTAAGGCCCGGATCACAAATCTCTTTCAGAACCTGAAGGTCCTGATTCTTCCATCCCATTATAAAGTTAATATATGCCATATGCCCTCCATCAAACACTACTTTACTCCATTATACTCTTTTTACATTTAAATGTATGTACTAAAAAAGCTATCTTCCATAAAGAAGATAGCTTTTGATTGATTAGACGCGTTTGATCTCTTCCATGACAAATGCTTCAAAGATGTCGCCTTCTTTGATATCGTTGAAGTTTTCGATTGTAATACCACATTCGTAGCCCGCTTCAAGTACTGATATATCAACATTCCTCAATGTCTATTTAATTAAATAGTAGCTTACACTCATGGAAGAAGTCAATTTTATACTCATTAAAAAAGTTAGTTATTCATTACTTTTAAAATTTGGATCATCTGTTGCATAGCCTTCTTCGTCAGGGTTAATTGTATTATATTTTTCAATACTAATATTTTCATCTAAACTATAATTATTTTGTCTACTTAAAGCATCTTGATAATCTTGAGAAGCGTCTATCACGTCTTGTTCTGCTCTAATCATAGCTTCTCTTTCTTCTGGTGTCATATATCTATATCGCTCTACTATTCTTTCATCGCCTGCTGGATAATTAGAAATTTCGCTATAATCATGTTGTTGTAAATTATCGTCTGTAACTTCTTCAGTTACTTCTATTATATTATTGTCTATAACTTCTTCGCTTTCTTCTAATGAATTGTTGTCGGTTTTTACTTCATTTGATAGATTATTGTTTTCTGTAACTTCTATGCTCTCAATATCACTTGAATCTTCTATGCTTTCTGTATCATATTCAAAAGAATTATCACTATTAAATTCATTTTCTTTATTTGTAGTTTCTTCTATACTATCTCTTTTTCTATCAAGTAATTCTTCAAATTCAGTCTCATTTTTAGCTTTATCAAATGTAATTGAATGTTCTGATCCGCTACTAAATTTCAATTCAAAAGATTCTTTACTAGAGTTTAAAGTAATGTAGTATGTCTTCATCTCGTTACCAAATGTCTGCTCTATCTTTATTTCGTTTTTCGAAGCACTAACTATTTCATATGTACCAACTTTACTTTCAACATAACCTTCTTTTTCAATGAATTTACCACCTTCTCTAAATTCAAACGATACAGTAGGTTTAGAACATATCCATTGACCTTTCAAGTCTTCTTCAACATGCTTCTTAAAATCTTCTTCTGTACTCACTTTCTCTACGTTCAATTCAGCATCTACATTATTTTTTTCACTAGATAATGAATTGCATCCAGTCAACAAAACTAAACTTGTTAGAGATAATAACGATATAGATGATAATATTTTCATTCTCATTCCCCTTTGCTTTTATATACAATTTCAGAATATCATAGAAATATCTGTTAGATAAACATAAATTTCAATAGTACATAATTGTATACTTTAAGTATAGATTTATAACAAATATATATAGAAAAAGGCTACTACCCTACTAATAGAGTAATAGCCTTATAATATGTATTAATCTTTATGCTGATCCTTAAACTTAATTATAATTGAATCAATTACATTACTGTATGTATTTGATGATATAGCTTGTATAAATTCTCTAGTGCTTTCTATTGTTAGTAACGGTGTTAAAATCCTCAATAATAACGTTTTAAAAATCCCCAAAATTAACGGATAATCTATATCAATTGATGTAGATTGGAAGTGATTTTGAAGATGACGTTATTAATGGAGGATTTTT
>NZ_SCWF01000013.1 GCF_004359575.1 Macrococcus bovicus | reverse complement strand
CGTCCGCCGCTGACTTCAGAGGTGCAAGCACCTCGTCTGTCCGCTCGACTTGCATGTATTAGGCACGCCGCCAGCGTTCATCCTGAGCCAGGATCAAACTCTCCATAAAAGTGTTTGATAAAGCTCTCTGATTGGTTAAGCCAATCACTCTTTAACATTGTACAAACTCGGCTACGCGAGTTTGCAAATGCGACTAGCGATTAAACTCGCAGTCTTATTTGGAATTAACGTTGACATATTGTCATTCAGTTTTCAATGTTCATTTTTTCGTCTCACAAGATTAAATGATAACAGCTTTTCTTTAACTTTGCAAGACTTTTATTTAAGAAGTTTTACACTTCGTATCAGTCATTTAAGGTTAAGTTGCTGTGTCTTTCAAGCTTGCATTAAAAATTTTACTCGAATCATTCTTTCGTTTCAAGTACCACTTTTACACTTTTGAGACTTTTTTCTTGCAATTTATTTTAAAGCTCTTGTCGTTTTCAGCGACTTTAATATCATAACAAGCGGATATAAAACTGTCAACTACTTTATCTAATTTTTTTAGAAAAAAAGACCCCCGTTATAACAGGGGCCAACCAGACGTTCTATTGCTGCTTTTTCTTCTTAACTGTCGCTGATTTTGTTCGCGATGCTGTCATGCGTTCTTCTCTTGATTCCCGACGTTTAGCACGTTCTATCTTTGAGGCTTCATTGTATTTAGGCATCATCAGAAGCTGGAATGTATTACATAAGATCAGAGGGAAGATAGTTGTGTACAGCCAGGTCGTATCTTCTACCTTTAGGAAAGGAATCAGCTCAACTGTTGTCATCACTATCATAAAGAACATTGCAGGTACCCAGACGTTTGTCGCAGTCAGTTTAGATTTATAATAGCTGACAAGCAGCGCACTGATCAGGACAAGTATCGGTATCCAGATAAATCTCACAACATCTCCGTGCTGTTCACCGAATCTCAGGAATCGGAAATAGATGAGGTCGAAGAATGCAAATAGGATGATAACCACTTGGATAGGTTTCCATGCTGTTCTAAATATCCCCAGCCCCAGCTGATGAATAAAGAGATAACTGAAATATGCAAGTTGACTGATAGTTGCTATAAGTAAGCCATAGCCCATAAACCAGATGAGTGCTGCCAGAAACTCACCTATCTGTCCCTCTACCAGAAAAGCAGTGAGCTTGTCATACGCAAAAATCAGACTGACCAAAATGGTGGTGATAAGGCCGATCACTAAGGTCGTGCCATAAAACTTCAATAAATTTCTAAGTGTCACTATATTGCCTCTCTATCTATTAGTCTTGCTAATGATTTTTTCTGCTATTTCTTGATAGATGTAGCCTAACTCATGATTCTCATCATAGATGGATGGTGCAAAGTCCGCTTCATCCCATTCAGGCTGTGCAAGTGGTAATTGTCCTAGCAGCTCTGTATGAAGTTCTTCAGCAAGCTTAGCACCGCCCCCTTGACCGAATACATATTCACGGTTGCCTGTTTCCTTGCTTTCGAAATAAGACATATTCTCTACAACCCCCAGAATTTCATGGTCTGTCTGTAGAGCCATTGCCCCTGCACGTGCTGCAACGAAGGCTGCTGTCGGATGGGGTGTCGTAACGATAATCTCTTTACTCTTCGGCAGAATCGTATGCACATCAAGTGCGACGTCCCCTGTGCCGGGCGGTAAATCGAGAAGGATATAATCCAGTTCGCCCCATTGCACTTCTTCAAAGAAGTTATTGATCATTTTACCGAGCATCGGGCCGCGCCAGATTACCGGCGCATTCTCTTCTACAAAGAATGCCATCGAGATGACTTTCACGCCGAACCGTTCAACAGGCACAATCATCTGGCCCTTGATACCTGGTCGTTCAGTGACTCCCATCATATCCGGCACACTGAAACCATAGATATCTGCATCTACAAGTCCTACACGTTTACCTAAACGGGCGAGTGCAACAGCCAGGTTAACAGATACTGTTGATTTACCGACCCCGCCCTTACCTGAAGCGATGGAAATGAACTCAACATTTTCCAGTTTACGTTCAACAGGTGATGCCGCTTCTCCGCGATATTGTTCAAGCGTTGCAGCATCCAGTTCCTCAAAACGGATGCCTACAGTTTTGGCCCCATTTGTTTTAAGGGTCTCCACGACTTGCTGCTGCAGATCAAGCTGAGGCTGACCGCCTAGTTTAGCAATCGCCAGTTTAACGCTGACATGTTCTTTTTCTTCTTTAACAGTCAGTTCCTTAATACCGCCTGTTTCTTTTAATGGATGGTTAATGACAGGATCTTTCAGTTGGCCGATTAATTCAATCATCAGTTCTTTACTTAGCAATTTAAACGCTCCTTCTTCTTCTATTAGAACTAGTATAACAAAAAATCAATAAATCACAGTACTATTCGTCCGAATTGTCTTACTTTTCAGCTATGGTGGTATACTGTATATATCCACCAACTAAAATGTAGAGGAATGAAGCTAGATGATACAGAATCATACAATCATGCAGTACTTCGAATGGCATACGAACGGCGACGGTAATCACTGGAACCGCCTTAAAGAAGATGCGCCTAATCTGAAAGAAAGAGGTATTGATGCCGTCTGGATTCCTCCTGTGACCAAAGCAGATAACGTCGCAAATCCTGGTTATAGCGTCTATGATGTCTATGATCTCGGCGAATTTGATCAAAAAGGCGAGGTCCGGACTAAATATGGTACGAAAGAAGAACTAAAAGCTGCTATTAAAGCTTGTCATGACAATGACATAAAAGTATATGTCGATATCGTGATGAATCATAAAGCAGGCGCTGATGAAACTGAAGTATTCAAAGTCGTAGAAGTAGACCCGGAAAACCGTACGAAGGTCATCTCCGAACCTTTTGATATTGAAGGTTACACAAAATTCACTTTCCCGGGCCGCAAAGACAAATACAGTCAGTTCAAATGGAATTACACCCATTTCAATGGCACTGACTATGATCACAGGACCGAAAAAACGGGAGTCTATAAAATTCTCGGTGAAAATAAGGACTGGAATGAAAATGTGGACGATGAAAAAGGTAACTTCGACTACTTGATGTTCTCCAATATCGATTATAAGCACCCGGACGTCAGAAAAGAAATGATTGACTGGGGGAAATGGCTGATAGATGAACTGGATATTGACGGGATGCGCTTAGATGCTATCAAGCATATTGAATCTTACTTTATACGTGATTTTGTTCATGCGATGACTGATCATTCTGACAAGCCTTTCTACTTCGTCGGTGAATTCTGGCTGCCGGACCTTGAAACCAACGAGAACTTTCTGACAGAGGCTGACTATGCGCTTGATCTGTTCGATGTGAAACTCCATTACAATTTCAAGGAAGCCTCCGAAAAAGGGCAGGGCTATGATCTTCGTCAATTGTTCGATAAAACACTCGTTCAGGAAAATCCGCTAAATGCTGTCACTTTCGTCGACAATCATGATTCTCAGCCGGGAGAAGCGCTGGAGTCATTCGTCAAAGACTGGTTCAAACCACTTGCCTATGCGTCAATCCTTCTGAGATATGACGGCTTTCCCGTTGTCTTTTACGGTGACTACTATGGTATCGGCGGAGAGATGCCGATAGAAGGCAAACAAGCAATGATTGATACGCTGCTCTTCATCCGTAAAAACAAAGCATACGGCCTTCAAGATGATTATTTTGATCACGAAAACGTAATCGGCTGGGTGCGCCGTGGTGCAAAAGAAGTGGAAAACTCAGGCTGTGCTGTCATTATGAACAGCAGCACAGAAGAAGCACAGAAACAGATGTTTGTCGGCAAAGAACGGCGCGGTCAAGTCTGGCTTGATTACAACAATGTCCGAGAAGATGAAGTCATTATAGATGACGAGGGGAATGGCATCTTTAAAGTCAATCCAGGCAGCGTGTCAGTATACTGCCAGAAAGACTTCTAAATAAGAAAGGCACGGAATCAAAAGATTCCGTGCCTTTTATTGATCATCTGTCTGATTTAAGTCTTCACTATTCGGATAAAAGATTTCAGTCAGCACATAAAGAACGGTGATAATTATCATAATGACTAAGAAATTGATGCGGATATACTGATAATTGACGTGAATGAAGAAATAGAATATCAACGTCGCTGAAATAGGAATGATTCCATGCACAAGAGGTGCCTGAAAATAAGGATTATCCTGATAAAGGCGTTTCAGATTATCAAAAACGAATTCCACTATCCGCAGCAGAAAAAAACCTCCGGCTATATAGGAGCCGTAGTAAAAAAGATTGTCCGCAAAACTCTGATTATAAGTAAATTCAGCCAGATGCCACGCAATCAGTATGCGACTCAGGCCGAACAGTCCGAATGACATAAGTATGAGAAATATCAAACCGGATACCAGAAAGATAGTGGTCATAAAAAGCAGTGTCATCATCTTGCTGACATCTATTTTGAATTTCATCCTGCGCCTCCTTTATCGTCTATAGACAATATCACCGTCTACGATCGTCATCTTGTTGCAAATATCTCCAATATGCTCAGCAGTGAATGGATCTGTCTCGAGCACTGTGAAGTCCGCCAAATAACCCTCTTTTATCATGCCATTCTCCGGACGCTGGCCAATCATCGCAGCATTAACCGTAAAGAGCTGAATCGCTTCATAAATGGACAGGCATTCTTCGGTAAAATACTGGTTCTGCGCATCGAATGGCCGTCTGTTGACAGCGGCATCTATACTCTTCAATGGATTAAATGACTCGATGGGCGAATCCGAGCCACCGCCCAACATGATACCCGCTTCCGTCAATGATTTCCAGGCGTAAGCATATCGACTGCGTGCTTCACCTACCCGGTCGATTGCCCAGGGGAAGTCAGAAGTGGCAAAAAGGGGCTGTACATCACAGATGAGCGGCAGATTCTTCATACGCGCTATTAAATCCGGCGACAGGAAGCTGACATGAATCAGCCTGTCATGTCCCGACCTCAATGGATATTTTTCAATCGCATCCAGCACCATTTCACACGCTTTATCGCCGATAATATGGACAGCGACTGCTGAATGGTGATGTCGTGCGCGCTGCACCTGTTCTTCTAATTCCTCTTGACTGAAAATAGCAAGCCCTCTCGTATCTGGCTGGTCACTGTACGGCTCACGGAATAAAGCGGTTCTGCCCCCCAGTGCACCATCTGCGTAAAACTTCATCGCATCTTTTTTCAGCCAATCAGTGAACACGTAGTCAGCCACTGACTCGAAGACAGAATAATGACGCAGCAGATTAAGCCTCAGCTGCATTTTATTCTTACCGAACACTTGAGTGTAGGCAGCCAGCACATTTTCCGGGCTGTTATAGTAACCTAAGTCTTCGGTATGGGCGCCTGTCAGTCCGACTGCATGCATTCCACGTGCCGCCCGTTCCATATGTCGCGCAAGTGAATCAACTGTCTCATTCAGGCTGGCATTCACGAACAGATCCATCGCATGATCATGCACCCAGCCGTTCAATCGCCCCTCTGTTTTTTCAAAATGTCCGCCATCCATGTCCTGGACCTCATCCTCGATGCATAGGGCACTGAAGGCCGCACTATTGACAATAGCAGCGTGGCGGCATACACGTTTGATGATGACGCGGCAATCTGTCAGTTCATCGATCTCATCACGGGTCAGTCTATGCTTCAGCTGATTGTCATTATAGCCCTCGCAGACCAGCCAGCTCTCTCTCGGAAGCTGCTGTGCGGCAGCCCTCAGCTTTTCTTTTACATCTTCTATTGAAACATCATCTTTGAAATTCACGCTGGCAAGCGCCATTCCTGTACCTACCAGATGGATATGCGTATCCACAAAGCCGGGAAACATGACGGCGCCTTGCAGATCAATATATTCCGCCTTCACCTTCGGCACTTCATCAAATAGAGCTACTATCCGGTTGTCATCTACCAGAACCGCTTTAACTTTGTGACCTTCTCGCTGCATCGTGTAAATGGTGCCGCCGTAAAATAATTTCATCTATTACCTCCAAAAAAAAGAAGATATACTCCTTTAAGTATATCTTCTCTTCACTTCTATAAGCAATTATAAGTCAAGGCCCATAGCGCTGAATGTGTCCCCGCCGTTGACATCACCTGTATCAAAGCCTTTTTTAAACCATTTCATACGTTGCTCACTTGTGCCGTGCGTAAAACTTTCCGGGTTGACGCGGCCGGTCGCATTTCGCTGAAGGGTATCATCGCCGACTGCATGAGCCGCTTTGATTGCTTCTTCCATGTCACCTTCATCAGTGATTCCTGCTTCGTTTTCGTAATGAGCATAGACACCTGCAAAATAGTCAGCCTGAAGCTCAAGGGCAACTGAATATTTATTGAACTCTGTTTCGTTTAACTGCTGTCTTAAACGATTGACTTTATCAGAGATACCCAGTTCATACTGAACGTGGTGTCCGACTTCATGGGCGATGACATAAGCCATCGCGAAGTCACCCGGCGCGTTTAACTGCTGTTCCAGCTGATCCATGAACGTTAAGTCGATATAAAGCTTCTGGTCGCCAGGACAGTAGAAAGGTCCCATCGATGAACTTGCACTACCGCAAGCTGTATTGACACCATTAGAGAACAGAACCATCTTAGGTTCATGATAAGTACGGTTGTATTGCTGGAAAATGTTGTTCCAGACATCTTCTGTATCTTTCAGTACAACAGATGCAAACTGTTTGCGGTCATCTGCCGAACCATCTGTCTGGGTCGTCTGTTGCTGCTGCGTCTGTTGCTGCTGGCCGGAATCCCCACCTAAAATGTCGCCAGGATTACCGCCCATCAGCATATAGATAATGGCAACTATAATACCGAGACAGCCGACACCGCCACCGCCTGCCGCCAAACCGCCGCCCGGAAAGCCGCCGCCACCGCCACCGCCGCTTATATCTTCTACATTTGAACTTCCTTGTCTACCTTGCCACTGCATAAGGTTACCTCCGCTATCTACTTAATTTATTTAATTTATACCCATAATTTTAAGAGACTATCATGCCAAAAAAATAAGCTGATTCCTCAGCTTACTTTTTATAGGCTTCTAATTTATCGATAGCGGATAAGCCCTGTGTGACGAGATAATACTGTTCAGCTTCTTTCTCCACCATTACTTTAGCTTCATTTTTATCACTGCCATACACTTTTTTGACAAAATACTCAGGTTTATCAGCCTTCATGACTTTCTTCACATATTTTTCAGGCAGCCAGATATGACCTTTCTTCGATGGATGCACTGCTATAGATAACCGGTCTCCTAAATACAGGCCATCTGTTTTGTCGAGACGGCCTTCAATGAGGAAGCCTTGAACGCCCTGCGATTTACCCCGCAATTCATCACGCGGTGTCAAAGCGACTTTAGTCAGCGAGCCTTTAACGGGACTATCATCCGTGCTTTCAAAAGGCATGACAGGTGATAGCAGTTCCACCTCGCTGCGACGTGCATAGCCTTCAAAATAAGGTTTACCTACGCTCATCGTAAGGACAGGTTTGTCTTGTCTGACAGCTGTAAAGGATTGCAGCTGGTCATCATCGATATCAAGAATGGTGCCTGCTTGACTCGCCTTGATGGTCAGAGCCCCCACTTTATCTTCCTGCTTCTTCTGCTTCTCCTCAAGAATACTGATGTTATTCTCTGCTTTCGTCAGCTCAGACTCCAGCCAGTTGATCTGCGCTTCAATAGAGGCACTTTCTTCAGAAGTCGCTTCAGCTAGCCGCTCCTCATAAGCAGTGATCTGTCCTTCAATCTGTTCTTTTTCCACGCGTTTATTATCAAGCTGTAGGCTCAGCTCAGTGTTACCTTCCTGATCTGCCTCTCTGTAAGTATAAAGCGGATTACCCGCTGCAACCTTCTCGCCTTCTTTAACATGAACCTTGACCGGATCATTCTTTGCGGGCTTCAGATAATAAGTAGCCTGATGCTGTACGACTTTACCCTTGATGATGATCGTCTGTTTCTTAATAAAATCATCGATATAAATCGTGTTTTCCGCCTGATGAGATTGATAAGCCATATAGACTGCACTTCCAGCAATCATGGCAAAGATAAGCAAAGTGAGCAGCAGCGGCCATAGCCATTTTCTTTTCATTTTTCCCCTCATTCATTATGTCATCCAGAATATGATCTGCCTTATTTCAGCAGACGGTCGTCATCAGATTTTATATGTGCATTGAAGTGCTTCATATCCTGACGCTTCATCGACTGATAATAGCGCATGAGCAGATAGATAAAGACAAGTGCTACAAACAGCGATACGAAACCCATCCAAGTCAACTGGCCCCGGCCATCTGCCAGAATAAAATAATAGGCAAAATAAAGATTGATCAGTGCAATCGCACCAAATCCGATATAAGGTAACATATGGCCTCCTAGATCATATGATTGTCGAGCAGCGCTTGTCTAGCTGTCTCTATACTATCTTTTCCCTCTTTGTTCTTAAGCGGGCTGAACTCCGATTCACGGTCCACTTGCAGCGTCTTGAAAGTCTCAGCATAACGGAAGATATCAAAGTAGAATTTTTCGAATTTCAACGTTTCTTTTTTCACGACAGCAAAATCTTCATCAAGCTGTTCGAGATTCTTCACGGCCAGATGATAAGGCAGCTTATGAGTCGATGCCGCTGCCAGGAAATCACGTCTGAAAATATGGATGCCGATATTCCCGTTCGTAAACTGATTCTCCAGTCCTTCCGGCAGTTCTGTGTATTCCATGACCTGCTTCTTATCATCTGCCATAATCACACGTCCCACACTTTCACCGTTCAGAGGTCGGATGGTCTTTGTCGTGACATCAGCCCCGGACTCGACAGCAAGACCACAGAACACCGGATCCAGCACCTTCACCAGAACATTATCGATATTATTGAGATAGATATAATCAATGCCACGTTTGTGCATCGTCTCATAAAGGCCTGTCGCAGCAAGTGCCTCAAAAATACCTCCATTGCCGTTAGGAGAGGTCAGCAGTTCGCCCTGCTTATTCAGTAGCAGCTGTCCTTCAGGAGATAAAGCCACGATATTAGGCTGTTTGAAAAACGTGATATTTTCTTCCGGAAAATTGAAGAAATGACGCTCCTTGAAGAATGCCAGTGTCTCTTCATGATTGATATCACTTGTCATGATAAACCACGGAATCGTTGTATTGCACTCAGCAGAAATCTTCAGTAATTGTTTCGCCTGTAGCTCAAAGAGACTGATACCATCAAAAGTGAACGTCCCTTTCGGTCCCGGATGCGCAAGACGTGTGCCCTGGCCGCCAGCCATTAGAAGTGCAGCAAAGCGTCCTTCGCGGATAGCCTGACGGCCAAGACCCTCAAGTTCAGTCAGGCGTTCCTCGGACATTTCAGATTTCACTTCTGTCTCTACATCTCTAAGCTGACCCGCCGGCGCTTCAACGTGACGATTGACGTAAACATCTTCATAAAGTGCTGCCACTTCATCCAAATTCAGTGAACTTAATTCCTGGGTCAGTCGGTTCTTTTCTTCTTCAGACATCATCGTCAGCATTTCAGACAGTGCATGGTGATGATAAGTCGGTAAATCCTGCAAAGTAGCCATAATTTCTCCTTTAATAACATGAGTTTTAGTATCCATTTAGCCAGTTGATTGTGCGATGAAACATTTCAACATAGACCAGATAGACAGTCAATAATGTGAAAGTCGTTGCCAGAGACAGGTCGACAATGCCTCCTGTCTTGAAGTGGATCGGCAAAACGACTTTATAGTCAAGCGGGAAAAAGAGTGCAACGCCTCTCGGTGTTAACATATCTAGTATAATATGGCTCGCAATGCCAAGTAAACTAGAGATGATATAAATAAAATCGATATCGAGCAGAGTCAGAATGACAGCCGTCAGCCCCATAAAAAAGAGAGAATGTGTCATCGTTCGATGACCGAAGAAAAAGCCGATCAGTAAGCTGAGAAGCTTTAACTTGCGACCTATTTTACTGCCTGCGTGACAAATATCAGGCACCAGGCTGAACGCCGCTGTTGTGGCAATAATCGCCACAGACTGACCTAAATCAGTCGTCGTTCTAAGCGCATATCCTGTGCCGAGCAGAATACCGAAAGCGAGATGGGTTTTACCTGTCATACGGCTGCCCCCTTCGCTCGCAGCCATTTCAGCGCTTCTCGTTCACTGAGCTTTGACAAGCCTGCTTTACTGACGTAGTCCATAACAAAGTCAGGGGCTGTCTTCGAGTATTCTCTCAGAATCCAGCCGATTGCTTTTCTGATAAAGAATTCTTTATCGTGTTTCAGTTGTTCAATCATTTTAATCAACAAGTCCTCATTCATCTTACTCTTAAATTTCAGCTGATGCAGAAGCCCTGCACGCTGCAACCAGAAATTATCAGAAGTCACCCAGTCCATCATGCGCTCAAGATCCTCCGGATGACCCTGACGGATGATAGGACCGACGATATTCGGACTAAGATCATCTATGGAATCCCACCAGCTGTTCTGCAGCACCATGGACTCCAGAAAAGATAGGTCATCTGAGGTAAGCTCATGCCTCTGTTTTTCCAGCAGCCTTATAGCAAAGTAATGATATTCGCGTTCAGGCTCGGTAAACAGGGCCTGCACCAGCATTTTCAGGGCATGACTTTCAGGTAATTCGTACGTTCTGAACAGTTCACGATTAATCGGCGCGCTGTCTTTCTTCTTAATACCTAGGAACGGAAACTGATTCTTCATATATCTGCTCATCGTGACACTATTATCAGCATCTGCATAGGGTGTATAGGTTTCTTTAATGATATCAAGCGTCAGTATCATGAGGACACATCCATTGCTTCAGCAGATGATGCTTTCACATCTTCTGCTGATTGTATTGACGTCTCTTCAGCTGTCTCTTCAGCTGCTTCTTCAGCCGTCTTCTCGGCTGACGGCTGTTCTGTCGCCGAAACTTCAGTAGTCGGAACTTCAGAGGTCACTTGTTCTGTCGTCACGCTTTCTGTTGTACGCGGGACTGTTCTTATTTCTGCAGTCGGCTGTTCTGTCTTAACACAATGATGATCCTGGCAGAGATAACCTTCAGTCGCGAGGTTATTCCAGGCGCGCGAGTATTCAGGCGTATCGGTGTATTTGGTACAAGTGCCTGTCAATAGACAGTTTCTCGCTGCATTATAGATGTCTGTATCGTACTGCTCGTCACTCACCGCTTCTGTTGCCGGATCGTTCTCTGTCTCCGGTGATTTGACTCTTACTTTTACCGAGGGCTTCTTCGCATCGTTATGGCCAGTCGCTTGTTCGGTTTCTTTATGTTCATCTTTCATTTCTTTTGTATTTTCCTTATCAATCTGTGGATCTTTCTCATCTGATTGCTGCTGACAGCCTGACAGTATCAGCACTAAGCCAAGAACTAGAACCATTAACTGTTTCATGTTCTCTCTCCTTACCATTAGTATTTAACTATTATACTGGTTATTCATGAAAAAGGAATCTATTAATAGTTACTATGCCTGTCAGTTTTTATACGCATTATTTGTAAGCGTGTAAAAAAAGGGGTATATTATAAGTAACAAAATATAAAAAGGATGTGTTTATCAATGGCAATGACAATCACTAAAAACGACAAAGAGGTTAACATTAAATGGCGTGTAGCGGATATTACAATCCCGAACGAAGATATCGTCAGCGTTAAAGAAGATACTAATATTTATGCTGCTACCGATGAGAACCAGGAGAATGTTGTACGTATTGGCTCTACTTTTGGTAAAACAAACCGTATTCTGTTAGAAACAAAAGATAAATCATATATTATCTACACACACAATGATAAAAAAATCCTGAACGAATTAAATAAATAATATGACTAGTCGCACTTCTGTGCGGCTTTTTCTGTCAATGGAGGACTCTCAATGGAAAACTTAGCAAATAAAGTCGCACTTATTACGGGGGGATCTCGTGGTATCGGGCGCGCGACCGCTATCGCACTTGCCGGTGAAGGTGTCAAAATAGCTATCACTGGCCGTCATGCTGATGCCCTGCAGGAAACACTTGATATGCTGGACACTGATGCTACAGCTGTAGTCTGCGATATGAAAAAAGAAGAGGATATCAAAGCAGCAGTCGAACATACACTCGACACATTCGGCCGTATCGATATCCTCATCAATAATGCAGGCATCATGAAAACAAATCTTTTCCTCGAGACATCTGCCGAGGAGCTGCGTGACATGTTTGAAACGAATGTCATGGGCGTCTTCACCATGATGCAGCAAGTCCTGCCTCATATGATCGAACAGCAGGCCGGTGACATCGTTAATATCGCCTCTATGTCTTCCATCAATGCAACGGCTAAGACTGCTGCCTATTCAGCCACTAAGTTTGCAGTGGCAGGTATGACTGAAGGTGTGATGCGTGAAATGCGCGAACATCATATTCGTACCTTCACTATCAATCCTTCAGCTGTCCTGACAGATTTAATCGGTGAAACCTCACTTGATCCGGACACGATGACCCATCCTGAGGATATCGCGGACGTCATCGTCAGCCAGCTTAAACTCAACCGCCGTACATTCATCAAAACGAATCAGATCTGGGCAACTCATCCTGTCCAGAAATAAGGAGGAAACTTTATGTTTGTCGTATCCAACCGCATTAAAATGAAAACAGGTTTTGCAGAAAAAATGGCCCCGCGCTTCACGCAAGGTGGCGGCATCGAAGATTTGAAAGGTTTCGTCAAGACAGAAGTTCTCGCTGTTCAGGGCAACCCGGAACATGATGAGCTGCACGTCAACACATACTGGGAGACACTGGAGGACTTTGAAGCCTGGAAGACTTCAGATGCATTTAAGAAAGCACATCAGCGTCCCTCCCAGTCCCAGGGTGAATCACCGATGCTCGGCTCTGAGCTCGTCATCTATGAACTTAAATCACAACTTGAGCGTCCATAAAAAAATTCCAGTCATATGACTGGAATTTTTTTAATAGATAAGGTGTGCCATCACAATGATAATCGGTAAAATGATGGCCGTCCGAATCAAGAAGATGGCAAATAGTTTAGGCAGACTGACTGGAATCTTGGAGCCCAGTATCACACCGCCTACTTCTGATAGATAGATCAGTTGCGATATGCTGAGTGCACCGATGACAAACCGCGTCATCTCACTCGGAACATCCTGAATCAGAATCGCCGGCAGAAACATATCCGCGAAACCGATCAGAATAGTCTGTGACGCCTCAGCCGCATGAGGGACCTGCAGGAAATTCAGAATAGGAACAAATGGAGCACCTAAAATCTTAAAGAGCGGTGTGAATTCTGCAAGCATGGTCGCAATGGTACCGATGGCCATGACTACGGGTAGAACGGCAAACCACATATCCATCACAGTGCGGAAACCGAGGCCGAGGAAATCACTGAAATTCCGTCCTCTATAGCCTCTATATACCGCATTTTCAAAACCATAGCTGAGGGCGTTGTAACCAGCGGGAATATCCTCCTTCAGTTTTTCAGCTGAACCATTTGAATATGTATCCGGTATGGACGACAGCGGCCAGATGCGTGGTGTGATCATCGCAGCGATCAGACAGGATGCAATCACGGTAAAGTAAAAGAAAAAGAAATGGTTCATTACTTCTACTTGTTTGGCGATGACAATCGCAAACGTAATCGAGACCACTGAGAAGCTGGTGGCGATGATCGTGGCTTCTCTTCTTGTATAGAAGCCTTCTGCATATTGCTTAGACGCCATCATGACACCGACTGTACCGTCGCCGACAAATGAAGCCAGATTCTCAACGGCAGAACGCCCAGGTAAGGTAAAGAGCGGACGCATGACACGCGAGAACATCGGACCGATAAACTCGAATAAACCGTAATCCATAAGTAGCGGCAGGAAAAGTCCTGCAAACAGGAAGACTGTGACGAGTGTCGGCAGCAGGTCATTATAAATCAGTCCGCCGGTCGCTTCTGTATTCACAAAAGGCACAGGTAATTTAAAATAGACAACGATCGCAAAGAACGTCCCTAAAAGCCGGATGATCAACCAGATGATATTGACTTCAAACAAATTCTTCATAAAAGAAGTCTTCGCATTCTTTAAGATTGAACAGTAGAGTGTCATCAGCATGGAAATAGTGATGATGATGATGAGTACGGTCGGCATACCTTTGCCTATCGTCTCTTTAAGCCAGCCGGCAAGAAGTGCGACCGGCAATGTCGCCTCTCCGTCCACTGTCAATGGTGTGACAAATAAGAACAATCCCAGGATTGAAGTCAGAATAAACTTCCACATCCCTATCGTATGCTGCTTCTGTGTTAACTTCTCCATTATATCCTCCATCCGAAAAAAAGAGCGTAAAAGAATTTTTACGCTCTTTCCTTATTATTTATATGCAATGCAGATATATAGAAGTATACACAATTTAGAAAACGTTTTCAATATCTAAAAATGATCTTTTCTTAATGCCTTCAACAAAGAAATCATCATGAAGAAAATCACGACAGAGAACGGCAGTGCCGCAATAATGAGGACGTTCTGTAATCCCGCAGTACCGCCTGCATACATGACGATCCCAGCAATGACAGATAAGAGTAATCCCCAAGTGACTTTGACAAGTGCAGTCGGATTGATATCTCCATTACTGCTGAGCATACCCAGGACATAGGTCGCTGAGTCCGCTGATGTAATAAAGAATAGCGCGATAACAAAAAGCGTGATGAAACTCATTATTTTACCCAGTGGATAATGCTGCAGCATAGCAAATGTGGTGGTTTCAACCGGGAACTGCGATAAATCAATGCCCCCCAGCTGTAAATGGACAGCAGATGCACCGAAGACTGCAAAGAAAATAAAGCAGACCAAGGCAGGCACTAATAGTACACCTAAGATAAATTCCTTGATGGTCCGGCCACGTGAGACCCGTGCAATGAAAATACCGACAAACGGCGCCCAGGCGATCCACCATGCCCAGTAGAAGATGGTCCAGCTGTTAATCCATTGACGTCTGCCATCTGCCAGAGGCTCAAGGCGCAATGTCATATCCACGAAATGAGCAACGTAGTTCCCGAGTGTATCGGTGAATGTATTCAGAATATAGACGGTCGGCCCGACAATGAACAGTAAAATCATCAGCGCAAAACCTAGCAGCATGTTGATGTTACTGAGTGTCTTGATACCTTTATCAATGCCTGACCATGCAGACCAGGTAAAGAGAATCGTCGACACGACGAGAATAATCACTTGAATCGTAAAGTTACTTGGCACTTTAAACAAATAATTCAGACCTTCATTAATCTGTGCTGCACCGAAACCAAGTGTCGCTGCTACACCCATAACAGTCGCGATAATCGCGAGTATATCAATGGTCTTACCGATAGGTCCTGCCATTTTTTCTTTGCCGAAAAGTGGGACAAGCGTCGCACTGATGAGTCCGGGGTAGCCCTTATAAAAGCTGAAATAAGCAAGGACAAGCGCTATGACACCGTAAACTGCCCAGGCATGTATTCCCCAGTGGAAGAAAGCATATTGGAACGCATCACCGATTGCTTCATTGGTCCCCGGTTTAGCTTTAGGTGTCTGTTTGAACGCATGGCTGATGGGTTCAGCCGTCGTCCAGAAGACAAGCCCCATCCCCATTCCTGCACTGAAAAGCATAGCAAACCATGAAGGCAGTGAAAACTCGGCTTCTTCATCCGGTGCACCCAGCTTGATGCCACCAAACGGTGAGAAGAAGATGTAAAGACAGAAAATCAGAATAATGGCAACAGTGATCAGATAATACCAGCCGAAATTCGTGGTAATCAATGCAGTCATCTGCTGCGTGCTCTTCTGCATACCTGCAGGCGACACAACGCCCCAGGCTGCAAAGAGAATACAGATGACAGCTGAGATCATAAAGACAGGCGTATATTTTTTCATAATAACCTCCACAATAATTTACGTCTACTTATTCCCTATTAGCAGCGCTTTAACCAAAAAAAAGAGAAGCAGCCACTTCTCTTTTCACTCAAATATGATGGATTCCAGCATCTCAATCTCAGCTGCGCCGACTTCGTCTCCCGCCACGCGAAAATGTTTCTTCGCCTGTGAAAAATAATCTTTCGCTTCTACCGGCTGACTCTGCGCAGCATAAAGTTCACCGAGTGCACGCTCTGCATAGGCTTGACTGATCTCATCTTGCGCATGATCTCGTGCTTTTGTCAGTATAAGAAGGGCACCCTCGTAATCACCACTCAGCATCTTTGTATAACCTTGAGCATAATAATTAGCCGCAAGACTCTCGACATCGTGGGCATCAAGTAACCTTTCTTCTTGCTGGAAATAATCTGCCGACTGTTCAAATTCACTGTCAAGCTGTTCTACAGTCCCGAGCTGATGCAAAATGGCCGGCTTCTCTTCAGCAGTCGCCGCTGCCAGCATTTCGAGATAGTGGGCTCTTGCCGTATCAAACTTCTGCTCAGTGATATATAGATAACCGAGCGCATGCTGATAAGTCACATAGTCCTCTGTACCGGGTGTCAATTCATTCTTCATTTCATCGAACAGACGATAGGCCTCTTTGTCGTCTCCTTGGTCATAAGCATCGAAAGCTGCTTCAATTTTCTCTTCTATCACATGGATTCCTCCTTTTTCTTCATTGTAATGTCAGTCATGCGCAATGTCTAATGAAGACATGTTATAATTGACTTACCAATTATTGAGAGGAAACTTTATGTCTTATTTTAAACTTTTTACTTTTATTCTCAGCATCTTTGTTGTCGGTATGGTTGAACTCGTCGTCGCAGGTGTGCTGACACTGATCAGTGACGATCTGCACATCTCGCCCGGCCTTGCTGGTCAGCTCGTCACGATTTATGCGCTGACCTTCGCTATCTCTGGTCCTATCCTGGTCAAGCTGACAGAGCGTTTCAATCCAAGAACGGTCCTTCTGGTCAGTCTCGCGGTTTTTATGGCAGGTAATGCCCTTAATGCCGCCGGTCAGACGTTTACGCTTATTGTCATCGGACGTATCATCGCTTCAGCAGCCGCTTCCATCATCGTCGTTAAAATACTGGCCTTGACAGTTGTCCTGAGCAAGCCTGAAACAAGAGGCAAGATGTTGGGGCTCGTCTATGTGGGATTCAGCGGCGCCAATGTCTTCGGTGTCCCTATCGGTACGAAGCTCGGTGAACTGCTCGGCTGGCGTGCAACGTTCTGGATGATCGTCCTCTTCAGCTTCGTCGCTGCCATCCTGCTGGCCTACCAGCTACCGAAACACATTCAGGGTGAGACTTCAGATTCCAGCCGCAACCAGCTGCTCTATCCAAAGGAAGCCGCTAAATATATCAGTATTACCTTTATACTGCTGGCGGCGAATTCAGCTGTCTTCACTTATATCAGTCCGATCATGATTGAACACGGCTACAACTTGACCGATGTCTCTATCGCTCTTTTTGTTGCGGGTATCGGCAGCATGACCGGCACCAGTTTTGGTGGTACTATGACCGACCGCCTGGGCAGCCGTAAATGGCTGCTGGTCAGTCTGACACTCTTTATGCTGACACTGCTGATCTTTAATTTTGTACTGTCTTCATTTGTCGTGCTGTTAGTTGTCATTCTGGTCTGGAATTTCTCTGAATGGAGCACCAATCCTGCTATTCAGATGGGTATCATCAAGCAGGTAGAGGGTGATACCAGTCAGATTATGGCATGGAATATGTCAGCGCTCAATGCAGGCATCGGCGCAGGTGCTCTCCTCGGCGGTATTCTGCTTGAGAACTTCTCGCTCACTTACAGCCCTTATATGGCAGCCGGTCTGGTCGTTATCTGTCTCTGCATCGCATTCGCAATCAAACGCTAAAAAAAGAGGTCAGGTATAACCTGACCTCTTATATTGTGCCGTAATAACAGCGCGTCATATTAGGGATAACCACTTTACCTTCTTCTGCGAATGCCTGGAATAACGATCTGAGCGCCGTCACAAAGGCATCAAAATCTTCATCTGTCGCCTCAAGCGCATAACTTGCTGATAGACAACGGTCGATAAACTGCTGCTCCTTATAGGTCAGGTCCTGACGAGTTTCAAACAGTTCAAACTCTCCTTCAAAGAACTGACGAATAGCATCATCATTATTCATCATCCCGTTACTACTGCCACTGTATGCCGGACAATAGGTCTTGAAGATATCCGCTGTTCGACGGTTGATAAGTGCTGCTTCATCTCTGACATTCCAGATGAGGCAGACAACGCCCCGCGGTTTAAGTATTCTGCTGCATTCCTCTTTAAACTGCTGCCAGTCGAACCAGTGAAAGGCCTGTGCTGCCACTACCAGATCAACGGTATCTGCGTCTATCTCTGTATGTTCGGCAGGGCGTTCACTGACAACCAGCTGGTCACACATCAGACTATCCCGCAGACGCTCAGCCATCACCTGATTAGGTTCGACCGCAATGACCCGACAGCCTAAATCAAGAATCTTTTCGGTGAATTTACCGGTGCCGGCACCAATATCTGCTATGAGTGTATCTTCTTTTATATTAAATTGATGTTTTAGAAAAGTAAGCATTTCATCCGGATAGGATGGTCTGCTTTTTTCATATAGAAATGCTTTAGTCGTAAAAACATCCGTATGGTCCATACGTGTTCCCCCCGTTAAAAGACTACTTAAACCACTGTGTCAGCTGTCCCTTATCTTCAATCATTTCTATCATACCATACGCTCCGTTAATAATCGCCATCTGCGGCGGTTTATGTCCGAAATCCACATCATAGATCACAGGTTTCCCCAGTTCCTGCGCTAAATCCTGATAGACATTTTTATAAGTATAGTCTTCCTTGACACTTGGTTTGCCCACACGGCCGAACATAACGCCGGCTGCAGATTCGAACCAGCCCGCGTATTTCATCTGGGTCAATGAACGTTTCAGATCAACTGTATCCAGTTCACTGACATCTATATACCATAGAATGTCTTCACCTTCTGTATGGTTGTCTCTGAAAGCAGCGACGTCGCCGTAAGGGGTGCCGATTAAGTGTCTCATCGTATCTATACAACCACCGAGCACACGCCCTTCAAAGCGAGCCTCTGTTAAATCGTGTCCTTTTGCGTCTACTGCCTTCCACTCTGTCTTCTCTGTCAGATTGAAGACAATATCAGTAGGATGCTCATGATCCCACTCGAGCTGATAACGTTCAGAAGAAGTCTGGATGATTTGCTGGCCGGGCTCACCACTCAGTACATCCAGCCAGCGTGCTGTGACTTCGTCCATATGATTGCCGCGTAAATCCACAATATTCGCCATATGTGCAGTGGCAATCCCTGTCTTCAGCGTCACAGCGAGTAATAGAGTGGAGATATCAGAATAACCGGTCAGCCACTTTGTTGGCAGCTTATCAAAATCAAGATATTCCAGTAATTCAACGGCCAGATGGCCACCCCACGGCGGCATGATGACATCTATATTCGGATCAGTCATCATCTGCACCAAGCCTGCTGCACGCTTCTCAGCAGAAACAGCCCGCGCCTTTTTTTGTCCCCAGATATCTTCGTTCAGGACAATTTTGAAGCCTCTTTCTTCCATACGTTTAAAGGCCTGTTCGAACATTTCCTCCGCCTCAGAGAAAATACCGTTAGATACAGGTGTGATTCCAATTGTGCTGTGGTCCAATAATACCGGATATTTCATATGCGTCATCCCATTCTGTATTGTAGTCTTTCTCAATTATAAAGCAAAAAGCGCTTTTCCATAAGGAAAAACACTTAATATGCATATAAGTGACTTATCTGTAGAAGACAAGTCCAATGACAAGACCCAGCAGAACAATCAGCCACGGGGCGAATTTGAAATAATGCAGGCAGCAGAATAACAGCACAAATAAAAGATAATCTTTAATATCAAATAATGTATGACTGATGATCGGCTCAATCCAGGCGGCAGCAAGAATGCCGATGACCCCTGCATTGATGCCGATTAAAGCTTTTCGCATCATTGTCTTCTCACGCATCTGCTGCCAGAATGGCAGACACCACGCTACAAGCAGAAAGGCCGGCAGGAAAATCGCTACCATGGCCAATAACCCGCCCCATAGTCCGCCGATCACCGCGCCAATATATGAAGCAAAGGTAAATAACGGCCCCGGTACAGCTTGTGCAAGACCATAGCCCGCAATGAATTCATCAGCCTCTAAAAAGACCGGGACAAATTCCCGTTCCAAAAGCGGCAGTACGACGTGGCCACCTCCAAAGACTAATAAACCTGACCGGTAGAATTTATCAAAGACAGTCAGCCAGTCATTCTGAAGAAGATTCGCACAGACAGGTAAACCGACCAGTAGAATCATCAGCCAGGCTAAACTGATGATACCTGTACGTCTCGACAGCGGTAATGCTACAGTGCCGCCCTGTTCAGAACCCACTTTAAAGAGCGCTATACCGATAAGGGCTGAAATAATGATGACCGCTATCTGTGTCACAGCAGTGGACAGGTAGAGACAGGCTAACAGTGCCAGCAGCGCTATTCCGACCGTCTGCCATGACTGCAGACTGCCTTTCGCCATCCCAATCAGGGCATGCAGGACAACGGCAACAGCCACCAGCTTCAGTCCCTGTACCCAGTCGATGGAAGGCGGCATCAGTCTGACTGCCAGAATCAGAAGCAGTACAGAAGGCAGCGTAAAGCCGAGAAAAGCGGCGATTCCGCCGAGCAGGCCGCCTCTCATCATGCCGATAGCCATGCCCACCTGACTGCTGGCCGGCCCCGGCAGAAACTGACAGAGCGCCACTAAATCCTGATAGACTTTGTCAGATAACCATTCCCTTTTCTCTACATATTCTGCTCTGAAATAACCTAGATGGGCAGTAGGTCCCCCAAATGAAGTGATACCTAGTTTTAGTGCGACGATGAAAATTTCCAGTGTGCGATTCATATGGCTCCTTAAAGTCATTTTCTTTTATCGTACTATGAAAAGGCGCGCAAGAAATATTACAAGATTGTAAATTAAAGAGTTTATTAAGATTTTGTGAAAACGTATACATTTGACGCCGTTCACGTTTATAATAAATAGATATCACAAAGGGAGGATAGCCTATATGCCGAATACAATTACCATCCGCTCTTATAAATATCCTGATGTACCTTATGTTGAATATTCAGGAGAACTTCTGGAAGAAACAAGCCATTACTGGTTTGTTAAATGTCCTCAAAACAATATACTGAAGCATCATATAAAAAAGAAAGAAATCGTCTACCAGGAAGCCTCGCTCCACTTCTTCTCTAAATATCACGGCTATACGGTCTCTATAGCCATCAATGACAAGATGGAGCCGCTCAGCATGTTCTGTAATATCTCAACACCTTGTACGTATAAAGACGGCTTTATCACCTATATAGATATTGACATGGATTACGTCAAGATCAACCAGGAATGGTATATCAAGAACAGTGATACTTATGTGACAAACAGCCGCACCTTCAATTATCCGATACAGCTGACTAACTTTGCTGTCGTTTCGTTGCAGGAACTTAAAAACAATATTGCTGATAATGTCTTCCCCTTCGGCGTCACCAATTTCAGTTCAATCGAAAAATATTCCCATAAATAGCGAAAACCATTCAATCAGGGATTGAATGGTTTTTCATTATTTGAACCAGCCGCGAATCAGCTTCTCTACTTCTGCTGCTTCGTCGATGACTTCTTTGATCATCTGCACATTTTTCTGGTCCGGAATCATCTCAGCAACAAATGGCATATCGACAATCGACTTAATCGCGCCTGCTATTGATTCATCAGTCGTTTCTACTTTCGGCGCATCAGCCGGCACTGACTCATGAGGCGCCAGTTTCTGTGTCCCTGTCATCATATCCAGGACTTGAAAGACCAGATTTCTTAAGTCATCATAGTTTTCATGTCCGACAATATCATTCATTAATGTATTCACATCGTCATATTTAGATAATACTTTACGTCCTGCTCTATAAGTAAGGTACGTCGCACCTGCACCCAGACCAAGTTTAACCCATTTATTCATTTGACTGCCTCCTTTTGTACTCACTTTTCTATTCTACCCAGTTTCCCTCTCTAAAAACAGGAATAACTTCTCCGTCACGTGTAATCCCGTCAATATCAAGATCTTTAGAGCCGATCATGAAATCAACATGTATGACAGAATCGTTCAGTCCGACTGCATCCTGCTCCTCTTCAGTCATCTCAGTTGCGCCAGGCACCGGACCTGGATAAGCTTTACCAATCGCGATATGGCAAGAGGCATTTTCATCAAAAAGAGTATTGTAATACAGGATTCCTGAATTCGAAATCGGAGAATCTACAGGGACAAGGGCAGCTTCTCCCAGTCTGCGAGCCCCTTCATCTGACTCAAGCAGTTCTTTCAGCACTTCATAACCTTGCCGTGCTTCAAAATCAGTCACGACACCGTCCTTGAAAGTCAGTTTGAAATCGTCGACAATCTGTCCGTTATAGCTGAGAGGCAGCGTGTTGGAAACCACACCATTGACACGGCGATAATCCGGAGACGTAAAGACTTCCTCCGTCGGCATGTTCACCCTTATATCCAGTCCTTTAGTATTTTTGTGGCCCCCGCCTGTGAACCGGGATCCATCAATCAGGCCTATTTCAAGATCAGTCCCTGGCGCTGTATATTTCAAGCGGTCAAAGTTATAATCTGATAGCCATTGTGCACGCGATTTCAGAAATCTGCTATGTGCATCCCATGCGGCAACGGGATCCTGCTGATCGACTCGTACAGCCTGCAGAATATAGTCCAGCAGTTTCTCTTCCGCCTCCTCTACCGGTAAGTCCGGGAAGAGAAGTGCCGCCCATTCCGGAGAAGGGTATCCGACAATACACCAGTTCTGGTCATAACGCATACGTGATGCACCTAGTTCAGCTGAAGCTGCACGTGCTGCACGGTTTGCTGCCATGACCTTCTCTGTTGCCGCATCTTTCAATGCTTCAGGTGAGGTCGCATGGATATAGAGCATTGACGCTTTCTCCGCCAGGTAGTAAGCATTCTTCGCTTCAATCTGCGGCAGAATTTCTTCTAATGTCTGCACTGTCTGATGTTTCGCATGTGCCAAAGTCAGCTGGATATCAGATAAATCAGTGATCACACGTTTAGCACCTAACTCATAACACATGGCAGTGACAGCACGCACTAAATCAAGTGCCGCGATATCGGATACCACTACCACAGTTTCTTCAGGTTGAACATTCAGTCCTACTTTCGCAATAGTTTCTGCATATTTTTTAATCTTCTCTTCAACATTTTTCATTTTTCATTCGACTCCTTTACATCATTATATCGGATTCCGAAATAAATAGAAATCTAATAATTAAAAAAGATGGACAAATTGTCCATCTTAAGATTCTTGCGGGATGACCTCATAACCTTGGTCTTCGATGGCATCGCGAATATTCTCTACTGTCGCTTTGCTGTCATCGTAATCCACTGCGACCTTACCATTGTCCAGGTCAACATTGACCTGCTGAACACCCTCTACTGCACCGACGCTCGTTTCAACAGCGTTAACGCAGTGCTGACAAGTCATACCTCTTACATCTAAAGTCTGGGTAGCCAAATCTTTCACTCCTTATTCAATATTCACATTTATTATATTATACCCTTTTTATTCGATAAGAATCCAAATTTCAGCGATATAATCCGCTGACTGAGTATCTCCTGGAGGGTAATGTACAAGGAGAGGTATCAAACACTCACCACTCCTTAAACACTGCCAAGTAGTTTATAATAAAGATATTCATTCAATACCCTTTTTTCCACATGTCAAGCTATTATATAGGAGGCAGCTTTCATGGCCGAAATCATCATTATTAACGATATCTCAAAGTCCTATGACCACCCCGTGCTGCACAATATTGATCTGATCATAGAGGCGGGCACCATTCACGGCTTCATCGGCCCTTCCGGCTCAGGGAAAACGACGCTGATGCGCCTGATCGCCGGACTTGAATCACCTTCCAGCGGCTCCATCTACATCAAGGATAGACGTGTGCCTGATTTAAGCCTGCTGCCTCATATCGGATATATGGCACAAACAGATGCGCTCTATATGGAGCTGTCCGGTTACGAAAATCTGAAGTTCTTCACTCAGCTCTTCAATCTGAAAAAAGGGACGGCAGAAAGCAGGATTGACTACGCAGCAGATTTAGTCAACCTGACAGCGGATTTGAAAAAGAAGGTAAAAAACTATTCAGGCGGCATGAAAAGAAGACTGTCCCTTGCGACAGCCCTGCTGCATCATCCTGATATCTTGATACTGGATGAGCCGACAGTCGGCATTGACCCTGAGCTGCGCGCATCGATCTGGACTGAAATGCAGAAAATGAAAGCAGACGGCCAGACGATTCTGATGACCACCCATGTCATGGATGAAGCAGCGCGCTGTGATTTTATCTCACTGGTTAAAGACGGTACTATCATCGCTTCAGGGACCCCTCAGGCGCTTCTTGCAAGATATCATGCAGAGACATTCGATGAGGTGTTTATTCGTGCCGGACAAGGAGGACAAGCATGAGAATATTCGGACTGACAAAGCGCTTACTACTCGAACAACTACGCGACAGACGCACACTTGCCCTTCTTATCATCGCTCCGATATTCATACTGACCCTTTTCTATCTTGTCTTTCAGAGCGATGAACCTGCGGCAAGATTAGGGGCTGTAAATTTAGAACCTTCTGTTATCGATACGATTGAAGCACAGGATATCGATGTAATAGAACTTCATGAGATGGACCTATCACAACTCAGGCATGAAGAACTGGACGGCATCGCTGAAAAGGTGAATGATAAAGTGACTTTGACACTGCTTAATCAAAACGTCGCAGTTTCGAGAAAACTGGAACTTGTCGTCAACCAGACTTATCAGAAGAAAGCACAAATCACTGTAATAGAAGATATCAAAGCAAAATTCAAGGATTTAACCGAATCATTAAACAAGATTCCATTCAGTCCGACGAAGAATATTAAACTGGATGAACCGAAAAAGACTGAGATAGAGACCACCTATCTTTATGGCGACGCAGACACCACTCCTTTCGATACATTTGCACCGCTTCTGATCGGTTTCTTTGTCTTTCTGTTTGTCTTTCTTCTCGCAGGTATGGGGTTTCTGAAAGAAAGAATGAGCGGGACGCTTGAACGTATGCTGACGACACCGATCAGGCGCTATGAAATCGTATTGGGCTATGTATGCGGCTTCGGTCTTCTGGCCATCATTCAGACGATCCTCATCGTCCTCTATGCCGTCTATGTGCTGAAGCTTGGTCCATCTGACTCCATCATCAAGGTGATCATCATCAATGTGACTGTTGCACTTGTCGCGTTGTCACTTGGCCTGCTGCTCTCTACTTTCGCTAAATCAGAGTTTCAGATGATGCAATTCATTCCTATTGTCATCGTTCCGCAGATATTTCTCTCTGGTATCTTCCCTTTAGATACGCTCGTCAGATGGATTCAGTGGCTTGCTTATTTAACACCTCTCTACTATGCAGGAGATGCCTTGAAGGCTGTCATGTACCAAGGATTATCGCTCAGTCACATTGCTTCAGACCTGACTATTCTGCTAGGTTTTGCCTGCCTATTTATCGTGTTAAATATCATCACTCTGAAAAAGTACCGGGCTTTATAAAAAAGAATATAAGAACTTTCTATGGACAAAAATGAATATCTGTCATATAATTAAATAAATTAAATCGAACGTTAAAAAGTAAGGCATTCACATGGTACAAAAGTAATCGTGGTTTGTTGATTCCTTTGTAACGTGTGAATTTTCTTTTTAAGGAAGATTCTGATTTAGTAATAATTTATTGGAGGTCATTACACATGACACAAGGTACAGTTAAATGGTTTAACGCAGAAAAAGGTTTTGGTTTCATCTCAGTTGAAGGTGGAGACGATGTATTCGCTCACTTCAGCGCTATCCAAGGTGAAGGTTACAAAACTTTAGAAGAAGGCCAAGCAGTTGAATTCGATATCGAAGAAGGTCAACGCGGACCTCAAGCTGCTAACATCGTTAAATTATAATTTAACGTACAAGAGACACCTCAACTGAGGTGTCTTTTTTTGTGTATCTGCATCCTCAAAACCTATCTAAAAGGCTATCTCGATAAGAGATAGCCTTTTATATATCTGCCAGTTCCTCAGCCAGTGGTCTGAAGAAGAGATTCAGGAAACTGAATGCGCCGTAGATATAAAACAGACCTTGATAGCCAAAACGTTCAAGCAGGAAACCTGCCAGGAAAGTACCCATGAACTGTCCTGCTGCGAGACTGACAAAGGTGACAATGATCCCCATCGCGGGGTATTCTGTATAGCACCGCGCACACCAGAAGGCATACACCCCCATCGCAAAGACATAGACAAGTCCAAATAAAGCGGTAGAGAACACCATCAGGAAGAAATTTTCTGTCACAACAAGTGTGACGTTCGCAATGGCGAGCAGCACACAGGTCAGCATGTGAATCTTTACGGTCCCCAGTCTTTCATTCATATGGCCTGCAAAGCCGCCCAGTACACCCCCGACGCCCAGCATAATCCAGAACAGATTTTTCACGTCATCGTGCGGTGTCTGGAAGACATATGACTGAAAATAAGTCCAGTAAGCGGACGTACCGATACCCAGCAGAACAGTCGAGATAATCATCTTGCGCCCTACAAAAATGTTTCTGAGGTCTGTCTGATAGTTCAGATGACTCATCTCTACTTTCGGCAGCTTCTTATAACTGAAATACATGATGATCAAACTGATCAAGAGGAAAATTGCATAACTGATGCGCCATGCATCACCCACAAGCCAGACGATCACACCGACTAGAATCAGGCCGACACCGATGCCGGTATTGATCCATGAATTACTTCTATCCTGATAGCCGTAGCTCACTTTCTCCTTGATGATCTGGCCGAAAGGGGCTGTGGCGAGCCCTGCAGCATAACCCAGTATGATGACGCCAGCGCCGAACAGCGGATATTCTTCAGCTACCATCAGATTATATAATCCATATAAAGACAATGAGCCTGAGATGAGCAAGATAGCCCGTGGTTGATAGTTCTTAAAAATCGTGAACATAGAAACCAGACCGAGACAATAAGTTAAGTAAGAGATGGATGAGATGATTCCTGAAACTTGATTGGAAAGCCCGAGATCCTCACCGAAATAAGGCAAGAGCAAACCATAACTGAAACGGGAAATACCATAAGCCATGGCGATAAAGACAATCCCCGTAAACACTATTTCATTCTGTTTGTTCAACTTAAGACTACTCCTTCTTTCGAAATACTGTTTCTTATACCCGCGGCCATAAAAATAAACCTGTCATTAAATGACAGGTTTATTTATTGTCCCGTTTCACTGAACTGTTTAATCCGTGCGCCGATTGCGTCACGGACACGTTGAAAGACTGGCCAGTCCTGACCCGCCGGATCTTCAAAGCCCCAATGTTCTGTACGCACATGTGGCGGGGTAACCGGGCAGACATCCTTGGCATGATCACATAAGGTCACCACTAAATCAGCATTATTCAAGATAGCAGGATCAATTTTATCAGATGTCTGATCACTGATATCAATGCCCACTTCCTTCATCGCCTCCACTGCCTTCGGATTGACACCATGTGTCTCAATGCCTGCTGAATAGACCTTCCAGTCCGGCAGATACTTCTTGGCAAAACCTTCTGCAATCTGACTGCGACATGAGTTGCCCGTACAGAGAAAATAAATAGTTTTCATCTTACACACTCCTTAATTAAATAATAAAATCGAAAGATAGAGGCCGACTAAAGTGATGAAAAGCACAGGAATTGTAATCATAATACCTGTCTTGAAATAAGTCCCCCATGAAATCTTAACCCCTTTCTGGCTGAGCACATGTAACCAGAGTAATGTAGCAAGCGAGCCGATCGGCGTAATCTTCGGACCCAAGTCACTGCCAATGACATTGGCAAAGACCAGTGACTGCTGCAGGGCACCTTGCGCCTGTGACTGATCAATGGCAATTAAATCAATCAGCACAGTCGGCATATTGTTCATGACAGAAGACAGAAAGGCTGCCATAAAGCCCATACCGATAATGGAACCGAATAAGCCTGTCGTGCTGAATTGATTGATAACATCTGCCAGGACATTTGTCAGACCGACATTGCGCAGACCGTACACAACGACATACATGCCGATAGAGAAGAAGACGATGGCCCACGGTGCACCTTTGATTACTTTGCCCGTATGAACGGCAGGACTCTTACGTGCCAGCAAAATAAAGATAAGGGCGATGAAACCAGCGATAAGCGATACAGGTACATGGATGACATCACTGACAAGGTAACCTATCAACAGGAGTATAAGCACCACCCATGCTATCTTGAACAGACGGAAATCTTTAATCGCTGACTTCGGTTCACGTAGCATGGAGTCATCATAACGTTCCGGGATATGTCTTCTGAAATAAAGCCACAGCACAGTGATACTAGCGACTAAACTGAACAAATTCGGCAGCAGCATGATTTTGGCATAATGCGCAAAACCGATGCTGAAATAGTCGGCTGACACAATATTCACAAGATTGCTGACAACGAGCGGCAGACTGGTTGTATCGGCAATAAAACCGGATGCGATAATGAACGGAAAGACCACTTTCTCACTGAATTTCAGGTGGCGTACCATAGCGAGTACAATCGGCGTCAGAATCAGCGCCGCCCCGTCATTCGCAAAAAAAGCAGCGACCAGTGCGCCAAGTATCGCGATATAGATGAACATCCGGAGCGAACTTCCTTTAGCAAGACGCGTCATATGAAGTGCGGCCCATTCAAAGAAACCAATCTCATCCAGTATGAGAGAAATCAGGATCACCGCGATAAACGTAAACGTTGCATTCCAGACAATGCCGGTCACATCCAGCACATCATTGAAATCTACAACACCGAATAACAAGGCAAGAATAGCCCCACCTACAGCGGAATAACCGATGGACAAACCTTTCGGCTGCCAGATGACCAGCGTAAGGGTCAAGAGAAAAATCAAGATAGCAATGATTGTCATGATGCGTCACCACAACAGTCGGCAGAATGGCAGATACAACGTTCCTGTGCCGTGAATAACTGATCATGAACCGCACGCCAGTCCCCTACCTTTTCAGCATTCAACTGGTACATCGTCTTCTTACCGTCTTTCCATGACTGAACGATACCGACTGACACCAGCTGCTTCATATGATGACTCAAAGTCGGCTGCGACACATTAAAATGCGTCAGAATATCACAGGCACATAACGCACCACAGGATAATAGATCAACAATCTCAATCCTGTTCTTATCAGACAGCACTTTAAAAATCTGTGCCATTTCTTCGTAATTCATACTTCCACTTCTTTCATATAGATATTTATCTATATCTAATATAACTCAAATATAGATAACTGACTATATGAAATAATGCTTATTTTAATCAGAACAAATAATACCCATGCACTCTTCAATCGTTCTATAATAGAATTACTGTGAGAAGGAGTGTTGTCATTGCTTTATTTAATCATTGCATTTGTTATCGGTTTAGGTATTCCGATTCAGACGGCGATCAATTCAAGGCTGCGCTCTTACGTGCTGTCACCCTTCGTCGCTTCTTTCATCTCATTCTTAGTAGGCACGATTTTCCTGTCGATTGTGACACTACTTACCAAACACACCTTGCTCATACCTGCTGAGGTATTCACGGCCTCACCCTGGTGGCTATGGGCCGGCGGATTACTCGGCGTTATCGGTCTGACAGGTAATATCCTCCTCTTCCCAAAACTAGGGGGTGTTCAGACGGTCATCCTGCCTATTCTCGGTCAGATACTGGCCAGTATGATAATTGATCACTTCGGCCTGTTCGGCTCGCCTGTCATTCCGTTTTCACTGATCAGAGCACTCGGTGTCCTACTGCTGATTCTAGGTATGTTTGCCGTCATCGCACTGCCCGGTTACCTCCGTAAGCGCAAAGGACAAGTGCCTGAAGTAACGGCAAGCGGGCGATTGCCCTTCCAGCTGTTCGGGATTCTTGCGGGCGCCATGATGGCGACACAGTCCGCTATCAACGGCCGGCTGGGTGCCGTCCTTGAGTCACCTATTCATGCCGCCTTCATCTCATTTCTGGTCGGGGTCATCCTGCTGTTCATCATCACACTCATCCTGCGTCAATTAAGTCAGGTCAAACTGGCATTCGGCAAGAACAAGCCTAAATGGATCTGGCTCGGCGGTATTATCGGTTCATTCTTCGTTCTGACGATGGCTGCCCTTGTGCCGATTTTAGGGACCGGTCTGGTCGTGGTCATCGTTCTCTTCGGTCAGCTGGTCTGCAGTATTGCGATTGACCAGTTCGGTTGGTTCGACGCCCGTATATCACCGACGACAGGCATTCAGGTATGCGGACTTGTCCTGATGATAGCCGGTGTCATTCTGATTAAACTTGTATAAAAAAGAGAGGCATACGCCTCTCTTTATTTGTTCACTACATTAAATGAATCAGGATAGAAATCGTAATGCATCCGGTCAAACGGAAAGATTCTGACCACCGCTTCTCCGACAACCTGACTTTTCTTGACCAGCCCCAGCTCATACCGACTATCGCTACTGTTATCCCTGTTATCTCCGAGAACCATATAATAGCCCGCCGGTATTTTCGATTCACCGTTGGCATGCACCAATTCTTTGACTGAAATATTCTCCGTTAAAAATTCATTCCGTTTATGTTTCTTATTTTCATCCAGATACGGTTCTGCCACTTCTTTACCGTTAATCAGCAGCTGGTCATTACGATATTCCACCGCATCACCTGGCACACCGATTAAACGCTTAATATAATCTTTCTCTTCATCCGCATGGAAAATCACGACATCACCGCGCTGAATCTTATCCATTGAGTTCGCAATCTTGCTGACAATCAGACGGTCACCATTATGGAACGTCGGTGACATCGACTCCCCGCTCACTACGTACTGAGTGAATAAAAAAGTATTCACTATAAAATAGATGATCACCGCAGTGATGATTGCAATCAGCCATTCTCTGAGTTCTTTCTTCATCATCGTCTCTCCTCGAGATTTTTTCTTTCAATACTACCATGATGGCAGAGAAAAATCTCTTATGAACCGCTTAAAATCCAAATTATGTAACACAAAAAGACCTCCCCGCCGGAAGGCCCTTCGCTACTATTTATTCTGGCTGGCAAATGCCTGACTGATCTGTTCTAATTTCACTGGCGCATCCATGACATCCATCACCACTTCAACAAAGTGCATCTTATCTTGATGGTCATTGATGACGTCCATAGCTTTCTTCAGCTCATTCGCCGTTGCAGCTTTCTGCGTCATGACATGGTCTTTTCCGCCAAAGACAGCTGGCAGCGCTGTATAATCCCACATCTGAATATCATTATAGACTTCTTTTTCACCGTGAATTAAACGTTCAACTGTATAACCATCATTATTGATCAGCAAGATAACCGGTTTCAGCTGATGGCGAATCATGGTTGACATTTCCTGCACTGTCAGCTGGAATGAACCATCACCAATCAATAAGACGTTGCGACGGTTGACATCAGCCATCTGTGTACCGAGCAATGACGGTAATGTATAACCGATTGAACCCCAAAGCGGCTGACCGATGAATGTGTTGCCGGCGTATAGCGGCAGGTCATAGGCACCAAAGAATGAGGTCCCTTGTTCTGCCAGCAGAATATCATCTTTCTCAAGAAATGCAGCCATCAGTTTGAAATAATTTTCCTGGGTAAGCGGCTTATCATTCAGTTGATAGTCAGCGGTACCTTCACGACTGAATTCAGGGAAGTCTGATTTGTTGTCATAGTCAATAGCTGACAGTCCATTTAATAATTCACGTAATGAAACATCTGAATCATACGTGTTGTTCATTCTGAACTCGTTGTCGTTCATGAAGATGACATCTTTTAAATCGAACGTATAAGTGAAACCACCAGTCGCTGAATCGGTCAGTTTTGCACCTAAATTGATGATGCAGTCACTGCCCTCAACATATTCGTTCACTGTTTTAGTCGCAAATTTACCGTCATAGATACCGATATAATGCGGATTTTCTTCATTGAACGCACCTTTACCCAGCGATAACTGAGCAACCGGAATATGCGTTTTGTTGACGAATGCTTCTAGTTCTTTGTGTAGATGGAACGAATTGATTTCGTGACCCACTAATAGGACCGGGCGCTCTGACTGTTTCAGACGTGCAGCTACTTTTTCAATATAACCTGATACATCCTGTACAATCAGGGGTTTGACTTCCGCTTCCTCTACTTCAATTTCCGCCATTGCCACATCAATCGGCATATGGATATGGACCGGACGCTTGAAACGAACTGCTTTAGCGATGATGCGGGGAATCTCGACTGCCGCGTTCTCTTTCGTCAAATAAACCTGGCCGCAAGTGATAGGTTCGAACATTTTGCGATAGTCATTGAAGCGACCTTCACCTAACGAATGGTGAATATACTTCTCTGCCTGTTCCACAACTGTCGTCGGTGCACCTGTAATCGCTACAACCGGCACACGTTCAGCATATGAGCCTGCGATACCATTGACAGCACTCAGTTCGCCGACACCAAACGTGGTAACCAAAGCCCCTAATCCTTTGATTCGCGCATAACCATCAGCGGCATAACTACCGTTCAGTTCATTCGTGTTACCGACCCATTCCACTTTATCATGGCTCACAATATCATCCAGGAAAGCCAAGTTAAAATCGCCAGGCACACCAAAAATCTTATCCACGCCATATACACTGATCTGGTCTATCAAGTATTGTCCTACTCTTCTTTTCATATTCTCCACCCTTTCCCTTCTTCAATATCTCAAGTATAATTCTGGCATTTAAATAAGTCAATAAACTTGACCTATTAATATTCGTCAGCATCTTGAAAATGTTTTATAATGGGACTAAGAGGGAAGAGGTGAAGCTATGAAAACGAGCGATTATGATTTAATGCTTTTTTATTTTGGTTATCAGACATTCATCAAGACTGCTGACGATATCATTGAACAGTACGGGATGAACCGTCAGCATCATCGTTTTCTTTTCTTCATCAGTAAACTGCCGGGTATTACCGTAAAAGAGCTGTTGCAACTGATGGAAATCTCTAAGCAAGGGTCTCATGAAACGCTGAAGACATTAAAAGCTAAAGGGTTGATCGAAGAGGAGCCTGCGGAGCATGACCGCAGGCTGAAACAACTCTATCCGACTGCACAAGGAGAAGCGCTGATTCAGAAACTGAACAAGGCACAGATTGATCTTTTCCAGCAGATTTTTCAGGATGAAGGCAATGACTGGCATGCAGTAACAGAAGCGTTTGCCGCAAAAAGGCCAGGCTACGATATCATCAAACAATTTAAAGATAAAAGACACTAAACAACTGCTGGTTCGATTTGAATTATCCTTTAATTAATTGGAACAATGTAAGAAGACCATACGCATTGAAGCGTATGGTCTTCTTTCTGGCATAAATATGTAGAAGTTATGAGCGATATTTAAGGTTTATCGCTCATAACTCATGGAACGTCGGCTCTTTTGCCACGTTATGAGCGATATTTAGTGTTTGTCGCTCATAACTCATGGAACCTCGGCTCTTCCGCCACGTTATGAGCGATATTTAGTGTTTATCGCTCATAACTCATGGAACGTCGGCTCTTTTGCCAAGTTATGAGCGATATTTAAGGTTTATCGCTCATAACTCATGGAACGTCGGCTCTTTTGCCACGTTATGAGCGATATTTAGTGTTTGTCGCTCATAACTCATGGAACCTCGGCTCTTTTGCCACGTTATGAGCGATATTTAGTGTTTATCGCTCATAACTCATCTGACTGCTGTATCATCCTTCTAAAGCGTCTGTTAAAGCTGTTCCATAACGGCAAAATAATTCTCATCCGGATCAGAAAAATTAAAGACTTTCATACCAGGCATCTCCGTCAATTCTCCAACATTTATACCTTTTGCTTTAAATTCATTGTATAGGGCTTCTGCATCGTTGACATTAAACATAAGAGAAGGTGGCTCAAGGCTGACCATCGGGCTGTACTTCTTAATGAACGCCTTATCAAAAACAACAAGAGAAGTTTCAGATTCCTGATGCGGTGCTATTTCAACTGATTTGAAGTTCTCTGGCAGCGTGTTCTCCGCAATAATCTTGAACCCCACTTTGTCAGTCCAGAACTTGATGACTGCTTCCTGATGATCGACATAAAGCATAACCTGATGCAAACTCTGAATCATTTTTTCACCTTCTTTTCTTTAGTTACGTAAAGAATACTATAATTATGCATTAAATGTAAAATCTATTTTTCTGATAATTTAAAAAATGATTTTAAGAAATGATCATGATCAGTCATTTTTGTAGATAAATACTTTTTACCGAATTCATCCAGCAGGCCGTGAAATTCTTTTGCTTCTTCATTTGTGAAATCATCAATCCTGACTTCTTTCTTGAATGCCTGATAACTTTCTGTGTTCGCATAACCCAGCTGCCTGTACAGCCGTCTCGTATAACTATCCGGAATAAACTCAACTCGTCCGAATAGATAGACCAGCAGTACATCGGCTGTTTCCGGTCCGATGCCGTGAAGTTTCAGCAGTTCACTGCGTAAGGAACGACCGAAGTGCTGATTGATTCTCTCGTAGTCATAATCAAACTGTTTCAGCCAATCAAATAACCCGCTCAGCGTCTTGGATTTATTCTTGAAAAAGCCACTTGGCCTGATCAGTTCCTGCATCTCTTCAGACGACAGCATTTCCAGACGTTCCGGATTAAACTGTGTTGCATCCTTTAATCTTGCCAGCGATTTCTCAACATTCGTCCAGCTCGTATTCTGCACTAAAACAGCGCCGATCATCATCTCAATTTCATCATCCGCCGGCCACCAGCCTTGCGGACCCATCTCTTCGTACATCAATTCAAAGAGTTCACGAGATGATATCATAGCGGCTTCTCATAAATATAATCAGTCTGCGCGTCGTCACCCATCATGAAAAGATGCTCCCCTGTCTTAACGAAACCTTCCGCCTCATAAAAGGCCCGGGCTTTATGATTATGCTCCCAGACGCCCAGCCAGATTTTCGATTTATCTTTGTCTACAGCAACGTCGTACGCTTTCTTCATCAGTGCTTGACCTATCCCCTGCCGATGACATGAAGATCTCACGTAAATCCGTTCAATTTCAAGCGCGTCGCTGCCCATCTTCTCAGATTGAGCATCCAGCTGATTCAATTTAAGGTAGCCCGCAATCCCGTCTTTAGTCTCTGCGAAATAAAAATAGGAATGGCTGTTATTCAGTTCAGCGGTCAGTTTATCCAGAGCATAAGCCGTACTTAAGTAATCCGCCATCTGTTCTTCTGAGTTATCCGCTTCGAATGTTTCTTTAAATGTTTCTATGCTGATTGCTTGTAATGTTGAGGCCTCCTGGCTGTCAAGTTGTCTGATAAGTATTTCCAAAAGCATCATCCTCCAAAGTAGAAATCAGTTCTTCATTTCTGACTTCAAGTATATAGTCATTAAATATTTTCCGTCGCCCGCCTTGTTCATCATACCAAGCCTCAATTTTCAGGCGATGCGCCGGGTCACTTCTGACCGCTGCTTCTATTTCTTTATATGACCTGATACTATCATATTCCCAAATCGCAAAGATTTCATGTGTCCCGTCACCCTTATTATTCATCCACCTTCCAACCAGCCTTGCACCGTTTTTAAGCTGGTGAGGCAGATTGGTCTGATTGAAATGCTGATTAAATGCGTCAACAAAATGATCCTTAACCATATAATATTTTCTTCTGTAAAACAATGTGATCCCTCCCTACGCCAATCATAGTTTAATATCAGAGACAGAAAAATGGACAGATTGCTTAATCTGTCCGCTTATCGATGACTGCTTTTAAGAGTTCGACTGACGGTTGTTCAGTTTGATATAATAACGATTTGCTGCACGATAAGTCGGAGTTCACTTTCATATCACTGTAACGAAAATCAATCATAGAATGATAGTTGAAAATCAGGATAACCATGATGATATAAGATTGCAGTCGGTGTAAAATAAAAATATATTAATATACTAAAGGTGGATTGACCATGAAAATCACTCAATCAGCAGTAGCTAAAACCGGTCTTAGTACTCTTCTCCTTTTGACGATGAGCTCATCCATAGGTCATGCAAGTCAGACACATGATATCCAGCACTTAATTGACACTGCAAAAGCTAAGACGCAATCTATAGAACAGCAAGAATCCCAGACGCCAGGCGACATTAAAGCAAGCCTATCACCTGACAGTAAGGTGACGACACCTGCAGCTCCTACTAAAGAAACACCTAACCTTTCAACTGAAATGCCTTTATCAGAGCAAGCGTCAGACCTCGAGAGCGCACAACCAGCTGACAACACATCACTCAGTCAGACAGTCGATCACTTACTTGAATCTGATGCGCCGCTATATGCTGATGACATCGATCAAAAAGCTGAGCAAGTATCAGCAGACTCTAAAAAGATTCAGGACATCGCAAAAAAACAGTCTGAAAATCCCGAAGCCTTCCAGCATATTAATACCGCCTGGTTAAATACCGCTGACCGAGAAGCAGCAGATAAATTGTTACAGCAATATAATAACAAAGCAATATCTGAACAAAGTTACTTAACACAGATTACGGATTTAATGCACAAACAACTTTCTTCACTCAACAACTGGACTGAGCAGATGGGTGGTAAAGTAGATTTAAATCAATCCCCTTATACTGATTTTGATATCAGCTGGCTCTCTGAGGAGCGCCAGCGTCTGATTAATGATCTGGCTCATGAAAAAGATTTCGGCGGTCTGTCACAGTATGATTTCAACAACCGTGTGTCTGCCATAATGAATGACCAGCTTGCTGAATTAAAAGACAACCTTTCTAAGCTGAGAGAGAAAATAAATGCTGACAAAATGAAAGCACATGATGCTGCAGAAAAAGTCAATGACTCGCTCACGGCTATCAATAATCGTCCTAAAAACGATTTTCAGTTATTAGATGAAAACTCATCCAGTGATTCACTTTTTCACTTACCTAATACAGGTGAGATCTCATCTTATTCACCCGTCTTCATGGGCGCCCTTGCTTTAATATTGGGTTCAGCATTAATCTTTTTCTCAAGAAGACGTCCACAGAAGTAAAATAAACCTCGACAGAGAATGTCGAGGTTTATTTATATATGAATCCAGAAACGACGCACTTTCATCCCGTCTGCCTGTATGAAAGGTTCAGCTTCTATACCTCTATTTTTAAGAATGACGCTAGCAGATGCAGGGTTATCAGCATCACAAGTCAGCAGTGCCTTATCAACACCTAGCGTCTCCAGATACTGCAGCGAGTGCTGAAGAATGGCTGATGCATACCCTTTGTTCCGGGCACTGGGTCTGACACCGTATCCGATATGTCCCCCTGTCTCAAGAAGTGCATCGTTCAGATAATGACGGATATTCCCTGCGCCGACAATACGTCCATTATCAAAATAAAAATAAGTGCTGTTCTTGACCCAGTCATCCCCTGATTCCTGGTGGTTCAAGCCTTCCAGCAACTGCTCAAAATGATCATAACGACTGAAATTCGTTGAAGAAGGAACCATCTCATCCGGTACCGGCCATTCATTATAATAATCAAGGAATGCCGCTTCATCCTCTCGTTTCAGCTTGCGAAACTCAAACATATCATTCACCCCTTTATATTAGATAACCACACCCATTTTTCCCTTTCAGTTTATATTGAAACCTTACATTACACTGATTCATGTATCTGATGATCTAAATGTCTATAGGCTTCCATAATATTGATAACTATCATGTATAACCTTAATGATAGAATTATTCAATCTGCCTTGGTTAATTCCGATCTATCTTAAAGTCACTTTTATTAACTTCAATCAAATATGGCGCAAAAAAAGCGATTAATCCGTAGATTAATCGCTTTTTGTATATAATTAGATACCGTGTGCGCGGTTCTGGTTACGTTTGTAGAAGTAGATAGGAACCCCGATTAAAGTAATACCGATACCGATTAATGCCAGTACAGGTTGTGTGAATAATGTATTCGCAAGTACGAACAGACCTGAGATTAATGCGATAAGCGGAATGATTGGGTAGAGCGGTACTCTGTATGGACGTTCCATATTCGGCTGTTTCTTTCTCAGTACCATCACTGCGACGAATGTCATACAGTAGAAGAACCAGATAACGAAGACCAGCATGTTAGTGATGGTTTCGAATGCACCCATTAATACCATTGCCATTGCGATGATGTATAATACGATACCACTGAACCAAGGTGCACCTGATTTAGATAATTTCAGGAACTGTCTGCTGAATGGCAGCATACCGTTTTCAGCCATTGCGTAAGGAACACGCATACCTGTCATCGTATAGCCGTTCATTGAACCATAGATTGAGATCATGATACCGATTGTGATTAATTTACCACCTTGGTCACCGAATAATTTCATTGCTGTGTCTGCTGCTGCGTTTTCGTTACCTGCTAATGCTGAGATCGGTAATGAGAACATGAACGCTGCGTTTACTAATAAGTAGATAGCCATGACAAGGCCGATACCGATTGAGATTGCAAGTGGTAAGTCTTTCTTAGGGTTTTTCATTTCCCCTGCGATGTTACCTACGTGCATCCAGCCGTCATATGCGAACATGGTTGCCAGTAAACCTGTACCAATGATTGAGAACAAGCTACCATTGCCGCTTTCCATCGGCGGAAATAATGAGAAGTCGACTTTATCTTGCTGTAATAAGCCGAAGATAATGATGAGTGCCAGTGGGATCAACTTGATGACCAGTGTGACGGACTGTAACATACCGCCTGCTTTTGATCCCATAAAGTTAATAAGTAATACAGATAATGCTGCGATAAATGCGATCGGAATCAATAAACCTTTGTCTAAATGGAACAAGTTGATCAGCTGTGTTGAGAAAATAATCGCCTGTGCGGCTACGTTTGCCGGGAAGTAGATAAATGCAAGTGCCCAGCCTGATAAGAAGCCCCAGAAGTCGCCGAATGTGTATTCAAGGTACTTCGTCATACCACCTGTCTGCGGGATTGCTGCGGCAAGTTCTGCTGCTGTCAGACCACCACAGATGGTCATGATACCACCGAGAATCCACACTAAGAACGTTAAGCCTACGGAATGTGTGACATCGGTGATTGCGGCTACTTTAAAGAAGACGCCCGATCCGATAACAGTACCCATTACGAGCGCGAGCGCAGGGAATAGGCCGATATCTTTTTTTAATTCTGTTTGTGCTGCCATTGTTGCTTCCTCTCCTTCTATATGTTTTCTTCCTTGAAAGCAATTACATTATATAATAAATAAACGCGTTAAAGCACTTAAATTTGATTAATATTTAACACCTTTATGAACATTGTTGTAAAACAGAAAACACACTTGACAAGTCAAGTGTGTTTCACTATTTTCCGAGGTATTTCTCAATATAGAACGCTGATTCTTCAATTGATTTGTACTCTGTATTAATAACAGTTGCATTGAGCCGCTGGAAGACTTCCTCAGCATAACTCAGTTCCTCTTTGATTCGTTTTAAATTGTTGTAGTTCGATTCCTGACGCAGCCCGAGCACTTTCACACGTTCCGTACGAATATTCGCGATATAATCCGGACTTGCTGTCAGACCGAAGACACGCAGACCTTTCTGACGGTATACTTCTTCGGGGATGGGTGATTCTGGCACAAGCGGTATATTAGCAATCTTGTAGCCTTTATTCGCCAGATACATGCTGAGCGGCGTCTTCGATGTACGGGATACACCGACAATGACAGCATCCGCTTCCTGCAGATTGGTGAAGTTCTTGCCATCATCATATTTGACTGAGTATTCCATCGCCTCGATACGTTTGAAATACTTGTCATCCAGCTTACGGAAAGCGCCGCGTTCCATGAGTGGCTCAAGACCAGTATGCTCCTGGATGACATGTATCAGACTCGTCATATAATCGATATAAGAGACACCTTCACGTTCACAGAATTCACTGGCGAACGCATTGAACTCTTCATCGACAATCGTCGTCACAATGATGGCGCGGTTCTTTTTAGCCAGATTGAGAATATTGATGAAGCTGTCTTTATCATGGATGAAAGAGAACTTCTTGATTTCGATCGTCTCAATGGAAGGGAACTGCGTCAACGTGGCTTGAATCATCCGCTGGGCAGTCTCCCCGATCGAATCAGAGATGACATATATTTTTAAATCGTCCAAACGATTCCCTCCTATTTGCTCTGAGCAGCAGCAAGACGAGCACCTGGCACACGGTAAGGTGAACAAGAAACATAGTCAATTGCCAGCGTATTGAAGTATTTGATGGATTTAGGATCTCCACCCAGTTCTCCGCAGACACCAATCTTGATTTCAGGTTTAACTGACTTCGCCTGTTCAACAGCAATCTTGATCAAGCGTCCGATTCCGTCAACGTCTAAAGTCTGGAACGGATCGATTGCGAGAATATCATCATTCATGTAGTCATTGATGAATTTACCTGCGTCATCACGTGAGAAACCATAAGTCAGCTGTGTTAAGTCATTGGTACCGAAACTGAAGAAGTCACATTCCTGCGCTAAGTCACCTGCGATGAGGCAGGCACGCGGTGTTTCAATCATCGTACCGATCTTGTAATCCACTGTAATGTTCAGTTCACTGATTTTACGCTCGATGACGGCTTTTAAGTTGGTGAATTCTTTCATTGTTGAGACAAGCGGAATCATGATTTCAGGCTGGCAGTTGATACCTTCGTCTTTTAATTTCTGGACACTTGTCATCATTGCCTCTACTTGCATTTCGTACAGCTCCGGATAAGTGATGGCCAGGCGACAGCCCCGGTGGCCGAGCATCGGGTTCACTTCCTGCAGCTCTAAAATACGACGTTCCAATTTCTCAACAGATAATCCGAGCTGACCAGCTACCGCTTCTACTTCTTCACGTTCTCTAGGTACAAACTCGTGCAAGGGTGGATCTAACAGGCGAACAATCGTCGGTCTTTCACCTGACAGACGGAAGATTTTCTCGAAGTCTCCTGCCTGATACTTCTTCAGTTCATCAAGCGCTGCCACGCGCTCTTCGTGATTAGACGCGATGATGAAGCGGCGCATCTGAATGAGGCGTTCCTCACCGAAGAACATATGCTCCGTACGGACAAGGCCGATACCGACTGCCGCGAATTCGTAACCAGCAGCGATATCCTGTTCTGTCTCAGCATTCATGCGGACTTTAAGACGCGCAACTTCATCCGTCCAAGTCATGAACTGTTCGAATTCTGCACTGTGTTCAGCATTTGTCGTCTGCACTTCGCCGTGGTAGATATGACCTGTCGAACCATCCACTGAGATGATATCGCCTTCAGCCAGTTCTCCACCCGGAAACTTCACTGTTTTATTCTTCGTATCGATATCAAGGTCTGAACAGCCTGTCACACAGCATTTACCCATACCACGTGCCACTACAGCCGCATGAGATGTCATACCGCCGTGCGTCGTCACGATGGCTTCACTGGCAATCATTCCTTCGATATCTTCAGGCGAGGTTTCCGGACGCACTAAGATGACTTTCTCGCCTGCTTCAGCCTGCGCTTTTGCCTCCGCTGCTGAGAAGACCACTTGACCTGTCGCTGCACCCGGACTTGCCGGCAGACCGATATGAGAGATCACTTCTGCTTCTTCCAGTGCTTTTGCATCAAATGCCGGATGCAGAAGCTGATCGATTGATTTAGATTCTACTTTTGAAATGGCTTCCTCTTTAGAGAGTACACCTTCTTCAACCATATCAACCGCAATCTTCATAGCCGCTTTAGCCGTACGTTTACCATTACGCGTCTGGAGGATGAAGAGTTTCTCGTCTTCAATCGTGAATTCGATATCCTGCATATCATGATAATGTTCTTCCAGCTTATGCGTGACATCCACGAATGCCTGATAAACAGCGGGCATCTGTGTATTCAATGTCTCTATTTCTTTCGGTGTACGGATACCTGCTACAACATCCTCACCTTGTGCATTCAGTAAGTATTCACCGTACAGCTTGTTCTCACCCGTCGACGGATTACGTGTGAAGGCAACACCTGTCCCTGATTTCTCGCCGCTGTTACCGAAGACCATTTCCTGAACATTAACCGCAGTCCCGATATCGTGCGGAATCTCATTGAGTTCACGATAGATGCGGGCACGGTCATTATTCCATGACTTGAAGACCGCTTCAATCGCTTCGTTCAACTGTTCAAGCGGCTCCTGCGGGAAAGGTTTGTAGACCTCTTCCATATACACCTCTTTGAAACGCTCACAGATCTGTTGTAAATCTTCAGCAGGAATATCTGCATCTGACACATACCCTTTCTGCTTCTTGAAGTCATTGAAATAAGACTCAAATGCATGCATCGGAATTTCATAAACAACCTGACCGAACATCTGTAAGAGACGACGGTAGCAGTCGTAGGCAAAACGTGCATCATTCGTATTATTCGCAAGTTTTTCGACGTTTTCGTCATTCAGTCCTAAGTTGAGAATGGTATCCATCATCCCTGGCATAGAGATTTTAGCGCCGCTACGAACAGAGACTAAGAGAAGAGAATCAGCAGAGAATTCTTTACCTGTCTTTTTATACAGCGCTTGCAGCTGTTCTTCAAGTTCAGCTTTCACTTCATCAGATAAGCCACCATTCTGAAGGTACTGGATACATGCTTCAGTCGTGATGGTGAAGCCGTTAGGAACCGGCAGACCCAGTCGCATCATTTCTGATAAGTTAGCACCCTTTCCTCCTAATAAGTCTTTCATTGACTGCTGACCTTCTTCAAACGCATAAATAAACTTGCTCATTCCATTCACCTCATCATTAAATGTGTTATACTATTTGAATAATAGTATGTCATATTTAAAAATAAATAACAACGATAAATATCACAAAATGTAAAATAGCCCATTCCGAAGAATGGGCTATTATAAATTGACTTAATCGCTGACAGATTATCAGACGGATCATAAAAAAGAGACTGGAACTTATTCCAGTCTCGTCAAATTAAATTGCATTGACATCTATTTCAATATCGATAGAGTTCTGCAGCGCTTTGGAATAAGGACAGTAATGATGCGCTTTATCTACATAATCTTCTGCTTCTTCCTGCGACATATTGTGCAGGGTCACTTCAAGCGCAGCTGCTAACTTGACGCCTCCATCCGCTTTATCAGGTAACAATGATGCTGTGACTCTCACTTCTGGTTCTGCATCTTCTACTTTCGCATTCTTCAGAATAAAAATCAGCGCATTATTAAAACAAGCACTGTAGCCCGCCGCAAATAACTGTTCTGGATTAGACTCAGTCGTTGCCTGGCCGCCCATCTCTTTCGGTGTCGCGATATCTAAATAGAATGTATTATCTTCACTGAAGACCTTACCATCTCTGCCGCCCTTACTGATAACAGTTGTTTCATATAACGGATTGACCATGCTTATCTCTCCTTCTCTATATTAATTAAATCATTTAAGTTATATTAATGATTATACTGCTTAAATATCTTTAAGTCAATCGCACGCGACTGAAAGGAGTCTAAATGAAATCACATTCAAATCAACTTGCTGACCAACTCTGCTTTTCTGTTTATAATGCAAGCCGCCTTTTTATTAAGTTTTATCATCAGGCACTGTCAGAATTTGAGCTGACCTACCCCCAGTATCTTGTATTAATGATTCTATGGGAAAAAGATGAACAGCCTTTACACGAAATCGGCAGCCAGCTCAATCTTGCAAGCAATACCCTGACCCCTCTCCTCAAGCGAATGGAGCATGCAGGCTGGATTGAGCGACACGCCTCAGAAAGCGATAAACGCCAGCTGTACGTATGTCTGACGGAAAAAGGACGTCAGCACGAATCCATTATTTTCACTAAAATCCAGCATTGCGTCTCTAATCAAAATATTGACCTGAATTTCCTACAGGAAACCCATAGGATGATGCAGCAACTTGAACAGCAGCTGAAAGAAATCATCAAGAAATAGAAGGGACCATGCATATGCACGCTCCCTTCTGTAAAGTTGACAAGTGATGAACTAGCTTTTAATGTTCCTCATTGATGATAGCGAAATATGCTCTAGACGTAATCCAGTACATCAGACCATACACTAACATGATGCTCACTGCAACACTGAGATAACTGGTTAAAAAGAGTGAAACATCACGAATGCCAAGTATACCCATCAGCTGATAAATAATCTTCGAAGCAAAAGCGGTATGAATAATCGCGGTCAGAATCGGCAGTGCAAAAATCCAGAAAATCTGTTTGTTGATACTTGTCTTGATCAATGACTCCGGCAATCCGACTTTCTTCATAATCTGATAGTTCTCCTTATCTTCATAACCTTCTGATATCTGTTTGTAGTAGAGAATCAGGAACATACCGGCCAACAAAATAATCGATACAACAATACCAATAAAGATTAAGCCGCCGTTCACTTCGTACATTTCTTTAGAGATATCTTTTTTATTTGATACTTCTATGTCATATTTTTTCTCGATCTTAGGAATCATTTTTTCAAAATGAGAGGAATCACCTTTAACGTTAAAAGATAAACTATAACTAATACTTGCTGGAACATAATCACGTGTTTCTAAATCCAAATCTTTATATGACTGAGCAAGTCTATTTAACTCAGCATCGTCTTTTACAACAATATACATAGCATCTATTGCTATTGACGAACCTAAATAATTCTTATCCATATTAATGACTTCATATTTTTCATTAGCAAGTGTTATTTCTTTAAAGTGAGAAAATCTATCAGCGTTTGAACTGGTAGCAATTTCATTATCTTTTAACTTTAAATGTTCACCATTATTAGAGTTATGCCCTTGTACTGTCGTTACAACGCTGTAAAATGAATTTTTGATATTTTTCTGTGAGGGCTTCATTTCCAGCGGTTCAAAATTACCTCCTCGATTATACATACCAATAAAAAGTCCATGCATTTCTCTGAAGTAATCGACTTTCGCATACTGTTTAATATCTCTTTTCAAATATTTCATCTGGTTTTCTGCTTGTTTTCGTGTCAATGAAATATCATAATCTTGCTTCTGACCGCTTTCTATCTGTGTTTCTATTCCTCTATATGCTGTAAGTGTCATACCCAGTGTCACTATCAGGAATGTACAAAGTATGGCAATACTCGCCAGTCCCACGGCATTCGCACGCATTCTTGATAACAGTCCTGAAATAGAGATAAAATTTTGCGGTCGATAATAGATAGAACTGATTTTCTGCAGATACTGCAGCACTAAAATAATGAGTGACATAAATAAGAGATAAGTACTGATTGTAACGAGCAGAACAGCGAAAAATGTATTCTGCAACGAACTGACAACTCCTACCGTTGTAAGAGCCACATAGTAGGCAGTGCCTAAACCAATAATACCCAGGACAAACAAAGTAATAATAACCCATCTTCTTCGCTTCTTCTCTCCTGCTTTCTGACTCTTCATAAGTTGTAGAGGATTACTATAGGTCAGAATAACGTTGTTAATCATAAAGATAAGCAGCATCAATAAAAATAACAGACCTAACATAATGGATGCAGCGCGCATATCAAACGGATAATCCATCAATTTGATACCGGTACCTTCAACCAGGCGATTCAGTATCATAAACACTAAATTACCGAATAAATACCCGCCTGTAATACTAATCAATGAAATAAGGACGTATTGAATAACCGCTTCAAAAGCCAGGATGAGTCTTAGATGTTTTTTCTCCATCCCTAATATAGTATTAAGGGCAAACTCCTTCTTCCTCTGTTTCATTACAAATCGATTGGCATAAACGACAAATACAACTGTAAGTATAGATGCCAGCACATTAGCGTAACCAATTAACTGTGGTAAATTTCTATGTCTCTTCTGTATATAGTCATTGCTCATCAACGACAGCATAATATATTCCAGACCAAACATCACACTGGCCGCCAGAATAAAAGGCAGCATAATTTTGCTTAGTGATCTGAAATTACGTATGACCAGTTTCCATATTAGACTGAGGGTCATGACTACTCACCTCTTTCGTTCAGCATTGCAATGCTATCTGAGATCCGCTTCTGAAAATCAGGTCTTGTATCACGGCCTCTGTAGATTTCGTGATACAGAATGCCATCTTTAATAAACAGGACTCTATCCGCATAGGCCGCGTCAATAATCGAGTGGGTTACCATCAGGATAGTCTGTTGTTCTTTGTTAATTTGTCTGAACAGGTTCATGATATCTTCTGAAGTTTTGGAATCAAGCGCCCCGGTCGGCTCATCTGCAAGGAGCAGGCTCGGCTGTGAAATGAGTGCTCGTGCAATGGCGATACGCTGTTGCTGCCCACCCGATATCTGATAAGGATACTTATCTAGCAGCTGACTGATACCGAGCGGTTCAATGATGCGGTTCAATCTATCGTTCATTAGACTAGGTTTGACATTTGATAAGACCAGCGGCAGGAGAATGTTATCACGGTTCGTCATCGTATGCAGGACATTGAAATCCTGAAAGACAAAGCCGAGGACATCGCGACGGAACTTAGCAACTGCGCTTTGTTTAAGCTGTCCGACATTCTGGTTGTTGATAATCACCGTACCTTCAGTCGGTTTATCGAAAGTCGCTATAATATTCAGTAGTGTGGATTTTCCTGAACCTGATTCGCCCATGATTGCGACAAACTCTCCATCCTCTACTGAAAATGTCATGTCTTTTAAGGCCATTGTCTGATTGGCACCTTTTCCAAATACTTTCCGGACATTTCTGATTTCTAACATATCCCTCACCCTTTCTGTTATTACCATTATCATAAAACAGCACAAAACCGGCTGCCTTTATCTATTCTTACAAAGACAGCCGGTTATCTTACAAAAATGTAAGGTTAGTCAGTTGAAGTTAAATGTACCGAGAATATCGTTCCTTGCCCCAGCTCCGATGAAACGGTGATCTGCTGATTCAGTTTCCTGGAAATATTCTCTGCGATAAATAGACCGATACCACTTGATTTGTCACTGAGGCGGCCATTAAATCCCGAGAAACCACGATCAAATATTTTAGGCAGATCTCCTGCGCTGATGCCCACCCCGTTATCACGGACAGATAGCGTGCCGGACTTCTCGTCGTATTCAATCCAGACATCCTTGCCACGTGCATACTTCAGCGCATTATTAAGCAGCTGTTCAACCAGAATGCTCATCCATTTTGCATCCGTCAGCACTTCAGACTGAATAGGTTCATAATGGAGTCGTGTTTGATAATGGATGAACTGAATCGAATATCGTTTAATCAGCGGCTTAATTAAATCATCAAGCCTGACTGGAGCAAATACCATATCTGTGCTGTTATTCATCAGCTTCAAATAACTGAGTGTTAAATTTGTATAATTATCAATCTGCAGAATTTCATGCCGCACCCTCCTGACTACATCATCGTCAGGAGATTCAAGTAACAGCTTTGTTGCTGTAATAGGTGTCTTCATCTGATGGACCCATAATAGAAAATAAGATTCAATTTCATGTTGATAATCAATCTGTTCGTTGCGCAACTCGTGTAATCGCTCTTCAAGTTCAGCATTGCGTTCTGCCAGTTCAGTCTGCTGCTTGAAACCAACAAATCGAATAGCCATATAGAGAGCCGTCATAAACAGAGTGATGGCAGCACTTAGTAAATAGGGAGCCATAGGCAGATTAAATAAAAAGAAAACAACTAAGAATAAAAGAAGAAGACTGCCGCAATAAATCAGTTCAAGACGACGGCTTTTCAGGAACAGACCTATCATAAGCCCACCGCATAACCGATATTCTTTTTCGTCTTAATAAAGTTATCAAGACTCATTAACTGCAACTTTTTACGAAGACGCGTCATATTAACGGCAAGCGTATTGTCATCAATAAAGTGTTCTGACTCCCAGCACTTTTCAATCAGTGCATGGCGACTGACAAACTGACCATGGTGTTTGAACAGCATGGAAAGTATCTGAAGTTCAGTATGTGTCAGATTGATATGTTGATCGTTGTAATACAGCCTGGCTTCATCAACCGCCAGTCTGCATCCTGCTGCCGTAAGTTCATTCTTCACCTGGACAAAATCATAAGTACGACGCAATAAAGCTTGAATTTTACTAATGGTCACTGACATGTTAAACGGCTTTTCAATAAAATCATCAGCCCCCATCTGCATCGCCATCACCTGATCCATACTATCCGTACGTGAGCTGATGAATATAATCGGTACATTTGAACGCTGTCTGATCTGCTGACACCAGTGGTAGCCATTAAAAGACGGAAGCGTGATATCTAGCAGAACCAGCTGAGGATTCAGTAATTCAAATTCTTCGATAATATTGTTAAAATCCTTGATAATCGAAGGTTCAAACTGCCAGCGATTCAGTTCAGCCTTTAAAGCATCAGCGATAACCTGGTCATCTTCAATAATGAGTATCTTCATCGAGTCACCTTCTTTGAGTTCGTCAAATTTTGAAGCTGTCGCGCAGAACCAGTCGGTCATTCTGCGCGACAGCTGACTCACGCGCCAAATCAGATTCCATTTTGCGTGAGAAGCCTTATTCTAGTCTCTAATATCACTCATTATTCTTTTTATGATCTCTTCTTGTCTCCATTCATCACTGAAAATCACTTCCCCATTAACTCCTAGTGTATCTTTATCCAGATACCATCCTCTCATTTCTCTTTCACCAAAATTGACATTTTTAAATTGATGTCGTTTTAGCGTTTCCTCAAATGAAATATCAAAATAATAGACATACACTCTGGAGTCATAATGTTCAACTAGCCTTTTTAACATCTCGCCATGTTTACGATTAGTGAGAATCCCTTCTAAAATAACATACTGACACTTTCTCATTCCAAATGTCACTAAATTCTCCAGTAGGTCTGTTGACAAGCTCCCTACTTTATCATTCACCCTTAACATCTGCCTTCTAACCACATCCTGTGAAATCAGAAAGGTCCCCTCACCTAACCGTTCCTGCAACAACTGAGCAGTCGATGTTTTTCCGCTTCCTGAATTCCCCCTTAGGATGATTAATCGAGCCATCCTCCTACCCCCTCTTATTTCAAGTCTACCTATTTAATGATTAGCTTCTTCTATTATAAACTGTGACTTCAGCGAAGATTTCAACCATTCCAACTGATTTATATTAAGAAATTTGTAAATAGTTTTTAAATCCTGAATATCTTTATCTCTTACAAAGGAGGCACCTAATTTATATAAAAGTTGAATCTCTGGAGCTACGATCTTCACATCATATTTGCTATCAATAAAAAGCCTGTTTAAATCTCCACTTATCATTCTGTTTCTTTTATAAATCCACTTCTCTTCAACTGTATCCATCAATAAAATCTCAAAAATAAAAGGGGTGCTCTCACGTTCACTTACCCACAGACTATAGCGATTATCTATTTTTTGGCCACTCCAAATCGAAAGTTTCCCATCTTTTGCCACATATACAGTAAACCCCTTCAAATAATCGAATAGTTCCTGTTGTTCACAACTTAAAATCATGATATCTAGATCTTCGTGTCGACGTGTTTGTCTTCCGATATATAAATCGATTGCCCAGCCGCCAGCTATACCCCATGTAAAATCTGCAGCATTAAATAAAAATTTGATTTGCTCTATAGAATAAGGTTTCCAGTTTGAAAAATCAGATCTCATAGCTGGCCTCCTATTTAACTTTTACTACATATCTCCATATTTCAGCGCAAAACCAGTCGGTCATTTTGCGCGACAGCTGACTCACGTGCCAAACCAGATTCCATTTTGCGTGAGAAGCCTGTATTCAATCTTCTTCATCCATCTCACTAAAGATATCTCCTCGGTCCTTAGTGCTCCATTCAATTATATAAGATATAATCAACAGAATCACTCCGCTGTCTGCAATCATCCAGTTTAGCGGCCACTGAAATATCAAGATTCCTATTATCAAGATATATATTCCCATCAACAGTAAGACTTGATGACCATACAATAGATAAATATCTTTTTCTCTGCTGAATAGAAACTGACCTTCTACAGGAAAATCTCTTAATTTACTTTTCAGTCTTTTGATAATTTTGTATAGACCCATGAGAACTGCTAAAGTCAGCACGGCACATAAAACCCATATAGCTACTTGATACCCTACCCATTCACCGATGACAAAATAAATGATAACTAATAAAATGTTTTTCCATTCTTTCTGATTAATCACTTAATCACCTCATATATAACCATCATACCAATAAACCCCAAATATAAAAGTCATCTCAAAAAAGAGGGCTTAAGCATAATGATATTTATCAAACTGTCTGATAGCCCATGGGCTGAAGGATGTTTACCAGAAATGAATTCGGTTATTTGTATATCGACACTTTTAAAGGGGGCTTTTAACATGGCAAATGAGCAATTAATTAAGGCGTTACATGACTGTATGGCAGCTTGTAATCATTGTTTCGATGCGTGTCTAAACGAAGCTGATGTTAAAATGATGGCCAACTGCATCCGTCTCGACCGTGAATGCTCCGAAATCTGCGGTTATTTAGAAGGGGCATTATCTCGCAATTCTCCTGTAGTTAAAGAGCTCGCAGAAACATGTGCGAAAATCTGTGATGCATGTGCCGCTGAGTGTAAGCAGCATGACCATGACCACTGTCAGAAATGTGCAGATGCCTGTGCAAAGTGCGCAGAAGCTTGTCGTCAGATCGCATAGAAAAACTCCCTATAAAGTTTTACTTTTTTAAGTGTCTACTTTATAGGGAGCATATCAATGTCGATTCTCCTTTTTGTGTTTAATTTTCTCGATTATTCCGCTGCCAGTACATCCTGATACTCTTTGTTTTCTTCCAGGATTTTCTTCGCATATGGACAGACAGGTACAATCTTCTTATGGGTTTCACGCGCATATTCAACTGCAGCGGCTACTAATTGCTGGCCGATGCCTTGTCCTCTTAATGCTTCATTAACTTCTGTATGGTCGATGACGATTTTGTCATCGTCGTTAGGTACATAGGTCATCATTGCATCAGGCTTATCTGGAGAATCTCCTAAGTAGAACATTTCATCACCATGTTTTACACGATTCATTTATATCTCTCCTTTTGACAGTGATGATTCACTATAACCCTTTTCCGCGCGCCTGAACATCTAACCCATCAGCTGCGAGATAAATACGATTATAATGACAACCGGCAGCACATAGCGGATCAGCGCATACCAGAAATGGAAGCCCTTCGGCATTACACGCTGCAGCTGTTCCGGCTTCATCACATAACCCGCAAACAGCGTCGTCAATAAGACACCAAGCGGCATCATGATGTTGGTCACCATAAAGTCCATATTATCAAAGATCGTACCTGCGCCGAATTTCACTTTGTTCAGTACGCCGAACGATAATGCAGCTGGAATCCCGGCAATAAAGACGGCGAAGCTGAGCCACAGCGCAGCGCTTCTCCGTTTATCTTCACGGCCCTTGATGACATTAGACAGATTAAGCTCCAGCAGTGATATAGATGACGTAAGCGCCGCAAAGAGGAACAGAATGAGAAAGAGTATGTAGAAGCCTGTTCCGAACGTCAGTTTACTGAACAGCTGCGGCAGGACGATGAAGAGAAGACCAGGTCCTGCTTCTGCCTTAATACCCAGTGCACTCGCTGCCGGAAAGATAGCGAGTCCTGCCAGAACCGAGACAAGTAAGTTCATCATGACAATCCAGCCCGCTGAGCTGAAGATATTGGTCTCCTCTTTCGTATAAGAGGCATAGGTAATCATGCCCGTCGTGCCGAGGGATAATGCAAAGAAGGACTGGCCCATCGCATATAACGTGCCTTCGCCGGATAAATCCTCGAATCGGGGTACGAGGAAATATTTGACGCCTGCCATTGCACCATCCAGCGTCAATGACCGCACGACAATGATCATGAACAGCAAGAGTAAAAGGGGCATCATCACTTTAGACGCTTTTTCTATTCCGTTCTCTATCCCGGATGACACGATATGACCGGTCACTGCGATGAAGAGAAACTGACCGAGCAGCGAGAGCCATGGACTGGCCGTCATATAGGGGAAGAAGCCGATATCTTCTTTGATAAGTCCGACACTTCCCAGAAGATAGTAGCCGATGAAAATAATGATCCAGCCACCGATGACACTATAAAAAGAGTAGAGAATAAAGGCCGTAATATTCCCCAGGTAGCCGATACCATTCATGATTTTATTGGACGTCAGTTTGCCAAAAATAGCTGTTGAGTAGGTGCCGCCTGTCTGACCGATACTGAATTCTGTCATCAGCAGCGGGAGACCGATGATTAAAGTAAATAAGACAAATTCCAGTAGAAATGCGCCGCCGCCGTACTGCCCGGCAATGTAGGGGAACTTCCATATCGCACCGAGACCGATGGCAGATCCAGCACTTGCAAGGATAAATCCTAATGATGAATTCCAATTCTGCTTTTTATCCAATTAATACACTCCTTCACTTTAACGCTGTGAAGTGTCATTGTAACATGCTTTATTTTTTCAAACAACCTTCTTGACAATGTTACTAACTAGTATTAATATAATGGATGTTACTACTAGTTAGTAGTTATGAGGTGAATAATGGATACTACAGTTGAACGTCATTCAGCTGTCCATGCGATGATTGTCTTCCAACTTGCTAACCGCACACTCGAAAAGAATGTCGGAAAGAGTATCAGAGAAGCAGGTCTTACCCTTTCACAGTTCGGTGTCCTTGATGTCCTGTACTGCAAAGGTGAAATGCCCATCTGCAATCTGATGGAGAAGGTTCTTGGGACTGCCGGCAATATGACGGTTATCCTGAAGAATATGGAACGTGACGGCCTTGTCTGCCGGAATGTTTCTCCTGATGATAAACGAAAGTCAGTCATCGGTCTGACAGCTGAAGGTCGTAAGAAATTTGAACAGGTGCTTCCTGCCCATCGCTCAGAAATCGACGAGGCTTTTGATGTACTGTCTGCAGAAGAACGCAGTCAGTTGATCACTATCCTCAAAAAATTCAAAAACAAAAACTAATTAAAGGAGATTTATCATGTCTAAAAAAGTATTAGTTATCAATGGTTCCGACCGCGAAGGTTCATTCAATGGTCAATTAGCAAGTCAGTTAGTAAGCGAACTCGAGAGAAACGGTGCAACTGCTGATATTCTTGACTACTCAGCACTGCCATTACTGAGCCAGAACAATGAATATCCCAACCAGCAGGTTATTACAGATATCCGCGCGCAAGTTAAAGCAGCAGATGCCCTGCTGATTGTCTCTCCTGAGTACAATGGTTCATATACTGCCCGTCTTAAAAACTTAATTGACTGGTTATCTCGCCCGACAGAACAAGGTAACAATGAAGAAATCACTGTCATCAACAGCAAACCTGTTGCGGTGGCAAGTGTGGCGAATTCTACTTACGGTAAATTCGTACGTCAGAATTTAAACACTTTAGTCGCTTACACTCGTATGAAACCTATGGACCACGAAGGTCTTGGCATCAAAATTCCAGGAGCAGCCTGGGGAACAGGTCAATTAGAGTTAGAACCTGAACAACAAGAGAAAGTTGAAGCATTCGTCAAAGAATTCATCGCTTTCATCGGATAATCATCAGACCGGGTCTTCCGGTCTTTTTTGTGCTATAATTTGTTCAAAAATGTAAGGCGGAAATGACTTGAAATGTAATTATCTCAATCTATGCATTGAAACGGACCGACTGATCATCCGTCCTCTGGAACTGACCGATTTCGATGCCTTCAAATATAGCTTTGCAACCAGACAACCGAAGCAGAATGAATTCGATAGCGATGATATCGATGTATCTCACTATACACTCCGCAATTTCTCAGAAGTCATTCAGTCATTCATCAAGCTCGCTGACAAGGATGAATCTTATATCTTCGGTATCTTCCTGAAAACAACGGGCGAACTGCTCGGTAAGGTAGAATTCTCAACACTGTGCCGTGAGCTGACTGGTGATATCAACTGGGGCGTCGTCGGTTATATCATACACAACCGACACTGGGGCAAAGGATACGGTACAGAAGCAGTACGAGCAACTATCCCATATGCAATACACGACTTACGATATCACCGCATAGAAGCGCATATCACACCTACCAATACATGTTCAATTAAAGTGGCAGAACATGCGGGGATGAACTATGAATGTACGAGAGAACGTTTTATCCGTGAAGATGATCAGTGGATAGATAAACACATCTATACCATTACCGCTCCATAAAAAAGGATTCTGGAATAAGTCTATGCATTAACATCCTCATAGGTAATATCTATGTGATGTATTCCTTTTTTTTCATTTTTATATTGGTGAGTAATAGAGAACATTAAGTCAAATGAAAGTAATACTGTGATTATTCGAAGGACTTGTTCATATACTTCAATGCTCAAGTTTTCCTTTGGGCTATTTTTGATTGATAAACATATTTTATTTTCCTCAGGAATTTTGATTATCTTAGTTCTTGATAACTGTTCTCTAGTTAAATATTCATTTATTGTAAATTTTTCGTTTATTGATTTCATTTTATACCCCCCATATATGTATTAAAATTATACAACAGTCGAGAAATAAAAAGTATAAACCTCCAAAAAAAGTATATAGTAATTACTAGTTTATTTGCTTTCATTAAGATAAATCTGTCAGTCCACCTCATAAAAAAAGTCAGCTGCCGCTGACTTTTTTATTTGAAATATGAAATAACTTCTTCGTGATTTTTACGGCTCTGAGGTCGCTTCGGCTCATGATCCCGGTAACCGAGAGACATCATAACAGAGATGCCTTCATCGGGACGGAGCACACCTGCATCATGCAGAATCCGGTTGACGTTACGGTACTGGAATCCTTCTATCGGGCAAGAGTCTATGCCGATCAGCGCAGCTGCCGTCATCATATTGCCGAGTGCAATGTAAGTCTGCTTACTGGACCAGTCGAACAATGCTTTTTCTGAGTCAGCAATCTCCATATCACGCTCCTGGAAACCTTTATAAATCGTCAGTACTTTTTCTCTCTGCTCAGGATTGAGACCCATCCGTTCAGTCAGTTCATGAAACGCATCACCATCATAGCGTGCATGTTCACGCGCGGCAATGAGGATGAAATGACTGGCCGTCTCAAGCTGCTTTTTCGCGCCCCAGCTGATGTCATGTAACTGCTGCTTGACTGCTTCATTGTCCAAAACGATAAACCGCCACGGCTCAAGACCAACTGAACTCGGACTGAGACGACCCGCCTCTAGTATATAGTCCAGATCAGCCTGCTCCACCTTTTTAGCCGGGTCATAGGACTTGATGGCACGACGAAATCTGAAAGCTTCTAACACCTGTTGCTTCACTTGTTCTTTATCCACACTAAAACCTCCTTACTGTTACATACCCATTCCCTTTAAAAGAAAAAACACCTCATTTAAGAGATGTTTAGGCCTTGATCCAGCCGACAGCAATGGTCCCGAAGCCGGTATGTACACCTGCTACATGGACAAGAGGATATTTTTCAATAGTCTTCTCAGGATAACGCTCTTTTAACCAAGCAATCAGTTGATCTGCTTCACTGTGCTCCCCGGCATAAGAGACACCGATTTTTGAAGGATTATCCTGTCCAATTCTGCTCTCCAGTTTACCATGAATAAAGCTGAGCGCCTTTTTCTTCGAGCGGATTTTCTCTATCGGATAGAGCTTGCCGTCTTCGAAATCAAGAATCAGCTGAATGTTCAGGATGCCGGCGATAATGCCTTGTGATTTACTAACACGTCCGCTATTCTTCAGCTGGTTCAAGTTCTTAGGATAAACCATCAGTACCGGGTCCTTCGTAAAGTCCTTGATTCTCTGAACAATCTCCTCATAAGGAATCCCCGCTTCAGCGGCCTTTACCCCTTCTTCAATCATGCGACGTTCAGGATAATCACCGATCTTGGAATTGATGACAGTCGATTCTATATCGAACTCACGACTTGCCATCTCAGAACTTTCGTAAGTGCCTGTCATCTCCTGCGTCGCATGAATGGCGATCACGTGCGTGTAGCCACTATCCACAATCTTCTGATACGTCTCGTGGAATTTCTGTCTGGACGGCTGGAACGTCTTTGCGCCGTCACCATAAATCTGCAGCTTGTCATAGAATTCATCAGTCTGTATATCTATATAATCGACATACTCCTGGTTATTCAATACAACACCCATGGGTACAACATAGACATCAGGATGTTCATGGATACCGAATCCGGATGCCGAATCAGTTATAAAAGCGATTTTTTCCAATGTTAAACCTCCTTATTTTATATCATCATAGCATATTTTACTTTTATTCAATAATATATGATCACTAGTGTTGCATAAATAAATACAGAATCTTCTGAACTTGGATTTTCTACGAAAATTTAAAAATTGAAAACACCTAAACAGAGGTAGTGAACATCCATTTTTTACTGATTCTATTACGTAATAACTAAGCAACATTTTTTAGTAACTATCAGGGGATGGGCTCTCTGATTCTACGAATCAGATGGTGCCCCTTGCTCCATACAGAGGCTTTAAGTAATCTTGTAATCTGCAGAATACTCTTTCTACTATTATTCTTCAACTTAATCAGCATATTCAAACAGTAGACAATCAAAGCGATATAAACCTGATTGGAGACAGCTGTCTCCGAACAGCCGTAAAATGTTTTGACGTTCAGATGCTGTTTGATCCATTTAAAGAACAGTTCAATCGCCCAGCGTGATTTGTAGATTTCGCCAATCTCCTCCGGAGATAAGTCAAATCTATTGGTCACTAAGACAAGGTTCTTACCCTTGTCATCCTGAACAGTCACACGTCGAAAGTAATGCTTTGTCGTGTTAGTCGTTGTTCCAAGAACCACCATCTCATCTGAAATGACGCTGCTCTGTTCGCCGGCACCAAAATCGTGAATGACTCTATGAACCGCATTACTCCGTAATCTGGATACAAAGAAGTATCCTTCATCAGTCATTTCATCAAATCTATTGTACTGTACATATCCACGATCAAAAACGTACATACATTCCTTGTCATCCACTAAAAGCTCAAGATGTTTCTGATCATTCTCACAGGCATGGGTAAGATAAAAAATCATCTGGATATGAATCATGATCTTCCATGTGAACCAACCGTAAGTGCAGCTTGACACCTGACTTTGTTTTTCTGAACTTTGCCCAGCGATAGTGATGAAGGTTCAGAGGCAGTGTACTTGA
>NZ_SCWF01000012.1 GCF_004359575.1 Macrococcus bovicus | reverse complement strand
GAACTCACTAAGTACATCAAATTTTTTAATAAAGAAAGAATTTCATTAAAAATGGCTGCGCTTATTCAAGCGCAGCCGAGTAACTGATTTTATTTTTTTACGTGTCTACTTGACGGGGTGATGTTCAGATGGTGAATCGCATTTTTTATTGTGATGGTCGTTGTGTCCGCCAATTAAGGTTTATCGCTCATAACTCCGCGCAAAGACATCGGGTCCCCGAGTTATGAGCGACAATTAAGGTTTATCGCTCATAACTCCGCGCAAAGACACCGGACCCCCTAGTTATGAGCGATAATTAAGGTTTATCGCTCATAACTCAGTGCAAAGACACCAGGCCCCCTAGTTATGAGCGACAACAGAAGTTTATCGCTCATAACTCCGCGCAAAGACACCAGGCCCCCTAGTTATGAGCGACAACAGAAGTTTATCGCTCATAACTCCGCAAGAACCCACTTTCTATTCTGCTTCCTTCAAGTCATCACGTACGGTCTGATCTGTATATTTGACACCGTTGTGATAAGCTGTCCGCATCAGCAGATGACCACCGATCGGGCCGGTCATAAAGATGAACAGGATTGCCAGCAGCAATGCCGGCTGAAAGAAATGGTCTCGTGCCAGGAAGAAGAACATAACGCCGCTCATCACAAACATAACCCCGAGGGTCGCTGCCTTACTTGCGGCATGGGCCCGCGTATAGACATCGGGTAAGCGGAATAAACCGATGGAAGCGACCAGGCTCAGTAATGAACCGATCATAATTAAGACGGCAGCAATGATATTAAGAATCATCTCGTTCATATTCTATGATCTCTCCTTTATCCATGAATTTAGCAAACGACACCGTGCCGAGAAACGACAGGACAGCTAGCAACATGATGATACTGATAAAGTACTGCGTATTCAATATGATCGAGAAGAGGGCGATAACTGCCATGAGTGCGATACCGATTGCATCAAGCGCTACGACGCGGTCAGCCATCGACGGTCCTTTTATCGCGCGATACAGAAAGCCGAGTATACTGATTGAGACGATGACGAGTCCGATTGCTGCAATATAGTTCATCTTACACCGACCTCCTTAATAGCTGCTTCAAATGAAGTGCGAATGCCTTTTATTTCATCTTCGAGATTCGAGAAATCTAGCGCGTGAATATACAGCGTCTTCTTATCATCACTGACTGCCGTCACGACTGTTCCCGGTGTCAAGGTAATCAGAAGTGACAGCAGAGAAATCTCCCAGTCTTTCGTGAGTTCCGTCGGATAAGCAAAGAAGGCGGGCTTGATATCGATTTTCTTGCTCAGTACAATTTTCAGTACATCAAGATTGGCCTTAAATAATTCGATCAGGAATACAACACCTAATCGCAGCGCTTTAACAAACGGTCTTAAATAGAAGCGTCCTGGCAGAAACTTACGCATGACATAAACAGCGAAAAGGCCGAAAAGGTAACCGAGCAGGATATTGCCGAATGAAAATGATAATGTGATTAGACACCATAATACAGTGAGAAGTATATTGATCAACGCTTGTATAGCCATTACTTCACCTCCAGTATCTTCGTGTATTCAGATGGATCTGTCAGAGTGACTGCAGCCTGATGAAACAGCGGGAACAGAGAGTCGGCATAAAACCCGAAGGCAACTGCCAGCATCGTTACGAGTAAACTGACCACCATCATTTTCATATAAGGTGGATGCTGGATCAGGGCACCTGGTCTGCCCCAGAAGACATTGATGAAGATCCTGATGACCGAGTAGAGTACGACGAGACTGCTCAGCAGAATAATGATGGCAGAGATGACATGCTGTTCCTGTAAGAGTGCCTTGACGATATAATACTTGCCGTAAAATCCGCTGAGCGGAGGTATACCGGCGAGCGACAAGGCGGCAATGAAGAAGGTCCAGCCGAGCAGTGGATACTGCTTTATCAGTCCGCCAGTCTTATCGAACGCTGTCTCACCTGTAATGCGGATGATAACACCAACGAGCATAAAGAGGGCAGCTTTGATGATGATGTCATGAAACACATAGTAAATCGCGCCAAGCATCCCATCGACTGTCAGGAGACTGACCCCTGCGATAATGACGCCGATCGCTATCATGATGTTATAGATGATGATTTTCTTCATATCGCGGTAAGCAAGGGCTCCTATACAGCCTGCTATGATAGTCAGGAGTGCAAGGACGAGAAGAATATGGCCCACTGTTTCCGTTGGGAAGAAAAGAGAATAGGTCCTCATGATGGCATAGACCCCCACTTTGGTCAGCAGGGCCCCGAATGTCGTTAATATGGCTATCGGCGGTGCATAATAAGCACCCGGCAGCCAGAAGTAAAGCGGGAACATACCGGCTTTAGTTGCAAAGACAAAGATGAAGAGAATCGCACAGATCGTGATAATTGAATGATCTTCCAACCCGGCCAGTTTAACGCTGATATCAGCCATATTCAATGAACCGACAACTGAGTAAAGCATGGCCACTGCTAATACAAAGAATGAGGATGAAATGACATTGACCAGAATATATTTGATACTTTCCTGCAGCTGAATCTTTGTGCCGCCGATAATCATGAGAACGTAAGAACTCATGAGAAAGACTTCAAAGAAAACGAACAGATTGAAGATATCACCTGTTGAGAATGCACCGTTCAATCCTGCCAGCATGAACATCAGTGAAGAGTAGTAATAATAACGTTCTCTTTCAAATGAGATGGATTGGTAGGAGTAGACGATGATGAATATCATCAAGAGTGACGTAGTAAAGACAAAGGCGGCAGACAGATAGTCGACAGTAAGCGTTATGCTGTAGGGTACAGGCCAGTCGCCGAGCTCAACAAACTGAATGCCATGCTGCATCACATTCCAGAGGTTAAAGCTCGCACAGATGAGTGTGATCAGCGCACCTGCAAAGACGACCATTCTTTTTGTCAGGGCTTGTTTGCCCAGAAATATCAGAATGATTGAGATGATAGCAGGGATGACGATAGGTAATACGAGACTATTGCTCATCTGGAACACCTCGCATTTCTTCTAGATTATCTGTACCGAGTTCTTTGTAGCTTCGAAACGCCAGAACGAGTATAAAAGCTGTAATAGCGAAACTGATGACGATAGCTGTCAGTATCAGCGCCTGAGGAATAGGGTCGACATATCGTTTGATCTCCTTACCGTATATCGGGATCGCCCCTTCTTTCAGGCCGCCCATGGACAAGAGGAGCAGATTGACGGCATGCGTCAGAATGGAGGTACCGATGATGACGCGTAACAGACTTCTGGACAGAATCAGATAAACGGCCGCTGCAACGAGGATGCCAGCTAATATAATCATGACTACTTCCATTATTCATTCTCTCCAATCGTCAGGATGATCGTCATGCATGTACCGATAACAGCAAGCATGACACCTAAATCAAATAACATCGCCGTGTGCCAGTGAATCGCACCGACTCCAGGAAGATGGATGTCGCCATAATAGTGCTTGAAGAAAGGATCACCTTTTATGACGGCGATAAAGGGTGTAATAAAGCAGAATGTTAATCCCCATGCAATCACCTTCTTGAAGTCAATGGGCAGCAGCTGGTTCAATGTTTTAATATCATAGGCAATTAAGATCAGCAGAAGTGCGCCCGAGACCAGCAGCCCTCCCACAAAGCCGCCTCCAGGTGAATAGTGACCACCCAGGAAGATGGAGAGACTGAACATGATGATGATAAAGAAGATGACGAGCGTGCTGAACTGCAGAATGACATCATTTCTCTGTTTGTTCATGCGAGTCATCCTTTCTGTAACGTAATTTAATCAGGGTGTAAATACCGATACCGGCAATGCCGAGCACCGTTGATTCGAAGAGTGTATCAAATCCGCGGAAATCGACGAGTATGACATTGACCATATTCTTGCCTGCTGCCAGGTCATAGACGTGCTTAATATAATAGTCATTGATAGATGGATAGAAACGATGGCCGTAAGCAACAAGTCCGATGACTGTAACGGCGATACCTGTCATGATGGCAATGAGTGCATTGCTCAGTTTGAAGCGGGCAGTTTCACCGTACAGCTTAAGCTTAGGCAGGTGATAGAAACACATCAGGAAAAGGGCTGTCGAAATCGTCTCGATCGTCAGCTGTGTCAACGCCAGATCAGGCGCGTTGAAGAAGACGAAGAATAACCCGATCGCATAACCGATTGTACTCAGCATGATAATGCTGAAAAGACGTGATTTTGCTTTCAGCACCATCAAGGTGGCAATCAGGATGATAACGAGCAGTATCATCTCATAAATACGCATATCAGCCAGCTGCCACTGACCGAAATCAATAGGTTGCAGGATGAAGCTGACAGCCGTCAGAAAAATCAATGTACAGAAAATCAAGATGATATGGAATCTGCTGCCTGCCTTGATGATGCGATGATTAAGCAGGTAAGCGAATTCTTCAGCTTTCTTCAAGGTCGCCTGGTACAGATGATTAAAGGTGACGTGTTCAGGCTGCAGCTGATAGACACGCTGCCACTTGGCATAGAAGTAGACCATGACACTGCCGACAATAACAATGAGCAGTGTCGTCAGCAGCGCCGGATTGAAACCATGCCAATGGACGATATGAATAGCGTGAAGCGGCTTATTTAAGATAGCATGGCTTGCTGACTGAATCATCGGTGTCAGGATGCCCGGGATAAGTCCGGTCACTACAACAATAGTCACGAGGACAAGCGGTGAAATGAGCAGCGGCAGCGGAGCCTCATGGGTGCCTTCTGGTAGTTCGCCTCTCTCGCCGAAAAAGACATCTTTGATCATTTTGACTGAATAGATAAACGTGAACAGACTGCCGACAATAATGAGGGCAAGCAGCACGAAGACCATCAGGGGATTGAATAAATCCGTATAACGTGTGTCGAACATACTGGATAGAAACATCTCTTTGGACAGGAAGCCGTTAAATGGGGGCAGCCCTGCCATACTCAGTGCACCGATGACTGCTGCTGTAAAAGTGATCGGCATGAGCTGAAGAAGACCCGACAGCTTACGCAGGTCACGCGTTCCTGTTTCATGGTCGATAATTCCGACGATCATGAACAGCGCCCCTTTAAATGAAGCGTGGTTAAAGATATGAAAAACACAGGCTGCAATACTGAGATAGAAAATTTCGTCATGCTGAAAATGCAGGCTGATGCCCCCGACACCCAGCAGGGTCATCATCAGGCCGAGCTGACTGACGGTGCTGTAGGCGAGGATCCCTTTTAAATCCTGCTGCTTTACAGCATTGAACGAGGCCCAGAAGAGCGTCACGGCCCCTGCAAAGGTGACCGCATAGATCCAGAGCGCTGAGACGGCAAAGATCGGCGTGAAGCGCGCCACCAGATAGATCCCTGCTTTGACCATTGTCGCGGAGTGCAGATAGGCACTGACAGGCGTCGGTGCCTCCATCGCATCCGGCAGCCAGATATGGAACGGGAACTGCGCTGATTTTGTAAAGGCGGCAAGCAGCATGCAGCAGAGTGCGACGGGGAACAGCGGAGATTGAGCGATGGTCTCCTGCATCGTAAACATGTCACGAATGCTGAAAGTATGGGTGATCGTCACCAGTGTCAGCAATCCACCGAGCAGCATCAGACCGCCAAAGACAGTGATCAGCATGGATTTCAGGGCCCCTTGTATGGACTTCTCTTTCTGATTCCAGAATGCGATCAACAGAAAGCTTGATATACTGGTCAGTTCCCAGAACATATAGAGTGCGAGGACGTTATCGCTCAGCACAACGCCGAGCATCGCACCCATGAAGAGCATCAGATAACAGTAGAAATGACCGAGTGCTTCCTGACGTCCCAGATAATGAATGGAATAGAAGACGACAAGCGTCCCGATCACTGTGATCAGCATCGTAAATAAAAAACTGAAGCCGTCAAGGTGAAAGTCCAGGTTCAGTCCTATTTTCGGCATCCAGCTGAATGAGCTGACGGCCTGACCGCTAAATTTTGCGCTGATGAGTATAAGGGCAGCTGATACCGGAAATAATAATGCGATATATCCCGGATGTAGTCTTTTAAGATAACGATAAATAAGCGGCACGATAACGGCACCTAGAAAAGGCAGAAGAACTGCGAGCTGTAACAAATGCATATTTGACCTCCTTAGCATAGTCATCAGTATACAGAAAAATGAGTCGCCTTCAAACAAGGGGACAACGGATTATCCGCTGTTCTTAAATAGGAAGAAAGCGAATGAATGTTCACAGAAATGTCAAAAAATGATGTGATAGTAATGACGATATTCTTCCTTCAGATTGTTTAATGCTGCCAGAGCCTGCTGATGATAAGGCGTGTTTTCGGCCGTTAATTTGTCTTCCAGACGACCGACCGCCTCTTTAAGAGAAACATTGTAATCAGGAAGCTCACCGTCGTGAGGTTTCAGCAGGTTAGGATGTACAATCCGCTTCTCCTTATAGGCTAATGCTTTTCGTTCATGGAAAAAAACGTCGGTCTCGCCGGGTGCGTGCAGGTCACCTTGTTTAGGATGGTGGACGACCGCCAGTACTTGAACGAGGACACCGTTCGGATGCTCGCCGGTTTTTTCTACTATATAGCGCCCTGTTTTGAAGGGGAGTTGATAATACATATTCATCATCCTTTATGTTAATATATTATGGTACTTATCATATCACGAAGGAGTATTCATCATGACACAATTTCCACAATTAAATCACGAAATTGCAGAAAACGAACGCGCAGTCAATCTGGTGACTTCAATGGGAACGATGAAAATCAAGTTATTCCCTGAACTAGCGCCAAAAACTGTCGCAAACTTTATCGGCCTGGCCGAAAAAGGCTATTATGAAGGGATTACTTTCCATCGCGTCATCAATGACTTCATGATCCAGGGGGGCGACCCGACTGGCACAGGTATGGGCGGCGAAAGTATCTACGGTGATTCCTTTGAAGATGAATTCTCAATGGAAGCATTCAATCTGTATGGCGCACTGTCAATGGCAAATGCCGGTCCTAATACGAACGGTTCACAGTTCTTCATCGTTCAGATGAAAGATGTCCCGGCTCAAATGTTATCACAGTTAAAGCAGGGAGGCTGGCCTGAAGAAATCGTCGAGGCTTATGGCGAAAAAGGCGGAACACCTTGGTTAGACCAGAAGCATACGGTCTTCGGTCAGGTCATCGAAGGTTTTGACGTTTTAGAAGCGATTGCAGCTGTCAAAGTAGGACCACAGGATAAACCGGTTGAAGATGTCGTCATTGAAAAAGTTGAGATCATCAAGTAAATCCGAGTGAATCAATAAGTCATGAAATGTTCATGACTTATTGATTTTTTTTAATTATAGCGTGCTATAATTTTTGAAGGATGAGGAGATGATGAATCATGATGGAATTTCTATATTTTCCGGAAAATAAAATGGAATATATCCCAGCTGTCATTACGCTGGTTATATTCATGGTGATGGCATACGTCACATTCCGTTATTTCAGAAATCATGCTTCAAAAGAAGAAGCAAAAATGGAAGCATTCGAGCAGGATGTCCTGAGAAAACTTGAGAACAAGGAACTGAAAAATGAACGCAGAATTTAACATTGAACTCTATAAACTACTCGCAGACTGGAATCCGATGCATCTTGAGGATCCGACAATGGGCGACCAGGAAATATATGACTGTATGGAACTGATTCATCAGAAGAAGAGCAGAGCAGAAACTATTGAAGGCATCCGGGCGATTTATGATTACGCGTTTCTGAGTGCACCGCCAGAAGAAGACGTAGAGCGGGTTCTTGACCAGGTGGATCTTCTCAATCAGACGTGCGCGCTCTAGTTCATCCATACCTCTTTATGATACACTGATAGTGTCGATAAAAGAGTAAAAGGAGGGATGAAGATGACGAAGTATCATAAGGGTCAGTTCGTCAAAGTGAAGGTGACGGGCATCCAGCCATATGGTGCATTTGTAGAAACACTGGACCACGTCGAAGGACTGATTCACATCTCAGAAGTCATGAATGATTATATCCATAATTTAAACGTCTTCTTATCAGTCGGCCAGATTGTGAAGGCGAAGGTACTCGATGTGTCATCTGATGGGAAACTCAATCTGACTCTCAAAGAAAATGATTATTTCAGACGTCAGGAACGCAAAAAAGAGAAGAAATCTGTACTGGATGAGATCAACCAGGAACAGACGATTGGCTTTGAATCGCTGCGGCAGAAGCTGCCGGAATGGATCAATAAGTCAGATTTATACTGAGAACATGACTGAATGCGGGTGATGTTCTTTTTTGTATGTTTAACCTGAAATAAGCATAAATATTTTTCTTCACAATTTATTGCAAAGGACTTGAAAGTAAAACGCTTTTTGTTCATTATTAAGGATGTAAGGGTTTTCTATGAACCTAATTTTAGGAGGGACAATAATGATTCCATATAAACATGAACCATTTACTGATTTTACTGTTGCAGAAAATCAGGAAGCAATGAAAAAAGGCCTTGAAACAGTTAATAACTACTTAGGTCAGGACTATCCACTGGTCATTGGTGGCGAACGCATCATGACAGAAGATAAAGTTCGTTCATACAACCCATCTAAAAAAGATGAAACAATCGGTTACATTTCTAAAGCAACACAGGAGCATGCTGAACAAGCGATGGCTGTGGCTAAAGAAACGTTTGAGACCTGGAGAACATCCGCACCTGAATTCCGTGCAGATATCTTATTCCGTGCAGCTGCGATCATCCGTCGCCGCAAATGGGAGTTCTCAGCCCTTCTCATCAAAGAAGCAGGGAAACCTTGGAACGAAGCAGATGCGGATACAGCAGAAGCAATCGACTTCCTTGAGTTCTACGGCCGTGAAATGTTACGTCTTAAAGACGGTGTTAAAGTAGAAAGCCGTCCAGGTGAATTCAACCGTTACGATTACATTCCATTAGGTGTGGGTGTTGTTATCTCACCTTGGAACTTCCCGTTTGCCATCATGGCAGGAACGACTGTAGCACCTTTAGTAACAGGTAACACAGTGCTTCTTAAACCATCTTCAAACACGTTGGTTGTGGCTTACAAATTCATGGAAGTATTAGAAGAAGCGGGTATGCCTAAAGGGGTTGTTAACTTTATCCCTGGTTCTTCACGTGACATCGGTGACTTCATCGTTGACCATGTTGATACACGTTTCATCTCATTCACAGGCTCACGTGACGTCGGTGTCCATATCTATGAACGCGCAGCGAAAGTACACGAAGGTCAGCTGAACTTAAAACGTGTGATTGCTGAAATGGGCGGTAAGGATACAATCGTTGTTGACTCAGAAGCAGATCTTGAGCTGGCAGCTGAATCAATCGTTAAATCAGCATTCGGATTCTCTGGTCAGAAATGTTCAGCATGTTCACGTGTCATCATCGTAGAAGATGTTTATGATGAAGTCGTGGCTAAAGTAAAAGAAAAAACAGAAAAATTAACAGTCGGTAACCCTGAGACAAATGAACACTTCATGGGTCCTGTCATCGATGAAAATTCTCTTAACAAAATCAAGGAATATATTGAAATCGGTAAGCAGGAAGGTGAACTGCTTGTCGGCGGTACAACAGACGAAGAAGAAGGCCACTTCGTACATCCAACAGTCTTTATCGGACTTAACCACGATGACCGCATCATGCAGGAAGAAATCTTCGGACCAGTTGTCGGTATCGCTAAAGCGAAAGACTTCACAGAAGCGATTAAATTTGCGAACAATACAGATTACGGTTTAACAGGTGCTGTTATCACGAATAACCGTGAGCATCTTGAAGAGGCACGCCGTGACTTTATGGTCGGTAACCTTTACTTCAACCGTGGCTGTACAGGCGCAATCGTCGGCTACCAGCCGTTCGGCGGCTTCAAAATGTCAGGTACAGACTCTAAAGCGGGCGGTCCTGATTACTTAGTCCTTCATATGCAAGGTCGTACATCATCTGAAATGCTTTAATACTTAAAAACTGCAGTAGTGCTTGTTGAGCACTACTGTTTTACTAAAAGGGGATAATTATGACTAAATCAGCTGAAATTATTGAACAGACAAATCATTACGGCGCACCGAACTATCATCCACTGCCAATCGTTATTTCTGAGGCGGAAGGCGTCTGGGTAAAAGATCCGGAAGGCCATCAATATATGGATATGTTATCTGCCTATTCAGCAGTTAACCAGGGTCACCGTCATCCGAAGATCATCCAGGCATTAAAAGATCAGGCCGATCGCGTCACATTGACTTCTCGTGCATTCCATAGCGACCAGCTCGGCCCATGGTATGAAAAAATCTGTAAACTGGCAGGAAAAGATATGGTACTGCCGATGAATACAGGTGCTGAAGCAGTTGAGACCGCGATTAAAGCGGCTCGACGCTGGGCGTATGACGTCAAGGGCGTTGCGAAGGATCAGGCAGAAATCGTTGCGATGAAAGGCAACTTCCATGGTCGTACAATGGCAGCAGTTTCTTTATCAAGTGAAGCGGAGTATCAGCGTGGCTATGGCCCGTTACTCGGCGGTTTTAAACTGGTTGACTTCGGTGATATCGAGCAGATCAAGGCAGCCATCACACCGAACACAGCTGCCGTATTACTTGAGCCTATCCAAGGTGAAGCAGGTATCAACATTCCGGCTGACGGCTTCCTGAAACAGGTGCGTGAAGTCTGTGATGAGAACAATGTTCTCTTCATTGCTGACGAAATCCAGGCAGGTCTTGGCCGTTCAGGTAAACTTTTTGCGACAGACTGGGATAATGTTAAACCGGATATGTATATTTTAGGTAAAGCACTCGGCGGCGGTGTCTTCCCGATCTCATGTGTATTAGCAGATAAAGAGATTCTGGAAGTATTCAATGCGGGCTCACACGGCTCGACATTCGGTGGTAACCCACTTGCTTGTGCCGTTTCCATCGCAGCGCTTGACGTACTGGTTGATGAGAAATTATCTGAACGTTCACTTGAACTGGGAGAATACTTCAAAGCGGAGCTTCAGAAGATTGATAATCCAGTCATCAAAGAAGTACGCGGCAAAGGACTCTTCATCGGTGTTGAATTAACTGAGAATGCACGTCCATACTGTGAACAGTTAAAAGAACTGGGGCTCTTATGTAAGGAAACGCATGACACAGTGATTCGTTTTGCACCGCCTCTGATCATTACGAAAGACGAACTTGACTGGGCACTCGAACGCGTGAAACAAGTATTTGCTAAATAGATTGGTAGCGTTTTCAAAAAATTTGAGTTAAGTCTGTTATTGTGAATTAAATATGTTACAATAATTGAGAACTAAAGTATTGAAAAAAGAGGCGAAGAGGATATGGCAGAGCACGAAAACTTAGTAAAATCATCACAGATCATCATAAAGGATGCGCTTGATAAATTAGGTTTTGATGAGGGTATGTACGAATTAGTGAAGGAGCCGATGCGTTTGCTCACTGTGCGCATCCCGGTTCGTATGGATGACGGGACAGTGAAGACATTCACAGGTTACCGTGCACAGCATAATGATGCTGTGGGTCCCACTAAAGGGGGCGTACGTTTCCACCCTGACGTAGATGAAGATGAAGTAAAGGCATTATCGATGTGGATGACACTGAAATGTGGTATTGTCGACTTACCTTACGGGGGCGGTAAAGGCGGTATCGTCTGTGACCCTCGTCAGATGAGTATTCATGAAGTTGAGCGTTTATCACGTGGTTATGTGCGTGCAATCTCACAGATTGTAGGACCGACTAAAGATATTCCGGCACCGGATGTCTTCACAAACTCACAGATCATGGCGTGGATGATGGATGAATACAGTAAAATGGATGAGTTCAACTCACCAGGTTTCATTACAGGGAAACCGATTGTACTCGGTGGCTCTCAGGGTCGTGACCGCTCTACAGCACTAGGTGTTGTCATCGCGATTGAAGAGGCAGCAAAACGTCGTGGCAAAACAATTAAAGATTCACGTGTTGTCATTCAAGGTTTCGGTAACGCAGGTAGCTTCTTAGCGAAGTTCCTTTACGATGCAGGCGCTAAAGTCATTGCTATTTCTGATGCACATGGCGCGCTTCATGATCCGAACGGCTTAGATATTGATTATTTACTTGACCGTCGTGACAGCTTCGGTACAGTGACAAATCTATTTGAAGATACAATCACTAACAAAGAACTGTTTGAACTGGACTGCGATATCTTAGTCCCTGCTGCAATCTCCAACCAGATTACAGAGGACAATGCATACGATATCAAAGCGGAAATCGTTGTCGAAGCGGCTAACGGTCCAACGACGATGGAAGCGACGAAGATTCTGACAGAACGCGGCATCCTGCTGGTTCCTGATGTTCTGGCAAGTGCCGGCGGGGTAACGGTCTCTTATTTCGAATGGGTACAGAACAACCAAGGTTACTACTGGACTGAAGAAGAAGTTAACGAAAAACTTCGTGAGAAATTAGTACGAGCATTTGATAACATCTATTCCCTCGCGCAGACCAGAAATATTGATATGAGACTTGCTGCTTATATCGTCGGTATCAAGCGTACAGCTGAAGCTGCACGTTACCGCGGCTGGGCATAATAGAGAGGCTCCCTGCTAAGGGGCCTCTCTTTTTTGAGCAGTTTATTTCTTAGAATGGTGCGAGGCGTCTACAATAGAAGTACTTAACAGAGGAGGTCTATCATGAATTCATTTACATTTTACAATCCGACACAACTCGTATTCGGTAAAGACAGTATCGAAAAACTGCCCCAGATGATCAGCCAGTTTACAGACGGCAAAAAAATCCTGGTCACTTATGGGGGTGGCAGCATCAAGAAATCCGGCCTGCATACACGTATCATGAACTTGCTGGCAGACTATGAAGTATATGAATTCGGCGGTATTGAACCGAACCCCCGTCTTTCAACCGTAAAAAAAGCAGTAGCGGTTGTTAAGGACAAAGACATCGACTTTATTCTCGCAGTAGGCGGCGGCAGTGTGATTGACGGTACCAAACTGATTTCTGCTGCAAGTAAGCTGGACAATGACCCGTGGGATATCGTGACACGTCAAGTCACACCGACAGAAGTCGTCCCGTTCGGAACTATCCTGACAATCTCCGCGACTGGTTCTGAGATGAATGCAGGCTCAGTCATCACGAACTGGGAAACGAATGAAAAACTGGGCTGGGGCTCACCGCTCGTCTTCCCTAAGTTCTCATTGCTGAATCCGGAAGTATTGTATACATTGCCTGCGAATCAGACGGTTAATGGTATCGTGGATTCAATGAGCCATTTAATTGAGCAGTATTTCAATGAAGCAGACAACAGCGCGATTGGCGATGCCATGATTGCGGGTGTCATGAAGGAGATCATGGCAGCAGGACGTGTCGCTTTAGCACAACCTGATAACTACGAGGCACGCGAGACATTGATGCTCGGCGCAACGGTCGCTTTAAACGGCTTTATGCGTATGGGATACAACGGAGACTGGGCAACGCATAACCTGGAGCATGCAGTCAGTGCCGTACATGATATCGCGCACGGTGCAGGACTGGCGATCCTCTTCCCGGCCTGGATGAAATATGTCAGTCAGCATCAACCGGCACGCTTTGCACAGTTTGCGGAGGACGTATTCGATGTGGATCAGCAGCTATCTGAAAGTGCGAAAGTGGAGGCAGGTATTAAAGGTCTTGAAGATTACTGGCAGTCCATCGGCGCACCGAGCAGACTCAGTGATTTTGATATTGCGGCAGATGATTTTGAGACATTTGCAGACAAGACATTGTTCAATGGGCCATTCGGTAATTTCTATCAGTTAGATAAAGAAGCCGTTATCGCCATCTATAAGTTAGCTGAATAAAAAGAAGAGAAGACGCTATCGTGAGATGAGCGTCTTCCCTTCTTTTATTTGCTGCAGCACCGCATCTGTACCAGTACCGTTCAGATTCTGGCGTCTGTTGACAGCTGCAGCAGGCGTGAGAGATGTATAGACTTCTTCGGTGATTGAGGGATGGATGGAACGATAGGTTTCCAGCGGCACATCCATCAGCAACTGATTCTTCTGTATACATGAATAGACCAGCTGGCCGGTTAATGCATGCGCTTCTCTGAAGGGCACGCCGAGTGTCACCAGGTAATCAGCAAACTCTGTGGCATTCGAGAAATCATTCAGTGCCATCTCCTCTTTGTTGAGGGTCATTGTGCGGATCATACCGTTAAAGATATTGAGACTTTTCTTCGTATCTGCCACTGCTTCAAAGGAGGGCTTCTTATCTTCCTGCATATCCTTATTGTAAGCAAGCGGTAAGCCTTTCATCGTCATCAGGAGACCCATATAACGTCCCGCAACTGTCCCGGCCTTCCCTCTGATAAGCTCAGCCATATCCGGATTTTTCTTCTGGGGCATGATGGATGAGCCGGTCGAAAAAGCATCGCTCAAAGCAATGAAATTGAACTCATGTGTACACCAGAGAATAATCTCTTCACTGAAGCGGGAGAGGTGCATCATGATCAGATTGAGGTTGTTCATCGTTTCCAGCAGATAATCCCGGTCAGATACCGCGTCCATGCTGTTCATGTAGAGTCCGCTGAAACCGAGAAGCGTCCGTGTCATTGGCTGGTCAATCGGATAGGTCGTTCCTGCCAAGGCACCGGCACCGAGAGGAGAGAGACTGATGCGTTTCAGACTGTCTGTCAGACGTTCTTTATCACGTTGCAACATCCAGAAGTATGACATGATATGATGAGCGAAAAGAATAGGTTGTGCGCGCTGAAGGTGTGTATAACCGGGCATGATGACATCTATATTCTCTTCAGCTCTCTCTGCTATTGTCGTCTGTAACTGTTCGATAAGATGGACGATGGCATTGACCTCTTTAACCATATAAAGATGCATATCTGTAGCGACCTGGTCATTGCGCGATCTGCCGGTATGCATTTTACCGCCAGTCGGACCGATTTTCTCAATGAGCAGTTTTTCAATGTTTAAATGAATATCTTCTGCCGCTGCTGTAAAGACTACATCACCATTTTCATAGTCTGCCTCAATGCTTCTGAGACCCTGATGGATAAGGTCTTTCTCAGAGTGCGTCAGGATGCCGCACTGTGCAAGCATTTCCACGTGAGTAATACGCCCGACACCATGAATGCCTCCTAAGCTATTCAGACTGGCAATGAGTTCATGAAGCGCCATTTGTTCACCATTGATGGCCGTGGGAACGCCTGCTGTAAATGTCAGTTCAATGACTGACGGTTCGTCGGGAGAATCTGCTATGGATTGTGTCAGTTCATATGCATCTTCCGGCGGCTCTGCATAAGGATCTTCCAGAATACCGCACTCATTGCTTCTGCCCCAGAGATTCTGGTCAATGGAGTAAGGTGAATCAAGATCGATTGGAATAGGGATGTCATGCTTGAGCGCATAATCAATTTCTGCTTCCCTGCTGAAGCCCCAATCCCGTACAGGTGCCAGTGTTTTGAGTGATGGATCGATGCTGTGAATGGCAACCTCAAAACGGACCTGGTCATTACCTTTACCTGTACAACCATGCGCGATGTACTCGGCGCCTTTCTCCTGTGCCATTTTAACAAGTTCCTTGGCAATGAGAGGACGGCTTAAAGCGGAAACCAGCGGATAAGTCTGTTCATAAAGGCTATTACCTTTAATGGCGTAGCTTAAATATTCATCAGCAAATGTGTCTACTTTATCCAGCATGATGGATTCTGAAGCGCCGACTTTTAGGGCTTTCTCTTTGATAAGTGTAAGATCTTTATTTTCGCCGACATTGAGACAGCAGGCGATGACCTCGTAACCTTGTTCGACCAGCCACTGAATGGCCAGCTGGTGTTTTTAATAAGAGCTGGAGACTGGTTGCATCGCGCCACTCAAAGCGCGGATTCAATCTGAGTGGCGTCACCCGCGCCACTCAAAGCGCAGATTCAATCTGAGTGGCGTCACCCGCGCCACTCAAAGCGCGGATTCAATCTGAGTGGCGTCACCCGCGCCACTTAAACTACTCTATCTGTTGATAAATCGACATATTCCTTTTCTACATTCGTTGAGAAGTAGGAGAGTTTCAAGTAAAATGAAGGGGAAATTAATTACAGGAGGCTATTCAGATGACACATATCAAATTTGATTATGAAACAGCTCTAACCTTTCTTGGCCAGCATGAACTGGATCAGATGAGAGATCTTGTCAAAAATACGCATCACACCATTCATGAGGGTTCTGGTGCCGGCAGCGACTACCTTGGGTGGGTGAATCTGCCGGAGGCGTATGATCAAGATGAGTTTGCACGCATCAAGGAATCAGCGGAGAAAATCAAGTCAGATAGTGAAATCTTGCTCGTCATCGGTATTGGGGGTTCATATTTAGGTGCCCGTGCAGCTATCGAGATGTTATCAGGCACATTCGATAATTTTGCGCCGAAAGAAGGTCGTCCACAGATTATCTTTGTCGGTCATCATCTGTCTTCCACATATGTGAGCGACCTGATTCAGTATATTGATGGCAAGGACTTCTCAATCAATGTCATCTCTAAATCAGGTACGACTACAGAGCCAGCTGTGGCATTCCGCATCTTTAAGAAGATTTTAGAAGAAAAATACGGTAAAGAAGAAGCTAAATCTCGTATTTATGCGACAACTGATAAAGCGAAAGGGGCACTTAAATCACTGGCAGATACAGAAGGCTATGCAACGTTTGTAGTGCCGGATGATGTCGGCGGCCGTTACTCTGTTCTGACGGCTGTAGGCTTACTGCCGATTGCAGCTGCAGGTATTTCCATTGATGAGATGATGCAAGGTGCAGCTTCTGCGCGTAAGGATCTGTCAAGTTCAGAACTTGAAGATAATATCAGTTATCAATATGCAGCGATTCGCAATATCCTGTATAACAAAGGCTACACAATTGAAATGCTGATCAACTATGAACCGAGCCTGGTGTATTTCAATGAATGGTGGAAACAGTTATTCGGCGAATCAGAAGGGAAGGACTTCAAAGGAATCTATCCATCAAGCGCCAATTTCTCTACTGACCTTCATTCACTCGGGCAATACGTCCAGGAAGGGCGACGCGATATTTTTGAGACGGTCGTCAAAGTAGCATCGCCACGTGCCGACATTACCATCGAAAAAGATGACAATGATCTGGATGGACTGAACTTCCTGGCGGGAGAGACACTGGACTTCGTTAACACGAAAGCGTTCCAAGGGACTCTTCTCGCCCATACAGACGGCGGTGTACCGAACTTAGTCGTGGAAGTGCCGAAACTTGATGCCTTCACATTCGGCTATCTGGTCTACTTCTTCGAACTCAGCTGTGCCATGAGCGGTTACCTGCTCGGTGTGAATCCATTTAATCAGCCGGGTGTTGAAGCCTATAAACAGAACATGTTCGCACTTCTCGGCAAACCGGGATTTGAAGATAAGAAAAAGGAACTGGAAGAACGTCTGAATCAATAATATTCATAAGAAAACCGCGTATAGCGGTTTTCTTTTTATTTTTGGGCGGATAGTATAAACTAGTAATAAATACGTAAAAGAGGGTCAGCTCATGTTTCATGATTTATTTTCTCCTGAGACCCTGCAGTTCTGGGTTGAACAGCATCCGATATGGGGACTGCTTCTCGGCTTTTTCCTTCCTTTTGCTGAAGCCTTTCTGCCTGTGCTGCCGATTGTCGTTTTTGCAGTGGTAAATGTCAATGCATTCGGTCTGCCGCTCGGCTTTCTCTTGACCTGGTCAGGGGCAGTAACAGGTGCCTATGCGGTATTTCTTATCGTCAGGCGCTATGGGCAGAATCGTTTCGTCAAAAAACTCAACCGTCATCCCTATGTCGAGAAAATGATGTGGCGCATCAATGAGCAGGGGGTCATCCCGCTTTTTGTCCTGCTGTGTTTCCCGTTTACACCGTCCTTTCTGATCAACATAGTCGGCGCGCTCTCTAATATCAGACAGCGTCATTATCTCCTCGCTACAATGACAGGTAAAGCAGTGATGTTACTGCTTCTGAGTTATATCGGTGCCGATTTAAGGTCGTTTATCACGCAGCCGCTGAAGTCTGTAGTTGTCATGGCTGTACTTGCTGCACTGTGGTTCATCGGTAAGAAAGTAGAAGAATATTATCACGCGCACGGTGGCAGACGATGAAGAAATGGCTCTGGTACACGATAAGTTGTCTCGTCTTCCTCGTTATCTTTCGTACTTTTCTGCTGACCACGTATGTAGTGGACGGCCGGTCGATGGAGCCTGCATTACGGGACGGAGAGCTCGCCTTTATTAATGTGATAGGTGATATCATACATCCTGTTGAGACGCATGATATTATTTTCTTCAAGGTCAATGATCAGACGTTCGTCAAAAGAGTGGTCGCAACACCGCATGATTATGTGTCAGTGCATCATCAATATCTCTATGTCAACGGAGAAAGGTATTCAGAACAGCAGGCGGATTATCAGGAGCTGCTGAATATCAATGGACATAACGGGCAAGTGGTCCCTGAAAAATGTTATATTGTATTAGGAGATAATCTGAAAGAGAGTGTCGATTCAAGAACATTTGGCTGTGTGAACGAACATGAGATTATGGGTAAAGTAATAGGTCACTTAGACCTGAAATTTAATGAATGAGGTGTCTTGTTTGAAAAAAGAGCTTTTTGAGTGGCTGTTTGCGATTATCGTTGCAGTCGCACTTTACTTTGTCATCCATCAGTTTTTATTCTTAGTTTATACGATTAACGGTGATTCGATGCATCCCACACTGAAAAACGGTGAGAAAGTCATCGTCAATAAAATCGGTTATACAGTCGGAGATATTCATAAAGGAGATGTCGTCGTCTTCCATGCAGACAAGACAGATGATTACGTCAAGCGAGTCATCGGTACCGGCGGCGATAAAGTCATGTATAAAGATGATAACCTTTATGTGAACGGCAAAAAAGTGGATGAGCCTTACCTAGATGAAAATAAGCTATCTAAAACAAACGTTCAATTGACTGAGAACTTCTCGGTCAAGGATATTACGTCTCCGTCAGTAGATACGATACCTGAAGGTAAATTGCTGGTGCTAGGCGATAACCGGGAAGTCAGTAAGGATAGCAGATATTTCGGACTGATAGATGAGAAGCAGGTCGTGGGTGAAGTCGCCCTTCGTTTCTGGCCATTCAACGTCTTTCATTATAATTTTGATCCAGCTCAATAAGAAGCAGACACTTTTTATACCCGTATAAAAAGTGTTTTTTAATAAGGGGGATATTATGACAGTTCAATTAATACTTGGTCGGCGAGGCAGCGGTAAAACACATCGTATTATGGAATCTGTTAAAGACGCTATTCGAGAAGTACCGTTGGGTGATCCGATCATCATTATCACACCGAAGCAGAGCACGTATACTTTTGAGCAGCAGTTAGCGCGGGACCCGGAAATAAAAGGCAGCCTGCGTGCTTCCGTCTATGGTTTTGACCGCTTATCCTGGCGTATTCTAAGTGAAGAGGGCGGTCTGACTGAAGAGATGATATCAAGTTCCGGTGTGGAGATGCTGGTTCATATGATCTTAAAAGAGCAGCAGGAGCAGTTGGCGTTATACCGGTCGTCTGCACGCTATTATGGTTTCAGCCAGAAGGTGACAGAAGCCATCAAAGACTTTAAGAAATATGGTGTTAGCGCGGAGATGCTTGAAGATCTGAGCGGAGACGAGACGTTCCCGGTCAGAACACAGCATAAATTACAGGATATTTCATTGATATACAGCCTACTTGAGACTGAGCTGGCAGGCCATTATACCCAGGCAGAAGATATTCTGAACTTTCTCTATGATAGAATTCCGCAGTCTGCAACAATTCGGAAAGCGGATATTTATATCGACGGATTTCACAACTTTACAGCGCTTGAATATCAGGTCATTCAGCAGCTGGCTAAGTATGCAAAATCAATGACGCTCACACTGACCGTTGATTTAACGGCAATGAATGAAACCTTCAGAAAGACTTTTGAAACTTATCAACTGCTGACGGAGGCATTTCATCGTGCAGCTATAGACGTCCATGTTGAACAGCTGTCAGACACAGCCAGATTTAAAAATCCGTCGCTTGCATTACTTGAGCAGCAGTTCGATGCGCTCTTGCCTGCGCCAGGCGAGGCTGAGGGTGTGACAGTCAGTGAAGCGCCGAGCATGCGTAAAGAAGTGGAGTATGTCGTCAGAATGATCCATAGACAAGCTCGAACAGGCCGTTACCGCTATGCAGATACAGCGATTCTTTATCGGGACGACAGCTACATCAATCTCTTCAAGGAATATTTCTCAAAATATCACATTCCCTATTATACCGACCGGAAGGAACAGATGATCCACCACCCCGCAGTAGAACTGGTACGGTCATTACTTGATTTCATCAGTCAGCCGTGGCAGACGGAACATTTATTCCGTGTACTGAAGACAGGGCTGTTGTCACGCCGGTTTGATATCGCGGATGACCAGCTGCTGATTGATATGCTTGAAAATACCGTGATCGAACGCGGTCTTGCTTTCAACCGCTGGCTGGAAGATGAACGCTTCTTCTATGATAAGCGCAAACCCTACGGCGAAGAAGAATGGCAGCAGATGAACCAGTTCAGAACTTATATCATCCCTTTGATGACACAGATTCTGACTCTGCAGGATGTCACGAACGCACATGATTTCGCGTTACGACTCTATCAGTTTCTGGAAGAGATCAAGCTGCCGGACTATCTTATGGCTGAGAAAGACCGGCTGACCAAGCAAGGGCTGAACGGTGAGGCACTGCAGTATGAGCAGGTCTATACAGGTATTATCGGTCTGCTGGATGAGCTGGTGGAAATGCTTGCAGATAAAGAAACGGATTTTCAGACGATGAAGGACATGATGGATGTCGGTCTGACGACACTGGAGTTCTCGAGTATTCCTCAGGCACTGGACGAGGTGCAGCTTTTGAATATGGATCTCGCGCGTATAGAAAATACGCCATGCGTCTTCGCTGTCGGATTTAATGAGGATGTGCTGCCGAGAGCATCTAAAGATAACGTGCTGATCACAGACCAGGATAAGGCAGTGGTCGAAGCAGCGGCCGATATCAGACTGGCACCCTCAAGTCTAGCCCTCACAATAGATGAAAGCTTTGTGGCCTATCAGGTGCTGACGAATGCGTCAGAGACACTGCATATCACCTACAGTCTGATGGATGAGAGCGGAAATGCGAGACAGCCCTCCAGCTATCTCAGCCAGCTGCAAGCTATTTTTCCGGCGCTTGAAGTCAACTATCTGAACGCACAGCATAAGCCCGAAGATTTAATTGAGACCATCGCTGCGGGCGTCAGCCACGTGATTGAGCAGCAGGCCAATCCTGAATGGCACTACGTGAAGGAATGGATGAATCAGTTCGCTGTCTTCCAGCGTATTATGCGCATCAGTGATTATCGTAATCAGACTGTTCAACTGGATGACTTACGGACGCGGAAAATATATGGCAATGAGATCAAGGCCAGTGTGTCCCGATTTGAGACGTATAATAACTGTCCGTTCCAGCATTTTGCAGCGCATGGCCTTGCTCTCAATATCAGACAGCCCTTTGAATTCCAGCACTTCGAACTCGGCAATATCTTCCACCATGCGCTCAAGATCATTTCCGAGGAAATTAAAGACCGGATTGTCATGATGGATAAGAAGGAATTGCAGCAGTATGTTGAAGTCACATTGCAGAGTTTAATTCCGGATGTTCAGTACCAAGTGCTCTATTCTAAAGCTTATTATCAGTATATGGTGCGTCAGATCACCAAGATTCTGACGGAAACTCTTTCTGTTATTCAGCTGCAGCAGTCCCGCTCGCATTTCCGGATGGCTCGGTTTGAGCAGAGTTTCTCCGGCGATCCGCAACGTAAAGGGCAGTTCCGCGCTGCAAAGATATATACAGAGCAGGGCGTACCGATCTCCATCAGAGGCCAGATAGACCGCATTGACCTTCTGCAGGGAACAGACCGCGACTATGTCAGTATCATCGATTATAAGTCATCTGGTCATGCACTGCATTTGAATGAAGTCTATTACGGCAAGCAGATGCAGATGCTGACTTATATGGACGTTGTCCTGCAGAATGCGGACCAGCTGACACAGCATGCGCTGGACCCGGCGGCTATGCTTTATTTCCATGTTCAGCAGCCTTATCTGAAGTACGGGCTGAAGAAGGAGGCAGCTGAGCATGCCCGGCGTTATGTGGAAGCCTATAAACTGGAAGGTTTTGTCGTGGACGATCTGGATATAGCGACCAAGCTTGACACTGAACTGACAGCAGGTGTCAAGTCGAGTGTGATTCCGGTGACGATGACGAAAAAAGGCCTGTTCGACAGCCGGTCAAAACGGCTGACGAAAGACGAAATACTGGCACTCATAGAGATCAACAGAAAGAATTACATCCAGACGGCGACAGCTATTATGGATGGTGAGACAAAGGTAGCACCGCTTGAATTCAACAAACAGCTGCCTTGTCAGTTCTGTAACTTCAAGTCAACGTGTCATATCGACCCGCTGCTCAACGGCGATGATGTCAGACATGTCGATGAGAAGATAGATGTCAAAGCACTTCTGAAAGGAGAGACAGATGAGAACGAAACCGATTGATGCCCAGTGGACAGATGCGCAGTGGCAGGCTATCACAGCAAACGGTACAGATATCCTGGTTGCTGCAGCCGCAGGAAGCGGTAAAACGGCGGTCCTGGTTGAAAGGATCATCCACAAGATTATCTATGAAGAGATGAGTCTGGATGAGCTACTGATTGTGACCTTCACCAATGCCAGTGCCAAAGAAATGAAGGAGAGAATCCAGCAGGCGATCAAGCGGGAAGTCATCAATCAGCCGACTGATCATCTGAAGGAACAGCTGGTTAAAATTCATGCAGCTGAGATTTCAACCTTACATCGATTCTGCCTGAACCTTATTGAACAGTATTACTACACCATTGACTTAGATCCTGTATTCCGTACTGCGAGCGATGAGGAAGGCACGCTGCTTCTGATGCAGTCACTCGATGAAATCATGGAGAAACACTACGAAAACCCGTCTGATGCTTTTCTGAAGACGAATCTCCATCTGTCGAGCGACAGAAGTGACCAGTCTCTCCGGGATGCAGTGCTGAAGCTCTATTATTTTGCCGTGGCAAATCCAGCACCGGAGGAATGGCTGACGGATCTTCCGGCACTCTACAGAGAAGTATCACTCCGTCACCCTGTTATTCAATCTATGGAGTCAGCCGTTATCAGTGAAGTTGAACGGGCACTCATGCTCTTCAGGGAGGCGGCAGCTGAACTGGATAGCCCGGTCTACGAAAAGCAATTTTTAAAAGCTGAAGCCTATATTGCTGAACTGGAGCAGGTCAGCGGTGACTATACAGCGCTTTATCACCGGCTGACTGCGCTCGATAACTGGTCAACGCCGCCTTTCAGATTCAAGAAAGAGTTCGAAGATATGCGTCTAGATACAGCTGAAGAAGAACGGATTAAAGCACAGTTCAACCAGGCGAAAGAGATCTTGAATGCAGTTAAGACCGATTATTTCTTCGCACCTCCTGAAGAGATGATAGATGACCTGCATGCTATGGCAGACGAGGTGGCATTGCTCGCTCAGCTGACGATTGAACTGATTGAGGCGTTCAGCCGCAGCAAGCGTGAGCGTAAGATTCTGGATTTTACGGATTATGAACATCTGGCTCTCGACATCCTGCTGAAAGACGGACAGCCGACACCGATCGCGCTTAATCTACAGCAGAAGTATAAGGAGATTCTGGTCGATGAGTATCAGGATACCAACCGTGTGCAGGAGACGATCCTGCAGAGCATCAACCATGACCATCTTTTTATGGTGGGGGATGTCAAGCAGTCCATCTACAAATTCCGCCAGGCAGAACCGGGACTTTTTCTTGATAAATATAAACGTTTCGACGGCAAGAGCGGCCAGGTCATCGATCTATCACGCAACTTCCGTTCACGACGAGAAGTGATTGACGACACGAATGCGGTCTTCAGCAGAATAATGGACGAAGCTGTAGGCGAAGTCGATTATGATGAACGCCAGCAGCTGTACTTCGGAGCATCATTCGATGACACACCGCACCCGACAGAACTGAATGTCATCATCAAGAATGATGAACCGCTGGAAAGCGAATGGATAGCCCGCAAAATCATGGACATTGTGGCGCACGCTGAAGTCTATGACAACGGCGTCTACCGGCCAGCCTCTTACCGCGATATCGTCATACTGCAGCGCCAGATTTCAAATAGTGCAGAACTTCAGCAGATATTCAAGAAATACGGCATCCCGTTTCATGTCAACAGCCGCAGCGGCTATTTTGAAACAGATGAAATACGGACGATGATCAGTCTGCTTCGTATCATCGACAACCCACTGCAGGATAACCATCTGGTGGGTGTCTTGCGTTCACTTCTCTATCAGTTCAATGAAGAAGAACTGGTGGATCTGAGACAATCCGGTCAGTATTTCTATCAGGATATGCTGGCATATGCGGAGACTTACCGCACACCACTTGCTGACAAAGTCAAGCACTTCATCACGACGCTGGATCATTACCGCAGCGCAGCCCGGACGATCGGGGTCAGACCGCTGCTCGAAATGATTTATGAGGAGCAGTATGTCGTCGAGAAATTCTCAATGCTGGTAGGCGGTGAGCAGAGACGGGCTAACCTACTAGGGCTGCTCGCCAAGTCTGAAGATTTTGAGCGCTCAAGCTACCGGGGCCTCTTCCAGTTCATCAGATATGTAGACAATATGATAGACAAGAATAAGGATTTCGGCGAAGTGAATATATTATCTGAGGAAGCTGATGTCGTCAGACTGATGACGATTCATTCGAGTAAAGGGCTTGAGTTCCCATATGTCATCTATTCAGAGCTAGGTAAAAAGTTCAATATGCTGGACTTGTCCGGTGCAGTGATTCCTAATCAGAAGCTCGGGATTGCCATGACTTATTATGATCAGCGAGAGCATTATAGTTATCCGACACTCTTCAGTCAGTACTTTAAGAAGGAAGGCAGGCGCGAAAGTATTTCTGAATCGATGCGACTCATGTATGTGGCGTTCACACGTGCAAAAGAACAGTTGATTCTAGTCGGTTCAGCGACAGAAAAAGAACTTGAAACCTGGCAGCAGCAGGATGCTGGAGATGAGTATGTCAGACTGAATGCGACGAAACCACTTGAACTGATAGTGGCAGCGGATGCACTGGATATTCAGGTCATCCGGGAACTGGATGATATAGCCCAGGAGGAAGCGGCGGTTGATACAGTCATCACGTCCCGTTCACCTGACTGGCTTGTTGAGCGAGCGGACTATCAGTATCCTTACCTTGAACTCAACAAGCTGCCGACTAAAGAATCTGTATCGGATATTAAACGTCAGACTGAAGTCGATGATGATGCGACAACCTGGACGATTGTCAATCAGTATCAGCTGGAACGGGCGAGCTATGAGCGGCCGAAATTCATGTCTGAAGTGAAAAAGACAGCAGCGGAACGTGGAACTTTGATGCATACGGTCATGCAGCATTTCCCTTATGACGGCACCGTCAAAAGTCACGCAGATATTAAGAAGCTGCTGCTCACACTCGTGGACAAACGCATCATCTCAGAAGAGGACAGCAAACTGGTTGATCAGGAAGCGCTGATCCGTTTTTCATCTTCAGAACTTTATCAGCAGATGTCGAGAGGAGAACGCTATACTGAATTACCTTTTGTCATCGGCAAGTCTTATCTGACTGGACGAGTGATTGAAGACGCACCGGTCGAGCCCCTTGTTCAAGGGATGATTGACTGTGTCTACAGGCTTGATGATCAGTATTATTTTGTGGACTTCAAGACAGACCGTCTGATTCCGAGACTAGGTGGGTCCGTGCATGATGCCGCACTGGCTGTGCGTCAACGTTATACCGTCCAGATGCACTACTATCAGAAAGCGTTGGAGGAAATGCTGAAACAGCCGGTCAAAGGCTATCTTTATTTCTTCGACTACAAAGAACTAGAGGTTGAATCATGAAACATATGCTAGTATTAATCGGTTTACTTGCTTTACTAATGGAGACTAGCCTGAAAATGGCTCATCCATTTATGATAACAGCGCCTGCTGCATATTTTGCCGAGCCTGAACGTTCGACATTCCTGCTCACTGTTATTCTGGCATTCGGCGTCGGACAGGCGGTGATCCCCCTTGCCCTGAGGGAGCTGTCACTGTCGCTGCGCGCCATTATGATCATAATCGGCTGCGGTCTGCTGGATAAGTGGCTGTTCAGTTCAACAGGCTACGTGCTGGCACTTGGCCTCGGCCTCTTCTGTGCAAAGTTTCTAAGAAAAAGCATGGGTTATGTACTTCTCGCACTCGGTTTATTTGCTGTGGCGATCCCTTTGCTGATTTTATATTTCTCAAGTGAGACATTTATGGATGCAGCAAAGTTCCAGGAACTCGTCACACTCTACCGCTCTCATGATTATCTGGGTTACGTGACACATAGTTTACAGACAGATTATATATTCATCGTTGTCATGGCTTTATTCGTCATCACCCCGTTACTCTTGATTGATCTCAGTGGCTTGAAGTATCGAGTCATGCCTGCAGTAATCTTGTTTTCTGCCGGCATCATGCTGAAGACATTGATCATCAGTACAGAATCTGTGCTTGCCTTCACTATATTGACGCTGATAGGCGGCCTGCTGCAAGGGGTTGCACTTTATCTGCTGCTGCGCGGAGCGGCTGGACTGGCACTGGTGCCCGCTCTTATCAGCAGCTCGCTTATCACGCTCTTCGTCTTTACAGCACTCGGCATCGGAGACTATAAAAATCTCGCTGTCGATATCGTGCTGATACGGGGGACTGTTATTTTTATCATCACTGCCGTCATCTATTTTGTATTGCAGCGGAAAATGCATGCTAATAATCCAAATATTCTGTATAATAAAGAACAAACATAGAAGGAGTGACCTTAATGAAATTTCTTTCATTTGAGTACCAAGGCAAAGAAACATATGGTGTTAAAGTAAAACGCGAGGAAGCAGCATGGATCTTACCTAAAGTCTTTGAAGCGTTCGGGAATGCTGACTATCCGAAAACGTTGCTTGAAGGGCTGCAGAAAAATGCAGAGATTGATTTTCAGGAGGCTGTACGCCAAGTAGTCTCTAAAGCAGAACAGCAAGGGGATAAAGAGAGTTATAAAGCGCCATTTGCTGACATCAAATTCCTGCCACCGGTGACACCGACGAACAATGTGATTGCGGTCGGTCGTAACTATAAAGAGCATGCAGAAGAACTGAACAATGCAGTCGATCGTCTCTACGTTTTCACTAAAGCACCATCAAGCTTAATAGGCGATGGCAACGCAATTCCGCTGCACTCAGATGTGACAAGCCAGCTGGACTATGAAGGAGAGCTCGGTATCGTCATCGGTAAATATGGTCACCAGATTCCAAAAGGTCTTGCGCTTGATTATGTCTATGGTTACACCATCATCAATGACATCACAGCACGTGACCTCCAGAAAGAGCATCTGCAGGCTTTCCTGAGTAAAAGCCTGATCGGCGGCTGTCCGATGGGCCCTTACATCGCGACGAAAGATGAGCTGCCGAATCCTGAGAATGTTAACATCGTGACGAAAGTCAACAACGAGATCCGTCAGGACGGCTCAACATCAGATATGATCCTGAAAATCGATGATCTGATTGCTGAAGTGTCCAAATATGTGGCACTCCATCCAGGTGATGTGATTGCGACAGGTACACCAGCTGGAGTGGGGGCTGGCATGAATCCACCGGTCTTCCTGAAGGCAGGGGATGAAGTCAAAGTCTCCATCGATGGCATCGGTACATTGGTCAATACGATTGCTGAATAAGGAAGAGAACAGAAAAGAGCGTCAGCTCTTTTCTTTTTTGCCATTAATTATGTTAAACTGATAACAAATACATGAAAGGAGGATACAGATGTTACACCTTCATATTTTAAGCTGGATTCTAGCTATCATTCTTTTCTTTGCTGCTTATCAGAATTTCTCTGATCGCCAAGGACCAAGTCAATACTTCAAACCGCTGCATATGGTACTGCGAGTCTTTTTATTGCTGACACTGATCAGTGGTGGTGTCGTGTTCTTCCAGACAATGGGCGGCGGTATGGCAGCTCAGTATGGTATTAAATTCCTGTTGGGTCTGGTCACTATCGGCCTGATGGAAATGACGCTCGCTAAAAAGAAAAAGAAGAAACCTTCTCGTACTTTCTTCTACTTAGTCGTCTTATTCGCAATACTGACAATAGGCATGGGTATCTGGTTGCCAATGGGACCTATTACTGCCATGTTCAACTAAGCTGATTCCTCGGAGTCAGCTTTTTCTTATGAACTTTTTATGAATTAAGTCACAATTTCTGTCACTTCAAGTATAATTTAAGTATTAAGCGAATAGAGGGATAGAAATGAAGAAAATGATATTACTGCTGATGGCAGGCCTGCTGGTCACGCCGGTAGCACAAGCACAAGAGAAACAGCAGCCGAGGGTCTATAGTCTAGTCGTAGACCGTTTCTTGAACGGCACAGAAAAAAATAATGCGCATATCCATAATGACGATGACGATCATCTGCCTTACGGTGGAGATTTTCAGGGGATTGAAAGCAAGCTCGATTATATTAAGGATATGGGCTTCAACGTCATCCATATCTCGCCGATATTCAAGCATGAGCAGAATGACTATCTAGGCTATAAAGTCTCAAACTACGATACTATTGATTCTGTTTATGGTGGTGACAAGGATTTCAAGGAACTGGTCAAGAAGATTCACGATAACAAGATGAAGATTATCGTGGATATGCCGGTCGTTGCCACAAAGGAATTTACGCCTTTGAAGTCTCCTGCGATGAATGAGATCCAGAAAGCCTATTACGGCAATACCCAGATTATCGACCTGCAGAATGCGGCCAACCAAGAGAAATACAAGAAAAAAATGGCTGCCTTCGTCAAGACTTATCAGGTAGATGGTCTTTCCATGTATACGCTGCAGGACGGAATTGATGCCCAGAAAATCATGCCTGACCTGCCGCTGAATATCGCTATTCTGAACAAAGGCATGGCCGCCAAGAATTTTGATTATATCCAAAAAGAGGAGTCAACCTTAAAGCTGGCGAACGGCTTTAAGACAACGAACCAGCCACTGCCAGATTCATTCGGTAAAAATGAATTACTCGCGGCAGATAATTTCTTTATGCCGCGCTTCACGAAATATGCTGCTGATGAAAATATGTTCCCGGGCACCCGTATTAAGTTACTGCTCAGCTATCTGCTCAGTCAGAATCAGCCGATGAGCATGACATACGGGACGGAGATTGCCATGAACGGTGGACAGATGCCTGATATGCACCAGCTGCTGGATTTCCGGACGGAAAAAGAAGTGACAGATTACCTGCAGGAGACCTCACGCGTCTTCGATAAATACCGTGAAATGTTTGACGGCAAGATGCAGGTGCTGATGAATAAAAACGGCAATCAGGTCATTCATTATGATACTGATAAGGTGGATTTTATTTATAATCTCAACAATACAGATAAAGCCACGAAAGTTGAGCTGGGTACTGATGTGGTCCCTGAAGGAAAAATGTTAAGTGGACTGCTGATCGGCGATGCTATTCATGAAAAAGATGGTCAGTTTGATTTAATCACCAATCGTGAAGAAGCAGAGCTCTATGCCATCATCAAGGACAGAGGACTTAATATCGGCTATATTATCGCATCAGTCGGGGTGATTATCGCATTTACCCTGTTTATTATACTTGCAGCCAGAAAATCAAAGCGCAATAAATAGCTGAAAAATATGAGTTATGAGCGATAAACGACAAATATCGCTCATAATGAGACTGAAGCCTTGAGTGCCTGTGAGTTATGAGCGATAAACGACAAATATCGCTCATAATGAGGCTGAAGCCTTGAGTGCCTGTGAGTTATGAGCGATAAACGACAAATATCGCTCATAATGAGGCTGAAGCCTTGAGTTCCTGTAAGTTATGAGCGATAAACAGCAAATATCGCTCATAATGAGGCTGAAGCCTTGAGTTCCTGTGAGTTATGAGCGATAAACGACAAATATCGCTCATAACTCGCAGCACAACTCGCAGCAAATAGAAGACCGCATGCCCCCGGCATGCGGTCTTTCCTATTATTTCGCACGATAGCCTATCATATTGATGATGTCCTTCGGGGATGAGAAAGGAGGGGCATAGGCAATCTCAATATCTTTTAAATCATCAATCGTCATCTTAGCGATTATAGCAGTCGCTATGACATCCACGCGTTTATCTACTCCCATCTTACCGAAGAAGCAGGCACGTAGGATCTGACGGGTATCTGGGTCATAATAGACTGAGATATGCATCGGATGAGAACGAGGCATATATCTTGCCTGCGGATACTGATCGAACGAGAGATGTGCTGCCCCGCATTCTTGTGCTTCTTTTTCGCTGATGCCGACGCTTGCAATGGCATGGTCAAAGAAGCGGATGATATTAGTCCCGAGCAGGCCGTTAAACGCTTGTTTATGACCAGCAAGATTGCCGGCAATCAGATTTGCGGCACGGTGCGCACCCCATGCAAGGGCGACGGTTGTCTTCTGACCGGTGTGCATATAGAATGTTTCAATGGCATCACCGAGTGCATAGATATCCTGGACGGAGGTCTGGAAATATTGATCGGTCACGATATACCCTTTGTCGTTCAATTCAATGCCGCTCTTGGCCAAGAATTCCGTGTTCGGCGTGATTCCGACCGCCTCAATAATGAGATCATAGTCAGCTGATAGCCCGGATTTAAACGTGACAGTTTTACCCTTTATACGGTCTACTTCATCATTGAGCTGGATATTGACGGCTGCTTCCTTGAGGCAGTTCATCAGATGCGGCAAGAACTGTCCATCCATGGTCTTCAGCAGACGTTCATTGCGATGGAGAAGTGTCACGTCAAGTCCACAGTGCTTAAGGTTTTCAACCATTTCAAGGCTGATATAGCCGGCCCCGATAATCAACGCCTTCTTCACATCATACTGTTCTATATGCTGTTCGATGATATCCGTATCTTCGAGTGTTCTGACAGGAAAGGCGATATCTGAATCTGCCAGCTGCGGCAAACGAACGGCCTGACAGCCCGGGCTTAAGATCAATTGATCGTATGTATCTTCTGTTGTCTCCTGGGTCAGGTGATTAAGAATCGTCACGGTTTTATGCGCTGGCTCAACTGCTATGACTTCGTGATACAGCTTGACCGTGATTTCTTTTTGTTCCTTGAATGTCGCAGCTGATGCCTGAGTCAGTTCAGAACGGTCTGTTATCTCAGCGCCGAGATAATAGGGCAGTCCGCAGTTGGCAAAACTCATATCGCGGCCCTTCTCGTAGATGACAATCTCTGCATCAGGCAGTTCACGTCTGATTTGTGAGGCGACAGTAGCACCGCCAGCCACACCGCCTACAACAACAATCTTCATATTATGCTCTCCCTTCAAGATTGAAATAATCAGCCAGAAATACGCCGATGCCATCTTCATTGTTAGAGAGCGTCACCTTATCAGCGCGCATCTTCAGTTCCTGGATGGCATTAGCCATGGCAACACCTGTGCCGGCATACTCAATCATCTCAAAATCATTGTCCTCATCACCGAATGCAATGATATTCTTCTGATTGATGCCTAATTTTTCAGAGACATACTGGATGCCGACTGCTTTATTGATTCCTTTTTTGACGATCTCAATGACAGGATAAGGGGCGCCCCAGCATCGATGTTCGACCTGTTCGGCATAGACGTGACTTAAGTGTTCGCGGATTGCCGGCACATGCTCATCCTCGGCCTGTATCAGAATACTGGTCGGCCCTTCCTGCAGTATAAGATTCAGATTGCCATTCTTGACGACAGGGTTACCCATCGTGAAGCCCTGGAACAGATACTCATCATGATAGTGAAAATAAACATGGTCCTTCACTTCAGCGATGATATTCTGGATGTTCAAGTCTTCCAGCTGCTCAAAAATAGCTCTTGCGATAGATAGATCGAGCGGCGTATGGACCCCTTTAAAATCGTCGTCCTTAGGATGATGGATAAAAGCGCCGTTAAAGTTGACGATAGGGGAATCGAGACCGAGCTCATTGTAATAGGTTTCGCTTGCACGGTAGGGACGGCCGGTTGAAATCATGACTTCGTGGCCTTCTTCTCTCAAGCGTTCAAGTACATGTTTAGTGTAAGGTGAAATGGTTTTTTCATCAGTCAGTAAAGTGCCGTCGAGATCGAGGCAGATTAAGTGTTTATCGTTCATCAGGTCAATCCTTTCTGCCTTCTATCATATCATTTAATTGGCGATAGTTAAGGAATTTGATATAGTTAGAGAAAAAGGAGTGAAGAGCATGGAAGAAGCAATGAAAGACAGTATTCTCGGTGCACTTGAAAATGTCATCGATCCAGAGCTTGGTATTGATGTCATCAATTTAGGACTCGTCTATCACGTCGATATGGATGATGACGGCATTGTGACCGTTGATATGACGTTAACATCTATGGGCTGTCCGATGGGACCCCAGATTATTGATCAGGTGAAGACAGCACTCGGTGAATTACCGGAAATTAAAGGTGTAGAAGTGAATATCGTCTGGAATCCACCTTGGAATAAAGAAATGATGAGCCGTTACGCTAAGATTGCACTCGGCGTCAGCTGATCAGAAAGCCCGCAGCTTCGTGCTGCGGGCTTTTTTTGTCTTATTCAATTCTGCAGATATTGACCGGACAGCTTTCACAGCTGATCTCATCTTTCAGATACTGGATGTTGTTAAGCACGATATATTTACCTTTCACACTGATGATATCATCAGCCCTGAGCTGACTGATGATCCGGTTGACACCTTCCCGGGTCGTGCCGCAGAGATTGGCCAGGTCGTTATTGGTCAATTCTACGTTCAGCAGAAGACCTTCCTCCTGCTTGACGCCGTAGGTATTGCTGAGTCTGATCAACGTCGAATAGAGCGCCCCTTTTTTGCCGAGAGTAAATAAATCGCGCATCTTGTATTCATTTTTGCTGTTTTCATTCTGCTGCCACAGCATCCATTCGTATTTCATGACTTCATCAGCCAGCAATGCAGTCTCAAAGGTCTTCAGCTCTATTTTGCGGACGACAGCGGCTGATTTCACCTTCGCGAACAGTGAATGCTTCTTTGGACCACAGAACAGGGTCACAGCACCAAAAATAGAACGGCTTGAGAGCATCTTCATCGATAGCTCCTTACCATCCTCCACCATGCGGTTGATGAGCACGACCCCGCTTTTAATGACATAGATATAATCAGCGGGATCCTCTGCCTGATAAATATATTGTCCTGCCTTATAAGACTCTTCTTTACCATTATCCATGATATAGTTGACGACGTTCGTGGCTTCATGAAAATTAATCTGTACCATCCTGTTCATCCTTGTCCACTTTTTTTCTATTATAGCATAGACATTTTTCATAATATGACACGATTTAAATTTTTCTGAGCAGGTGGAGCATGATGTTTGGCTGAGACGGAAAAGGGCTATATAATAGGGGTAAAGGTCAAACATAGTCAAATGAGGTGACAGGGATGAATGCAGAAAAAATGACATACAATGTACAGACTGCTATTGAAGCAGCACAAAGTGACGCGGTTGAACGGCACATGCAGACGATTGAACCGGAAAGCTTGCTGTTGCATTTTGCCCAGGACAGCGACAGTATGCTGTCAACTGTTTTCGAAAGAGCGAACCTTGATATTAAAGCCTATACTGCCCGGTTAGAAGAGAGATTGAACAGTCTGCCGGCTGTCAGTGGCGACAATATGCAGTACGGGCAGTATTTAAGCAATGATCTGAATCAACTTATGCAAAAGGCAGAACAGCTGCAGCAAGAGATGGAAGATGACTACTTATCAGTGGAGCATCTCATTTTAGCTGCTGTTCAGTCACATACACTGACGCGCGATTTTGTCGGCAGCAAATCAGCCGTCATCACAGAAATCATCAAGCAGATTAGAGGGGGTCATCACGTGACATCACAAAATCCGGAAGTACAATATGAGGTGCTGAAGAAATACGGCAGAGATTTAGTGGAGGAAGTCCGCAACGGCAAAATGGATCCTGTCATCGGTCGGGACGAAGAAGTCCGTAACGCTATCCGTATTTTAAGCCGCAAGACAAAGAATAATCCTATCTTGATCGGGGAACCGGGTGTCGGTAAAACAGCTATCGTCGAAGGCCTGGCACAGCGTATCGTCCGCAAAGATGTGCCGGAATCACTCCTGAACAAGACGATATTTGAACTGGATCTCAGTGCGCTTGTCGCAGGCGCTAAATTCCGCGGCGAATTCGAGGAGCGGTTGAAGGCTGTGCTGAAGGAAGTGAAAGACAGCGACGGCCAGATCATTCTCTTTATTGATGAGATTCATATGATGGTGGGCGCCGGTAAAACGGAAGGTGCGATGGATGCCGGCAATATGCTGAAACCGATGCTTGCCCGCGGAGAACTTCACTGCATCGGCGCGACGACGTTGAACGAGTATCGTCAGTATATTGAGAAAGATTCGGCGTTAGAACGTCGCTTCCAGAAGGTCATGGTCGCAGAACCGGATGTTGAAGATACAGTGTCTATTCTCCGCGGCCTGAAAGAACGTTACGAAGTGTATCACGGTGTGCGGATCCAGGATAGAGCGCTCGTCGCAGCAGCTGAACTGTCAGACCGTTATATCACCGACCGCTTTCTGCCGGATAAAGCGATTGATCTGGTCGACCAGGCCTGTGCGACCATCCGGACGGAGATGGGCTCAAACCCAACTGAACTGGATGCAGTCAACCGCCGTGTGCTCCAGCTGGAGATTGAAGAAAAGGCGTTGAAGAATGAGGAAGACAGTGCCAGTCGTCTGCGGTTAGAAGAGCTGCAGAAAGAACTGGCTGATGAGAAAGAAAGACAGCAGATTCTGGCTGCCAAAGTTGAAAAAGAGAAATCTCAGATTCAGGTCGTCCAGGAGAAACGCTCCGAACTGGATCAATACCGCACGCAGCTGGAAGAGGCCCAGAATAATTATGATTTGGCCAAAGCTTCTGAGCTCCAGTACGGTAAGATTCCGGAGATTGAAAAAGAGCTGGCCCAGCTGGAGGAAGATTTTCAGGAAGAGACAAAGGGTAAGGACCGTCTCATCCGCGAAGTCGTAACAGATGAGGAGATCGGCTATATTGTGTCTCAATGGACGGGCATCCCTGTCTCTAAACTAGTGGAAACAGAGAAAGAAAAACTGCTGAAATTATCAGACATCCTCCACGAGCGTGTGGTCGGTCAGGACGAAGCAGTAGATTTAGTAGCAGATGCTGTCGTGCGTGCGCGTGCCGGCATCAAGGATCCGAACCGGCCGATCGGCAGCTTCCTCTTCCTTGGACCGACCGGTGTCGGTAAGACAGAGCTTGCAAAAGCACTGGCAAGTACGATGTTTGATTCAGAGAAGCATATGGTCCGCATTGATATGAGTGAATATATGGAGAAACATGCTGTTGCTCGGTTAATCGGAGCGCCTCCTGGATATGTCGGCTATGAAGAAGGCGGCCAGCTGACCGAAGCGGTTCGACGTCAGCCTTATTCAGTCATCCTGCTGGATGAAGTCGAAAAAGCCCATAGTGATGTCTTCAATGTCCTGCTGCAGCTCCTGGATGAAGGACGCCTGACTGATTCTAAAGGCCGCGTCGTTGACTTTAAAAATACCATTATTATTATGACAAGTAATATCGGCTCTCAATATCTACTGAATGGCATTGAGGAGGGCGAGATTACGGCTGAAGCCCGCAGTCAGGTGGATGAAGCACTGCATCAGTACTTCAAGCCGGAGATACTTAACCGGATGGATGATATCGTGCTCTTCAAACCACTCAGCGCGAATGATATGACATTTATTGTCGACAAACTGGTTGACCAGTTGAACCGTCGACTGCTGGAGCAGCATATGTCCGTCACAGTCGCTCAGCCGGTTAAAGAATGGATCGCTGAAGAAGCATATGCACCGGAATTCGGTGCTCGGCCGCTTAAACGGTTTGTTCAGCGACATATCGAGACACCTGTCGCGCGACTTCTGCTGCAGAATAACCTTGCAGAAGGAGCACATATCGATATCACGATGAAGGATGGCCAGCTTGACCTAGAGATTAAAAAATAAAAGCACGGTAGCTTAAAGCTACTGTGCTTTTTTAGTGATGATCTGTCGGAACGGGTTCATCCGGAATCAAGGCTGCAACAATCAGTGCCAGGACAGCGAAGACAACAGCCATGACATTGGCAGTCATCAGATGAAGTTCATGGCCGCCGCCTAAGCTCATCAGTACGAAATTGATCATATGGACGAGAATGAAAGCCCATACAAACGTCATAATATAATGCATGTTAAATCCCCCAATAATTGATATACTATTGATTATAGAAGAGTTGATGGAAAAAGTATACCCCTACATGAGAGGCGAAATATGAAAAAAATCAGTCTGTTGCTCATCCTTGTTGCTGTACTTTTAGTTGCCATTTTCATGTTCAGCCGTCCTCAGCACCGGCTGGCAACAATCGGCTTTCTTTTCCCGGACTCCATGTACGACCAGACATGGGGGACTGAAGGCTATAAAGGCATGCTGGAGATCGCCCAGTCTTATGATACCGCATTCTTTTATGAGCAGAATATCAATACAAGTGAGGAGATCAAGACTGCTGTCAAGCGCATGGCAGACCGGAACGTGCAGGTGCTGTACGGCCAAGGCATGGAGTTTTCTGATGCCTTCAATGAGGTGGCAGCAAAATATCCTCATATTCATTTTGTGGTGTTTAACGGTGAATCCAAAGCGGACAATGTCACCATTGTTAATTTAGATGCCTATGCCATGGGATATCTGGGCGGTATGGCGGCTGCGCATCAGTCTAGGACGGGTCATATAGGCGTCATCGGTTCCTTCAAGACACAGCCTGAGATAGAAGGTTTCAAGGACGGCGCAAGATATGAAAATAAAGCGATCAAACTGCACGAATACTATGTCAAAACCTTCAGTTATGACAGCCGCGGCACTGATATCGCGGAGGATTTCATCAAAAAGAAAAATGTGGATGTCCTCTTTCCGGCTGGTGATGGCATCAATGCCGACATTATGTCGTATGCCCGGGATAACAATATCAATGTCATCGGCTTCATCAGTGACCAGAGCAATTACGGCCCTCAAGTATTGATGAGTGTCCAAGTCAAGATTCCCGCAGCTTACATGAAGGTGGCAGAACTGTATGAAGAAGGGAGACTGCAAGGTGGGCAGCTGGACTGGGGCATAAGAGAGGACTTAGTCGGCATGGGTAAACTCTCTAAACGGATGGATGCTCAGTTCAGTCAACAGCTGAAAAAAGAGCTGGCTCATTACAAAGAAACGAATCTGCTGCCTGGCGGTCAGGAGCCTCCAGCAGAGCATGATGCTTACCATCAAGATTGATATCCAAGCTGTTCTATGATAAATTAGTACCTGGTTATAATAACAGATTATAAGTAGGTGGATAGAAGTGAATATAGGGATAGTCGGTATTGGTGGTTACGTGCCAGAAAAACGGATGACCAATCATGATTTCGAAAAATTTCTCGATACATCTGATGAATGGATCACAAAAATGACAGGTATCAAGGAAAGACGATTTGCTGCACCAGATGAGGACACGAGTGACATGGCTGTCAGAGCTGCTGAACGTGCGATTGAAGATGCAGGCATTGATAAGAATGAGATAGATATGGTGCTCGTTGCCACGTCAACAGGCGACCACAGGTTTCCTTCTGTCGCCTGTCAGCTGCAGGAGCGTCTCGGTCTGCGCCAAGTCCCGGCAATGGATCAGCTCGCGGCATGCACAGGATTCATCTATTCGATGGTGACAGCGCAGCAATTCATCCAGACAGGGGTCTGTAAATACGTCTTGGTTGTCGGGGCGGAAAAATTATCGAAGATAGCAGATATGACGGACCGGAATACCGCTATTCTCTTCGGTGACGGCGCCGCTGCGGTCGTGATGGGCCAAGTCGGCGAAGGACACGGCATAAAGGACTTTCAGCTCGGCAGTGATGGTACTGGCGGAGAGTATCTCTACGACAGAAAAGAAGATCATATGCTCGCCATGAACGGCCGGGAGGTCTTTAAGTTTGCGGTGAGAATAATGGGTGATATGGCGCAGAAGACGGTGAGTGAAGCGGGGCTTGAACCGGATGATATCGATATGTTCATCCCGCATCAAGCGAATATTCGGATCATGGAATCGTCCCGCCAAAGACTCGGCATCGACAAAGAGAAAATGAGTGTGACAGTCGATCGTTATGGCAATACATCTGCTGCATCTATCCCTCTGTCCTTGCTTCATGAACTCGAAAAAGGTACGGTAAAGGAAGGCAGTATAATTGTACTCGTAGGATTCGGTGGCGGACTGACATACGGTGCCATTACAATCGTCTACGGTAAATAGGAGGATAATATGAAGAGAAGAGTAGTGATTACAGGTATAGGGGCGTTAAGTCCGCTGGGGAACGATGCACCTACCACTTATAACAATGCGATTAAAGGCGTCAATGGCATCGATTTTATTACAAGACTTGATGTCTCTGACTTCAGCGTGAAGATTGCTGGAGAACTGAAAGATTTCAACATTGAAGACCATCTGGAGAAAAAAGAGGCGCGTAAGATGGACCGCTTCACGCAGTACGGTGTAGTGGCTGCACGTGAAGCACTGAAAGACAGCGGCCTTGAAATCACAGATGATAACAGTGCCCGTGTCGGCGTGTGGGTCGGCTCTGGGATCGGCGGAATGGAATCCTTTGAGAACGCGTATGATCAGATGCTGAAGCGTGGACCTAACCGCATCAGTCCCTTCTTCGTACCGATGCTGATTCCGGATATGGCTTCAGGACAGATTTCGATTGATCTCGGTGCCAAAGGTCCGAACGGCTGTACGGTTACAGCATGTGCGACCGGGACGAATAGTATTGGTGATGCTTATCGTATCATTCAGTATGGTGATGCTGATGCGATGATAGCAGGAGGTGCAGAGGCCCCTATCACGAAGATGGGTCTCGCTGGCTTCATCGCCAATAAAGCATTATCTACTCATAACAATCCAGACGAAGCATGCCGACCTTTCCAGGAGGGGCGAGATGGATTTATTATGGGCGAAGGTGCAGGTGTAATCGTTCTTGAAGAACTGGAACATGCCAGAAAACGGGGCGCGCATATCTACGCTGAAATTGTCGGCTACGGCAATAATGGCGATGCCTACCATATCACAGCACCTGCACCAGAAGGAGAAGGCGGTGCACGTGCGATGAAGATGGCCATTGAAGATGCGGGTATTACACCGGATCAGATTCAGTACCTGAATGCGCATGGTACGAGCACACCAATCGGCGACCTCTATGAAACAAAAGCCATTAAATCTGTTTTCGGCGAAGCAGCGAAGCATCTGAAGATCTCATCGACGAAGTCAATGACAGGCCATCTGCTCGGCGCAACTGGTGCTATTGAAGCCATATTGACCGCACTGGCGATTGAGAAAGGAACTGTGCCACCGACGATTCATCAATCTGCACCAGATCCGGGATGTGATCTTGACTATATTCCGAACGAAGCAATTGAGATGGATATTGAATACGCATTATCTAACAGCTTAGGATTCGGCGGGCATAATGCAGTGCTCGTCCTCAAAAAATATCATGATTAACTGATAAAAGAGAAGACTCAGGGTAAAACCTGAGTCTTCTCTTTTATTTGATCAGATAGGACAGTCCGAGTGAGATGATGAGACCGGCAAGGGCGGTCACAATCATGGGAACAGTGAATGGATATTTTTCATTGCGGATCTTGACTTCCTTCTGATTATACAGCTCATCATCAGCCATCGTCTCTTTCAAGCGTCTGGGCGCAGTGACGTAGTGGAAACGTCTGAAAGAATGACCCATGATGCTGAACGCTCCGTCTGAAAACATATAGAGAAGAAGACCGAGACACAGCAATAGCATGGACAAGATAAACAGGCTATCGAGCAGATGGATAGTCGTGAAACCTCTCAGCAGCGTCAAAAGGAAACTGATAGCGAGCAGGACTGCTGCTAAGAGTGTATATATTTTAATTTTCATGATGTAACCTCCACTTAATACTCCAATATTATTGTACAGTAAAAATGATTTGATGTATAACAGTTTATCAAAGTTGAGTATGACAGTCGGATTATCGGTGATATAGAACAGGAAATCAGTTTCTAAAAGTATATATATACAATTATATAAATATATATTGATATAATAACACTTTAACGTGTTGAAATAGGATAATTTTATACATTTTAGTTCTCTCTTCTTCTAAAAAATGTATTGCCAAAAATAAGAATGTATCATTATAATGATTTTAAGTCTTTAAGATCATAGGGAATAAGAGGTGTAAGTGACTGAATTTTTTTTTGTAATATAACAGTTTTATTTTTTTAGGATGAGTTATCAGAATAATCATGTTTTTCTGATTAAACTTCAAAAAGTAGTATGAATTTTGTGAAAACTTAGTTATGATAGTTTTTAAGCTTAACTTAAAATGAAGAAGGAGGAACTATAATGTTAAAATTTGCACTTAAAAGACTGGGATTCATGCTCATCACGTTGTTTATTGTTACAACTGCAACATTCTTCTTGATGAAGTTAATGCCTGGATCTCCCTATAATGATGAAAAATTATCGGCTGAACAAAAGCAGATAGTCAATGAGAAATATGGCTTAAATGACCCTGTTGGTGTTCAGTATGTCAACTATATGAAAAACGTGGCTCAAGGAGATTTCGGTAACTCTTTCCAGTATGATAATAGACCGGTTACTGAACTTATCCTTCCGCGCTTAGGCCCATCGGCTGAGATCGGGTCTTATGCACTCATCTTTGGTACAATCGTAGGTATTTTTCTCGGGATTGTGGCTGCGGTCAAGCAGAACACCTGGGTGGATTATTTAGCGACTATCTTCTCCGTTATCGCCATCTCTGTCCCTTCATTCGTCCTTGCTGCCTTACTGCAATTTTATTTCACAGTTGAATGGCGCCTGCTGCCGACAGCGGGCTGGGAGGATATCACCTATGCCATCTTACCGGCACTTGCTTTATCTGCCGGGGTTATTGCAACTATTGCCCGTTATATCCGCTCAGAGATGATTGAGGTACTCGGTTCAGACTATATTACACTGGCGAAAGCGAAAGGGAACTCGACAAATAAAGTGCTCTTTGGTCATGCGCTCCGCAACGCCCTGATTCCAATCATCACTTTAATTGGACCGATGGCAGTCGGTATCCTGACGGGTGCACTGACCATCGAAACAATCTTTGCAATTCCAGGTCTCGGAGAACAGTTCGTCCGTTCGATCCAGCAGAACGACTATCCTGTTATCATGGCCCTGACGATTATGATCAGTTTCTTATTCATTCTCGTATTATTCATTGTAGATGTACTTTACGGTATTATTGATCCGCGTATCCGAGTACAAGGAGGTAAAAATTAATGGTCAATGAAAAAGAAGTCTATACACATGCCGACGTTGATCAGGAACTATCAACGAACAGAGCCCAGCCCTTTGTGCTCGCTAACCGCGAAGAGATAGATGAAGAGAAAATCGAACGTAAGAGTAGAACGTTCTGGCAGGATGCCTGGCTGCAGCTGAAAAGCAATAAAGCTGCCATTCTAGGCTTGGTCGGCCTTATTTTACTGGTGATTATGTCTCTGATCGGTCCTCACATCACATCTAACACCGATAAGATTGATCTGGATAAGACAAGTCTGCCGCCTAAGATTCAGGTGCTGGAAAAAGTACCGTTCCTACCGTTCGATGGTGTCGATAAAAATAATTATGATGCTTACAAAGAAAATAATATCAAGGAGTACCACTGGTTTGGGACAGATTCATCAGGACGTGACCTGTTCGTGCGTGTCTGGAAAGGGACGCAGACTTCGATTCTGATCGGCCTTATCGCCGCTTTCCTTGATGTCGTCATCGGTATTACATACGGTGCGATCTCAGGTTTCTTCGGAGGCACTGTTGATAACGTCATGCAACGTATTATCGAGATCATCGCCTCTATTCCGAACTTGATCATCATGATCTTATTCGTTGTATTCTTCGGTCCAAGTTTATTGACCATCATTCTGGCGATGTCTGTTACCGGCTGGATCGGGATGAGCCGTATCGTCCGCGGTCAATTCCTGAAACTGAAGACACAGGAATATGTCATGGCATCTAAAACACTGGGTGCGACAAACTGGAGCTTGATCTTCAAGCATATCTTACCGAACACACTGGGTCCGATCATCGTCACTGCCATGTTCTCTGTACCGAGTGCGATTTTCTTCGAAGCCTTCTTAAGCTTCATCGGTTTAGGTGCGCCACCACCGGCAGCATCGTTAGGAACGCTTGTCAATGACGGCCGTAAGATGCTGATGATCAATCCATATCAGATGTTCGTGCCTTCCACTATTTTAAGTTTACTGATTCTATGCTTCTACTTATTCGGTGACGGTGTACGTGATGCCTTCGACCCGAAAATGCGTAAATAACAAGGAGGAAATATAAATGGCACAAAGAATTTTAGAAGTGAGAAACCTGAAAGTTTCCTTCGACATTCATGCAGGAGAAGTACAGGCTGTCCGTGGCGTAGATTTTCATCTGGATAAAGCTGAGACGCTGGCCATCGTAGGGGAATCGGGTTCCGGTAAATCAGTCACAACGAAAGCGATCATGCGTCTACTTCCAGAGCCGCCGAGCCGTATTAAAGAAGGTCAGATTCTCTTTGACGGTAAAGACTTAGCGAAACTCTCTGAAAAAGAAATGCAGAAAGTCCGCGGAAAAGATATCTCAATGATCTTCCAGGATCCGATGACTTCCCTGAATCCGACAATGAAAATCGGTAAACAGGTCATGGAACCGCTGATCAAGCACCAGAAGCTGTCTAAAGCAGACGCAAAAGCACGCGCCTTAGATATTCTGCACTTAGTCGGTCTCCCGAATCCGGAAGGTCGCTTCAACAACTATCCTCACCAGTTCTCTGGCGGTCAGCGTCAGCGTATCGTTATTGCAACCGCCCTGGCCTGCGACCCGAAAGTCCTGATTGCTGATGAACCGACAACAGCGCTTGATGTTACCATCCAGGCACAGATTCTGGAACTGATGAAAGACTTGCAGAAGAAAATTGATACGTCCATTATCTTCATCACTCATGACCTGGGCGTGGTAGCGAATGTCGCAGACCGCGTGGCCGTTATGTATGGTGGACAGATTGTTGAGACAGGCACGGTCGATGAAATTTTCTACGACCCTAAACATCCTTACACATGGGGTCTCCTGTCCTCCATGCCGAGCCTTGACACTTCACAGGATATGGAACTGAAAGCCATTCCGGGTACACCGCCTGACCTGATCAAGCCGCCGGTCGGTGATGCGTTTGCCCGCCGTTCTGATTACGCGCTGCAGATTGATTTTGAACAGGAGCCGCCTTGGTATCAGGTTTCACCGACTCACTTTGTCAAATCGTGGTTGATGGATCCACAGGCACCGAAAGTAGAGCCACCCGAAATGGTAAAAGTGAAACAACGAAATCTCCCGGGTCAATTTGACAAGCCGAGACAAGTAGAGGGGGTAAGTTTCTAATGCGTGAAGATTTAAATAAAGACCTTCATCCCGATGCAGTTGAAGAACATACAATTGAAAATGGGCCTTTAGTCGTTGGTGATAAGGACCTAGTAGAAACAACGGATCAATATACAGAGCGTGAACTGAACAAGACGGAACTGACAGAAGCAGAAAAACGTGCTGCAGGCTATACAGAGCATTATGGCGACGGCAAGGAGAAGCTGATTGAAGTTCATAACTTGAAACAGTACTTTAATGTCGGCAAATCCAACGAAGTAAAAGCGATTGATGATATCTCGTTTGATATTTATAAAGGAGAGACGCTCGGACTGGTTGGAGAATCAGGCTGTGGTAAATCCACGACCGGTCGCTCACTCATTAAATTATATAATGCGACGGGCGGAAAAGTTTTCTTTGACGGTACAGACATTCAGTCGATTAAACGTAAGAAAGACTTATTGCACTTTAACCGCCGCATGCAGATGATCTTCCAGGATCCATACGCATCGCTCAACCCGCGTCTGAAAGTCATGGATATCATTGCAGAAGGTATCGATATTCACAAGCTTGCGAAGAGCAAAGAAGACCGTGCGAATCGTGTCTATGAATTACTGGAGACAGTAGGTCTGAACAAAGAGCACGCCAACCGTTATCCGCACGAGTTTTCGGGCGGCCAACGTCAACGTATCGGTATCGCACGTGCACTTGCAGTTGAACCTGACTTTATCATTGCAGATGAACCGATTTCAGCGCTTGACGTGTCGATTCAGGCACAGGTGGTCAACTTGATGCAGCGTCTTCAGAAAGAGCGGGGTATCACTTTCCTCTTTATCGCCCATGATTTATCGATGGTGAAATATATCTCAGACCGTATCGGAGTCATGTATTTCGGTAAACTGGTTGAAATCGGGCCGGCAGATGCGATCTACAACAATCCGCTGCATGAATATACAAAATCACTTCTGTCAGCAATTCCATTACCGGATCCGGAGAGTGAACGGACACGCGTACGTCGCACATACAATCCGGATGTCCATGCTTATTCAGCAGATGACGTACTCGAATTACGTGAAGTCGCACCTGATCATTATGTCTACTGTTCACCGAAGGAATATGAAGTTCATAAAGCCAATTACAATCATCATACCCAGAATGAACCAGTGGCTGAAAGACTATGATAAATAATTGAATTTTTGAATTTATATAAATTTTAAAAAATTCTAAAAACTTTTAAAAAAAGTATTGCTATACAAGAATGGTTAAAATATAATTAATACAAATCTTCTGAAAATTCAATACAGATTGATTTTCATCAAACATTAGGGGGCACACTCATGAAGAAACAAAGTTCATTATTCTTGGCATCATTAATCGCAGTTTCAGGTTTCACAGCAGCATGTTCATCAGGCGGCGGAGATAATAAAGATGCAAGTAAAGATGCATCAAGCGGCTCAGGCGGCGGAGAGAAACAAGTCCTGAACTTACTGGAAGGTTCAGATATTCCATCTCTTGACTCATCTATCGCAACTGACCAAGTTTCATTCAATGTCTTCAATCAGGTCTATGAAGGTCTGTACACTTTAGACAAAGATGACAAAGCGGTGCCAGGTGTGGCAGAAGGCGAACCAGAAAAGTCTGAAGACGGTAAGACTTGGACGATCAAATTACGTGAAGACGCAAAATGGTCTAACGGGGACCCTGTTACAGCTAAAGACTTCGAATTTGCCTGGAAACGTACATTAGATCCGAAAACTGCATCTGAGTATGCCTACGCGATGTATGACCTGAAAAACGCTGAAGCAGTCAACTCAGGTAAGATGAAACCTGATGAGCTGGGTGTTAAAGCGATTGATGACCATACTCTTGAAATTCAGTTAGAGTCAAACGTACCATACTTCAAAGAGCTGTTAGCGTTCGGTACGTTCATGCCTCAGAATGAAAAGTTCGTCAAAGAAAAAGGGGATAAATACGGAACATCTAAAGAAGATGTCATCTACAACGGACCATTTGTTCTGAATGACTGGAAAACAGAAGAAAAGTTCCAGCTGACACCTAACAAAGAGTACTGGGATAAAGATAAAGTAAAATTAGATGAAGTGAACTACACAATCGTTAAAGACCAGCAGACAGGTCTTAACCTTTACACAACTGGTAAAGTTGACCGTGTCGGTTTAACAGCTGAGCAAGTTTCTAAGTACAAAAATGATCCAAACTTCTCAACTGAATTACAGTCATCTACTTATTTCATGCGTCTGAATGAAAAGAATAAAGACCTGGCGAACAAGGACCTGCGTTTAGCTTTAGCAAAATCAATCGACAAAGAAAAATATGTTAAAACATTATTGAATAACGGTTCTGAAGCGACAGACAGCTTAACACCGAAAGATTTCCTGAAAAATGAAGCAGGCGAGGACTTCCATGACGGCATCAAATCACCACTTAACTACGATACAGCTGCAGCTAAGAAAGCATATGACGCAGCGAAAAAAGAACTGGGTAAAGATAAATTTGACTTCGAGTTATTAACGTATGATGCTGATACATCTAAGAAAGATGCAGAGTACTTCAAAGATCAAATTGAAACGAACTTACCAGGCGTCTCAATCACTATCAAACAACAGCCATTCAAACAGAAGCTTGACTTAGAATCTAAAGGTAACTACGATATCGCATTCTCTGGTTGGGGTCCTGACTATCCAGATGCGATGACATTCCTTGATATGTTCGTTACTGGCGGACCGCACAACCAGATGAACTACTCTAATAAAGAGTACGACAAACTGATTAAAGAAGGTAAAACAACTTTACTGGATGATCCAGAAAAACGCTGGACTACATTACAAGATGCTGAGAACTTATTCTTAGAAGATGCAGCTCTCATCCCGATGTACCAACGTGGAGCGGCTCGTTTAGTTCAACCTTACGTGAAGAACTATGTGACTCACAAATTTGCTGGGGACACTACACTTAAAGAAACTTACATCGAAGGCAAGAAATAATATGAAAGGAGCAATCAGCTGATTGCTCCTTTTTTGAATATAAAAATCACGGTCAGAAGACCGTGATTTATTTGCGTTTACGGCCGAGGCCCATCGCATTCTCCATTTTTTTCAGCATCTTATTCGCTTTTAGGCTCGCTTTCTCGGCACCGCGGTCTAAAATGGCATCCAGTTCGTCCGACTCCATATAATACTGATATTTTTCCTGGAACTGTGTGATAAAGTCTGCGACAACTTCAGCGAGATCACTTTTAAATTCGCCGTAGCCTTTGCCGGCATATTTTGATTCAAGCGCTTCAATCGTCTCACCGCTGAAAATAGAGTAGATGGTCAGCAGGTTGGAGATTCCCGGTTTGTTCTCTGTATCAAATTTGACGACGCCTTCAGAATCCGTAACGGCGCTCTTGATTTTCTTCGCGACGGTGGCCGGTGGATCAAGCAGGGAGATAAAGCCCTTTGTATTGCTGTCGGACTTGCTCATCTTCTTAGTCGGTTCCTGCAGACTCATGACACGACCCCCGACTTTCGGCATGCGGACTTCAGGGATCGTGAAGATGTCATTATAGCGCGCGTTAAAACGTTCTGCGAGGTCTCTGGTCAGCTCAAGATGCTGCTTCTGGTCATCACCGACAGGGACGATCTTAGTGCTGTATAACAGGATGTCGGCAGCCATGAGCGGCGGATAGGTGAGCAGACCGGCAGGAATGCCTTCTTTACGGTCTTTCGCTTTATCCTTATACTGTGTCATACGCTCCAGTTCACCGATAGTCGAGATAGAAGTCAGCATCCAGCCAGCCTGTGCATGAGCGGGTACTTCCGACTGAATGAAGAGCGTAGCCTTATCAGGATCGATGCCGCTTGCGAGATAGAGTGCAGCAAGTGAACGGATATTATTGCGAAGTGCCTTCTTATCTTGAGGGACTGTGATAGCATGTTGATCGACGATGCAGAAATAGCATTCGTAATCGTCCTGGATATCGACGAATTGTCTGAGTGCACCGATGTAGTTGCCGATTGTCGGAATACCACTCGGTTGAATGCCTGAAAATAAAGTTTCCATAGCGAGGCTCCTTTTCAAGGTGTTTGTTATATTGTACACTATTTCAGCCTGACGTTAAATATGACGACTTTGCGAAAAATTATTGAAAAATGAAAATTAATTCATTTTTCTCATTTAATTCTCATTTTCTTTCATTATAATAAAGTCATAAGGTTAGCAGATGGAATTTCTGGTATCAGGTTTAATGACTTGACACGAGGGAATAGAGAATTAAATGATTCATCACTAATCTCAATTAAAACTATTAGGAGTGTGAGATGTATGGTAACATTATTTACTTCACCTAGTTGCACATCTTGCCGTAAAGCGAAAGCATGGTTACAAGAACATGATATTCCGTATACGGAGCGCAATATTTTCTCAGAAAATTTATCCATTGACGAAATAAAAGCAATTTTACGCATGACAGAAGACGGAACAGACGAGATTATCTCAACACGTTCTAAAACGTTCCAGAAATTAAATGTCGATATCGATGCGCTGCCGCTGCAGGAACTTTATCAGATTATCCAGGACAACCCGGGACTCCTTCGTCGTCCGATCATCCTGGACGAAAAACGTCTGCAAGTTGGCTATAACGAAGATGAGATTCGTCGTTTCCTACCACGTAAAGTCCGTACATTCCAGCTTCTTGAAGCTCAACGTATGGTTGACTAAGCTGCCTCTTTGGAGGTAGCTTTTTTTAATCAAATTGTTAGGTTTTTACCGGTGAGTATAATACAATAATGATACTACTCATCGGTAAGGAGGTATTGGGATGAGAATAGAACGCATTAACGAGTCAACGATTAAATTTTATCTGACTTATCGTGATATTGAAGAACGAGGTTTCAGGCAGGATGACCTGTGGATGAACCGTCGTAAAGGGGAAGAATTCTTCTGGTCCATGATGGAAGAAATCAATGAAGAAGAGGAGTTTACGGTCGAAGGTCCTCTATGGATTCAGGTACATGCTTTCGACAAAGGGATCGAATTCGTTGTGACGAAGTCAAAGCATGATGATTTCCTGCACCCTCCTGAAGAAGAGACAGCTGATCAGCTTGAATATCAGGTCAATGAATACTTGAATAAAGCGCTGGAACATAACCACGGCGTAGCGGATTTACTGGACAGAGCATCAGAAACAAATACACGTAAGGAAAGCCGTGAATTAGTCGCAGAGTTCCGCAGCCTGGAAGAAGTCATTCAGTTCAGTCATGCGGACAGCATGGAAGTGGATATGGAAGACTTGCTCTATATGTATGACAACAAATATTATTATTATGTTCATTTTGACAACCGGGCTACAGAAGACGCGATGGACAACTATGTGGCGCATCTGTTTGAGTACGCGAATCCTTCTAAGATGAATCATCCGATGCTTGAGGAATACGGTAAAGTCATTATGAGTTATAATGTGCGTCGTCAAGTGAGACATTATTTCTCAGTATAATTTACACAAACTACAGAAACTTTAAAAATAAAAATGTCCACTCTCTACGATTATTAAGTAGGGGGTGTTTTTATGTTGATCGCTGTCACAGAAGCGGGCATCTATACGCATGCACATCAGGCTGATCTAAAGATTCGCTATCGCTGTCCGGTATGTCTGAAACCCGTGACCTTAAAGCAGGGTCGCTATAAGATTGCACATTTCTCGCATCAGCGTGTGATTGACTGTCATAAATCAAGCTATAAGACAGAATCACCCGCACATCTGCAGGGGAAGCATCATCTCTATGATATGGCGAGAGAGCATCAGGTCAGTATGGAATATTTTCTGAGTGAGATCGAACAGATACCGGATATCCTGGTAGACAGGACACTTGCCGTCGAGCTGCAGCTGTCTGTCATTCCGGTCGATGCCATATTACGCAGGAGCGCGGGGTACAGACAATTGAATATGGCTGTCATCTGGATAACAGATGACGAGGCTTTATCGCGGACAGGCGGGGCCCTGAAGCTGACAGCATTTCAGCGCTCGCTCGTCACGACTGAGCGCATGCAGCTCTTCAGCTACCATAAGAGTGAGGATCAGTTCTATTGCTATCAGCTGTGTGATGTCACGCCGACACTTGCTGTGACATATGAACGATATAAGGTGACAGGTTTTGAGTCGTTCACGCGTGAAAGAGCCGTTGTCAGACAATCTTATCGTATAACAAGAGCACTGCAGAACAGTTTCATCAGACGCTGTCTGCAGATGAAGGATATAAGGGAACCGACACTGAGCGCCCTCTATCAGCTGGGCATCAATCACCGGACTTTGCCGTTATCTATCGGCATTGTGGTGCCGCTTCAGTTCTATATAAGGACGCATCCCATCACCTGGCAGAGTGTCCTGCTTCTGATGCTGAAGAAGAAGACCTATTCAGTGGAACGATTTGCGGAGCAGCTGGATTATTACGGTGTGCATACGCATTTTACTGAGCATGAGCTGGCAGCTGACCTCGTCGCACAGTATTTAGCCGCTTATAAGAATTTATGCGTGCATTAATGACTGAAAAGTGAGAAAATTAAAATAATCTATTTTTTGGAGGGAATTATATGGCTGAACTAATCACTAGAGCAGAACAGAAATTAGAAAACACATGGGATTTAACCACTATCTTTAAAGACGATGCCGCTTTTGAAGCCGCATTGAAAGAGACGGAAAGTTACATCGGGCGCGAGGAAGAAGTCAAGGGCCACCTCGGAGACAGTGCGGAGACATTATATCAGGCGCTCCTACTGGATAGTGAGATTGATGAGCAATTAGGCAAGGTCTATACATATGCACACTTAAAGCATGATCAGGATACATCTGATGCCCATTATGCAGGGATGGAACAGCGTGCGGCCTCACTTGCTGCCAAGTTATCCAGCGCCTGGAGTTTTATGCTGCCGGAGCTGATGACGATCGACGAAAAGACAATCGCCAGCTTTATAGAGGAGAAGCCGGAGCTTGAGCGCTACAAGTTTGATCTGGAGCGTATCATGAAAAAGAAAGCGCACGTCCTGTCTGATAAGGAAGAAAAGATTTTAGCTGAGGCGAGTGAGGCGCTGTCTACTCCGAGTAATGTATTCGGTATGTTCAACAATGCTGACCTGAAATTTGAAGATGTCGCGGATAAAGACGGGCAGATGCATCCTTTATCACAAGGGACGTACAGCAAATATTTGGAGTCAGAAGACCGCGTACTCCGCGAAAATGCATATAATGAAGTGTACCGTGCCTATGGCCAGTTCAATAATACCTTGTCGCAGACATTGAGCGGTAAAGTGAAAGCCGCGGTATTCTCAAGTAAAGTGAGACACTATGATTCGCCGCGGCAGCAGGCGCTGAGCAACAATGATATTCCTGAGGCGGTCTATGATAATCTGATCAAGACGATTCATGAACATCTGCCGCTCTTACATCGCTATACGAAGCTGCGTAAGGAACTGCTCGGCTTGGAAGAGATGAAGATGTACGATATGTACACACCGCTCGTACAGGATGAGAAATTTGAAGTGACTTATGAAGAAGCGAAGAAATGGGTACTTGAATCACTTGAACCGATGGGTGAGGAGTATACAGCTGTTATCGAGGAGGGCCTGAACAATCGCTGGGTCGATGTCTATGAGAATAAAGGAAAACGAAGCGGTGCGTATTCATCTGGTTCATATGGCACGAATCCATTCATTCTGATGAACTGGACAGATACGGTGAACAATACCTTTACACTAACCCATGAGTTCGGTCATTCAGCTCACAGTTATTTCTCAAGAAAAAATCAGCCGTCCAATATGTCTGGCTACTCGATCTTTGTCGCTGAAGTGGCCTCAACTTGTAATGAAGCGCTGCTCGCCCATCATATGTATCAGAAGCTGACAGATGAGAAGAAAAAATTATATTTACTTAACTATCAGCTGGAAGGCTTTAAAGGGACCGTCTTCAGACAGACCATGTTCGCTGAATTCGAGCACTTGATCCATACACTTGCCCAGAATAATGAGCCATTGACCGGAGAACGTCTGAATGCGGAATATGGCAAGCTGAATCAGAAGTATTACGGCGATGCGGTGGAAACAGACGACAATATCTCTAAAGAGTGGAGCCGTATCCCGCACTTCTACTACAACTACTATGTGTATCAGTATGCGACAGGCTACAGTGCGGCATTAGCCTTAAGCAATCAGATTCTCTCTGAAGGAAAGCCGGCAGTCGAGCGTTATATAAATGAGTTCCTGAAAGCCGGCAGCTCAGATTATCCGATCGAGGTATTGAAGAAGGCGGGTGTTGATATGACGACGAGCGAACCTATAGAACAGGCCTGCAAAGTCTTTGAAACACGCTTAGATGAGTTTGAAAAATTAATCAAAAAAATGTATAACAGTTAATAAAACGCTTTCATTATGACAATAATGTGAAGTTGGATATATATTATTGCGATGATATGAAAATCATGATATATTACCAATATGAAATTTATCACATACCAAACATACCCCTTTGTTTGAGTGAAAATTTCTCCCATCCCCTTTGTTAAAAATACCGTGTATACAGACACGGTATTTTTTTTGTCTTTTTTTAAGGAAGAAAGGGATAGAGAGAGCGATAGCCTGAGCAACGTCCCGCAAACGGCATCTGCGGGACGATACCCAGTGAATCCGCAGCGCATCCTGTAAGCAACGTCCCGCAAACAGGATCTGCGGGACGATACCCAGTGAAACCGCAGCGCATCCTGTAAAGCAACGTCCCGCAAACAGGATCTGCGGGACGATACACGGTGAAACCGCAGCGCATCCTGTAAGCAACGTCCCGCAAACGGGATCTGCGGGACGATACATCATATAAAGCACCACTCATATTCAAACAATTCCATAAATAAGAAAAGAGTGACCATCACACGGGATGATCACTCTGTTTTACGCCAGTATTTGTTGTCATTATAATTGACTTCTTCGATCAAACTCATTAACTTCAGCTTCTTCAGTTCACGGTCCAGTATCTTCTTCGGCCATTCATAAATGATATCAAGCTCTGTCTCACTGACGAGTTCATTTTGCGCGATATAATCATAGATGGTAGGTGGCAGCTCTTTCTCGATGTCCATTTCAATGAGTTCATTGATGATATACGTATAAATGGCATACGGCTGGACGCCTTCTACTTTCAGTCCGTCATCCTCATAATTCTCATTGAAGAAAACAAGCGTCGGAGACATCGTCACTTCCATCTCACGGGCGATATGCTGGTCGACTTTCAGCGAGTTCGTGACATGAATACTTCTGATGTCCTCAGCAAAAGTATCAAGATCCAGCTGTGCCTTCGCTGCTGACTGCATCAAAAGCTCGCGCGTGATAATATCATTTTTCGTCATGGTCTCATTCTGCAGGTAGCGCAGAAACATAGCAGCTTTCTTACGTCCCTGGAGTTCAGCGGCCTTATAGGCGAGTGCGATATTATCATCTTCCGTCGTGCTCTGTGCCTGGCATTTTGTCAGGATGCGCAATGTCGGCAGTAAGATATGCTTGATCTCTATATACGGGTTATATTCAATTTGCAGTTTACGAAGGATAGACTTCAGTTCCCAGCTGTCCTTGCAGAAGGGATCGAAAAAAGAGTAGATCTCAATCTTCTTTAACGGCTGCAGTGGAATATTCGTCTGGCATTCAATAAGCTGTAAAGGTTTCATGCAATCACCTGCGTTTATTCTTCAGAATTCACCATATGTGTGGCAGTCATTTTGAGACGCTCCAATATAAATGTTCTGAGTTCACTGTCCATATCGAAATCATGCAGTGCACGGGTCATATCGTCGATCCAGGCATCACGTTCGAATGTCGTGATTTTAAAAGGAAGATGGCGCATTCTGAGCATAGGATGACCGTGCTCTGCTGTATAAAGAGAAGGTCCTCCTAAAAACTGTGTTAAAAACTGCTTCTGTTTGCGGGCGGTCTCGGTAAAGTCACCTGGGAAAAGATGATTGATTCTTGTATCGTCTTCTACATAAGAGTAGAAGCGATCGATGACGGCTTCAAGAGTATCCTGCCCGATTGCTTCATAAGGTGTAACCATATTTTTCGTCCTTTACTCTAATATATCACTTATATGGAATTATGAAAGTGATTTGCTTGTAAGCGCTTTATGTCTGGCGTAGAAGCGCTGAATTTTATTGAGGGGTTTCTTGGACTGGATGCCTTGCTGTGAGAGAAAAGTCTCAAACTTCTCTAAGCCGCTCTCGTAGTCTGACACCTCATATTCTAGCTCGAAATCCTCTGTATCCAGGTAATGGCTGGCATCGAGTACAAGCAGGCCGCCGTCATAAGGAATCTCGCGTCGTTCTGTCGACAATGCACCGACGATAGAGAGAGAGTCCAGCGCAATACCATGTGATTCCAGCTGCTGTCTGATATTCTCAGGCAGCTGATTTTCATCGATATGCTCTTCATCGAGAATCGCAGGATGAATCTCGCCGTGATATTCCATGTTACCGATTTCCTGCGGGATTTTCAGTGTCATCATCAGACTGTCACCTGTATCGCGAATACGAAGCGCAATGCGTGCTGCCGCAATCTCTTCATGGGCGTTGTCTATATAAAAGTTCGTCTGAGTGATCACTGCCGCTTCTTTAAAATAAGTATTGCGTAGCCGGTCGTATACAGGGTAGTCGATTAAATTCTTGAATTCAATTTCTAATTCTTCCACGTTATCCCCTCCAACACTTATTATGGCGGACAATCTATTTGAAGTAAAGTCAGAGGGATTCTCTATATTGAAGCGCTTTTTTGTGATAAAATATGTTTGTCAAAGGAGAGATTATAATGAATTTACATGTTAATGAAATCAAGTTAGTGGATGATCAGGTCCATGTCTTTACTGCAGAGGAGCCACTCGAGCTGACAGCGACCGGTCAGATGATTACAGACAGCGATCATTTTCAGTTCGTCTATCAGCTGGATGATGGCGCACGTTACCAGCATCTCCGTTTCGTAGAAGAGACGTGGGAGATGATGAGCCAGTACAAGGACAAAGACTGGTATTTATACGGAACGATTGAACTGATCCGTTTCGCTGAGGAATTTGAATTATTACTCGACAATATTAAAGATAACCATAACTACGGCAAAGCATTTACCGAGAAAGTAGAAGAGGTATTCGCGTTATAAAGGGGTGAGTCCGTATGAATCAATGGGACATATTTTTAGCGCCTTATAAACAGGCGATAGATGAACTTAAAATGAAGTTAAAAGGGATCCGCAAGCAGTATCAGTCAGCAGGGCTTTCTTCACCGATAGAATTTGTGACAGGTCGGGTGAAGCCGATTCCGAGTATCATCGAAAAGGCCAACCAAAGGGGAATTCCATTCGATAAACTGTCTGAGGAAATGTATGATATCGCGGGTCTCAGAATGATGTGTCAGTTCGTTGACGACATTGACACAGTCGTTCAGCTGCTGCGTGACCGCAAAGATTTTGAAGTGGTTGAGGAGCGGGATTACATCAAGGAGACAAAGGAAAGCGGCTATCGTTCCTATCATGTCATCATCCGCTATCCGATCGAGACGCTTGAAGGCCAGAAATTTATTCTGGCGGAGATACAGATACGCACACTGGCCATGAATTTCTGGGCGACGATTGAACACACGCTCCGTTACAAATACGACGGTGATTATCCGCCGCAGATTCAGACGCGTCTTGAAAACGCGGCAGAGGCGGCCTATCTGCTCGACCAGGAGATGTCTGAGATCCGGGAAGAGATTATTGAAGCGCAGAAGTTCTATACCGAACAACGAAGTGAACGATAAGGAGAACGCATATGAAATTTGCGATATTATCTAAAGGCGATTCAAAAAGTGATGCCCTTAAACAGAAGATGATGAGTTATATGAAGGACTTCGATATGATTCAGGATACTGAGGAGCCGGACATCGTCATTTCTGTCGGAGGCGACGGGACGCTTCTCCAGGCTTTCCATACATACAGTCATCGGCTGGATGACTGCAGCTTCGTCGGTATTCACACAGGTCATCTGGGTTTCTATGCAGACTGGCTGCCGCATGAAGTCGAAAAGCTGATCATCGCCATCAAGAATGAACCGATGCTGCGCATAGAGTATCCGCTCATTGAAACAATCGTGCGTTACGAACAGGGACGCGAAACACGATTTCTCGCTCTGAATGAAGCGACTATCAAAACCCATAACGGTGCGACACTGGTCGTTGATGTGGATATTCGTGGCCAGCACTTTGAACGTTTCAGAGGAGACGGACTCTGTCTGTCCACGCCTAGCGGGTCTACAGCGTATAATAAAGCGCTGGGCGGTGCGCTGATGCATCCGTCACTGGAAGCGATGCAGATGACGGAGATCGCTTCCATCAACAACCGCGTGTTCCGGACAGTCGGCAGTCCGCTGATCCTGCCGAAGCATCATACACTTCAAGTCACCCCGGTGAATAAAGGGAAATTTATGCTGACGATTGATCACATCACAAGTGAACATCAAGGTATTAAGTCCATCCAGTACCGGGTGGCAGACGAAAAAATAAGATTTGCCCGTTTCCGTCCATTTCCTTTCTGGAAACGCGTGCATGATTCCTTTATTGCGAGTGAATAATAATTAAAATTCAAAGAATCCTTTAACGATAAGCGTTAGAGGATTCTTTTTAGTGATTTTTGATATCAAAAAGGGCAGAAAAAGGGCAAACTTGTTTAACTACTGGATACGCTGAGAGATAATCATGTGATTTTTAAGAGTTGTGCAGTCCTAAAATAGGATAGCATCTACCTGGTACAGAGCAGATCAGCGTAAACAATCCTTACGCATAACCTGGACGATTGATAGAGGACTAGAATAGGCTCATATTTGAGCGTATTAATATAAGAAGGAGTAAACAGCTATTACTCCCTTATATGAAGGATAGGAACACAGTTCCGGACCTTTAGAAATTAAATTCAAAAGTATTTAAGCTATAGATATCTACTAAAAATATAATAGAAAATCATTACTATAATTCCATTTATAACAGCAAATTTTAAATCAAAGGGGTGTTTTTCCTTTGAGAAATGATTTAACGCCCTATCTGTAATGGCAAACAATACAACAAACATTGTAAGCATGATGATACTAGTCAATATGAATGTAATTGGATCTGTCATGTCTTCATCTCCTTATTTTATAGTTACGTCCGATTATGGACTTAAAGTATTTTCTAATTGCTGACCGCTTCCAGCTTAGTCATCATATCCTTATCCATCTGCTCAGTCATATGGCTATATATCTGTAATGTGGTCTTATGGTCAGTGTGGCCAACTCTATCCATTATGGCCCGTAGTGATATACCCAGCTGACTTAATAAAGAAATATGGCTATGTCGTAACGTGTGAGTGGTTACATGTTTGGTGATCAGTCGCTTGCCCTGGTCATCCTTAATATCTTCAATAGCCAGCTTGATGTTACGGTTTATAGAAGAAAGACCCATAGGATTGCCAAAGTGATTAGTAAAGATAAACCCTCTATCTGTATATTCATTCTCCCACTGTATAGCTTTCTTGTTCTCTAACATGACCTTACGCAATATGTCACAGCTTCTACTTGTCAGCGAGATAGTTCTGTAGGATGCCTCTGTCTTTGTCGTGTCCTTGGTGCCGTGTCCGTCTTCACCTTGAATCCAGTGAATCGTTCCATCAATCTCCAGTGTCTGAGCTTCAAAGTCGATATTTTCGGGCTGTATAGCTAACAGTTCACCTATACGCATGCCATTTAGAGCCATGAACTCCACTATATAAGCACTCATCATATTAGAGCGGATATAGCTTCCAGCTCTCTTCTTGCTGGCCATATCGTTCAGCTTATCAACTATCAGCATGATCTCGTTCATTTCGAGATAGTTCTCTCTTTTAGCTTTAACTTCTTCTCGAGTCTTTGCCTGTTTAGGTATCTGTACATCATCAAGATAAGATATATCAGCCAGCTTATATTTCTTCTGTAGGTACTTCATTATATTCTTAATGATGCTCATAGAGTCCTTGACGCCTTTATAGCATATATTATCATTTATCAGGTTATCTATTAGATGCTGAAAGGTGGTAGCGTTCATGCTCTTAACTAATATATCGCTGTCTATGCTTCGCTTGATATGATCTACTCGATGATATTTGGTTATGATGGTGGACTGCTTAGACCCCGATATTATTTTGTAGCGTTCAAACCACTCATCACATGCCTGGTGAAACGTCAATGACTTCAATGAGATAGGTGTCTTGTCATCTAACTTATTCTTTATCTTCTCTTCTAACTGCTTTTTAGCCTCTCTCTGAGATGGCTTAGTGTCCTTGTTCATTACAACACTGACACGCTTCCACTTGTCCGTTAACGGGTCCTTGTACTTCTCATAGAAGCGGTACTGCTCTTGACCATCTTTATTAGTAAACTTCTCACTCCACATATATGACACCACCTTATATAGTATGCCTGGCCACGATAGAAGCGGTCAGATCGTTAATAGTTTGACTGATTGAATAACAGTAGTGAAAAAATGATAACTGATGCTGATCTGATAGGAGCAATATTCAGCTGATACATCCGAAACATTACTTCTAGTGGCTGAGTCCGTTAATATCGCACTCAGGTTAATTTAGCTTTAAGTTCAATTGGATATAAAAATAGGTTAACCGACACCATGGCCCGCGTGATTATCTTAGAGTGACAGCCCTTAAATGTGAGAGCATTATAACTATTGGTTATAGAGCTATTAGTCTAAAATGACTGACAGTATAGAAGATGATAAGGCTCAAATTTGAACATTGAGCAGATCAACTTTTAAAAGTGATGATGCTACAGAGGGGAGCGGTGAAATGCCGACCCCTTTTAACAAGTGTAGTTATAAATACGCTTGTAGGTAGTGCTTTATATTCACACCATTAGAAGCGGTTAAAAAAGTCCATAACAAAAAGACTTAGCTTAACAGGAAAGTCAGAACGACTGTTGTTTAGTTGTGATGATTGATTAAATATTTCAATGCCAGGACGATTTAACTGTTGATCTATCCGCTTCATATTGAGCCTCCTTATCTTCTATATATTTAAGATCGTGATCCCTGTAACTGTTAGTTATAGAGCCTATAGGTAGGGACGGAACAATATTCCGATGCTTATTCTTTATAATATTTTTTAATTAGATTAACTTTAGAAATTGATTCGTTAATAATACTCTTTAAATCGTTATATAATTTTTCATCTGCATTTTCTCGAAGATTGTAAACAATAAGTGACTCTTTCGAAACATGGCGACCATCATAAAAGTAAGCCTCTAATTCACCTAATAAGTTTTCAAGTGAAGAAATTGTCTTATTTATAGAACCGATATTTGTATAATCTTCATTAGTGATTACAGAAGCGGTGGCTTCTTTGCATAAACTATCTAACTTTTCATTCAAAGTCTTACCATCATAGCTATTATTGTTAAGAAGATAAGGTTGATATAAAGCAGCTAATTTTAAGGATTGAAAATAAGCTTTTAAAATATCCTCATCTGAGATGTAAGATGCAAAAAGTTCTTTGCGACGATGTATAAAAAAGTAATCTTTTAAGTAATTTTCAATATTTTCATCTATTTGAAAGAAATTGTTATCTACTCCTAGCAAATATGAAGAGGGTACACCAAATATTTCAGCTGCACTATTAATAAGATCATTCTTTATGAAAGGTAACATATTATTCTCAATATAATCTATCTCTTTCTCATCAATATCTAATAACGTAGATAACTCAGAAGCTGTTAATTTGCTTTGATTCCTCAATCTCTTAAATCTATCTTTGAATCTTTCGTTAGAATATAGTAAATCTTCTACAGAGATACCGCCAATATCAGCTATAATTTTTAATCTTTTTTTATTGGGTAATTGTTTTCCATTTTCCCAATTTGAAACTACTCCAGATTTAACACCATCTATTTTCTCTCCAAATTGAGCCATTGTTAAACCTAAATTTTCTCTTATAGTTCTAATAGACTTTCCAACTTCTTTTTTATCCATCATACCACCTCAATAAAATTATATAACAAATAGTTATGTTTTTCTATGTTTTAATTGACTATAAACAAAAGAGATAATATAATATTTTTGTAAGTTATGTTTTACTATGTTTTGGAGGTGAGTTAATGTTAAAAGTCGTAGGATATAGAAAAATGTTAGGAATGACACAAGAAGATATGGCTAAGGTTTATAATATCTCAGTTCAAGCTTATCGTATGAAAGAGAACGGAAAAACCTCGTTTAAAAACAGCGAAATGTTAATATTTAGAGATTTACTTAGAAAAGAAGCTTTTCCGAAAATCACAATAGACGAAATTTTTTTTAACTAATTTGCTATGTTTTTCTATGAATGAGGAGGTGAAGTAATGAATAACCTGGCAATCGTACCAACTCCACAAAATACAGTAATGAATGAAAAAGAAGTTAAAGAGCCAAGGCATAGGCACAGGCATGAGTAAGGTGTGGTGCCGAGGGCATAGGCACAAGCATGAGTAAGGTATGATGCCAGGTGTGAGCCTGGGCATGAGTAAGGTGTGATGCCAAGGCATAGGCACAGGCATGAGTAGGGTGCAGTGCCGAGGGCATAGGCACACGCATGAGTAAGGTGTAGTGCCAGGTATGAGCCTGGGCATGAGTAAGGTGTAGTGCCAGGTATGAGCCTGGGCATGAGTAAGGTGTGATGCCAGGTATGAGCCTGGGCATGAGTAAGGTGTAATGCCCAGGCATGAGCATGATCGTGAGTAAGGTATGGCCAGGGCATAGGCGTATTATAAAAATATATTTCTTCTAGAATAATGAATGATTAAAATTCATACACAAACTATAATTTTAAAGTAATACTATTGACTCAATGACTTATTTAATACCCCCCTTACTAAATTTCTAGGAAACCAAGCCGAAACAACGGCGCCCTCCCCAAACTCATACAAAATTCGCTCGAAAAAAATTCAGAGTAAGCAATTAAAAAAAGTAGAATAATTCGCTAAAAAAACGGCAATTTCTAGGCTTCAAAACAGGCGTTTTAATCCTTATTTTGATGTTTTTTTGAAATTTTTATTTTGTGTTATCTAAAAAAAATAAAAATGAGGTAAAATTATGGCTATAACACTTAAAGAACATTTTGCATTAAAAAGTAAAGTTATTGTTGAAGTTAAACCAGAAATTTCTTCCATAAAGAAGCTAGAACATCAAATTAAAAGATATAATAAGAAGAATAAAGCTAAACACCAAAAAAACAGTAAAATTAAACCTCTCTGATTAGAGAGGTTTTTTATAATATTTTAGAACATCAGTATCTTTTAGCAAATTGACGAAAAATTTTGTTATATTAAATTCATTGGATGGTGATACTTTGAAGAGAAATAAAATGCTGTTATTTACAATTTTTCTATTAATAATCCTGATGCTATTACTTATTGGTTTTGGGTCAATTTTTAATATGGACGATATAGCTGTAAATGAAAAAGGGATAACAGTAATCATCAGTATTATAGCTTTATTTAGTACTGTCGGAGGTTCATATTTAGGAGCTAAGGTAGCTGGAGATAATGCACTCTTACTCTATAAGTCGGAACAGAACGCTAGAAAGAATGATATGGCGAAGAAAATCTATTATTCTGTGTATACAAATGTAGTAAGAATTAGTGATTTTTATGTTAGATATAATGAATATGTGAAGCTAGCTGATTATGTAAAACCTCTAGAGCTTAATCCTTTAAATAAAAGCACTTTTAGTAACCAGTATATAGATTTATTAGAAGTACCAATAAACTTAGATCGTATTATAAATAGTGAGGAATTTATTGCTATAGATACTAATTTACAAGATGATATTTTTTTATTGTGGCAACAAGTAAGAAATTTAGTATGGATGCTAAATAAACAAGATGAAAAACGACAAGGGTATGATGTAGAAGAAGTTTCAAAACAACTATTTAAAGTAATGGAGACTACAAAGAAAGTAACTTCGCAACTTTCAAGAAATTTTGATTAAATCTATTTATTAGAGATGGCTAAAGTAATTTATTTTTAGATTGTTCAAAGGAGTCTGGGACATAAATAACTAAATCTACGATTTATATAATGACTCGAAAGAAAAACGGAAATTCCATTGAGGAATTTCCGTTTTTAAGTGCAAAAAAAGAAGCTCTCTTATATAATGTAGTCACCA
>NZ_SCWF01000011.1 GCF_004359575.1 Macrococcus bovicus | reverse complement strand
TATGATGATTCGTTCATCTCTAGAAAGGTGTTTGCCCTTAACGGTTTTCGTGTTACCATTGATATGCGTCATACGAATTCATTCCTTTATTGTCGGTGTGAGAACTACAATATTAACATGAATTCGTATGGCGTATTTTTTTATAGACAATTAATGTATCTTCCACCTTAGGTGGCTAACTTGATTGTATAACTTGCCGTTTATTCCTTTTGTAAATAAAATATAACTTAGGAGTAATTGTGAATGGATAATTCTATAGAGTACATGGATTTATTATCAAAAAACTATGCAGAGGCACTTGATTTATTACTTCAGAAATATGGTCCTGTACAAGATGACTATTTTAGGGAAGCTTCATATTATAGATTTATGAAGGGAGAGATAAAAAGCATTTCAAAAGGGAAATTTACTAGAACAAGCGAAGGTCTTTATTGCCATCATATAGATGAAATCAAATGGTTGAAAATATCGGATAAAGATTATGTAAAGAAGTTTAATATCCCTTTTGAGACTCAGAGAAAAGATAGATTAGTATATTGTGATTTGATAGAACATACTATTTTACATGTATTGATTACAAAAGAAACATCTTTTAAATATGGTTATCCTGGATATGGAGTTTATTTGAAGCCTATTATTGAAGAATGGTATCTTGATGAAGTTAAACCTAATCCAGAATGGATGAAAAAATGTTATATCAAATCATTTTTAACTCCTCAAAAAGCATTTGATTTATTGAGAGAAATGCAAAAAATATTAGAAGAAAACTATTTTAATACTTTAAATGATTACTATAATGAAAAAAGGAAAAAAGAAGAAGACAGAAAAAAATTGGAAGAACAAATAAAGCAAAGAAAAATAGACGATAGAAACAATTGGATAGAGAGAGCGAAGCAATTACACTATAAGAGTTCTCGAATGGATATAGTCATGGCTAGTTATAATGTGCTTATATATTATAAAAACATTATGACATTTCGGGGAAGTTCTGTGACATTTAAAGATTATGACAATAAAATGAAAGTATATCCGAAAGAGAAAATACTAGATGACCTTTTAATATATATAGAAAGTCTTCACGATGTTAATAACGGTGTTAAAATCCTCAATAATAACGTTTTTAAAATCCCCAAAATTAACGGATAATCTATATCAATTGATGTAGATTGGAAGTGATTTAAAGCTCAAAGCGCAAGATTTTATTAACGTACAATTTCAGCCTAAGCTTACCATTTTCTAATAATCGTACTATCTTCAGTTTAAACTCAGGATCGAACACTCTACTGGGTCTTGCCATAAAAAAGCGTCTATTTTTTGATTTAACAATAACCTCTCTCATAGGAGTTGTCCAATCAAGTGTAGACGATTCAACGCACTAGATAAAATGGATTACATTGAAAATTATGGATCAGGTATTAGGAGGATTTATTCGTTATATAAAGGTTTTACGAAACAACCCGAACTCATTGCAACACACAATCTATTTACCGTAATTCTATATAATAAGAATTATAAACTTAATCAAATACCTTCTAATGCAAAGTTGACAGAAATAGTTGATTATTTGTCTGATGGGAAACTGGCTAGCAGATTGGAAATTCAAGAAGCTATGGGACTGCAAAAAAGTTATACAGCTGAGTTGATTGCTGAATTGAAAAAAGCTGATATCATCACTTCAGAAGGAAAAGGGCCGGGTACAAAATACTATCTTAAAACGGACGATAACCCGGACGATAGATGGAAATGCCTTGATATAACTGGATTTGAATTACCGGACGATAACCGGACGATAAAAAATATATTTTTATATTTTATTTGTCAAAATAAGCTAGACAATCTCTCATCTTCAATGAAATGCATAGAAAACCAGGTCTTAAAGGCGCTCGTTGTTCACCACAGTTCTCAAAACGTTAATTGCCGAAGCTGTTGCGAATTTATTCGCTTACAGATTGGGTACGCAAATTGCGACAGCAATTTGTGTTCAATTGAAATGTTTACAGCACTTCTCGAAACCATTCGAGAGGTGCTTTTTTGTATGGTTTTGTCATGGTGTGTCCTTTTGAATGCCCTTATGAAATTCAGATATTAAATCTTCATTTAAGTCGATATTACATACAAATATGATTATAAAAACTAAGATATTCAGTCTTACTAGTAACTATATATTACTAGATTTCTTATTAAGCAATATAGCCTTTACCTTAAAGTTTCCTTAAATTAGTAACTTCTCTGTTCTATATTTCTCTTCACTTGTGTACATTGAATATAAGGGAATCTGAGTTTCTTAAATTTGTACGAAAATTTTTAATGAGGTATCAAAGAAAAGAGGGTTTATGAAAAGACTGACAGTTGTTGATAGTTTAAGAGGTTTTAGTTTGATGGGAATATTATTTGCTAATTTGCTCTTGTTCCAGTTCGGCCATTATGGTGCAAATTATCCAGAATTCTATGGGGTTGATGCAGTAAATAAGCTTTTGATTTATTGGGTTAAGATCTTCATAGAAGGCAGTTTTATGCCGATATTCGCTGTATTATTTGGTTTCGGTTTAATGAAGATGAGTGAGAGCCTGGAGAAGAAGGGGCGTCCTGTGAAGCGGGCAATCATTAGACGAGGATTAATTCTTTTCATTATGGGATTGCTTCATTCTGCTTATCTTTTCAGTGGGGACATTCTTTATCTATACGGCACTATTACGTTTATAGTGGTATGGATGCTGAAGTTTAAAGTTCGGTCACTGATGATTGTAGCTGCTCTAGTCATACCTTTAATTGTCGGCATTTTCTTAGTTAATCCAGATTTTATGATTGCGGCTGAACAAAGCTTTGCAACTGGAGGATTAACTGCAGAACAAAGTGAATATCTCGCAGCAGAGAAAAGTGTATTTTCAACTGGAACGCTACAAGAACGAAACGATTTCTTTATGGAAGAAGATCCATTCATGGCTTTTACCGATGAAGAATTCTTGCTGTTAGTACCAATTGCCATTCTTTTTAATATACCGCTCTTTTTAATCGGTATGATATTGGCGAAGAATCGCTTTTTTGAAACCGGTCTGACGTCCGTAAAGAAAAATTTTATTTATCTGACACCGATTTTTATTCTGTTTAAAGCATGCATGGTGATCTGGCCGGATAATGATATCTTAGGAACATTAGGCATCTTCAGTATGTATCTCCTGAGCTTCTCTTATATTTCATTATTTTATGCGCTCTATCAGAGATGGCAGGCACTCAAGCTGTTTGAAGCGATCGGCAGACTATCACTCACTAATTATATTGCCCAGTCTGTGTTTCATTCTTTTATCTACTATGGCTACGGTATGCAGCGTTTTGGTGATGACAATTTCTTATTATCACTGCTGATTGCTACTTTATTCTTTATCTTACAAGTGGCTCTAAGTAATTTTTACTTCAAGTATTTCAAGCAAGGACCACTTGAATATATCGCACGTGTTGTCACGTACTGGTCGTTTTCGCCGAATAAGAAAACCGATAATAAGTTAGTTTAAAGCTGAAAAATATATAGAAATGATTCATGAAAAATAGGCGGAGTAAATTGTGAATGTAGCGCTACTTATTATAGCGTTCGGCACACTGATGGGAATTATATTAGTAATAAGTAAAAGAACAAAGAAATGATAAAGCCGCTTTCAGTCAATCAAATGAGTGCATCACATTTCCTTTCTGGAGGTTTTGATATGAAACAGAACAAAAATATCCTGGCAATTGTCATCGTCGTTACGGTGCTGGCAGTGACCGCTTCATTGCTTATAGCTATACAGTCATTCTTCAACCTGAAAGAGATTGATCATCTGGTCAATCAAGCTGAGGATAATCATCTAGAATATGAACTCATCATAACCAATGACCTCACTAATGATTATGATTTTAAAGCCAAATAACGACTCATTTGGAGGTGTGTCATGAAGATTAATCGATTTGAGCATGTGACGGGGACTTTTATAGAAGAGATAGTGGGACAGCGTGAGTACGGCTATAGTCGTGATGAGATGATGGAGCTATACGAAGCGTATGATGCGATTAAAACTGGCCCTGTCCCCGGCAATACTCTGACATTCTATGAACGAGCAACAGGTAGAGTCTACATGCCGTTTAGTAAGAAGAAAAATATTCTTTATAGTAGTGTCATGTATCATGACGAATATTATTATTTTCTGCAATGTGACTTTAATCAACAAATGGTCTACCTCTATCAGTATGAACCGGGGCAGCAGCCTCAGTTAATGACTGAACTAAGTATGCATGAGATAGATATGTATAATCTCAGCCTCATGGGTGAGCACGTCCATATAACCAGTCAGGGTAGGACCTTCCAATGTTATTACCCTCGATCATTTTCATTAGAACTGGAGAACGCAGAGTCAGTCATCCATATTGAAGATGACAAAGTCTACATATCTCAATGGATTGAAGAGGGCTTAGAAGATATAGATAATTATCATTATTATGAGAAACTGATCATTAAGGATTTCATGGGTAATACATTAAGTGAAGAAGTCGGGAATTTATTTCAAGATGATCAAGGCGAGTGGTGGTTGAGCTAGAGAATATTGATTTGGTTAAATTTGAGATGAATCTCAATCACTCATCACTTTTCGAATTGATCAATTTTTAATGATAAAACTGTTGCTATATAATCTGTATATGTTACCATAGTAAAAACAAATAATTAAAACTTTACACAAGAACAGTAATAATATAATATCTTTTTAGCGAGCTATTGAGGGTGAGAGAATGGCAGGATATGTATTATGAAACGCATCTTGTGAGTAGCGTATTGAATCATAGTAGGTACGTTCGGTGGCAGCATCGTTAACAATGAGAGTGTATGTCTTTTGGGCATAAATATGAGTGGTACCGTGGATGTCAAGTTCACCTCTGTTATAGAGGTGGACTTTTTTTATTGATAAAGGGGGATTTTTGATGAAGCAATTATTCGCAAGTATACTATCCAAGCACATTGAGTTTTTAACGATAGATGAGATTTTGAATCTGATTGAACAGCCTAAACATTACGAGCAGGGGGATCTTTCATTTCCTTGTTTCACTTTAAGTAAGCATTTGCGAAAGAATCCTCGTGTCATTGCAGAAGAGCTGAAGGATAGTATAGAAAGTACAGAAATTAAATTTATTCAGGCAGTTAATGGGTATTTAAATGTCTTCTTCAATCCGCAAGACGTTGGATTAGATATTGTTAATGATATTTTATTGAAGAGAAGTTCGGTCGGTAATCAAGATATAGGTCAGCAACAAGTAGTGACTATGGATATTTCATCTCCTAATATTGCAAAACCATTTTCAATGGGTCATTTACGGTCGACTGTTATAGGTAACTCTATGGCACTTATAATGGAGAAACTAAATTATAAACCTATTAAAATCAATCACCTTGGAGATTGGGGCACACAGTTCGGCAAACTGATAGTCGCTTATCAAAAATGGGGCAGTGAAGAAGCGGTTACTCAAAATCCTATTCCTGAATTATTCAAACTCTATGTGAAATTTCATGATGAAGCTGAACATGATGAGACGCTCAATGAAGCAGGACGTCATGCTTTCTTGATGCTTGAACAGGGTGAAGAAAAATATATACAGCTATGGAAGTGGTTCCGAGAAGTCTCACTGCAGTCTTTTAACCAATTATATCAACGTCTGAATATCACTTTCGACTCATATAACGGTGAGGCTTTTTACAATGACAAAATGGATGATGTTGTAGAGCTGTTGAAGAAGAAAGAGTTATTAATAACAGACCATGGTGCAGAAGTAGTGCCGCTTCCTGGAATGCCGCCAGCACTTATTAAGAAAAATAATGGCTCCACACTTTATATGACAAGAGATCTGGCCACAGCGATTTATCGCAAAGAAAATTATAACTTCTCTTATTCTTATTATTTCGTGGGTAATGAGCAGTCTTTGCATTTCAAGCAATTGATGGAAGTGTTGAAGGTGATGGGCTATAACTGGGCAAAAAATATGGAACACATTACATTTGGTATGATTTTAAAAGATGGCAAGAAAATGTCGACTCGTAAAGGTAAAGTAATTTTTCTGGAAGATGTACTAAATGAAGCAGTCGTACTAGCAAAAAAGAATATCAAAGAAAAATCAACAAGTCTGGTCAATATTGATGAAGTCAGTGAACAAGTAGGTATTGGTGCTGTAATATTCAATGACTTGAAGCATGATCGTCAGAATGATATTGAATTTAATCTGGAGGAAATGTTGAAGCCAGAAGGAAATACTTGTCTTTACTTGCAATATACGAACGCAAGAATACATGCTATCATCCGCAAAGCAAACATAGAAACTGACAGATTAAAAGTGGAAAAGTTAGATGAAGAAGCATGGGATATTATCAAATCATTAGACACATTTGATGAAGTATTAGTATCTGCAATGGAGAAAAGATCATCCGCTGAACTTTCCAAATACTTATTACAACTGGCACGTCACTTTAATACTTATTATGCAAAAGTGAGAATAATAGATAACCAAGAGATGCTTGAGGATAGAATAGCGATTTTATTAGCGGTTTCAATTATCGTAGAAGAAGGATTGAGATTGCTAGGTATTCAAACGCCGCGTGAACTATAGGAAGATAGAGAATCTTATTTAAATTCTGAAAAGGAGAGATGTTATTGATTAAGTATCCCATATTGGAAGGTAATTTTACAATTGGCGTTACAGCTCCATCTTCTGGTTTAACTGAAACAATGTATGGATATATTCATGATATAAAAAAACGATTTTCTAACCATGAGATTAATATCGCGCCAACCACTTTGATGCAACATAAAGCTAAATCTACTGAGGCTGATGTCCGAGCATCTGAGTTGAATGCTTTTTTTAAAGATCATACTACTGATATCATTATTCCGCCTTTTGGAGGGGAGCTAGCTCTAGAAATTATTAATAAGATAGATTATAGACAATTAAGAACGAAGTGGTTACTTGGTTATTCTGATATCAGTACCATTCTTTTAGCGATTACTTTAAAGACTGGTATTGCAACTGCTCATGGTCCTAATCTTGTTGATCTGAGAGGAGTATATTCAGATTCGACAACTGATATGTGGACAAAAGTCTTAAAAACAAAAACGGGTGGAAAAGTCATTCAGTGTTCTTCAGAAAAATATCAAAGCAAATGGGATCACAACAATCCTACTGAGTGTGTATTTAATTTAGATTCACCGACTGAATGGAAGGTTGTCAATGAAGACGAAGTACAGATAGAAGGACGGTTGCTAGGTGGATGCACGGATGTTATTCACCACTTGATAGGAACTCCTTTTGGAGATGTAAATAAATTCAGAGAAACATTTATCAATAATGATGCTGTTATCTGGTACTTAGAGAATTGTGAGGCTAGTTCAACAGAGTTCAGAAGAACGTTGCTGCAGATGCAGTTAGCAGGTTGGTTTGATAATTGCAGTGGATTATTATTTGGTAGAACGAGAGTCGTTGATGATATAGAAGGCTATACAATTGATGATGTCTATAAAGATTTGGCTGAAGAATTAAAGATGCCTGTTATCTATGATATAGATTGTGGACATATGCCACCACAGATGACATTTATTAATGGTGCATACGCTATTGTAGAATGCAAAAATGGAAATGGGAAACTGACACAAAGATTTATATAACATTTCTTTAGAAAGGAAATCAGATATTATGATCTGGAATGGTGTATCTGCAATCGTCATTAAAAATTCTAAATTACTAATAGTGAAATCAAAAAGTGAGAATAAATGGTCTATACCTACAGGCGGGATTGAGGCAGGAGAAAGTAAAGAAGAAGCTCTAGTGAGAGAAGTCCACGAGGAGACAGGCTATAAAGTAAATATTATAAGACATGTAAAGCAGATGAAAAAGAAAGTGAAAGAATATGATGTAACAGTCGACTACTTTTACTGTAATATTATAGGTGGGCAGTTAGAAATAATTGATCCAGACAATGAGATTGCACAAGTTAAATGGATTGAGAAGGATGAATATAATAAATTAAATTGGCTCTATCCTGAAGACAAAGAAATGATTTTTAATTATCTATAATACTTATTGAAATGGGAAGTGATAAGTATGCAAGGATTTATTTTGAATGAAAAAGGTTATGTGACTTTTCCTTATGAAATTCTGAAACACATTGAACCCTACATAAAATCTCTGAAATGGAAAGTGAGATGTGTGGAACATAATAATCCTGATAATGAGTCTTTTCCGTTGAATGAGCCACATGATTATTTTCTGGATGGTGAACAATTGTTTTCGCTTCTGCAGCAGTATGCACATGTTCAATGGATATGGGGTGTATTATCAGGTTTTCCGCGTGAGCTTTCCTGGGAAGAAATAAAAGGAAACTCAAACTGCTATGATATTACGATGGACCAGCCTTATTTGAAAAATGGGTTATGTTATATTGAATCACAAACTGTTTTTGAATTAATAGCGCTGGATAGTTCGGAGACGTATGTCCTGATTGATGATGATGCTATTATCTCAAGTCTGTCCAGCCACTTTCCGCACGCTGAACGTCTAGAAAGCGAGTTTAAGAAGCGATGAATTTTTGAGAAGATATTTTTATGCTATAATGATCCAAAATAACGGTTTTATACAGGAGGTTGCCATGACGACTTTATCTATCCAGCAGGCTGTATTTCTGATCAGCACGTTGCGTCAGCAGTTGAACCGTGAGATGCAGAAGTTCCATTCTGAATACCGGACGCCGATTGCGGTGAACAGTAAGAGTATTGTTACGGCTGAGAAGTCGCAGAAAGTGTTTGATTCTCTGCAGAAGATGGACCAGTTGAAGCATGATATTGTGACGCTGAAGACAGCGATTCATCTGAAGAATTCAACCTCTGAAATTGAGGCAGGCGTGACGGCGTCTGATATGCTGGAGCAGCTGAAGCTTGAGCGTAAGATGATTGAGGAGCTGCAGAGCTATACGGCATTCGGCTATGGCCAGGAACGAATTAAGACGGTCGCTGGTGTCGGCGTAGTGGAGGAAGGGATTATTGAAGAGGATAGGGTGAATGCTTATATCGAGGAGCTGGAAGCGGCAGCAAACGCCAAGTCCATGAAGGTCGACCAATTCAACAGCACGATGATGATTGAAGTCGAACTGCTCACTTCATAATCTGTTTCTGGTAGAAAGACTACTTCTCAATAGATCATATTTTGTACGGACGTTAACGCCTTACGACTTACACTTTGTTACGCCTTATGGATACGAATCTAGGAGACGAAGTATGTGATTTTAATCTTTCGATGGGCAAATGCCAAAAACTTTGGGCACCTAGTTTTGCCTTTAGCGGTGTTCTTCACTGTTCATAATCAGCCGGTCCTTAGGGGCTGGCTTTTTTATTGGGCCTATCTTCTCAACCTTAAAGTTTCCTTAAATTTCTAGCTGACGGGTTACATCCTGGAATGATTTCATATACAGTGGGAGAAAAGGAGGTCATGTTGTGGAAGAGAATATAAGTCTGTCTGTGGCGCATTTAATGAAGACCATCGGCAAGCGGACCATCATCAATGATGTCAGCTTTGCGGTCAGAAAGGGCGAGGTGTTCGGCTTCTTAGGGCCGAATGGGGCCGGTAAAACGACGACAATCCGGATGATTGTCGGTCTGACGACACCGACAGCTGGAGATATTACTATATTAGGTCACTCCGTCACTACTGAACGGGCGGAGGCTATGGAACATGTGGGGGCCATTGTTGAGAATCCTGAGCTGTATCCGTTTCTGTCCGGGCTTGAAAATCTGAAGCAGTTCGCCCGTATGCAGAAAGGGGTCACCCGGGAGGATATTCAGCGTGTCATCAAGCTGGTCGGACTTGAAGAGAGCATCCATGACAAGGTGAAGAAGTATTCACTCGGGATGCGGCAGCGCCTCGGGCTTGCACAGGCGCTTCTGCACAAACCTTCTCTGCTTATTCTGGATGAACCGACGAATGGCCTTGATCCGCAGGGAATCAGAGAAATCCGCGATTATATCCGTAAGCTCGCGCGCGAGGAAGGTCTCTCTGTTATTGTCTCGAGTCACCTGCTCAGTGAGATGGAGATGATGTGTGACCGTATCGGCATTATTCAGCATGGTCAGATGCTCAGTATAGAGGGTGTGCACCAGGTCAGTACGGCTGAAGATGTTGTGCCGCATCGCTTCGACGTCTATCCGGTAGAAGCGGCAGCGCACTATTTTGCGTCACGCGGCATGGCGACTGTTCAGGAAAAGGGTCTTGTCGTCCAGGTCAGCCAGAAGGATGTGCCCGATATCATCAGAGGTCTCGTCCAGGCGGATATTGATGTCTACGGAGTGGTCATGGACAAGGAGACACTGGAAGAACGATTCCTGAAGATGACTGGAGGTGCCAACCATGTTTAATCTGATTAAAAATGAATGGATCAAGTATTTTATGCGTCCGGCGACGTGGGTGATGCTGACGCTTATCGTCCTGGTCTTTGCGCTTGGCATCATGCTGGAGCGCTTTACGACAGGTGAGACAGATAGAAATAAGACATACGGAGAGAACTGGCGGACAGAAGTGCAGGCGGACATCAAGGACTTGAACGCTCGAGTGGACAAGCTCAGCAAAAAGGATATGAATAATTTGTCATTCAAAGAGTCCATCACTTTGGCTGAAAGTCAGCAGGAGCTGTCACGACTGAGCTTCTACCTTAAGAAGGATGTACAGCCTCCAGCGATGCAGAATCTATATGCCTACTTGCTTGATACTTCACCGTTGATCAACTTGGTGGCATTGATGGTGATTGTGATAGCAGGAAGTGTGATGAGCCGTGAACATCAGCAGGGCACGATCAAGTTACTGATGATTCGGCCCGCTTCCCGCCTGACAATATTCTTCGCTAAATATCTGTTTGTGCTGCTGACCTCACTGATCTTTGTGGTCTTCACGTACGGCATCTCGATGCTCTTCGGCCTCGTGACACGAGCTCACAACCCGACGTCTAAGTTAGCTGTGACCGATGCCGAGACAGGCGACTTTAAGATGGTGGAATTCTGGCCGCTCCTGGCTAAAGTCATGGCCAATGATCTGGTGATGGTCATCGTCCTGGCGACGATAGCGTACGTATTATCCGTGTTGCTGCGTAATACAGCGGCAGCGCAGGGGATTTCACTCGGCCTGTTATTCCTGGGCTCGCTGATTGTCAATTTCATCGCCTCAAAAACAGAACTGGTCAAATATATCTGGCCGGCGAACTGGTCGCTGAATCGCTATATAACAGGATTACCGGCTGTCAAAGAGATGACGTATGGCTTTTCACTCAGCTACAATATCATCGCACTCGTTATAGTTGTTGCAATCGCTGCCTATGTCTTTAATAGACGGGATATCGCGAACTAAGTGTCTGAAAGCATGCAAAAAATAGATGAGGCACCTGTTTAAGCCTCATCTATTTTTGTCATTAAAGAACTGAAGAGGAGAGTCTGTTAAGATTTCAGTAGGAGGTGAAGCGATGGAACAGATTCATCATTATACGGAGCTGACAGAGCGTATGGCTGGAGAGAAATTTGTCCTGTACGTCATGTCTGAAGGGTGCAGCGTCTGTCATGCTGATCTGCCGAAGGTCGAAGAACAACTTGTTCGTTATGATATTCCGCACGCGAAGATTCTGGTCAATGACATGCCGGAAGCGGCGGGTCAGCTGTCTTTATTTACGGCGCCGTTTGTTATTTTATTTGCTGATGGCCGGGAATTTCACCGGCAGGCCCGCATCATTGATTTTAAGACGTTGGATTACCGGCTGAGTCAGCTGGCTGCACTGTAGCGGCATTACTGACAGATTCTCAGATTCTAAAAAAGACCTTCTCAAGCATGGAGCTGAGAAGGTCTTTGATATTAGGCATGTCTTGTTATCAGTCTGAGGCCAAATGCCAGTAAGAGGATGCCCATAACAACGATTCCAGTTGAACGGTTCTCCTCACCTGTATCAGGCAGCTGTGTAATGGTCGTCTGATCCTGTTGCGTCTGAACACTTTGCTGGTTTTCAGATGTCTGTTTAAAGATAGCAGCCACTTGCTCATTATATTCTACTTGAGATAATTGGCCCGAGTCTTTTTGAATGGTCAGCTGGTTCACCTTCTCGAGGTCTGCAGCCGGCAGTCCAGATGGATCAAAGCCGACATTCGCCCAGCCATCACCATCCGTATCGGTAGATGCAGGTAAAATCTCACCCGTCACAGTTTTAGCCCCTTCATCAGCGAATGCAGTCATAGTGATAGTCGGAAGTTGCAAAGTACCTATAGTCAAAGATGCGATAAGAAGCTTATTCAGTCTCATTATATTTCCCCTTTATTGTAAGATACCTCCATTATAATATAAAAAATGTCTTATAACTTGAATTTTATGTAAAGAAAGTAGATTTATTTTGATGAGGCTTTATTGAGCCGGATGTTTAAAAAAGAGTAATAAGCGGACCTGTTCATTACTGTAAAATCACTCAATATTTGATATGATATGTAAAAACAAAGGAAGCTGATCGGTAATATTGTTTTTTACCGGACATCGAGTACATGAAATAAGTGAATAAGACATCAGTGCTTATACAATATCTGTGGGGAGATTATGAGGGCTAAAAAAGAGATGAAAACCATGACTTATGGCGCTATGCCATTAAAATTAGAAACGAAGAAGGGACTATTTATTAATCAAGGTATAGAAGTTAAAGCTCTTCTGGATACCGAGACGGAAGAAGTGACTTTTAAGATTTCTGATGAAGATTTAGAACGAATTAAGGTGCAAAAGAAAGATAAGTAAGTCGTAAGGGGGATTCCAGGATGTCTTTGGCCATGATTTTCATCATTTTTGGAACGGTACTTGGCATTTTAATAGCAATGAAAAAAAGGAATGAGTAGAGACTTAAGATAGTGAAGATAAATAAAAGGGAACAGCACCACCCGCTGTTCCCTTTTAGATTAATTCTTCAATTTTTAGCCCGCTTCTTTTAACATTTCTTCTGATTTCTTTATACTAATGCTTCTATCTGCATTGCCATCAACCGACAGGATATCTTTGAGCTTTTCTATATCTACTTCTTTGTAGTCGACACTGATGATTTCATCAACTTGCGTATCTGTATATTTAACATCATACTTGTAGCCGTCTAGTTTCTTTTTATATTTCTGATTTGCAGCATCCATGGCTTGTTTAGCCTCTTCTTCAGTGTAACCCAGTTTTTTGAGATCCATGATATGATGTGTCTCCTGTTTTACTACTTTATCGCCTTCAGCCTAGTATGCCAGTTCACTTGTAGTGCCCATCCCGTCATCCTGAATAAAAAATTTTTTTGTCAGTTCACTCTTTTTTTCCTAAATAGTTACTTCTACAGATATTTCGTACTCTTCGCTTCAATACAACTTTCATTTTTCTGACTATCACTGCTTTTACTATCAGTATTCTCGTATGCACTTAAGAAAATGATTACCCATACAACTGTAAGATTTTTGAATCAGTTTTCATCTGAAATTATATTCCAAGAACGAGCTCGAAATACATGAGCTTAGTTTTATTTATTAACTTTATTTAAATTATTATTAATAATATTAAAAACAATATTGAAATTAAAATAAAAAGTCGTAAAATAAAAATTAGGAGGAATCATATGGATAGAAATGATATACCAGAATGGATGCTCGCATTAAGCATTGAAGATTTGGAATTTATGAAAAAATTTGTCCTGGCATCAGGATCATTAAAAAGTATCGCAAAAATTTACGATGTTTCGTATCCAACGGTTCGAGTCAGACTTAATAGCTTGATTCAGAAGATTGAAGTCGCTGATAAAGAAGAGAACTCAGAATTTATCAGTTACGTTAAATCACTTGCTATAGACGAAGTCATCACACTGGATGAAGCTAAAAAATTAATTAAATTATACAAAGCTGAAAGGGGAGAATAATGTGAATGACTTATGGGATATTTTGATCTATGTCATTATGTTTGGTGCACAGCATATTTTATCTTCAATGAGAAATAAATGGCTAGGACTTATAGTGCCGCTGGGTTATACAGCATTCGTAAGCTATCAAATTTATACGGGTGAAGAAAAAATAATTCCAGCCTTGTTGATTTCATTATTGATGTACGCATTTCTTGGCGGAATTTTCTACAAAGCGAGAAAAGAACTCTTCCAAAAGCAAAAATCTGAGCTTAACAAAATGAGAACAAAAGACTCTTTTTAACGTTGTAAAACAATGATTGTGATAGACTTTTCGTCTGAATATTTAATTCTGATGTTCAAGAAAAAATATTTATCTGATTATTCCGTCTATTGAAAACTTTAAAAATTGATGTTGACTTCATATTTTTTTGTTGTAACATAAAGTTATAAAAATTAAATAAATAATTTAACTCTTATCCAGAGAGGTGGAGGGATAGGCCCTACGAAACCTCGGCAGCAGATTCTTTTTGAACACTGTGCCAATTCCTGCAACGAAAGTTGTAAAGATAAGACAAGACTCGGTATATATTCCTGTGGACTTGTTCTTGTCCATGGGATTTTTTTGTGGAGTTAAATGCAGAAGGAGGGTTTATCGTTGGTCATTGTTCGTAAGATCGCCAGTATCATTATCACAATGTGGCTGATTATCACAGTAACATTTATCATCATGCATTCCATTCCTGGCGATCCGTTCTCAAATGATTCCAAAGCATTATCAGAAGAACAGCTGAACCATATGAAGGCGAAGTTTCATCTGGATCAACCGGTTTTGAATCAGTATTTTATTTACCTTAAGAATATTGCGATGTTTGATCTCGGACCTTCTATTCAGTCAGAAAGCCGGGATGTTAATACTATTATTGGTGAAGGGATTGGCGCGTCCGCGCTTCTCGGTATTCAGTCTATTGTCATTGCACTGATTGGTGGCATCATTCTAGGGACTATCGCAGCGATTTATAAGCACCGCTTTCTGGATTTTCTGGCATTATTCATTGCGATTATTGGTATCTCGGTTCCAAGTTTTATTCTCGCACCACTGCTGATTAAGTATTTCGGCGTAGAATGGCAGATTCTTCCTATTGCCAACTTTGATACATGGTGGCACTCAATCTTACCGAGTATCGCGCTTGCTGTAGGTCCGCTTGCGATTATCACCCGTTATGTTCGGAGTAATATGATTGAAGTGCTGAACTCCAACTATATTCGCACGGCGAAAGCAAAAGGTTTACCGATGATTTACATACTCACGCAGCACGTACTGCGTAATACATTACTGCCTGTTATTACATTTCTCGGTCCGTTATTTGCTTCAGTCGTGACCGGCACGTTTGTCATCGAAAAGGTCTTCTCCATTCCAGGTATCGGCAAATATTTTGTGGAGAGTATTTTCAACCGGGACTATCCAGTCATCATGGGAACGACGATTTTCTACAGTTTTATATTATTATTGACGTTGCTGCTCGTTGATATCTGTTACCGTCTGATTGACCCAAGAATTTCTTTAAGGAGTGGTGAGAGATTTGAATAGTTACACAGATACTTCGTTCGAGAAATTAACACCAAGAGATGATGGACAGGACGTTATTTTAAAGCGCGCTTCTACCCGGAAACAGCTGCTTCTTTCTTTTTTTAATCATAAGATGGCTATTTTAGGTATATTTGTACTATTTTGTATTTTAGTAATGGCTATTATAGGGCCGATGATCTCGGGTTATGAAGGAAGCAAACAGTCTCTGATTGAAGCGAATCTCGCACCTGACAGTAAATACTGGTTTGGTACAGATGACTTAGGACGAGATGTCTTCACGCGTATCTGGCTGGGGGCCCGTATCTCTTTATCCATCGGGATTATTGCAGCACTGATTGATATCGTTGTCGGCATCGTCGTCGGAGCGATTTCAGGTTATGCAGCAGGTCGTGGCAAATGGGGAGATAGAATCGATGGTTTTCTGATGAGGGTTGTTGAGATTTTATACGGTGTGCCTTATCTGCTTGTGGTGATTCTGTTACTTGTCCTGATGAAACCGGGGCTAGTCACTATGATTATTGCACTGAGTCTGACAGGCTGGGTCAGCATGGCACGAATTGTAAGAGGACAGGTGCTGCAGGTTAAGCAGCAGCAGTTCGTCACGGCAGCTGAACTTCTCGGTACGAGTCATGCAAGTATACTGCTGAAGCACATCATTCCGAATATTATGGCGGTCATTATTGTCAACCTGACCTTCACCATTCCATCTGCTATCTTCGCTGAATCTTTTCTCAGCTTCCTCGGACTTGGTGTGCAGGCACCTGCTGCCAGCTGGGGGACGATGGCGAATGACGCGCTCGGTGTGATCTTAAGTGGTGAATGGTGGCGCTTATTATTTCCATCTCTACTGATTGCACTGACCATGTTTTCTTTCAATGCGATAGGTGACGGTTTACAGGACACACTTCAAGTTGAAGTAGACTAGGAGGAATATATGACAGAATTACTCACAGTAAAAAATCTTCAAGTCATCACGAAGAAGAAAGCCATCCCTATTGTTAAAGGGGTCTCTTTCAAGGTTGAACGTGGAGAAGTATTCGCTATTGTCGGTGAGAGTGGCAGCGGTAAAAGTATTACGACACAGTCAATCGCGGGGATGCAGGCAGGGAATCTTAACCTGAATGCAGAGCAGATTCAGTTCAACAACCAGGACCTGCAGAAGATAAAGAATAAAGACTGGCTGAATATCAGAGGGCATCAACTCGGCATGATTTTCCAGGACCCAATGACCTCACTCAATCCTACACTTACGATAGGTAAACAGCTGATGGAGATATTTATCATCAAAAAGAAATATTCCAGGAAAGCCGCAAGGGATGAAGCTATCCGTCTGCTGAAAAGTGTGGAAATCACTTTGCCGGAAGCGAGACTTAAACAGTATCCGCATGAGCTGTCCGGCGGCATGCGCCAGCGTATCGTCATTGCCATGGCGCTGGCTTTATCACCTGACCTGGTCATTGCCGATGAGCCGACTACAGCGTTAGACGTCACGACACAGAAGCAGATTTTATCGCTTTTGCAGAAGTTGAAAGAAGAGAGAGGCAGTGCCATTCTGCTGATTACTCATGACTTAGGCGTTGTCGCTGAGATAGCAGACCGGGTGGCTGTGATGTATAGCGGCAGAATAGTTGAACAAGGGTCTGTAGAGGATATCTTTAACCATCCTAGACATCCTTATACAGCAGGATTACTGGCTTCACTGATTAAAGAGGATACAGATAGAAGTCAGCCTTTATACTCTATTAAAGGGAGACCTTCTATGGCACACGAAATCCCGCAAGGTTGTCCGTTTGCCGATCGTTGTCCACATGCCATGAATATCTGTATTTCACATTATCCGGCAACGACACAGAAGCAGGACCATCAAGTAGACTGCTGGCTTGAGGAGGTGAGAACTTAATGAGCCTGATGACGATTGAACAGGTGGATAAATTTTATCCCCAAAAAGTAGGACCACCCGTGCAGATTTTGCATAACGTCTCTTTCACGATTAATGAAGGTGAAGTATTAGGTGTCGTCGGTGAGAGTGGCAGCGGGAAGTCTACATTGGGTAAACTTCTGACTAAAATAGAACCTTATCAGCATGGCAGTATTCATTTTAAAGGACAGTCAATTGATACGCTGTCCAAGAAAGAACTGAAGAACTTCAGGCGTCAGGTTCAGATGATTTTTCAGGATCCGGATTCATCTCTTAATCCTCGGATGAAAGTACATGACATTATATTAGAAGGAGTTAGAGGATTCGGTATTCCTGTTGGCGATGAGGATACTTTTGTCCGGGATCGACTGAATGAAGTAGGATTATCCAGTCAGTTCAAGGACCGCTATCCCTCTGAACTGTCAGGCGGCCAGAAGCAGCGTGTTGGAATAGCGAGAGCACTGGCGGTTGAGCCTGAGTTTCTAGTGGCAGACGAACCTATTTCCGCACTCGATGTTTCGGTACAGGCGCAGGTCCTTAATTTGATTCGCAAATTACAACGAGAGAAAGAATTGACTTATCTGTTTATCGGTCATGATCTCAATGTAGTCCGCTATATCAGTGACCGGATCATTGTCATGTATAACGGTTCGATTCTGGAAATCGCAGAAAGTGAAGAGCTCTTCAGCAATCCCAAGCATCCTTATACAAAACGGTTGATGGATTCAAGTCCAGTACAGCATCCAAAAGACCGCCGTGTAAACGAAGTATCAGTAGACCGACCGGACTACGGAGCGGTCAAATCATATCAGCAAATATCAGACAGCCATCTAGTGGCTGTACATTAAAGGGGGATATATAAATGAAAAAATTAGGTATTGGTTTAGCAGCAGCGGTTATTTTATTAGCAGGTTGTGGCAACGCAGATTCAAAAACGGATAAAAAATCAGGCTCAAGCGAGAAAAAAGTAGAACAGACGCTAAAACTTAACCTGGGTGGAGAACCTTATACACTGGACCCGGCCTTCGCGTCTGATACAACATCTTGGTGGGTCATCGACAGCATTTACAGCGGTTTATATCGTAAAGGTAAAAACGGTGAGCCTCAGCTTGACTTAGCTGAAAAAGCAGATGTCTCTGAAGATGGCAAGACCTATACATTCACGATTAAAGACAACCTGAAATGGTCAGACGGTAAAGAACTGACAGCGAAAGATTTTGAATATGCATGGGAACGTGTCCTGAATCCGAAGACAGCAGCATACAGTCCTTCAACGTTCTATTTCATTAAAGGAGCAGAAGCGTATAATACAGGTAAAGGGAAACTAGAAGACGTCGGTATCAAGACGATCGATGACCACAAACTACAAGTTGAACTGAAGGATCCGATTAGTTTCTTCCCTAAAGTACTGACCGGAGCAGCAGCCTATCCAGTGGAAAAAGAAGCAGTAGCTAAAGGGAAAGACTGGGCATCTAAAGCAGAGACACTTGTCTCTAATGGACCTTTTAAACTGAAAAACTGGAAACATAATGATTCACTGGATATTGAAAAGAATGATCAATACTACGATAAAGATAAAGTGAAACTAAGCGGCGTCAACTTCCGGATGGTTGCTGATCCAAATACAGAATATCAGCTTTATAAGAGCGGTGATCTGGATCTTCTGGCATCTGTCCCGGCTGATATTCTGAAAAGTGTCAAAGACAGCAAGGAACTCGTCAGCTATGAGAACTTCTCAGTCGGTACTTATTCATTCAATGTCAACAAAAAACCAGTAGACAATAAAAAAATTCGTCAGGCATTAAGCTACGCGATCGACCGGCAGTCATTTGTTGAAAATGTCTTAAAAGGCGGCCAGAAACCAGCGTACGGTTATGTGTCATATGGCGTTAAAGGCGCAGACGGCAAAGACTTCCGTGAAGAAAGTAAAAAGTACTATGAGTATAATCCTGCAAAAGCAAAACAACTGTTAAAAGAAGGATTGAAAGAAGAAGGGTTAACAGCTTTACCGAAATTGACGCTGAAAACAAACAGTGAAGGCATCAACAAAAAATCAGCAGAAGTGATCCAGGAAATGCTGAAACAGAATCTTGGTATTGATGTCAGTATTGAAGGACAGGAATGGAAAACATATATCGATACATTTAAGCAGAAGAACTTCCAGCTGGCACGTATGGGCTGGGGCGGGGACTTCCTTGATCCATACCCGGTACTTGCCTTATATGCATCAAACAGTTCAAGCAACTTCACTAACTGGAAGAACAAAGAATTTGATGCTTTGCTTGATCAGTCATTGAAAACAACGGATGATCAAAAACGTCTTGAATTACTGCATCAAGCAGAAGATATTCTGATGGATGAATTACCGATCTTGCCAGTAAATTTTGGTTACTCTAATACGTTAATAAAAGAAAACGTGAAAAATGTAAAAACTGATGCATTGAGTCGGCCAAACTTTATTTATGCGGAAAAAGAATAGAGAAACTAAACGTGAATACTATCTATTGATTGTCTTTAAGTTATTTATCTTTTGAAACAATATTTTGTCGATTGAATGATATATACAGTAGCAAAGATAACTAAAAAGTAAGAAACCGTCTGTCATTATTGCAGACGGTTTCTCATTATTTATAGTCAGATATATTTTGTATCAATGCTTTTAACTGCTTATTAATCACTTCATCCTCAAACCAACCATCTTCTTTTTGCAGTCGTTTATTATAACTAATCAGCAATTTTAAGGCGTCTTGCGTGATGGCTCCACTGATTTTGAGATGTGTATTTAAGGCTTCATATGCAAGTCTGCCATGTGGTGAATGAATGACATATGCGATAGGCTTCTGCATTAATGTCGCCTCTGAGAGCATCCATTCAAGTGCATTCTTTAATATAGCAGGGACACCTCCCATATATTCCGGGCTGACGATGACAACAAAGTCAGCTGCTTTAATCTGCTCCCTCATTTGATTAACGACTTCATAGTATTCCTGGTATTCGGTTTGTGGATTGAATAGAGGCAGGTCTTTGATCGAATGAATGACTTCGAATGTATGGCCGGCTTTTTCAAGCTCACCACCTATCTTCTCAAGCACCCCTAAGTTTGTTGAACGGGGATAAGGATTACCGCTGATACCGACAATTTTCATAATTGACCCTCCTTTATAAAAGACACCTATTATCATTGAAAACGATCATTTATTAAAATAGCCCAGCACTAAAATGGAGTTAGAGATTCTGCAGTATGAAGAATATTTATCTAATGTCAGAGCTAAATAGAGTTGTAGATGATATTAAGAATTTTGTGGCGATGAAATATTGATTCACACATTAATCGAGTGAAAAGAAATTGTTATATCAACCCTTTAATATTTTTAAAATATGTATAAATTTGATAAAATAAGGAAAACAAAGGGAATGGAGAAACCCATGACTAAAAAACAATTTGTGATTAAGGTAGCAGGCGCTGTGATGGCAAGTACGATACTGATGAGTCAAGTCAATCACGTGGAGGCTAAAAGCCAGAAGAAACAAATAGACCCAGGCTTCAGTGTGGTGGACCGCACAAAGAAAGCAAATAAGAAACAGAAACAAGTGGACCCGGGCTTCAGCGTAGTGGACCGCACAAAGTAATTCACTGATACTAATAATAGAACAAGCACTCTTCAAAAATAAGTGAGGAGTGCTTTTTCATATATTGGGGTTAATGAGATTACTGTTAGATTGTTTATAGAATAATTTTAAATTTAGGCTATAATGGAAGTATTACTATTTTTGTAAATTAATATTTTAGGAGGTTATGATGGCTAAGTTGACGTCATGGATTCTCTGGAGCATTTACAGTGCAATAATTTGGTTATTATTCTTGATACCAGCTATATTTGTCTGGGCCAGAACGGTAGATGGGACTGGGGCTAGCCAGACCTTTGAAAGCAGAATGATCAGTTTAATGGTACTTATGGTCTTCTTCCTCGTTCCATTCATCATTCAAGTCATCTGGCTGATTTGTAATATTGTTTTTTACCGGCCATCGAGTAGATGAAATAAGCGAATAAAACCATTAGTACTGATGCAATATTTGAGGGGTCTCGTCATTTGGTTTCTATAAATAGAGGGTTGGCTCAGAAGGCAATAAAGGAAGTCGAAAAGATGGATTGCCTAGGAAATGGCAGTGAAAAAATTGAATGACAAAATGTCCTTGATTGAATACAGAAAAGGGGTATGACGATGAATCAGCAGTTGATTAAAGCGAGAGATGCAGTGGACGTGGCATTAGCGTGCATAGATGAGATTCAGAAAATGACGAGCAATGCTAAGGCGTGGAGCTGGTTTGATATTTTAGGTAATGGCTTTATAGGTAGTTTTTATAAGCGTCAGAACATCAAGAATATCAATGACAAGATGACCGCATTGCAGGAGGATCTGCAGAGAGTAGTGGCGGAGCTTGAAGATATTAATTTGACCGCTGATTTCAATCTGTCAGATACGTCACCGGATCTGTTTCTGGATGTGTTCTTCGACAATATTGTCACAGACATCAGAGTACATCAGGAACTGAGTGACCTTAACCATGAGCTTGAGAATACAGCAGAGCAATTAAATATTATTGCCAGAGTCATTGATAACGAATTTTAAAAAGCAGCCATAAGCTGCTCTTTATGCTTTAGGTTGGATAACAACGGCTGTCCCGTATGCAACAACGCTGGAAGTACCTTCTGTCGACATATTGGAATCAAAACGAACTGCAAGTACAGCATTTGCTCCCTTTGCGAGTGCGTTGTCCTGCATTCTATCGACAGCCTCTATACGGGCGTTTTCAAGCATCGTCGTATAGCTTTTCACTTCGCCACCGAACATATTTCTGATACCTGCCCCGAAATCTGTAAACATATCACGGGATTGCACAGTGATTCCGAAGACCTCACCTATCGTCTTCACTACTTCATGATTTGCAATACTTTCAGTCGTTACAACAAGAACATCTTCTCTATTCATCACATCACCTCCTAATATAATTTTACAATTAATAGAAAATTTATTCAAAATTTAGATTAAGAACCATAATATAAAATTCTATAATATCACTGAGGAGGTGTAATGGATGAAAGAAGTGACGGTACACGGCATTACAATCAAATACCGTGAAACAATGAATCTTGTTAAAGATGACTATCGAATGGTGTTTCTTACGGCAGGGTTCGATGACATACACTGTGTAATTGATTTTAACTATGAGAATGGCCGATTTAAAAATATCAATATCAAACCACGTTTCAATATTGATATCACAGTTGAAGAGGGCGTCTATATTTTTGACGTCAATTATGCAGGGGAATGATCGTTGCTTTAGGGGAATGGAAAGAGAAGTGGAACCTTTCTTATATTATGAATTACAAGGAACTTATCGTCTGCCAGGCTTTTTTGTTTATCATTCAAATTCTGGGTTGAATGAGGGTGGGTTTAGGCGTATACTACATTCAATTAATGAGTTGAATGAGGAGCTGAGATGATGAGTGATTATCAATGTGATGTTGTCTGTCATAATGAAGCGCAGGTCGCCCGTGTAAGGCAGCATTTAGATGCCCTGCCCATGCTTGATGTGACATCTATTCTTAAGGCGCTTGCTGATGTGAATCGCGCCAAGATTATCCGTGCATTATGTGTGGAAGAGGAACTGTGTGTCTGTGACCTCGCCTGTATACTGGATATTTCTATCGCGAATACATCCAGTCACTTAAGGAAGCTGCATAAGCAAGGACTGGTGAAGTCAAGACGCGAGGGTAAAATGGTTTATTACGGCTTGGATCATGATCTGGCTGAACAGATAATGACGCTGTCCTTAAAGCATCTGGAGGTGACCGTATGAGTGAAGGAACTGAACGCAAAACCTATCGTATTCAGAATTTATCCTGTTCCAGCTGTGCGAAGACTTACGAAGAGAATTTAAAGGCACTGCCTCATGTCCAGGATGCGGAAGTGAATCATGCTGCAGCGAAGATTTATATCACCGGCGATGCGACGATTGCGGAGATGGAAAAAGCGGGCGCATTCGACAATGTGAAAGTCAGAGATGTCAGTGAAAGCAAAGTGGAGAAAGAGAGCTTCTGGAAGAAAAAAGAGAACTATCCGGTCTACGTGGCTGCCGTTCTTGTCATCATCAGTTTCATTCTGTCTTATACATCGGGCGAGAATGCATGGCTGCCGACAGCCGGCTATCTCGCTGCTATTATCATCGGTGGTTATTCATTATTCATAACCGGATTCAAGAATCTCATCCGACTGAAGTTTGATATGAATACACTGATGACCATCGCGGTGATCGGTGCTGCATTAATCGGTGAATGGCAGGAAGGGGCGACGGTTGTTATTCTCTTTGCGATCAGTGAAGCGCTCGAACGGTATTCTATGGATAAAGCACGGCAGTCTATCAGTCTGCTGATGGACGTTGCACCGTCTGAAGCATTGATCCGTAGAAACGGTGTAGAGCAGGTGATGGATGTCGCTGATATTCGAGTGGGCGATGTGATGATCGTCAAGCCGGGCCAGAAAGTGGCGATGGACGGTAAGGTGATTGAAGGACAGTCAACAATCAATCAGGCCGCGATTACAGGGGAGAGTGTGCCTGTAACGAAGCAGGTGAATGACGAAGTCTTTGCGGGGACGTTGAATGAAGAAGGCTTACTGCAGGTAGAAGTCACTAAGCTTGTAGAAGATACAACGATTTCCAAAATCATTCATTTAGTAGAAGAAGCACAGGCTGAACGTGCACCGTCACAGGCCTTTGTCGACCGTTTCGCGAAATACTATACACCAGCGATTATGCTGATTGCCTTTCTCGTCATGCTCATTCCGCCGTTATTGTTAGGCGGTGGCTGGCATGAATGGCTCTACCAAGGTCTGGCTGTGCTGATTATCGGCTGTCCGTGTGCACTGGTCGTCTCTACACCGGTTGCCATTGTCACGGCTATCGGTAATGCGGCGAGACACGGGGTGCTGATTAAAGGGGGGATTCATCTTGAAGAAGCGGGGCATATTGACACTATCGCCTTTGATAAGACGGGCACCCTGACAAGAGGCATTCCCGTAGTGACAGATATGTACCCGCATCATAATGAAGCCCTGAGAATCGCAGCCGCCCTTGAAAATGGCTCACAGCATCCACTGGCAGCTGCCGTAGTCAGAAAGGCACAGGCTGAGCATCTGGATTATGCGGCAGTCAATCTCACTAACTTTCAGTCTCTGACCGGAAAAGGGGTCAAAGGCGATGTGGCCGGCAGAACTTATTATATCGGTAGTCCGGGGCTCTTTGAATCACTGGGACTGGGGACAGATGCCCGTATAGCGGAGTGGCAGTCAGAAGGAAAGACAGTGCTGTTATTTGGCAGTGACCGCATTGAGCTGATTATGGCAGTTGCAGATGAACTGCGTCCGGAAGTGTCCGGTGTACTGCATGAACTGCATAACATGAAGATCAGTACGATGATGCTGACCGGTGACAATGAGAGAACAGGTGCAGCCATCGGTAAACAGGCAGGTCTCTCTCTCGTTAAGGCGAACCTTATGCCGGAAGATAAATTGAAGGTCATCAAAGAAACGAAGCAGCAGCATCAGGTCGCGATGATTGGTGACGGTGTCAATGATGCTCCTGCACTCGCAGCAGCAGACATCGGTATAGCGATGGGAGGAACAGGGACAGACACCGCACTTGAGACAGCGGATATCGCGCTTATGTCCGACGATCTGAAGAAACTGCCGTATACGATACGTCTAAGTAAAAAGACGTTAACCATCATCAAGCAGAACATCACTTTCTCGCTGCTGATTAAAGTGATTGCCCTTCTGCTGGTTATACCAGGCTGGCTGACATTGTGGATCGCTATCTTCTCTGATATAGGTGCTACACTGATAGTAACGCTGAACAGTATGCGGCTGTTGAAAGTGAAGGATAACTAAATTAACGGATTACTCTATCTGTAAATTTATTTAGTACTCAATATTGCCTGGATGTTCTTCATCTATTATAGTTTCGCCCCTGCATTTGATGGATTTAGATTGAATCCGGTCATCATTCCATTTGCTTTGCTTACTCTGTTATTAGTCTATCTATACATTTTATGGAATCGAAAGACAATGCCGGATAAGGAAATAGATTAACAGCCTTTCAGTGATGAAAGGCTGTTTTTTTAGCTGTTTAGCCGACATATCGATTATTAATTACTGAGTACACGCCGCAACCATCAGGCCGGTCAAATCGATGACTCATAAAGTGAGATGTGGCGGTGAAGGCTGTATACACAGTATGTACCGGACAAGAGATTGGATTCCTTCAGAACACCGCACTATAATGAAGAAAGTAATATAATATCAGGAGGAATAGACAATGAAAATAGGTATTGTAGGCGCCAGTGGTAAAGCAGGACGTTTAATCTTGCGGGAGGCCCTAGACCGTGGCCATGAAGTAACTGCGATTGTACGCGACCATTCTAAAGTGACCGCAGAAGTGCCTCTTATTGAAAAAGACATTCATGATTTAACTCGTGAAGATATTCAGCACTTCGACGTGCTGGTGAATGCCTTTGGGGCACCGCTCGGTAATAGGCAGGGGCATATTGATGCAGGACGGGCACTTATTAAGCTCGTTGAAGGTACTGACATCAGACTGATCGTACTCGGTGGTGCGGGTAGTCTTTACACTGATGACAGCAAGACAGTAAAAGTCGTGGATGCACCTGATTTTCCTGATGTCATTAAACCGACAGCGAGTGGCCAGGCTCAGAATTTAGATGAGCTGCGTCAGACGACTGATATCAACTGGACATTCCTCAGTCCAGCTGGATTCTTTGATCCTGAAGGGGATCGCACAGGCAGCTATCAGTTAGGACAGGATGTACTATTGATGAATTCTAAAGGTGAAAGCTACATCAGCTATGCTGACTTGGCTATTGCTATGGTAGATGAAATTGAACATGCAGCACACCTTAAGCAACGATTTACTGTAGTAGGAGAAAGATTAAATTAATGACGGCTGAAGGCGCAGATGAAAATCTGGGCCTTTTTTTATTTGAGCGAATGAATGGGATACTGAATCTTATGGTGTAGAGGAGAGAAAGGATTATTCCCTAGGGGTTCTCAGATAGTGTGGGCGTTATGAGCGATAAACAGGAAATATCGCTCATAACTCAAAGAAAAGCACTGGTATGCCCGAGTTATGAGCGATAAACGGGGAATATCGCTCATAACTCAAAGGAAAGCACTAGTATGCCCGAGTTATGAGCGATAAACGGGAAATATCGCTCATAACTCAAAGGAAAGCACTGATATGCCCGAGTTATGAGCGATAAACAGGAAATATCGCTCATAACTCAAAGGAAAGCACTAATATGCCGGCGTTATGAGCGATAAACGGGAAATATCGCTCATAACTCAAAGGAAAGCACTGATATGCCGGCGTTATGAGCGATAAACGGGGAATATCGCTCATAACTCAAAGGAAAGCACTAATATGCCGGCGTTATGAGCGATAAACGGGGAATATCGCTCATAACTCAAAGGAAAGCACTGATATGCCGGCGTTATGAGCGATAAACAGGAAATATCGCTCATAACAACTAACCAGTATAGGCATCAGGGTAATACACCCTCAACCCTTCATTTATCTGAAAGCCAGAAAATGTCTCAGAACCGAACATAACATTACAAACACATTTCAAATCGTAATGGTTGTTATATGGCTGATATAATTTGTTATTTTGGCGTAACTCATGACATCTTTCTATGTGTTATAGTATATCTTGTAGCTTAAAGCATAACGAATAACGAATAACGAATTAAAAACTAATTATATAACCAACAAATTTTGGAGGGTTTTTCTATAATGAATAAAACTATCTTATCAACTACTTTAGCATTAGGTTTAGGTGCAGCATTAACAGGTCAATCAGCAGACGCTGCTGAAATGCCAGTCAACAAAGCAGAACTTGCAGATCTTGCTATGAACCACCAGGACAAATTAAATGCAGCACCTATTCAAGAAGGAACTTATGACTATGAGTTCGACTACAATGGATACCACTTCGATTTCGAATCTAACGGTTCATCTTGGACTTGGAAATACTACACAAACGGTTACACACCAGTTGCTGCTCCAGCAGTTACAGCGCCAGCAGCAATCGCACCAGTAAAAGCGCCTGTTACTCAAGCAGCACCAGTACAACAAGCGCCAGTACAACAAGCACCAGTTGCTCAAAAAGCAGCTTACCAAGCACCAGTAAGCTACCAAGCACCAGCTCAGACTTACTCTGCGCCTAAAGCAGCGACAACTCAAACATCAGCATCATCATATGCAACTAGCTCAAGTGTTGATCAGCACTTAAGATTAATCATGCAACGTGAATCAGGTGGTAACCCTCGCGCAGTAAATCCGGCAGGCTACTACGGTTTATTCCAATTCTCACCTTCTACTTGGGCAGCAGTTGGCGGTACAGGTAATCCTGCAGACGCATCAGTAGCAGAACAATGGAAACGTGCTCGTATTCTTTACACTCAATATGGTGCTCAGCACTGGACAACTGCATAATCTATATCACTTCAAGCCTGGGATTATCCCGGGCTTTTTTGTTTTTATAAAAGGTTTATCTTTTTATCAGCAAGGGTAAATGTGATTACATAACTGATAGAAAGGATGATTATCATGGCTTTAGATGGTAAATTTGATCAGCTTAAAGGGAACGTGCAAGAGAAAATTGGAGAACTGACGGACAACCAGGACTTAAAAGAAAAAGGGGTAGAAAACCAAGTATCTGGTAAAGTTAAAGAAACGACTGATCATGTTAGAGATGCAGTGAACGATAAAGTGGATGAGTTTAAAAATAAATAACAGTAAAACGACTGATGATACGGTATCATCAGTCGTTTTTTACTTATCTTAAGTATGTGATTTTTCGCCATAACCATTCCAGTGGGCCTGTTCTGTAATATTTCAGATAGAGATTGCTTAACCATAAGAGTACAAGTGCAATGGCTGTCAGTAACAGATGAAGAGTGATGATGTGCAGACTGTTATAGAACTTAAATAGATAGAAAATCAGAAACAGAATCACACTTTGAAAGATATAGACACTGAAGGCAAGCTTCCCGAGTGCCTGGAAAGGCATGAGCACCTTAAGCGAGCTGGATTGACTGCACAACAGTACCAGTGTCATGACGTAAGCTGCCGCGAGGATGGTGCCGCCCACATAGACGAGTTCATAACGGCCGTCTAGTGCAAGTATCTTGATGGTGATACCGCTGATGGCAGTCACTGCGATTGAGAGAAGTGTAGCCTTTTTGTGGATGACCAGCTGACTGAAGACATCCGTTCTGAAGCACCACATACCGAATAAGATAAACGGCATAATCATCAGGACGCCTGAAATGATATTGAACACAGAGAGAGGCGTCGCTAAATTCATGAATTGCTGTGCATTCCAGCTTACTATTCCGGCAATATCGCTATGACTGATTGCCTTTGTCAGCAAAGCATCGGATGTAAAGGCTAGGGATTGGCTGTCTGACAGCAGTGCAATCATGAGAACAGAAAAAGCGGTTAATGAAAACTGAATGATTGCGACGATTAGTGAGACGACAGGTCTCATGAAGAGAAACGGGATACAGAGTAAGGCCAGTGTCGCGTAAGTCTGTAAGATATCACCATAAAACAAGAGAAATCCGTGCAAGAGGCCAAAGACCATCATTGCTAAAAAACGCCTTAATAATATAGGAGAAGGATTCTGTCCACGCTGTATGATGTTTTTGTACATAATCGCCATTCCTATACCAAATAAGAAAGCGAATATCGGATAAAAGGAGTTGTGGATGATCACTACATTGATATGATAGATCCATTTACTCAAAGTATCAGGGTAGATTTCTGCCGGAGAATTGTAGACATTCGCATAGTGAAAACCAAGTGCATTCATGAAAAGAATGCCGACCAGACTGATACCGCGGATAATATCGATGCTGACAATACGTTCTTTCATATATATCATTCCTCTTCTTTTTCGATTGAGTGTTAATTACATTATAGAATAGAAGTGAAATAATATTTCTTAAAGTTTCCTTAAAAAGCATCGGCATGTACTTGCTTTAGTGCAGTCGCAATACGTTCGGCTGCTTTTCTGCCGCCGATAATATTTCTGGCAACAGGGCCAAGTTCAAGCTCAGCGAGAGGACCTGATACATATAGATGATCAAACCACTCAAGATCCTGATTGACCACGGGGAAACCACAGTCTGCTGTTGGAGGCTGATAGGTCTGAATCAGTTGATGATAGAGTGGGTCACGACAAAGATGAGAATCGCATCCTGTCGCCAGAGCAATATGATGATAAGGAATCGTTCGGCCATCAGTAAGTGTAATGATTTGGTTATCTACCTTTTCGATATGGCCTTTCATGATGTTCACTTTACCTTGTGCTTCAAGATATTTTAATGATTGCTTTAAATGCATGGGCATAGAGCCTCTGTGACGGGCTTCCTTAATCATCTCACGTCTAGCCGCAAAGCTATCGGTCTCATGGAATCTCTTCATATTCTTAGGCCCTAGCCAGCCTGGTTCTGAATCCAGTTCGTGACAGCGGATGTCATGACGCATGATTAAAGTAACAGGTTTATACGCTGAAAGTTTTCTGACAGCGTGACACGCCGTAATGCCCCCTCCGATGACGACGTCTGCATCAGCCAGGGGTGTATGGTAATCAAAGATATGCTGATATCTCTCGGGACTGACAGCAGACATAAAATCGGGAATATGATGAATGTGGTTAAGGCCTGTCGCAAGAATAAGATGACTGGCTTGATAGACGCCATTTTCACCTGTCACTGTCCATATCTGATTTTCTTGTGTCAATGTGACGGCTTTGTCATAGACATGACAATCTTCTAGGCTGTTTTCTTTAATTGCATGCTGAATATGGTCATTGAACATTTCAAGCTGCGGCCGTTGATAATAACCACTGAATGCTTGTGTATACTCATTGATCTTAGCAAATTGCTTTAGATCGTAAGGATTAGGATGGACATGGTGGACAACGGGCGAACGAAGATAATCCATAGCGATGTTATCTGTAATCTGCCGCCATTGCTGAGTATAGGGACCTGGCTCTATAATCTGAAGGGATTCCTTTGTGATGATGTGATCCTGCAATAGACGGAGTGCTATTGTAATACCGTGAATGCCCCCGCCGATAATTATGATATTCATATTTGAAACCTCCTGATAAAAAATAAGAGCATCACCTGGATGCTCTTAAAGTGTCGTATGTCGCACGAGGTACTGAATCAGTGCGCTTAATTCGTAATTATTACGATTTAATAATAACAGAAATAAATCAGAAAGTAAAGTTAAAAACTGTCATTGCAGGGTAGAGAAGACTATCAGTCAGGTAATCAGGTGAGTATATGAAATTGTTACGTTATTTAACGAAGATTAGTTTAGTCTTATTCGGTATCGGGATCATTTTATTGATTGTGTCATCCATTTATCATGATGCGCAAACTCCGAAGGATAAGGAGGTATTACGTCAGTATCTTGGCGCTCATCATCATTTTGTGCAGACAGCAGATGGCACTTACAGTGTCTATGAAAAAGGGAGCGGACATGATGTCATTCTGTTCAGAGAAGGACTGCTGACCGTATCCAATATGCTTGATTTTATGCCACTTGCTGATGCATTGAGCAAACATCATCGTGTCATCCTGATAGATCCGTTAGGTTACGGTATGAGCAGCAGTCCAAAAACGAAGCGGACAAATGCGCATATCAATCAGGAATATCATAGAATCGTTTCCAAGCTGACAGATAATCAGGACCAGCTGACATTCATTAATCACTCAATCAGCGGTGCCTACACAATGGATTATGTGAACCGTTATCCGGCGCATGTGAAGCGGGTGATTAATATCGATGGTTCAAGACCTGTGCAAGGACTGAAAGTAACGGACGACCATCCCTTTGAGCTTATTCGTCTCGCGCCTATATTGAATGAGACCGGTACAATCAGGCTGGCTTTTCAGTTCGAAACGACGCGCCAGCTCACTGGTTTCAGCGAGATGCTGCACGATATGACGCCGCTATATCATCAGACCCTTCAGCAACAATACAGCAGAATGAATCAGTGGGCTTTTCTGACCAGTGATATGCTGAAGTACTACACAGAATCCAATAATAATATCGCGCGCATCAAAGGCATGACATATCCGCCTGACATAGCCGTACGGTCATTTGCGGCGAGCGACACCGTCAGAAAATATTCAGACTGGCTCCATCTGCAAAATGAAGCTTTCAGCAATCCGGCGCTGCAGCATACCATTCAAATGGATGGGCCTCACTACCTGCATCATACTTCCAAGCTTTTAACAGAAGATATTATCAAATTCACAGATTATTAATCATGAATGGAGAGGTGAGTCAAATGAACAAATTATATTCATATGCATTATCAGCAACCCTTTTATTATCAGGCCTGACGATTGTCTTTTCTGAACCGGCAGCGGCAGTGACTTCTGCGTCACCATCTGTCAATCCGTCTATACCTTACTATATCTATAACGGTTACTTCAAAAACAATTCGCAGACATTGATCAATCCACAATTTGTACGGGCACTGAAAAATGACAACGTGAAGATCAACGGCTATATGATCAACAAAAAACGACCGAAAACAGAACAGAATACCCAAATCAAATATCGTTATGACATCATGATGAATCTCTATCAAAATAAAGTCGTCGCTATTCATTTACTGGCAGATGAGAAAGCCATCACGCTGAAACAGTTCAAAGCTGCGCATAAAGGCACTAAAATATTGAAAGTCAAAGACTATCATAATGGTGCTTACCATATCATTTACCAGACAAAGAATGGTGGCAGCTACGAAGCCACTTTTGCCAATGGTTATCTGACGCTTGTTTCAATCTACTGACCGGTCTCTGCTGAACAATCTAACGGGTGTCACAATAGCAATAAAATAACAGCAGCCCTTTAATAACAGGGCAAATGACAGAAAAAGACCTCTCCGGTGCAGGAGAGGTCGAATCATCTTATTTCTTTTTAATGGCTTCAAGCATTTCTTTGGTCATCGTATCTAAGTCAAACTTAGGAGCGAAGCCCCATTGTTTTTTAGCTTCTGATGCATCGATTGAGTTTGGCCAGCTTTCTGCGATAGCCTGACGTACTGGATCGACGTCATAGTCTAACTCGAAGTCAGGGATTTCTTTACGGATGCTTGCTGCTACCATTTCCGGATCAATACTCATAGCTGTTACATTGAATGCGTTACGGTCTTTTAAATTTTCTGCTGGTGCTTCCATTAATTTGATGATAGCGTCGATAGCATCGTCCATGAACATCATATCCATGAATGTGCCTTTGTCGATGTATGAAGTGTATTTACCTTCACGAACGGCTTTGAAGTAGATTTCTACTGCGTAGTCTGTTGTGCCGCCACCCGGTTCTTTGACATGTGAAATCAGACCAGGGAAACGGACACCGCGTGTATCGACGCCGAAACGGTGGAAGTAGTAGTCACATAATAATTCACCGGACACTTTGTTGACACCATACATCGTCGTTGGACGCTGGATAGTCGTCTGAGGTGTATTGTCTTTAGGTGTATTCGGTCCGAATGCACCGATTGATGAAGGTGTGAAGAACTGCATGTTATATTTACGCGCTACTTCCAAGGCATTCAGTAAGCCGCCCATGTTTAAGTTCCAGGCAAAGACAGGATTCTTTTCTGCCGTTGCTGATAATAATGCAGCCATATGCATGATGGTATCAGCTTTGAAGTCTCCTGCAATTTGGTCCATTCTTTCAGCATCTGTTACATCCAGTTCTTCGAAAGGTCCTTCGAGCACTTTTGAACCTTCTTCCGGACGACGTAAGTCAGTTGCTAATACATTGTCTACCCCGTAGATTTCACGGAGTTTCAGTGTTAATTCTGTCCCGATTTGGCCGAGTGCGCCTGTGATCATAATACGTTTCATTGTTGTACTTCCTTTCTGTAGTGGAAAATAAATTATTTAATGATATTTAACTCTTTACCGACTTTTTCGTAGATTTTAAGGGCATCATCCAACATTTCTTTAGTGTGAGCAGCTGTCGGCATATTACGTACACGTCCTGTACCTTTAGGAACAGTAGGGAAAACGATAGATTTAGCGTAAACGCCTTCTTCCATTAAGCGTTTTGAGAATTGTTGAGTTGTTTTTTCATCACCGATAATACACGGTGTGATCGGTGTTTCTGAATGGCCGATGTCGAAACCGAGTTCTTTCAGGCCTTTTTTCAGGTAGTCGCCATTTTCCCATAACTTATCGTGAAGTTCAGTAGATTCCATCAAGATATCAATCGCTTCAATGATAGCCGCTGAGTCTCCTGGTGTGAGTGAAGTCGAGAATAAGAATGGACGTCCTGCCACTTTGAGCCAGTCGATGAGTTCCTGTGTACCTGCTACGTAGCCGCCGACTACGCCAATTGCTTTTGATAATGTACCCATCTGGAAGTCGATTTTGTCCTGTAGACCGAAGTGTTTGACAGTACCTGCACCTTTACCCATAACGCCTGATCCATGTGCATCGTCGACATAAGTGATGAGGTTGAATTCTTCAGCGATTTCTGCGATTTCAGGCAGTAATGCCACATCGCCATCCATTGAGAAGACGCCATCTGTGATGTACATGATTTTTTTGTACAGGCCTGATTCAGTCGCTTCTTTCGCTTTTGCACGTAAATCTTCCATATCTGAGTGTTTAACACGGATGATTTTTGCTTTGGACAGACGGCAGCCATCGATGATTGAAGCATGGTTCAGTTCATCTGACAGGATGGCATCATCTTTGTTCATGACAGCGCTGATCGCCCCCATGTTACAGTTGAAACCAGACTGGAATGCAATTGCTGCTTCAGTGCCTTTGAACTCGGCAATCTTCTTCTCAAGTTCTCTGTGGACATCAAGAGTACCGTTGATAGTCCGGACAGCTCCCGCACCGACACCGTGAGAATCGATGGTTTCTTTTGCGGCTTTTTTCAGACGGTCATGTGTCGCAAGACCTAAGTAGTTATTGGATGATAAGTTGATCAGTTCTTTACCATCGATTTTGATTTTCGGACCATTGGGACCTTCAACTACGTTGATTTCATTGTAGAGTCCGTTGTCTTTTAAGTAATCCAGATTTTCATTTAAAAACTGTTCTAAAACTTTAGACATGAATAATGACCTCCTAAGTTTTTGTCATGACCATCATAACATTTCTCACGTGAAAAATAAAAGAAAAGTCCGTCTGAAAAGTACAATTTAATAATTTAGACACAATAAAAGCCTTATTTTATACATTATTTGCATTTATTTATCTTGTATAGAACAGCTATTATCTTATTTGTTCATTTCAGGTGTACATATGTATGTATATCGTGCAACCGTTTACAGTCAATATTTTGTCAAAAATTATTGTACGGAAGCACTTTACAATCAAAACTTTTGGTTATATGCTTATTGTGAAATAAATCACAAAGGAGTTTTGGTCATGAAAATCGGTATTGTGAAAGAACTGAAACAAGGTGAGGGACGAGTAGCCTGCACACCTGAGAATGTGAAAAAGTTAGTGGACTCAGGGAGCGAAGTCGTGGTGCAGCAGGATGCAGGGATCGGCTCAGGATTTACGGATGACATGTATGTGGAAGCAGGCGGTCAGATTGTGTCGCATGAGGAAGCCTGGACGGCAGACCTGATCATTAAAGTGAAAGAGCCGGCAGCCAGTGAATTTCAGTATTTCAGGAAAGGTCAAATCATCTGGGGATTCCTGCATCTCGCTTCTTCCAAAGAGACAGTGGAAGCGATGAAAGAAGCAGGTGTCACAGCTATCAGCGGTGAAACTATTATTAAAGATGGTAAGGCAGAACTGCTGGCGCCGATGAGTGCGATTGCAGGTCAGCGTTCAGCGCTCATGGGTGCTTACTATCTGGAAGGACAGCACCAAGGTCAAGGTATTCTGCTGTCGGGTGTACAGGAAGGCGTTGATATTCCGGGTGGTACGGTAGTGATCTTCGGTGGCGGTGCGGCAGCGGTCAATGCAGCGAATATTTCTCTCGGCCTGAACAGTAAAGTCATCATCATCGAACTGAATGATGAGCGGATCAACTGGCTGACAGAGCACTATGCCGGCAGAAATGTAGAAATTGTGAAGTCAACACCCGCAAATCTTGCAGAGGAAATCAAGAAAGCGGATATCTTTATTTCAACCATTCTGATTCCAGGCGCTAAGCCGCCTAAACTGGTTACGCGTGAGATGGTCAAATCCATGAAAAAAGGCTCAGTGATTGTGGATATAGCCATCGACCAGGGGGGCACAGTGGAAGGTATCAGACCGACTACGATAGCTGATCCGGTTTATGTTGAAGATGGTATTATCCATTATGCGGTCCCTAACCAACCCGGCGCTGTCCCTAGAACCTCAACAATGGCTCTTGCACAGGGCAATATCAAATACCTGCTTGAAATCAGTGAAAAAGGACTGGAGACAGCACTGACTGAAGATGCTGAACTGAGAACAGGTGTCAATATATATCGTGGACATATCACTCATAAAGGTCTTGCCGATTCGCATGACATGGCTTACGAAGAGCTTGAAAGCTTGCTTAAAAAATAACAATAAGGTGTGAACTTATCATGACAACCAATCCACTTGTTTTACAGACCGCACATATCGTCAATATCGGTGACATCGAAGCAGCTAAAGCACGCATCAAACCATATATTCGTGAAACCCCGATGATTCAGTCGATGTACTTAAGTCAGAATGTCGTTAAAGGGAACGTCTACCTCAAGCTTGAAAATATGCAGTACACCGGCTCGTTCAAATTCCGGGGTGCTAACAACAAGATTAACTCCCTGACTGAAGAACAGAAGGCGAAAGGCATCATCGCAGCATCGGCGGGTAACCACGCCCAAGGTGTTGCACTGACGGCTAAACTGATGGGGATTAAAGCGACCATTGTGATGCCTGAGACTGCACCTATAGCGAAGCAGAAAGCGACAGAAGGATACGGCGCAACCGTTGTGCTGAAAGGTGATAACTTCAATGAGACGCGTCTTGCGATGGAGGAAATGGCACAAGAGACCGGTATGACCATCGTCCACCCATATGATGACCGTGAAGTCATGGCGGGGCAAGGTACAATCGGCCTTGAAATTCTGGATCACATCTGGAATGTGAATACAGTCATCCTGCCAGTAGGTGGCGGCGGTCTGATTGCGGGTATTGCCACGGCACTGAAATCATTCAACCCGTCCATTCATATTATCGGCGTCCAGTCAGAAAATGTCCATGGCATGGCGGAATCGTTCAAGAACCGGAAGCTGACGGAACATCGCGACGGTCCGACACTCGCAGATGGCTGTGACGTTAAGATCGCAGGTGATAAGACGTATGAAGTCGTCAAACACCTGGTCGATGAATTCATCCTTGTATCTGAAGATGAAATCGAACACGCCATGAAAGACCTGATGCAGAGAGCTAAAATCATCACTGAAGGCGCAGGTGCCCTGCCGACAGCAGCACTGCTCAGCGGAAAAATCGATCAAGAATATCTGGAATGCAAGAACATTGTCGCACTTGTATCAGGTGGTAACGTAGACTTGACACGTGTCTCAGGTGTGATTGAACATGGTCTGAAAATAGCGGACACCAGTAAAGGTGTCGTAGGCTGAACCATCAGCAGGAACGCTCCTCTCGTTATGAGAGGGGCGTTTTTTACTTTTACAGCCAACAGATTGCTGTTTAATTAGTTATAATAGAAGTAAATCGAAATGAGAGAGACGCATGTATAAACATATTTTTTTCGACTTAGACCATACCTTGCTGGATTTTGCGGCGGGTGAACACATTGCTATTACACAAGTGATTGAATCTGAAGGGCTGGCGGTGACTGCTGAACGCTTCCAGCAGTATCAGTCTATCAACAAAAAGCTCTGGCAGGCGCTTGAACGCGGTGAAATAAAGAAAGATGAAGTGCTGACAAGGCGATTCAGTGAATTCTTTCAGCTGCAGACTATCACAGTGGACGGGGCCTTAAAGGAACAGATCTTCAGGACCGCCATCAATGATAGCCATCAGTTATTACCGGGTGCCATAGAAATACTGGCGTACCTTAAGGACAAACCAGTTATATTGTCATCAGCGACTAATGGGGTGTATGCCACGCAGATGAAGCGGATGAAAGAGGCAGGGATTTATTCTTATTTCAGTCATCATTTCATTTCCGAGGAAATCGGCTATTCAAAACCGCAGCCTGAATTCTTTGCCTATGCACTGAAGCAAGTGAACGCCAGACCAGAAGAAGTACTGATGATAGGAGATTCCATCACATCGGATATCGCGGGCGCTCAAGCAGCGGGCATAGATAGCTGTTATATTGGGCGTGAGAAAGTAGATTCTACCTATTCAATCAGCCATCTGATGGAGCTGACAGACATCATAAAATAAGATGAGGTGAATGAAGTGACATTACGTGGGTCAAAGAGCTGGAAAGCAATCAGCAGTTAAGTATTGTTGCACAAAAAGAAGCACATCGATTTTCGATGTGCTTCTTTGTCAATATGACGATATATTTCATATGTGGCGGATGTTCATCATTTACCGGAACATCATCACAGGGCGGTGTATGAGTTAAATGATGATCAGTCATTCTGATACTTGATCGGTGCCTGTCTGGTCATTAAACTCATCAGATAGCTGATAATGATAATAGACAGCGCAATAGGGAGCCATTCCAGTGAAATACTGTAGAAAGGTAATTTATCGAGTCCTGCTATAGATAATAAGTGATGACGGTGCATCATGTCGACGATAGAAAAGATGATCATACAGACGACGGTTACGCGTTGCACAAAAGGCTTCATCGGTATGATGGCGGCAAGTAATATCAGCAGCATCGTCGTGATTGCTACAGGATAGATCAGAGAGAGGACCGGCACTGACATTCTGATCACCTGGTTTAGTCCTAAGTTCGACAAGATAAAACTGATGAACGAGAAGCTATAGACGAACGTTTTGTAAGGTATCTTCGGCACAATAGAATGGAAATACGTGCTGACTGCAACAATCAATCCAGTGGCTGTTGTCAGACAGGCAATGGTGACAGCAAGTCCCAGTAAAATACGGCCGAAGCTACCGTAGCCGAGCTGTGAGATATGCGTCAGAAGATAGACGCCTAGATTCTTATCATTCTTCGTGATATCTGCCATTTGAGCTGTGCTTAAGTTCACATGGTTGCCGATGAATGCAAGAGAGATATAGACAAGGGCCAGTAACGCACCTGCTGATAGGGCAGCCAGTGTAACAGACTTGAAGAGCTGCTTTTTATCACAGATACCACTCAGCTTGATACTGTTGACGATCAGTATAGAAAAAGTGATAGCCCCCAGTGCATCCATCGTCAGATAACCTTCAGATAAACCGTTTGAGAAACTGGCAGGTAGTGTAGGGAACATCTCCTGATTCCCTGCAGTCTGCGGCGCCTGTCCTAACAGAAAGAAGCCTCTGATGACAATCGCTGTGATGATAAGGAGCAGGATAGGGGTCAGCAATGAGCCGATGCGGTCAACGAGTTTAGTCGGGTTGAGCGAAATATAAGTCACGAGGGCGAAGTAGACGAGTGAAAAGAGCGCCAGACCGACTGCGCCTGGATCTTGAATCGCTGAACCAACAGTCAGTTCATACGCTGTTGTCCCGGTTCTTGGAATAGAGAACAGAGGACCGATGACGATATATATAGTAGAGAGCAGTAAGATAGAATAAAGCGGACTGATCTCATTCAGTGCACCTTCATAGCCCCGCTTATCGAGCGCACCGACGATAACACCGACTAAAGGGAGGCCCACACCTGTCAGGACGAATCCTATCATAACAGGCCAGAAGAAATGCCCGCTTTCCAGACCAAGCTTCGGTGGGAAGATAAGATTCCCTGCGCCGAAGAACATGGCGAATAACATAAAACCGATACTTAATTGTTTTTTCATAGTCATTTCCTTTTTATTGATTTTAAAACCTCTAGCATTATAACACTTTAAAGTGCGATTAACTAGGGAGGCTCTTTTTATTTTCTGACAACTTAACGACTATTGATATGCTATACTCTAAGCTGATATTTTAACGGAGGTTACAATGAATAATTCGATAAAAAAAGAATGGCTTACACGTCCGGGAGCCAATATATTAGCGGGCATCGTAGTCTCACTCGCCCTTATTCCTGAAGTGATTGCCTTTTCGGTGATTGCAGGTGTGGATCCCATGGTTGGCTTATATGCTTCATTTGTGATTGCGCTGACCATTGCATTTACAGGCGGGAGACCTGCTATGATATCTGCTGCTGCCGGTGCAATTGCTTTACTCGTCTTTCCCCTCGTACGTGATCATGGTGTGCACTATCTGTTTGCAGCGACCGTTCTAATGGGCATGATCCAGATTATCTTAAGTCTGCTGAAAGTGGGCCGTCTGATGAATTATATCCCGAATACAGTGATGATCGGGTTTGTGGATTCTCTCGCCATCCTGATTTTCCATTCGCAGCTGCAGCATATATTTGGTTTATCACGTGAGACTTATCTTTTCACTGCAGTGACCATTTTGATTGTCTACTTCGTTCCAAAGTTTTTCACAAGAATACCTGCACCGTTAATCGCAGTCGTTCTGTTGACCACTGTTTCTATTATGACAGGTGCTGATGTGCGAACAGTTGGCGATTTAGGGGACATTAAACGCACGCTCCCTCATTTCTTGGTGCCAGATGTACCTTTTAATATGGAGACGCTGCGAATCATTCTGCCATATTCTCTTTCCATGGCGGTGGTTGGCTTAATAGAAAGTCTGCTTACTGCTCGAATCGTTGATGAAACACTTGATTCAGACAGCGATAAAAACCGTGAGGCAGGTGGGCAAGGTATTGCTAACATTATTTCAGGTTTTTTTGGGGGTATCGGCGGCTGCGCAATGATCGGACAGTCTGTGATGAACTTGAAGTCAGGCGGAACATCGAGACTATCTTCCTTAACAGCAGGTGTCTTCCTGATGTTTATGATTATGGTACTGGGTGATTTTCTTGTTCAGATACCTATGGCGATATTAGCGGGTATAATGGTGGTCGTTGCTTTCAGTACATTTGAATTCAAGACGTTCCGGTTGATGAAGCGGGCGCCAAAAAAAGATGTCCTGGTGATAATGGTGACCATCATTCTTGTTCTGCTGACACATAATCTGGCAGCAGGTGTGATTGTCGGCAGTGTGCTGAATCTGTTGTTGAAGGGAAAAGAACATACTGCGTTTCATATGTAGTAAACCGAGGCCCCGTAACGTCCCGCAAAAGTGGTTTGCAGGACTTTACCCTGTGCAATACTCTTCTGATCAGTAAATTATATAAAGAAAAATAGCGATATACGCTGAGTTTTATCAGGTATATCGCTGTTTTTAATTTCAAATATCCAGGCTATACGATGAAGCAACGGATCAATTCATGTAATTTGACATATACCACAGGGGGGTATAAGATGGAACTGTAGATAAGTTCTATCTTATATTTTTTGGGCGGAATTTATACCCCCCGATCGTATGAAAGGAGTGTCCAGATGTCTGAAGAACATAATCATACTGTGACGCCGAGGAATACAGAAGAGAAAGAAAAGATGCTGAAACGGCTGAAGCGTATAGAAGGGCAAGTCCGTGGCATCCAGAAGATGATTGAAGAGGACCGCTACTGTGTCGATATTCTGATTCAGATCAGTGCTATTGAGTCGGCACTTAAACAAGTCGGCTTCTCAGTGACGGAGCGTCATATGAATCATTGTGTGGCGGATGCCATTCGTAAAGGTGAAGGCGAAGCATCCATCGATGAACTGATGAAAGTATTACGACAATTCGGAAAGTAGGTGCAGATAATGATGCAACAGCTGACCTTACCTATTGAAGGCATGACCTGTGCAGCGTGTTCAACACGTATTGAGAAGGTGCTTAATAAGATGGACGGTGTGGATGCCAAAGTCAATTTAACCACTGAACAGGCGGCGATTGTTTATGACAGTGACAAAGTAACTGTGGATGACCTGAGCGCAAGAATCGAGAAGCTGGGCTATCATGTCAAGGCGACACAAAGTGAGTTCGATGTCATGGGCATGACCTGTGCCGCTTGCTCCAGCCGCATTGAGAAAGTGCTGAATAAGCGGCCGGACATTAAAGCGGCGACAGTCAACCTGACTACTGAAAGCGCAGTTGTGGAATATTATCCGGGTAATATGGACGACACCGCAATCATTGAACGCATTCAGAAGCTCGGTTATGACGCCAAAGTCAAATCAGATGATGCCGAAAAAGTGGATGCCAAAGAAGAGGCACTGAAGAAGAAAAAATACAAACTGCTGCTATCAGCACTGTTATCATTACCGCTCTTTCTGACGATGCTGACGCATATTTTTGGCATTCATCTACCGCATATCATGATGAATCCGTGGTTTCAGTTCATGCTAGCACTACCCGTGCAGTTCATCATCGGCTGGCAGTTTTATGTGGGTGCCTATAAGAACTTAAGAAGCGGCGGTGCGAACATGGATGTGCTCGTCGCACTCGGTACCAGCGCTGCTTTTTTCTATAGTCTGTATGAGGCAGTGAAGACAATCGGACATCCGGACTATCAGCCGCATCTCTATTTCGAGACGAGTGCGGTGCTCATTACACTGATTCTGTTCGGCAAGTACCTGGAAGCACGTGCTAAATCACAGACAACCCGTGCGCTCTCTTCACTGCTGAGTCTGCAGGCAAAGGAAGCGAGAGTTATCTGCAATCATGAAGAAGTGATGATGCCGGTCGAAGAAGTGAAAGCGGGAGACATGCTAGTCGTCAAACCTGGTGAGAAGATACCCGTTGACGGTATCATCATAAAGGGTCATACAGCAATTGATGAGTCGATGCTGACAGGGGAATCCATCCCTGTTGAGAAAACGGCGGAGGATGCGGTGATCGGCGCGACGCTTAACAAGAATGGACATATCACCATGCGCGCGACGAAAGTCGGACGGGATACAGCGCTTCAGTCTATCGTCAAAGTCGTTGAACAGGCGCAAGGCTCTAAAGCACCGATTCAGCGGCTGGCAGATGTGATTTCAGGCTATTTCGTGCCGATTGTCATCGGTATCGCCGCCTTGACCTTTCTGATCTGGATACTCTTTGTGACACCAGGTGCGTTTGAACCGGCGCTGGTCGCAGCGATTGCGGTCCTTGTGATTGCCTGTCCATGTGCGCTTGGACTGGCGACACCGACTTCGATTATGGTCGGTACAGGCCGTGCAGCTGAACAAGGGATTCTCTTTAAAGGTGGCGAACATTTAGAGCGGACACATGCGATTGATACGATTGTCTTAGATAAGACGGGTACGGTGACGAAAGGGAGACCGGAAGTGACTGACTTCACGGGTGACGCTGAGACGCTTCAGTATCTCGCATCCAGTGAAAAAGCATCTGAACACCCACTGGCCACAGCCATCGTCGATTATGCAAGGGAACAGCAGCTCACTTTAAAAGAGATAGAACAGTTTGAAGCAATACCAGGTCACGGTATCAGCACACAGATTGAAGGACGGCGTATTCTGATTGGTAACCGCAAGCTGATGACAGATCAGCATATTGATGTGTCAAATGTAGTCGATGAGATGGCTCGTTATGAAGCACAGGGCAAGACAGCTATGCTGATTGCGGTGGATGAACAGATCAGAGGCATCGTCGCAGTGCAGGATACAGTGAAAGCAACAGCTACAGCTGCAATTCATGAGATGCAGGAGATGGGTATTGATGTCATTATGCTGACAGGTGATAACGAGCGGACAGCGAGAGCCATTGCGCAAACTGTCGGCATTGACGAAGTCATTGCGCAGGTACTTCCAAGTGAGAAGGCAGAGAAGATCAGACAGCTGCAGGCAGCAGGAAGAAAAGTCGCGATGGTCGGTGATGGTGTCAATGATGCGCCGGCTCTTGCAGTCGCTGATATCGGTATCGCCATCGGTACAGGTACAGAAGTGGCGATAGAAGCGGCAGATGTGACCATACTCGGCGGTGAACTGACACTCATCCCACAAGCCATCAAAATCAGCCATGCGACCATCCGTAACATCAAGCAGAACTTAGGATTTGCATTTGGCTATAACATTCTCGGTATTCCGGTAGCAGCACTAGGCCTCTTGGCGCCGTGGATTGCAGGGGCTGCCATGGCCCTATCTTCAGTCAGCGTTGTCACCAATGCACTAAGACTGAAAACCATAAAGATCAAGTAATAAAAACGCATGCTGAACTGTACTGCACCCCAAAAGTTAGACCTAAAATCTGACGTTTGGGGTGCTTTTATTTGGCTAAATATGATCTGGAATTCAAGATGAAAGTAGTAAATGAATATATCAATGGTCCGGGAGGATAGAAGACAGTTGGTGAACGCCATGCAATTGGACATGCAATGGTTCGAAAATGGCATCTGGCTTACTGTGCCTCCGGCATAGAAGGACTGGAACATAAAAAAACAAGAACGAAATATAGTTTAGAAGATAAAATTGCTATACTGAGATGGATGAGGGAAAACGATGCTTCACTGACCATCACCTCCGCCAAATTCCGCATCAATAATCCGTCTCTTATCGCTGCCTGGAGAATTGCTTTTCACAGGCATGGTATAGATGGATTGACTGAAAAGAGGAAAGGACGTCCATCGATGAAGAAACCAAAGAAAGTTGATAAGCGCAAAACTGACTATGTCAAAAACCTTGAATACGAGAATGAACTCCTTAGAGCCGAGCTGGCCTACATAAAAAAGTTGAAAGCTTCAGGGATAAATATACCGAGCCGACTTCTAAAATCGAATCACGGGTCATTAAGGAACTCAGAAAAGAATTCAGATTAAAGGTTATCCTTGAAGCACTTAATTTTCCGAAGGCGACATATATGTACTGGCAGAAACAGTTTGATAAAGAAAATGAAGACCAGGAGATAGAGGATGAGATCAAAAAGATTTTCGAGGAGAATGACGGGAACTATGGGTACAGGAGGATTACAGGCGAGCTGAGAGGGAGAGGCCACCTGATTAACCATAAGAAAGTTCAAAGAATCATGCGTAAATTCAAGCTGAAATCCATCTCATTCACAAGAAAAAGCAGAAGATATTCTTCTTATAAGGGGATGATTGGACGTATCGCTGATAATCTAGTAAACCGCCGGTTTGATACAGGTATCCCCTATCAAAAGATAACGACTGATACATCAGAGTTCAAATACCATTATCTGAATGAAAACGGTAAAGTTTGTATCGGCAAGCTTTACCTCGATCCTTTCATGGATCTGTTTAACAGAGAAATCATCTCATACCGTATATCCGGAAGACTCAATTCCGAAGCCGTCCTGTCAGCTCTTTCTGAGGCAATCGCAGTTACTGATGCATGTGAATTCAGGAGGACCTTTCATAGTGACCAGGGCTGGGCCTATCAGATGGGCGCATATACACGCAAACTCAGTGATAACAGAATATTTCAAAGTATGTCACGCAAGGGCAACTGTCTAGACAATTCTCCTATGGAGAGCTTTTTCAGTGTCCTGAAGCAGGAAATGTTCCATGGAAAAATATACGAAAGCTATGAGCAGCTGGAAGAAGCAATCCACAACTATTATGGTATTACAATAATAAGCGCATTAAATCTAGATTGAACTGGATGAGCCCGGTAGGGTTCAGAGAGGGAACTCTAAGTTTGAAAACTGCATAAAAAAAGGAATGGATTTCTCCATTCCAAAAAAGTCTAACTTTCGGGGGTCACTTCACACTACAAACTAGCATGCGTTTTTTATATAATATAATGAAACAAGTGAAGGGGATGGTTCAATGATTAAACCGGCAAAATTGAAGCGAGGAGACACTGTAGCTATAGTGTCATTGTCAAGTGGTCTTGCAGGCGAAGAAAATATCAAGTGGCGGACCGAACAAGGTATTCAGCGGCTGGAGAAAGTATTTGGCCTACGAGTGAAAGTGATGCCCCATGCATTAAAGGGCATTGAATACCTTTACCAGCACCCTGAAAAGCGGGCAGAGGATTTGCACCAAGCATTGCAAGATGAAGAAGTGAAAGGAATTATCTGCGCGATCGGCGGATACGAGTCAATTAGATTGCTGCCATATATCAATTTTGACATTCTTAGAAAAAATCCAAAAGTATTCTCTGGTTATTCTGATTCAACCATTCAGCATCTCATGTTCTATCGAGCAGGAGTATCTAGTAGCTATGGTCCGGCTTTACTAACTGATTTCGCTGAAAATATCGCGATGGACGAATATACAGTAGATTACATCAGAAAGACATGGTTCAGCAGTGAAGTGATAGGAGAAATAACACCAGCAAAACAGATCAGACAGTATGGCCTGAAATGGGAGCCTGAAAATCAATTTAAAGCACGTGATATGATTACAAATGGGGGCTATGAAGTTTTGAATGGCAGCGGTAAAGTGCAGGGGCATTTAATCGGTGGTTGTTTAGAAACATTGGCGAGTTTAAGAGGAACTTCTCTTTTCCCGACACTAACAGATTTTAAAGGAGCCATATTTTTTGTTGAGACATCTGAGGAATATATCACGCCGATTGACCTAGAGAGTGAGCTCAGAACTCTTGCAACGATAGGCGTATTTGAGCAGATAAATGGTGTCATTGTAGGGAAACCGCAGAATAATGTCTACTACGAAGAATACAAGGGGGTCTGGCAGACTATTATGAATGAATTTGGTTATCATGATTTACCTATCTTATACAACGGCAGTTTCGGACATAATGAACCTAAATGCATCTTACCGTATGGACTTCAGGCAGAAATTGATGTCAACCATCAGACGTTTAAAATACTAGAGGCGGCGGTAAAAAATGAAAGTAACCTTATCAATTGATGAATTAGGATTAACACAGCTTTATCTAAATCAAAGAAAAGTGGAAGCTGTTACAAATTGGCTAAATGAAAATTCAGTAACTTCAACAGTTGTAACAGTTATTTATTACAGAAACAAGCCGTATTTAATTGATGGGCATACAAGAGCATTTGTTGCTTATGGTAATGGAACAAGACAGATTATAGCTGAAATATATGAGGCTGATTTAGATACAGCTGAAATGCAGTTATATTTAACGTGTATAAAATGGTGTCAGGAACAAGGACTTTATCATATTGCAGATTTAAATACGCGAATTATCTCTGAAGAGGTATTTAGTGAAAAGTGGATTCATCGTTGTACAAATTGGATGGATCAAATGCAAAATGAAAAGGAGAGGTCCTTTTTAAATAGTGGCTATAAAAAATAAATAGATGTTAAAAATCCGACCAGGTCGGATTTTTTTATTTCGGTTGTCTTTTAATTTTTTCAATGGCTTTACCTTTTGCGAGTTCATCCACCAGTTTGTCCATATACCGTATTTCTTTCATCAGCGGCTGCTGAATTTCAGCAATTTTGACGCCGCAGATGGAACCTGTGATGAGATGGCGGTTCTCATTCAGCCGGGCGTTGTCATAAAATTCACGCACCGTGCGATCATTCGTTTTATAGTTATCCAGTTCTTCCTGACTATAATTGGTCATCCAACGAATGATTTCGTCCAGTTCTGCCTGTGTCCGATTTTTGCGTTCAACTTTCTTAAGTAAACTGCCATAGATTGAAGAAAACGTCATATTATAAATTCTATGCTGGTCCATCTGATCACCTCATTCTTATTATAATGGATAGCTCTGTTTTGTCATTTAAAGTATCTAATTGAATATTCATAAATGCATAATTTAAAGCTTTATTATTTAAGAAATAAGTAATAGAAAGTGTTCAATTCAAAATCAAGCTGTCAACTGGAAAATATATTATTGAAAAGTCCTTTTGTAACAACTTTTGTCTATTATATGGAAATATTTAATAAATATTGGTTTATTTATAAAATATGTTTACTTAAATAAATATTATGCTTATAATAATTTTGAAATATTGAATCATTACTTACTGGAGGCTGATCATGATTATGAAAAAGTTAGATAAAGGATTTGCGCGAGCGCTTTTAGTGACATCGTTATGCTTTACATCAGCGGTACCGTTTTCTCAACCGGCTCTCGCAGTGACAGAGCAGGGGACAGTAGCGGAGTATGAAGAGCTTGCAACCAATCAGACCATTACTTTACGCGATAGTCTTTATGAAAAGCATTACTTGAAACTGACAGACATTCGAAGTGAGAACGGGAAAGTTAAACTGGTATTTGATTACAATTCACGCTCAATTATCAAAGATTCTTATTTAAATGCGAAATTACTGGTGCAAAACAATGGTCTGAAGACTGTCCAGACATTGAGTAAGAACGTAAAAAGAAAATCTTCTGCCCAGTTCGTCTTTACGATTGATCAGCGTAAGCTTAAACAAACAGATGGTTCTCTCTTTATTCAGTTCAATGTAGCGGAAGCTGCGAAGTCATTCAGCGGCGATAATGTCAAGAAGCTGAAAATCGCGCTTGAAGGGGCACCTGCTACAGAGTTGCCGACAACAGAAGCGCCGACAACCGAAGCGCCGACAACGGAAGCGCCGACAACCGAAGCGCCGACATCTGAAAATCCTGTGGAAGGTCCAGGCTATGTGGTCGTTAACAATGAACGGGTTTCAACGACTCGCGGTTCTGAAAGTACAGGCATGGATGTTCAATCTGTTGTGATGAGAAACGAGATGAATACGATTATTCCTCAAGAAAAGCCAGTAATGATTGATAAGAATATTGAACTGACTCCAGCAGATAAAAAAGCATCGGAAGTCAGCTTGAGCCGTTCTCAGCAACGTTCTTTATCTGATTATGAAGTGGGTGACTCACGGACGTTCAACACTGTGAACATGACTACTAACCAGACGGAATCTACACGTGCACAGCTGCAATATGCAGGAACAAAGGCACTTGTCTGGGTGGCGGATTCTAATGTAACGCAAGCAGATGCTGAGAAACTGGGTAAAGAATTTGACACGAATATTGCATCGCTTATTCACAATAATTTCGGTACGGAATCAGATGTGGATGGCAACGGTAAGGTTAATATTCTTCTATATGATATTAAGGATGGTTTTGGTGAACGGTCTCGCAGTTATGTCGGTGGTTATTTCAGTGGTCGTGACTTATTGGATGTAGCAGGCTCTAATAAAGGTGAGATTTTCTATATGGACACTTATCCTTCTATGGGATATGTAGATAAAACCAAAAAAGATGTCACTAAGATTTATTCAACTGTTGCACATGAATTCCAACATATGGTGAACTTTAATAAGAAGTATTTAGAGCAAGGGCAACCGATGGATACTTATTTGAATGAAGCGTTCTCTATGGCGGCAGAACATATTTACTCAGGTCCTATCAGTGACCGTATTGATTACTACAATAATTCGAGATCCATTCAGAATGGCCATTCACTTACAATTTGGTCGAACGCAGGCGATACTTTATCAAATTATTCTCTTAGCTATCTGTTCGGTCAGTACTTAAATGAGCAGGCAGGGATCGGTGATAGAGTCTATAAAGAAGTGATCAATTATAACGGCAATACGCATGATTCACTGCAGCATGTCATTCATCAATATATCGATCCGAATAAAACAGTGGCTCAGTTTATGACGGACTTCCGTGTAGCTCTCCTGAAAAAAGAGCCGCAAGGGAAATTCAGTCTAGGTGATGAGCAGGAGTTCCAGCGTCTGAATACATTGGTAGCTGACCACGTTCCAGCGCAACTAGAACCGCAGGCATCTGTTGTCTTTAAGGTAGAGGACTTAAGTCGCTTTGAAGCACCTGCTAATAAAGGCACGAATATCAGTTATACAAAAGTGAGCGAATAGGCACTGAGCATCATTCTGCGGAATGATGCTTTTTGATTTCAAATATTATATGAAATCATTACAATGAAAGCAAAGGAGGGTTCTTAATGACCAATCAATTATTTGAACCATTGACGCTGAAGAGTGGAGTGACCATTAAAAATCGTCTCTATAAAGGAGCCATGAGTGAAGCGATGGGCACGAAGGAGCTGGGACCATCTGAAGAACTGATACATGTCTATCATCGCTGGGCTCAAGGGGGTATCGGCTTAGCTCTGACAGGCAATGTCATGGTCGACAGTCGATATTTAGGTGAACCCGGTAATGTAGTGGTGGAAGATTCAAGACATCTTGATATGCTGAAACGCTGGGCCGAAGCCGGTAAAGAGAATGGCAGTCAAATCTGGATGCAGATCAACCATCCGGGTAAACAAAGCCCGAAATCTATGACAAAAGAACCCATTGCCCCGAGCGCAGTGGCGATTACCGGTAGTGCAGCAGGTGGTTTCAATCCACCACGTGAGATGACGAATGAAGAGATAAAAGAGACAGTTCAACGCTTTGTGACAACAGCGACCATCGCTAAGGAAGCCGGATTTACAGGTGTGCAGATTCACGGTGCCCATGGCTATCTTGTCAGCCAGTTCCTGTCGCCGCGTGATAACCGCCGGACAGATGAATATGGAGGCTCTCTTGACAACCGGATGCGCTTCTTAGTTGAAATCTATCAGGGCATGCGTGAAGCATTAGGGGAAGACTATCCGATCAGCCTGAAAATCAATTCAACTGACTTCAAAGAAGATAGCTTCACTGAAGAGGAGTCCACTCTGGTCATCAAGAAAATGGCTGAACTTGGCATGGATCTAGTGGAGATTTCAGGTGGCGATTATGAGAAACCGAAGATGATGAGTGACGGTGAAGTCTTCTTCCTTGATTATGCTGAGAAAGTCAGCCGTGAAGTGGATATGCCGATTGCCGTCATTGGTGGTTTCCGTAAAGAGGAAAGCATGGTAGATGCGATTGAAAAAACAGATGTGTCCATGATCGGACTTGCGAGACCCCTTGTTTTAAGACCGGACCTGCCGAACCGTCTGAAGAATGGCACTTACCGTGAAGTAGTATTACCAAGGCTGTCTACAGGTATTAAGGCGCTTGACGCAGCCATTGGCGGCTTTGCCGGACTGACATACTATGAACAGCAGATTAGTAGGCTGGGCCAAGGGCTACCGCCACAGAAACATACCAATGCATGGTCACCGCTTTTCCATCTTGTGAAAAGTCACGGTCCGGCTGCCCTCTCACCGAGAAGACGCTGATTGAATAAAGCCGAAAAGGCGCGCAACGTTGATGTTGCGCGCCTTTTAAAGTATCAGGACGTTTTGTCCTTAATCAGCCTGAGCCAGTTGGTGTAGAACTGTTCAGCATGACCGGCCCACTGGTTGACAGGCTGCAGGTCAGAGTTATCATCCGGGAAATAATGGCTGGGTTTCTCTGCATGAGGATATCTCTGACGATCACGGATATATTCTTTTTTCAGCGTGTCAGTCTCATACTCCAGGTGACCTAACATAAATGTGTCGCGACTGTCAGGGGTGGTGATGAGATCGGCACCCAGCTGGTCATGTCTCGACAGAATGATGAGTTCGGACAGGTCCTTGTCATCAACAGTGGCATGTCTGGACTGCGGAATGACATAGGAAGGCGCAAGACCAGCTGTCAATGGATGAGGCGCCGTGACCTCATAACGGTAGACACCTGTCAGTTTAGTAGGCAGCACCTTCTTTTGAACACTGAAAGAGTGATGAAGTGCAAACAGAGCGCCCCAGCAGATGAAGAGACGATAGGGAATGACCTGAAACCGGTCCAGCAGCATCCTCAGTTCCTTGCTGTAGTGAACTGCTTCAAACGACAGATGTTCAAGTGGTGCGCCTGTCACGATGAGGCCGTCAAACTCATGAGCGCTGCTGTCACTTGCCCGGTCGTAATAGGACTGACAAGTATAATAGGCCGGATTAGTGGACTCTGGTGCATTTATATAGGCGAATGTAAGGCTGACTTTATAAGGCACTTGATGCAGGATCGCCATCAGTTGATATTCAGCCGCTTTTTTATCCGGCATCAGATTGATGATCAGGAGCCGGATGGCAGCTGTGTCGTTTTTAGCCCCGTCTATCTGCAGGCGACTCAAAGTCTCCGGGTGACCATTTGCCTGGATAACAGACATTTAGATCACACTGAACCCTTTTTCAAGGTCATGGATGATATCGTCAATATGCTCGGTGCCGATTGACAGACGGATGGTCTCAGGTCTGACGCCGCTGGCCAGCTGTTCGTCAGGCGTCAGCTGAGCATGGGTAGTGGATGCCGGGTGAATGATCAGTGACTTGGCATCACCTACATTGGCGAGGAGAGAGAACAGGTCAAGGGCTTCAATGAATTGACGGCCGGCTTCGTAACCCCCTTTCAAGCCGAATGTGAAAATTGAGCCGGCCCCTTTCGGCAGATATTTCTCTTTCAGCTGATGATAAGGGCTATCCGTAAGGCCTGCATAGTCCACCCAGTCCACCTGTGGATGGTCATATAGAAACCGAGCGACTTTCTCCGCATTAGCCACATGGCGTTCGACGCGTAAGGACAGTGTTTCGAGGCCTTGAGCAAGTAAGAATGCATTGAAAGGGGAGAGCGCTGCACCTGTATCTCTGAGCAATGTCGTTCTGATTTTGGCAGTGAATGCCACGTCACCGAATGTTTCATAGAATCTCAGGCCATGGTATGAAGGATCCGGTTCAGTCAAGCCTCTGAATTTGCCGTTCGCCCAGTTGAAGGTCCCGCCTTCTACAATGACACCGCCGATGGACGTGCCATGGCCACCGATGAACTTGGTGGCTGAATGCACGACGATGTGGGCGCCGTGTCTGAGCGGCTGACATAGATAAGGCGAGGCGAAGGTATTATCGACGACAAGGGGAATCTCGTATTCATCTGCCAGGGAAGCGAGCACCCCGATATCTGCTATATTACCTTCAGGGTTGCCGATGGTCTCGATGAAGAGTGCCTTCGTATTCGGCCGGATGGCTTCTCTGACAGCCGTGAGGTCCTCCGTGTCAACGAGAGTGACTGCAATCCCGTACTTACGGAATGTATGAGTCAGTAACGTGTGTGTCCCGCCGTACAGGCTCTTTGCTGCAACGATATGGTCTCCCTGTTCTGCCAGGGCCTGCAGGGCATAGCTGATGGCTGCCATACCTGATGCGACGGCAAGGCCTGCTGTCCCCCCTTCAAGGACTGCTACACGCGCTTCGAAGGCAGCAGTGGTCGGATTCGTCAGACGGCTGTAAATATTGCCGGCTTCTTTCAGGCCGAACAGATTGGCAGCATGCGTCGTATCATCAAACGTAAAAGAAGTGGTCTGATAGATCGGCAAAGCTCTGGCGTTGGCATCGTTCTTGTCAGGCAGTCCTGCATGAAGCTGAAGTGTCTCGAAGTGGTATTGAGTCATAGTGATGATCCTCCTTAAAGATAAAATAAAATACACTTATCCAGAGGGGGATAAGTGCATACGCACAGACTCATCTCTCAGGATATACCTGCTGGAATTAGCACCTTACTGAAAAGGTTGCCGGGTTTCATAGGGCCAGCCCCTCCACCACTCTGGATAAGTGATATTTAATTAATCCTAATCATAATCAGCTCGAACCCTCATGTCAAACTATTTTTTTTGACAATATTAAATTTTCTAAAAATATTGACAAATAAAAATCTGCTCTATATACTGACGATAATTTAATATTTTGAAAGCGAAAAAGAGAAAAAGTAATGACAGCATCTTTTCGACAGCGAGCTTCTGGTGGTGAAATGAAGCAAAAGAACTGTGATGAAAAATGGCCTCTTTGCTGCAAGCTGAAAATGTGAATGAGTAGGTGATGTCCGAGGGTTGGCGCTCGTTATCAACGTCAAAGTATACATCTGTGTACTTGCTGAGGTGCAGTCAGTGATGGCTGGACGAATAAAGGTGGTACCGTGGGCAGACCCCTCACCCTTTACTAACAAGTAAAGGAGTGTGGGGTTTTTTAGTGTGCTATGGAATATGACATGTTGACCCTTTATGCGACAACTGAAGCCAAAAGAAGACAACTGACTCAAAACAGGGGAGGAATTATAGATGACAGTAAATAAAACAGTGACACAACCGAAATTTGATTATGTAGGCAGTTTTCTACGCCCGGAGATTCTGAAAGAAGCACGCGCTCAGTTCGAACGTGGAGAAATCTCTCAAGCGGAACTGACAGCAGTAGAGGACCAGGAGATCATCAAGCTGATTGATAAGATTGAAGCACTCGGCTATACGACTGTGACGGATGGTGAATTCAGAAGAAGCTACTGGCACCTTGATTTCTTCTTCGGCTTTAACGGAATTGAGCGCCAGTTACTGGACCAAGGTTATCAGTTCCGTCATGTTGAGACCAGAAAAGACAGTATTAAGTTTGTAGACAGAATCTCCGGTGATCATCACCCGTTTGTCGAACATTTCAAGTTTGTACGGGATCACGCGCCTGGTCATCTGACGGTCAGACAGACCATCCCTGCACCTGCTCAGCTGCTTGTTGAGCTGACACGTCCTGGCGTCAAGGAATCAGTGGAAGCGGTATATTCCTCCAGGGCAGCTGTAATAGATGATATTGTCAGCACGTATAAACAAGTCATTGATGACCTGTACAGTGAAGGGCTTAAGGTCCTGCAGCTGGATGACTGTTCTTGGGGTATCCATCTGTCAGAAGAGACGGCACGCAAGATTCACGGGGAAGGGAACGGTTCGACCATCCCACTGGATGAGCTGAAGGCAGAGCTGCTTGAGATTAATAACCGCGTCATCCATCAGGCACCTGATGACCTGATCATCAACACGCATGTCTGCCGAGGCAATTACCAGTCAGACTGGGCAAGTGAAGGGCCGTACACAAGAGTGGCAGATGAACTGTTCGGCCGGGAAGATGTCGATGCTTACTATCTGGAATATGATACGGAGCGCGCAGGGGGATTTGAGCCGCTGGAGAAAGTCAGCGGTGATAAGCATGTGGTGCTCGGTCTGATTACTTCGAAGTTTCCGGCTCTTGAAGAGAAGGAAGCAGTCAAAAAACGTATCGATGAAGCAGCGAAATATATCCCTGCTGAACGTCTGAGTATCAGCCCGCAGTGCGGCTTTGCTTCTACAGAGGAAGGCAATCTGCTCACTGAAGATGAACAGTGGGCGAAGCTCAAATGGGTGAAAGAGATTGCTGAAGAGTATTTTGCGGGCAGATAAGGACATGCGATTTCTCTGTCTTCCTGCTATTCAGACAAATGACACCTCGCAAGGTGTCATTTTTCATGTCTATTCGACTTTGTCCATCATTTGAGGAGACTGTCGCCGTGAAAAATATGTTACCCTTAAAGGAAATAAAGGAGGTTATCATGATGGAGACACTTTATCTGGCAGGCGGCTGTTTGTGGGGCGTGCAGGCCTTCGTCAAGACGATTCCAGGCGTCATCTGTACAGAAGCGGGAAGAGCGAACGGAACAAGTTCGGCACTTGAAGGACCGTATGACGGCTATGCGGAATGTGTGAAGACGACATTTGATCCTGACAAGATCAGTGTGACTTCGCTGGTTGACCACCTCTTCATGATCATCGATCCGTATAGCGTCAACCGGCAGGGGGAAGATGTGGGAGAGAAGTACCGGACGGGTGTCTACAGCGAAGATCCTGCCCATCTCTCTCTGGCTGCACGCTATATTCAGAGTCGTCCGGACCGGGAGCGGATTGCAGTTGAGGTGAAGCCGCTCACCCACTATATTCCGAGTGCCGAAGAACATCAGGATCATCTGGCTAAATTCCCGCAGGATTACTGCCATATCCCGCCTGAACTGATGAATCGATACCGGAAAGATTAAAACTTGAAAAAGGAACTTGAAATTCGCGCGGAAATTCATTAGACTAGAAGATAGTTTCGCCTCCATAGTTAAGTGGCATAACGTATCAATGGTAATGATGAATCCTCAGTTCGATTCTGGGTGGAGGCATTATACACCGAAGTCTGTCTAAGACTTCGGTTTTTTTATTGCTATAATATAAGTGAAAGGGTGAAGAGAAATGGCTGATATCAACTGTGCAGCACTTGTTTATATAGAAGACGATCGACTGTTGCTTGTTAAAGTAAGAGAACTCGAAAAATATTATTTACCTGGCGGCAAGATAGAAGTGGACGAAGAGCCGATTGATGCAGCGATCCGCGAGACTTATGAGGAGCTGAATGTCGTATTGGATAAGTCTCTCGTCCGTTATCTGGGGCGGGTGGAAGGGCCCGCTTATCCACAGGATGCCGTGGTTTCATTGGAATGTTTTACATATGACGGGAAATTAAGCGACGTCTCTAAAAATAATGAGATCACTGAAGTCCGTTACTTCGACCTCCGGCACCATGAACAGATTGCGCCGGCAGTGCTGGTGCTTATTGAGCAGTTGAACACGGGGGAATTGTCCTATGCAAAGTGAGAGAATCTTACTGTCGCAACTGCCGGATGAGCTGAAAGAATTAGTAGAGATAAAGGATGCAGAAGCCATCATCAATTATTTCTTTGAATATGATATAGACGAAAGGCGACTTGCTGATGCTTTGTCCCGTTATGCGATTGTAAAAGATGATGTTGAGCTGCACCGGGCATCAGCTGGTGTCTATATGCACTGCCTGCCGTATCTGGATGATGCTTTTCATCTCGCTTATTTTCATGAATGGCGTGCTCTTGAACTGATGGACTTCACTAGTCGTGATGATTTGTCTGATTTTCTGCAGAATCGGGAGCATCCGGATTTTGATATGATTCCTGAGACGCATTATGAATGGGTGCAAAATAAATTGGATGAAATAAGGGGATGATCCGCTGAGTAACGTCTCGCAAAAGGGATTAGCGGGACGATACGCGTAATATGACACAATGCATCATGCCAGTAGTATGATGAATTCACTATAAAGAGAAAAACAGCGATGAACTCTGAAATTTTCAGGCTTTATCGCTGTTTTATTTATCCGATTCCTTTATTTATATTATTCGGCATCTATCCCTCTGGCTGCACGCAGGCCGCTAAAGATACAGCCACCGAGAAATGTACCTTCTAAGGCGCCGTAACCATGGACACCACCGCCACCGAAACCTGCGACCTCGCCGGCAGCATACAGACCTTTAATCAATTCTTCATCCTGATTGAAAACTTGGCTGTTTAAATTGGTCTGAATACCGCCTAATGTCTTGCGGCTGATGATATGAAGTTTGACAGCAATCAGTTTTCTGCCATCCAGGAACTTATGCGGCTTCGCAGTGCGGATAAACTTATCACCCAAGAAATGGCGTGCCCCATTAATAAAAGTGATTTGAGGGTCTTTGCTGAATGGATGATCTACTTGTAAATCGCGCAGCTCAATCTGTTTCCTGATTTCCTCATCATCCAGCAGTTCATTACCGGCAAGCGCGTTCATGCCACTGACTAAATCCTTCAGGTTATCTGCTTCCACAAAATCTTCACCGTCTGTCCGGAACTTTTCAACTGGTGCTGTTGCTGCGCTGGATAAGCGTTCTTTCAAGATGCGGCGATAGTCTTTGTCTGTTAAATCTGGATTCTGTTCTGAGCCTGACAGCACAAACTCTTTTTTCAGGATATCTTCTGTCAGTATAAACCAGGAATAATCATAGCCTGTCTTGCAGATGGATTCCAGTGTATGAAGTGTATCAAATCCGGGATAGTCAGGGGCATCGAAACGCTTGCCCGTCGCGTCGAACCACATCGAAGAAGGGCCTGGAATGATGGATGAGAGAGACAGTAGTTGACGAAAGGCTCAATCAGCCCGGGGCCGGTACCCCACGTGATATGAAAGCGAGGTACTGAATTGCCGTGGCCCGCTGCACTCGTCCCGCCGCGTTCAGCCCAGCCGAGAACAGGCGCGAATTTGATACCCATCGACTTCAGATAACTTTCTTTTTCAAATGCGGCGAAACGAATATAGGCCTCCGCCCATTTCTTCGCCCAGACATCCTCATCATCCAGGCGGTCAAAGCGAGCAGTGCCCAGCCAGTCGTTTAAAGCAAGGTCGTATGAGTCATGCACTTTAAATTTGCGCTGCAGACTTGAATTGACTAAGAACAAGCCGCCGAATGACCAGAATGCCTGACCACCTATCGCTTGCGCCGGTTCCTGGTCCAGCATGACGACATGATGGCCTGTTTTCAGTAATTCTGTCGCAGCGACTAATCCACTTAATCCTGCGCCGATGATTGTGACTGTTTTTGTCATTAGATCCCCTCCTTGAATGCTTTCATTCTAACATGTCAACAGCCAGTTGTTAGGCAATCATGGCATAAAACCTTATAATAACAATGAAAAAGAATTTTGCAGGGGAAGGGGCACACATAACAGGATGAAGGTTCATTTGTTACTATCAATTGTCTTGATAGTAATCGCACTGGTTTACTTAGTGCTGTCGATTTTGATTCCGAGTGACGTACGGATTGGCTCCGGTCTGATCTGTACTGTACTTTCTATCGTCTTTTATTTCGTTTACAGATGGGAAAAAAGATAAAAATCGAGTGGCGAGGGTGAAAGGATAACTTAAACAGAAGGCTTTTGTCGGCGACAGGCATTTAACATTGATGATGAGCACGTTGTCACTACATAATAAGGGATTTGCGTAAGTCATAGAACTATGATATATTTATAAAACGTAATAATTACGATTTATAAAAGGAGAAACTATGGCTAAAAAATCCAAGATAGCAAAAGAGAAGAAAAGACAGGCATTAGTCGAGCAGTACAGAGAAAAACGTGAACAGCTGAAACGCGACGGGGACTATGCAGCACTAGCAAAGTTACCACGCGATTCCTCCCCAACTCGTCTGACTAGACGCTGTGAATTAACGGGGAGACCTAGAGGCGTCTACCGGAAATTCAAACTCTCTCGTATCGCATTCCGTGAACTGGCCCATCAAGGACAGATTCCGGGTGTCAAGAAGTCAAGCTGGTAACAGAAAAGCCCGTTCCTTTAGGAGCGGGCTTGTTATATTCTGAGCAAGATCATATAGGTGAGAGTACCGGCGGCAATAGACAGCAGCATATTGCGTTTCCATAAATGAATCAGCACAATGGCGATAATGGCAGCTATTGCAAGCAGACTGTTCGCAAAGGATGACCATTTGATGTCCCGGAGTGCATAGATAACGAGTAAACCGAATAGAGCAGGCGGCAGAATGCTGCTGAAATACTGAATCATCGGTGGTATCGGTCTATCTGATCTGAAGATGATGAAAGGCAGGAAGCGAGTCAGTAATGTCGTACACGTAATCAGTGCGATCAGCATCAGCTGTTGTGTCAGGGTCATGATGTATCACCCAGCCTGATGAAGTAACGCTGGAAGACGAAAAAGATGACGATCATGACTATAAAGCTGGGGATAAGAAAGTAATCTTTGCCGAACACCATGAGACAGATAATAGAAATCATCATACCGATAGTCGCTGGGGCACGCTTCCCTTTTAGAAACTCATCCAGGAAGATGACCAGGAATAGCGCCGCAAGAACAAACTCCAGACCGGTCAAATCAAATATGATGAAAGAACCGATTAAACTGCCGAGAAGTGAGCCGATGACCCAGTAACTATGAATGAACAGAGTCACATAGAACATGACCAGATTTTTATTCTGCTCCTCCGGGATATGGATGGTCTGATTGACAACAAATGATTCATCACACATGCCGTAGATCAAGTAAGGCTTTAATTTGCCGGTTCCTTTGAAGCGGTCCAGCATAGCAATACCATAGAAAAGATGACGTCCGTTGATCATAAGGGTCATGATAATAGCAGCCAAGGGATTAAAAGTCCCTAATAATAAGACGCCAGCAACGAACTCCATCGACCCTGCCAGCATGATTGCCGCCATCAACGGTGCAAAATAAGCAGGATGACCGAGTTCGTGCATGTAGATGCCGTAAGTGATACCGAGAAACAGGAATCCTGTCATAATAGGGATAGTAGGTGGGAAAGCAGTGTGAATAGCTTCTTTATGTATAGCAGTCCTCCTTTTAGACTTTTGCTTATAGTAACACAAAATCAGTTTTGATTATCAAGAATTTTCAGATAACGTTTCCAATCACTCTCTTTTTGGTTTATTATGGTAAAAAGGAGTGATATCTATGCAATGCAAATGTTCCATTAAGACGTTCCAGTTCAGACATGTTAAGCGTCCCGGCATTCTTATATTAGATGAGGAGCGACGCCTATTAGAGTTCAATGCCTATGGACTAACTGCGGCCGATAGCTTCAGCCAGACACTTCCTATCGACCTGATTGAGAAGGTTGAACTCTCAAAAGGCTTATTACATGATACATTAAGCCTCTATTACGACGGCGAATGGTATAAATGGACTGATTTTCTGGATGACCACTATCAAGGGATATTTAAGGTCTTGCAGGACAGGACAGCTTAAGTTTTTCAGTACATAAAAGCCAGGTTCTTCACAGAACCTGGCTTTTATCTAATTATATTTCATCCAGCTTTCGTACTTGATACCGGTTGCTTCACAGCCTAGCTTATCATTATCACGATCATGTTTTGTTAAATAAGAAACATGGTGAACCGTAATACCATATGGATAATACTTCTTGACTTCTGTACAGTTTTTTAAATATTTTGGCGCACCGTTTCTGTATTTTGAAGTCGGATAACCGGCTTTAGAGGTGGCTGGCTTAGCAGTTGATGTAGGGGTCACGAATCCTTCCCCTTTTGTGTTCACATAACCTGCTTTAGACCAAATGCGTAATTTCTGTGCTTTAGCATCACTCTCACTTTTTTTCAGTGTGTTCAGATAATACTTCTGACTCATGATGTAACCGACACGTGCATAGCCGTTTTTAACCATGACGTTGTTAACGAGTACGTTATCAGCATATAAATAGACAAGATGACGCCCATTTTTGTCTTTCTTGATTGCATTGTCATAAGCGATGGTCAGTTTTTTGCCTTGCAGGTATTTTGTAAGGTATGCTTTCGCTTCTTTACTGTACGGCTGGCCTACTTTTGAAGAGGTAGCGATTTCTGGTGCGTCAATCAGAAGGAGGCGCAGTGTAAAGCTGGTGCGACTGTTTTTCACCCTGACTGTATCACCGTCAATGGTGGAAACGTAGGAGACGGCCGTTTTCTTGGATAATGCGTATGATTGAGGTGCAGGAATCAAGAGCAGCAGCAATAAAATAGTGATCAATACTTTAAATGATTTCATCTTTTTTCCCCCTTTGTTTATTTGTTCTATCATTATTATATTTAACTTTTTAAAGATATCTACATATTTTTTACATATTCAGTTAAAAAAATGCGCTGAGATTTTAAGATTATAAATATTCTGTACATTCTGATATTGTTTATGTATAATAAATAACAACAATTAAATAGATAGAGATGAGGCGCATTGATCATCAGTAAGTAAAGTCTGGAAGCTGCAAATACTTTGCTGAAAGGGTGAGATGCCGAAATGTAGTGATTCTTGCAGGGATGGCTATGTTGGATTATTGAGTTAAGAGCTCTTAGTCTGTCATTATTTGAAAAATAATGGAGTGCATCACTTGTAAATAGATTAAACAAGTTCATTCCAGTGATGAACTTGTTTTTTTGTTTTCAGATGCCATGGGAGGATATAGTGTGACAAAACGTAGTGTAATCAAATTTGGTGGAACTTCGGTAGCGGATTTCACCAAGCTCAGAAATATCAGCCGCTACCTGAAAGACAGAACGGCACAAGGTGAGCAGCTTGTCGTCGTAGTGTCTGCGATGGGCAAGACGACAGATGAACTGCTCAGCAATGTAGAACTGCTGACAGCAAAGCCGAATGAACAGGATCTGGCACTCCTCTTGACGACAGGTGAACAGCAGACTATTTCGTATCTGTCGATCATCCTGAAAGAACAAGGAGTGGCGACGCGGGCGATGACTGGCTTTCAGGCAGGCATCAGAACGAAAGGGCATCATCTGAAAAGTAAAATCCTCAATATTGATGAACAGAAGTTTGAACAGGCATTTGAAACTTGCGACGTCGTTGTCGTAGCTGGATTCCAGGGGATGAATGAGCTGGGTGAAATCACGACTCTGGGTCGCGGGGGCAGCGATACAACGGCTGTCGCAATTGCATCAGCCCTCAATGTTTCATGTGAAATATACACAGACGTAGCCGGCGTTTACGGGACAGACCCGCGGATCTACCCGGCGAAACGTCTTGATTATGTAAGCTACGAAGAGATGATGGAGATGAGTGCATTAGGTGCCGGTGTTCTTGAGACACGAAGCGTAGAGATCGCTAAAAATTATCAGATACCGATTTATTTGGGACAGACATTATCAGACGAGAAGGGGACTTGGATTATGGCACAAGAAGAAATACTGGAGAGAAAAGCGGTCACGGGCGTCGCGCTTGATAAGGATATGGACTATGTGACAATCAGCTATCCGATGAATGACTCAGCACTGCTGAAAAAATTATTTGAACTGCTGGAACAGGAAGAAGTCAATATCGATATGATTTCGCAGATCGTCAACATGGAAGGTCTGCAGATTTCCTTCACTATGAAAGATACGGATACTAATCAGATCAATAAGATTTTCACGATACTGCAGTCTGAATATCCACCGCTGAATTTTATTATTCAGGAAGACTATGTCAAAGTATCAGTCATCGGTTCCGGCATGAGAGATATGTCAGGAGTGGCAAGTAAAGTGTTCATGACACTTCTTGATAACCACATTCCGTTCTATCAGGTCACAACATCAGAAATCAGTATCTCATATGTAGTCGATCAGCAGAACGGTAGACAAGCAGTCGAGCAGCTATGTTCAGCTTTTGAGCTATAAAAAGAGGAGGAGTAAAAATGAAATTAGCGATTGTGGGCGCAACAGGTTTAGTGGGTACAAAAATGATGGAAGTGGTCGAGCGTGAGGGCATTCCCTTTGACGAACTAACGTTATTTTCTTCAAAGAAATCAGCAGGACAGGTCGTTTCGTTTAAAGGACAGGACTATGAGGTGCAGGAATTAACTGAAGAACGTGCAGCAGAGCATTATGACTACGTGCTGATGAGTGCAGGGGGCGGCACATCCCTGCAGTTCTCACCTATCTTTGAACAGGCAGGTGCAGTGGTCATTGATAACTCAAGTGCATTCCGGATGCAGGAGGATATTGATCTGATTGTACCGGAAGTGAATCAGCCGAAGCTGAGCCGCACAATCATTGCGAATCCTAACTGCTCAACCATCCAGTCAGTGGTGCCGTTGAAGCCACTGGCAGATCAATTCGGCTTAAAACGTGTCGCTTATACGACGTACCAGGCAGTCTCAGGTTCTGGTCTTGCCGGACTGAACGATCTGCGGGAAGGGGCTCAAGGCGCGGAACCGACGAACTATCCGCACCCGATTCATAACAATGTGCTCCCGCATATCGATGTTTTCCAGGAAGATGGCTATACAAAAGAAGAAGTGAAAATGGTTGAAGAGACAAAAAAAATTCTTCAGCTGCCTGAGCTGCGTGTCACTGCGACGTGTGTAAGAGTACCCGTTGAAGACAGCCATAGCGTAGCCATTAACGTGACCCTTGAAAAACCGGCTACTGTCGAAGCCATCAGAGAAGTGCTGAGCCACCAGCAGGGAGTTGTAGTGGTTGATGACGTGGAAAATAATGCCTACCCGCTTGCTATTCATTCCACTGGTCGCGATGAAGTATTTGTCGGCCGTATACGGGCAGACGAATCGCTCGATAATACATTCCATATCTGGTGTACAGCAGACAACCTGCTGAAAGGGGCCGCACTGAATGCCGTGCAGATTCTGGAATCATTACTAGAAGAGAGGGGACAGACTCAATGACATTATTTACAGGGACAGCAGTAGCAATCACGACGCCTTTTAAGGACGGTGCCGTAGATTACGCAACATTTGAACGGCATGTAGAGTTTCTGATTACAAATGGCATGCAGTCTATTTTTGTTAACGGTACGACGGGAGAAGGGTCGACACTGAATGAGGAGGAAAAGCTCAATCTCGTGAAACTGGCGGTCAGGGTCGCTGCTGGCCGAGTGCCGATCGTCGTAGGGACGGGTTCCAACAATACAGCAGCCTCCATCGAGCATTCCTTGAAAGTAAAAGCAGCAGGTGCCGATGCAATCATGCTGATCACCCCTTATTACAATAAAACGAATCAGCGCGGACTTATTGCGCATTTCACTGCCATCGCGGATGCTGTGGAGCTGCCTGTAGTCTTGTACAATGTGCCGGCTAGAACCAATATGACGATTGAACCGGAGACAGTGGTTAAATTAGCGGCGCATCCTCATATTGTGGCGCTGAAAGATGCAACAGGTGATATGCGTTATCTGGAGCAAGTAAGAGCCGCGGTATCAGATGAATTTGCCCTTTACAGCGGTAACGATGATTCTATCATTCCATTTTACGCTCGCGGAGGAGACGGCGTCATCTCGGTGGTGGCGAATGCAGTGCCTGCTGAATTCCAGGCCATCTACGAAACATATGCGACAGACCCACAGGAAGCAGAACGTCTCTTCAATCAAGTGAGCCCTTTGATTGATGCACTCGGTGTTGATGTCAATCCGATGCCGATCAAAGCGCTTGTCACTGCACTGGGTTATGCAAACGGTGAAGTCAGATTACCGCTTGTGCCACTGGAGCAAGCAGACAGCGCAGCTATCCACCAGGCATACAAGACCTATAAAGGTGAAGTGTCATGAAGGTTCTGTTAGTCGGTTATGGTGCTATGAATGAACGCGTCGCCCGTCTTACTGAAGAGCGTGGTCACAGCATTGCAGGTATTATCACAAAGTCAGATAAACATTATCCTTATCCATCATTCAAAATAGAAGAGGAGTGGCCGGCAGCAGATGTCATCATTGATTTTTCACATCCTGACCTGTCGCTGCCTGTCATCCGCAAAGAACAGCCTGTGCCGCTGGTCATGGCAACGACGGGACGGAAAGAAGAGATCATCCAGGCCCTTGAAGCGGCTGCAGCAACGAAGCCGGTCTTCTTCAGTGCCAACATGAGCTACGGCGTGCACATTCTGACTGAAATCATCAAGTACAGCGTCCCTCTATTGCAGAACTATGATATCGAACTGACAGAAAAGCATCATCGTAAGAAAGTGGACGCCCCGAGCGGGACCCTCGTTAAACTGTATGATGCCATCAAAGAAAAGCGCGAAGCCGCGTATCCGGTATATGACCGAACTGAACTGGAAAGTGCAAGGACAGATGACGAAATCGGCATCAATGTTGTCCGCGGCGGTACCATTGTCGGTGAGCATGAAGTCCTGTTCGCCGGCCATGACGAAACGATCCAGATCATTCACCGCGCACAGAGCAAAGACATCTTCGCCAGTGGCAGCCTTGATGTCGCAGAACAGCTGGTGAACAAAACGCCTGGCTACTACACATTCGATAACTTATAAAAAGGAGATTAAATGATGACATTACAATCAGCACAGGAAATTATTCAATATATCAGTGATAGCGAGAAGAAGACGCCGGTCAAAGTCTATGTCAACGGCAATTTCAGTGACGTTACATTCCCGACGAGCCTGAAAGTCTTCGGCAGTGAATCATCTAAAACGATTTTCGGTGACTTCAAGGACTGGACAGCTTTCTATGAAGAACATCAGGCTGTCATGACAGATGTCGAAGTGGAGTATGACCGTCGTAATTCAGCGATTCCACTGATTGACCAGACCAAAATCAACGCGCGTATCGAGCCGGGGGCATTTATCCGTGAGCATGCGGAGATCCATGACGGGGCAGTCATCATGATGGGAGCAACCGTTAATATCGGCGCAGTCGTCGGTGCAGGGACGATGATTGATATGAACGCAACACTCGGCGGCCGTGCGACAACCGGCAAAAACGTCCATGTCGGTGCCGGAGCTGTACTTGCCGGTGTCATTGAGCCACCGAGTGCACAGCCTGTCATTGTGGAGGATGATGTCTTGATCGGCGCCAATGCCGTCGTACTGGAAGGGGTCCGTATCGGTAAAGGCGCCGTTGTAGCGGCGGGTGCCATTGTGACGGAAGATGTGCCGGCCGGAGCAGTCGTCGCAGGGATGCCGGCACGTGTCATCAAGCAGGCACATGAAGTGGAAAGTTCTAAAATTGAGATTGTACAGGCACTGAGAAAACTGAACGACTAATATAGAGGTGAAGGTTATGGAATATGAATATCTGAAAGAGACGAGACGCTGGCTGCATCAGCATCCTGAACTGAGCATGCAGGAATTTGAGACGACAGCTTTCATTAAAAACGAACTGGACATGGCGGGCATCCCTTATGAGACGCCGTTGCCGACAGGGGTCGTCGCGTATCTGAAGGGCACGACAGATCGAGCAGTCGCTTTCCGCGCAGATATCGACGCGCTGCCGATTCAGGAAGAGAATGATGTTGACTACCGCTCAGCAGTAGACAATGTCATGCATGCTTGTGGCCATGACGGGCATACGACGATGCTGCTCGCTTTTGCAAAGCGTGTCAAAGCGCTATACGATGCAGGTCAATTGACAGCGACCGTCTACTTTATATTCCAGCCTTCCGAGGAAACAGAAGCGGGGGCGCACCAGCTGCTGCAAGCCTACACCTTTGATCCGCAACCTGACTATATCTTCGGTCTGCATATGATGCCTGATAATGAGGAAGGACTGATTCTGTCGAAACCAGGTGCGATTACAGCGAGTGCGACAGAATACCGCTTCTTTATCACGGGACTGTCAGCTCATGTCGCGAATAAGGAGCAGGGGCATTCTGCCGGTGAGGCGCTGACCTTTATTTTGAATCAGGTGTCACAGCTGCAGCATTATCATCTGCCGGGTCTCCGGCAGAATATTGTCCATATCGGCCAGTTCCATGCCGGTGAAGCGATCAACACCGTTCCTTCGAATGGTTATCTGGAAGGGACCATCAGAACGTATGATAAGGCTGACCTGGAGACCGTTCAGACACAGATGACAAAGATTGCTGAAGCCTGTGCCGTCGTGACAGGTACAAATGTTGAAGTGAAGTTCTCAGAAGGCTATCCGTCGACACATAATGATCGTGCGGCCTATGCCATGATGAAAGCGGCGAGTGAGGACACGAGTCTTGAATGGGTTGAGAAAAAGGAGCCCTATTTATTCGGTGAGGATTTTGCGTTCTACAGTACGATCGCACCGACTGCCTTTGCCTTTCTGGGCTGCCGCAATACCGCCCAGAATTTTGTCACCGGTTTACACACATCAACCTTGAACTTTGATGAGAAGGTGCTGCTCGGCGGCGTCGACCTGTTCAGTGCGATTCTCAGTAGATTCGAGGCGACGCTATGACCGCCAGATGGACACTTGATACTCAGGTCTTCAAAGAAAACATTCAGCATGTGATCCAAGGACAGCCGGTCATGGCTGTCGTCAAAAACAATGCCTATCACTATGGACTGGACTTTGCAGTGGCAGCCTTTCTGTCGGCAGGTATCGATACGTTCAGTACCACTGTGCTGCATGAAGCATTGCGTGTACGTGAACTGGCCCCTGATGCGACCATCTTTCTGATGAATCCATCCACCGAGTTCGATGTACTGAGACATCACCGTATCCATATGACATTGCCGTCGCTCGCATTCTACGAAGAATATCAGACAGAACTTGCGGGCCTCGATGTCCATCTGGAGTTTGAAAATCTGCTGCATCGTTCAGGATTTAAGACGTTCGATGAGATGCGAGAAGTCATCCGCCTCAATGAGCAACGACCGGAACATGAACAGATGAACATCACAGGGATATGGACACATTTCGGCTATGCAGATGAGTTTGATGTGCCGGATTATGCAATGGAGAAAGCTGCATGGCTGGCTGGACTAGGTGAGATGCTAGAGGATTATCATTTTGACTATGTGCATGCCCAGAACAGCGCAAGTTTCGTCAGGGACGGTCTCTTTAGTCAGCACAGCCATGCGCGGCTAGGCATTATCCTCTACGGCAGCAGGCCTTACTCAAGTCTGGATGAAACCATTACTCAGCAGGCTCTGACTGTCAGTGCGAACGTTATTCAGATACGTGAGCTTAAAAAAGGGGCATCAGCCGGTTATAGTTTCGCTTATACAGCTGATCATGACGTGAAGATAGCTGTCATTGATATCGGGTACGGCGACGGTATACTCCGCACCCGCAGCAAGCACGACTGTCTGATCAACGGCAGGCGTTTTCCTATCCGTGCGCTGATGATGAGCCATCTCTTTGTGGAAGTGGATGACAGCGTGAAGCCGGGCGACACGGTGATTCTCTATAGCAATGCTATTCGTATCGATGAACATACATTCAAAGGTGTCGGTGCAAATTCAGAACAACTGAGTGCTCTGAACCATCACTCACTCAAAAAGGAGATACTTTAAATGACATTACAATATGTGAATAATGAACTGACGCTGCATGGCCATAAGCTGTCTGATATCGCGAAGGAATACGGAACACCACTCTTCGTCTATGATGAAACGATGATCAGAGAACAATGCCGGAGATTTCACCGTGCGCTTACAGCATCCGGGCTGGACTATACGATTTCTTATGCTTCCAAAGCCTTCTCAAGCGTCCAGCTGTTCAATCTGATGGCGGAAGAACAGATGGGACTGGATGTGGTCAGTGAAGGTGAACTCTATACAGCGCTGCAGTCACATGTAGCACCGGGCCATATTCATTTCCACGGCAATAATAAGACGGACCGGGAGATTATCTATGCGATTGAGTCAGGCGTTGAATACTTCGTCATCGACAGTCTGGATGAAGTCGCGCGTATCAATGCGCTGGCGACGAGACAGGTCAAGGCAGTGCTCCGTATTAATCCAGGTGTTGAAGCACACACGCATGAGTTTATTCAGACGGGACAGGAAGACAGCAAATTCGGTCTCAGTATCAAGAAAGGGCTGGCGCTAGAAGGTGTCCGCCAGATTGAGGCAGCTGAACATATCGACTTTATGGGTGTGCACTTCCATATCGGCTCGCAGATTTTTGAATCAACAGGGACAGTGGAGACTGTTAAACTGGTGATTGAATGGCTGAAAGAAAACGATATCCATATTCAGGTGCTGAATATCGGCGGCGGCTTCAGCATTAAATACACAGATGATGATGTAAGCTATCCGATTGAAGAAGGCATCAGAACCATTACAGATGCCATTCAGTCAGCCTGCCAGACACATGATTATCCAGTGCCGGAACTTTCTCTGGAACCGGGCCGTTCCATCGTCGGAGAAGCGGGCATCACTTTATATGAAGTCGGCAATATCAAGGATATTCCAGGTACAAATTACTATGTGTCGATTGACGGCGGCATGAGCGATCATATCCGTACGGCGTTATACGATGCCAAGTATGAACTGCGGCTGGTGAATCGTGAGGAAACGCATGACAAGATGATGACGATTGCCGGCAAGCTATGTGAGTCAGGTGATATTATCCGCCGGGATATCAAGCTGCCGGCAAGTATCAGACGGGGCGACCTGCTTGCAGTTCTGTCGACTGGCGCTTATCACTATAGCATGAGTTCAAACTACAATCAGATGCTGAAACCCGCTGTTGTCTTCGTCTCTGAGGCAGGCGTCAGACCGGTTATCAAGCGTCAGACACTGGAACAGCTCATCCAGAATGACATCATCTAAGGAGGAACAGCCATGCCACAATTCAATGACCGGGTGATGGCATTACAAGTACCGGGGACCCGTCAGTTTGCGAACAAGGTCAGCCAGTATGAGAATGGCATTAATCTGACTTTAGGACAGTCGGGATTTGATACACCGGACTTTATCAGACAGGCGATGACAACAGCCGTCGAAGCAGGGCAGTTGCGCTACACGCATAACAAAGGCCTGATAGAATTGCGTACGGCAATTACAGATTACATAGCTGAGCGGTTTAATGTGGATTATCATCCTGAGACTGAAGTGCTGATTACAAATGGCGGCTCAGAAGCGATTGACAGTATCTTCAGAACGATTCTGAATACGGGGGATGAAGTCATTATTCCTGCACCTGCCTATGCGGGCTACGAGCCGATCATTCAGCTGCTCGGTGCGAAGACGGTATTTGTCGATACGACAGAGACGCATTTTGTGCCGACAGCAGCACAGATCGCTGCAGCAATCACTCCCCGGACGAAAGCGGTCCTCTTCAATTATCCGACTAATCCAACCGGCACGACATTGAGTGCAGAAACCATCCAGGAACTTGTGCAGCTCTTGAAGGACAGAGATCTTTTCATCATTACGGATGAGATCTATTCAGAGAATATCTATGAAGGTCAGCATCATTCCTTCATAGAACATCCTGAAGTACGCAGTCAGCTCTTCTATATCAACGGCTTATCGAAGTCACATGCCATGACCGGGGCTCGAATCGGTTATGTACTGGCACCGGAAGCGGCCATTGACCAGGTAACAAAAGTCCATCTCTATAACTCAATCTGTGCTGCCACACCCTCACAATACGGTGCAACTGCAGCTTTGACGCATCCAGCCGCCAAGCAGATGATCACTGATATGAATACAGCTTACCGGGAGAGAAGAGACTATCTCTATGACAGACTGAGACAGATGGGACTGCCAGTGGAGCTGCCCACCGGTGCATTCTACATTCTGCCTGATATCTCAGCCTATAACAGCGACTCCTTTCAGTTTGCGACAGAGCTGCTGGCAGCGGAGCAAGTAGCAGTCGTCCCTGGTGCTGCCTTTACATCCTACGGTGAAGGTCATATTCGAATTTCTTTTGCGAGTACAATGGAAGAGATTGTAGAAGGCTGCAACCGCCTGGAACGATTTTTAACAGATTATCATCATCATTAGCAGCAGTCTCCTTTTTGGAGGCTCTTTTTTTATGCAAAAATAATAGTCAAAAAAGGTCAATAAATTGTTTGACCTTTTTTGACCTTGGGTATATAATGAATATATCAAAGGAATAAGCACCCTTTGATAGTAAAATGACAACTGAATATTAGGAGGAATAAGTTATGAATAACTCATTTTTCAGCAACGAATTTGATGCATTATTTAACAGTATGTTTAACGATATGAACCAGATGAAAACTAACAATTACACTAAAAAACGCTACTATATCAACGGCCAGGAAGTCACACCTGAACAATTATCTGCACTTAAACAGCAGGGCTACCAGTTCAAGGAGGATCAACAGCCATCGTCTGTCACAGGACAGAATAACCCGTTATCTGCAGATGGAATACTCGGTAAACTAGGCCGCAACTTAACTGAAGAAGCACGACAAGGCAAACTTGACCCGGTGATCGGCCGCGATAAAGAGATTCAGGATACAGCGGAAGTACTGAGCCGCCGTATCAAGAACAATCCAATCCTAGTCGGTGAAGCAGGGGTCGGTAAGACAGCGATCGTCGAAGGCCTCGCTCAGGAGATAGTGAAAGGAAATGTCCCGGCTTCAATCAAAGACAAGGAAATCTACTCACTTGATATTTCAGCGCTGGAAGCAGGCACACAGTACCGCGGTGCATTTGAGGAAAATGTTCAGAAATTACTGGATGAAGTGAAGGCACACGGCAATATCGTCTTATTCCTGGATGAAATCCATCAGATGATCGGTGCAGGCTCTACTGGCGGTGACTCAGGCAGCAAAGGACTGTCGGATATCATGAAACCGGCACTGAGCCGTGGTGAAATCTCTGTCATCGGTGCGACAACTCAGGATGAATACCGTAATACCATCTTGAAGGATGCAGCTTTATCACGCCGTTTCAATGAAGTCGTCGTCAATGAACCTTCTAAAGAAGATGCCTTTGAAATCTTGAAAGGCATCCGTGACAACTACGAAAAACACCATAATGTTGAGATTCCGGACGCAGCACTGAAAGCAGCGATTGAGCTGTCTATCCAGTATATTCCGCAGCGCACTTTACCGGATAAAGCAATTGACTTGATGGATATCACTGCAGCACACGTCTCTGCCGCTCATACTGCAGTAGATAAAGTGGAAGCTGAGAAAGAAATTCAAGCACTGACAGCAGAAAAAGAACAGGTTGTGCAGAAAGAAGAATATGAAAAAGCAAGTCAGCTGCAGGCTCGGATCAAAGAACTGAATGATCAAGTGACAGCAGCACATGACGACAATAAAAATACGGTCACAGTTGATGAAGTCGCAGCAACGGTTGAACGCCTGACAGGTATTCCGGTCTCTAAAATGGATTCTGATGATCTGGAACGTCTGAAAAACATTCAGTCACGCCTTGAAGAAAAAATCATCGGCCAAGCGGATGCAGTGACAGCAGTATCCCGTGCTATCAGACGTAATCGTGCAGGGTTTGACGAAGGCAACCGTCCGATCGGCAGCTTCTTATTCGTCGGTCCGACGGGTGTCGGTAAAACAGAACTTGCTAAACAACTGGCGGTGGACCTGTTCGGTAATAAAGATTCCCTGATCAGACTCGACATGAGTGAATACATGGACCAGACAGCAGTCTCTAAAATGATCGGTACAACAGCAGGCTATGTCGGCTACGATGATAACGCCAACACATTGACTGAAAAAGTCAGACGTAACCCATACTCTGTCATTCTGTTCGATGAAATCGAGAAAGCGAATCCGCAGATCCTGACACTGTTACTGCAAGTACTGGATGACGGTAAACTGACAGACGGACAGGGCAACATCGTTAACTTCAAGAACACTATTATCATCGCCACTTCAAACGCAGGGTTCGGTGATGGTCAGGAAGCAGACAGAGAGAGCATCTTTGATGACCTCAAGCACTTCTTCCGTCCGGAATTCCTCAACCGTTTCAATGCGATTGTGGAGTTCAAGCATCTGACAAAAGAAGACTTAAGACACATTGTTGAACTGATGCTCGCAGATGTGCAGCACACACTCGACAAAAAAGAAATCACGATGAACATTTCGGAAGACGCTAAAGACTGGCTGATTGAACAAGGCTACGATGAGAAACTCGGGGCACGTCCATTACGCCGCGTCGTTGAACAGCATGTACGCGATATGATCACAGATCACTACCTGGATCATCCGGAAGTTAAAGAAGTGAATATCGACGTTCAAGATAAACAACTTGTCATCAATGCATAAGCAGAGGGCAGCTCAGATGAGCTGTCTTTTTTGCGTTAGTCAATCAGTAGTTATTTCTCATCAAAACATCTATAATGGACACCATAAACAGTAAGGAGAGTGAGCACATGGAACTCAAAGTGAAGAAACTGCAGGAACTTTCTTCAGAAGAGATATTGACGATTATTGAAGCGAGAATCAACACCTTTATTGTAGAACAGGACGGACATTACAATGATGTGGATCAGCACGACCGCACGTGCCTGCATGTTTCATTGGAAGAAGATGGCCAGCTTAAAGCGTATTCTCGTATCATTGAAGAACCTGACTGCATCAGATTTGGCCGAGTGCTCGTCCTGAAGGAGTTTCGCAAGCAGAAGTTAGGCCGAAAGCTCGTCGGTCTGACCATTGAAGAGATTCAGAAACGCTATCCGGGCAAGACGATCAAGATTATTGCGCAAGCTTATCTGAAGGAATTCTATGAATCCTTCGGTTTTACTGCGACGTCCGATGTCTATAATCATCATGAAATCCCGCATATCGATATGGAACTTTAACAGCCTTTCAGCAGAAGGGCTGTTTTTTTGTGTCTATCAGTCAACGTGTTATAATAAAACTATCACGTGATGGTTTGGAGGGATATTGATGGGAAGGACTTACTAAAAATCGGTGAACTGGCGAAGCTGGCAGGTGTTACTAACCGGACAATTGATTATTACACCAATATGAAGCTGCTGGACTTCGAACGGACAACATCTAATTACCGGCTGTATGATGTAGCGATGGTTGACCGTGTTCATCAGATCGAAAATCTGAAGACTCAAGGTAAGCATCTCACTGAAATCCGCCAGATTCTCACACCTGAACGGCGCGATATACAGTCGCAGATTAAACAGCTTGAACAGGATATCAAGCGCATCGCACAGTCTGATAATCTCGAACAGATTAAACAGCTGGCAACGAGAGACTTGGCAGTAGTTAAAGCACTGCTTCTACTTCTACATTAACGGAGGATATTTTTGGAAACCACAATCAATTTAATCATTTTTACTCTACTCATCATCTTGACCGCATTTTTCGTCGCTACAGAGTTCGCTATCGTCAAAGTGAGGCACTCAAGATTAAGTCAGCTTGTAGCTGAAGGGAAACCGGGTTCACAGGCCGCACAGAAAGTGGTCAGCCAGCTCGATGAATACTTAAGTGCCTGTCAGCTCGGCATTACCATCACGGCCCTTGGTATCGGGATGGTCGGAGAGAAGACGTTTGAGTTCATGCTGCATCCGCTTTTTACAGCCTTAGGAATCCCGCACGGCTGGATTCATGGCTTCACACTGGCGGGCGCTTTCATCATCGCGACCTTCCTGCATGTCGTCGTCGGCGAACTTGCGCCGAAGACCATTGCGATCCAGAAAGCAGAAGCGGTGACGCTGATGTTCAGCAAACCTATTATGTTCTTCTACAGACTGCTCTATCCATTCATCTGGATACTGAACGGATCTGCCAGACTGCTGATCCGACTGCTGGGTATTAAACCGGTCAGTGAGCATGAAATGACACACAGTGAAGAAGAACTGCGTCTCCTGTTATCTGACAGCTACCAGTCAGGTGAGATAGATATAGAGGAACTGAACGTCATCAATAATGTCTTTGAATTTGATGACAAAGTGGCAAGAGAGATCATGACACCGCGTAATGAAATCATCGGTTTTGACGTGACGGCTTCAATGGCAGAAGTCCTGAAGTGTATGACAGAAGAACGCTATACAAGGTATCCGGTCTATGAAGGCGATAAAGACCAGATCATCGGCTTTATCCATATGAAGGATTTCATCAAGTTCACCATGATGGATAAAGAAAGCGTCTTAAACATGAAGATGACGGACTATATCAATCCTGTTATCCGGGATATCGAATCCGTTTCACTGAACAGTCTCCTGCAGAAAATGCGTCAGAAACGTGTCCATCTGGCGATACTGATGGATGAGTACGGCGGTACAAGCGGTATTGTGACCATTGAGGATATCATCGAAGAACTGGTCGGTGAAATCCGGGATGAACACGACGAGGAAGAACCTGAGCGCATCATCAAAATCGCTGACAATCATTACAAAGTCCATTCAAGCGCAGCCATTAATGACATCGAGAAATTACTGGACATCACCATCGAACGAAATTCGATAGACACGATGGGCGGCTGGATGAGTTTAATGACAGAAGAATCAGATGAAGTCTTTCATGAAGGCTATATGTTCCATGTTCTGGAAAGAGACGACCATCACATCAACTGGATAGAGATCTACGAGACACCTCAAGTGGCAGAAGGATAATAAAATCAGAATGGCACGATTCAGGGACGGATGGTCATCGATATGCATAAGCAGTGCCATCATTAATAGCAGAAACCTCATCAGACATCATCAGTAGATGAGGTTTTTATTTTTATTTGATAGTAAAATTCACTAGTGTTGCATAAAAATATTCCAACTCTAAATTGCAATTACAAGTTAGCCACCCTGACAAATCTAGTTCATATAGAATCCTAGGGATTCACTCAGTATGTTCTCCTTGATTAGCTCCTTCAAAAACACTTCCATCGCTGACTGTCCATTTAG
>NZ_SCWF01000010.1 GCF_004359575.1 Macrococcus bovicus | reverse complement strand
TTCTCACCCTGTCTGGTGATAATGGCAGAGAGGTCACACCTGTTCCCATACCGAACACAGAAGTTAAGCTCTCTAGCGCCGATGGTAGTTGGACTTACGTTCCGCGAGAGTAGGACGTTGCCGGGCAAATAGAAAGAGACCTGTCAGGTCTCTTTTTTTTGTATTAATTTATGCATTAAATTCTCTATATCAGTTCTAATGGAACTGTCTTCCAATCCACCGTAACCTAAAATAAGCTGGTGTTCATATATTTGCTGATTCTGTTCAGCATAGTCGCTGATTAAGCTCACTTCAATATCATCAGGTTTGATGAGAGGGTAGTGGAAGTTAATCACACAGTGCATCCCTGCTTGTTCCCCGCTGATTGTTATGTTCTCCTGAAATGGTTTAAGCGCTGCTAAAACAGCATCCAGTTTTTTCTTATAGACTTTTCTTGTCCTGTTGATATTGCGTTCAAATTCGCCTGACTGCATGAAACGAGTGATGATATATTGGATGTGTCTAGGCACTGTAATATTAGGTTTGTGTCTGAGTTCATGATATCTCCTGAGCAGGGGTTCAGGGAGTACAAGATAAGCCACACGAATACTAGGGTAAATTGATTTTGAAAATGTACTCATATAGATGACTTTCTGATGTGTATCGAGTCCTTGCAGTGCTTTCAGCGGTTGGCCCCTATATCTGAATTCACTGTCATAGTCATCTTCTATAATATATCTGTCTTGTGTCATAGCCCATTTCAGTAGTTCTGTCCTTCTTCTGGCTGACAGTACGGCACCTGTTGGAAACTGATGACTAGGTGTTACATGGACCACATCGGTTGTTGGATGCAGTGCATCGACTACGATACCCTCAGCATCCACTTTAACAGGTAAGAAGGGTCTGTTCTCGTATTTCAGCACTTTACGGATGAGAGGATAGCCTGGATCTTCGACTTGATATGTGGCTTCCGGCAGTAAACGTGTCACAAGCGTAAATAATTGTTCAGTTGAACTCCCGATAATAATCTGCTCATTCTGGCAGTTGACGCCTCGAGAGTGGTAAAGATAACGTCGTATTTGCTCTCTTAATGCATATTCACCTTGAGGATGTCCCCGGTCCAGCAGTTCATTCATCTCAACTTCAAAGGCTTCTTTAGCGTATTTTCTGAAAAGATGATGAGGGAAATCAGAGTGATGACTGTCTTCTATTTTAAATGAAGGTCGCGCCATCTTCTTTTCAGGTGGCTGGTCTGCTATTTTATTCTCTGGTGCACTATTCAGAGTTTCGATCATCTCCACAAAATAACCTACTTTTGGCTTTGAATAAATAAATCCTTCATCGAGCAGCTGCTGATAGGCGATTTCTATGGTTGTCCCGCTTAAGTTGAGATGCTGACTTAACTTACGCTTCGATGGCAGCTTATCATTCTGTATCAGTTTGCCCGAGAGAATATCCTGTTTAATAAACTGATAGAGCTGCTGATAAAGAAAAGTATCTTCTGTAAATTTATAGGTAAGCATTTCCATATAATCAACTGACCCCTTAATTTTTATTAAAACTGATACTTTTATAATATCAGTTTATTCGCTACATTAATAGGTGAAATGAATTTGAAGGAGTGTAGCAAATGTCTAAGATCTTAGGTTCAGATAAAGTAAAACGTGGCATGGCAGAAATGCAAAAAGGTGGCGTCATCATGGACGTTGTCAACGCGGAACAGGCTAAACTGGCTGAAGCAGCGGGTGCTGTGGCGGTTATGGCTTTAGAACGTGTGCCAAGCGATATCCGTAAAGCGGGTGGCGTTGCCCGTATGGCAGATCCACGTATCGTTGAAGAAGTGATGAATGCTGTTTCTATACCGGTTATGGCTAAAGGTCGTATCGGTCATATCACTGAAGCACGTGTACTAGAAGCGATGGGTGTGGATTATATCGATGAATCTGAAGTATTAACACCTGCTGATGAAGAGTTCCATTTAAAGAAAGATGAATTCACAGTGCCATTCGTCTGCGGCTGCCGTGATCTAGGTGAAGCAGCTCGTCGTATCGGTGAAGGCGCAGCAATGCTCCGTACTAAAGGTGAACCGGGGACAGGTAATATCGTAGAAGCTGTGCGTCACTTACGTAAAGTGAATGCACAAGTTCGTAAATTATCAGTGATGAATGATGATGAGATTATGACAGAAGCAAAATTACTGGGTGCCCCTTATGAAGTCTTAAAAGAAATTAAGACACTCGGCAAGTTACCGGTTGTGAATTTCGCTGCAGGCGGCGTTGCCACACCAGCTGATGCTGCACTGATGATGGAACTGGGCGCGGACGGCGTCTTCGTTGGTTCTGGTATCTTCAAATCAGAATCTCCGGAGAAATATGCTAAAGCAATCGTCCAAGCCACTACACACTATCAGGACTATGCACTGATCGGTAAGCTGTCTAAGGAATTAGGCGCAGCGATGAAAGGCTTAGATATCAATTCTCTTTCACTTGAAGAAAGAATGCAGGAACGTGGCTGGTAAGATGAAAATCGGTGTACTCGCGCTGCAGGGTGCTGTTCGGGAGCACCTGAAGCATATCGAACTGAATGGGCATGAAGGGATTCCGGTTAAGCACGTCGAACAGCTGAAAGAGCTTGATGGCCTTGTGCTGCCAGGCGGGGAATCAACAACGATGCGCCGTCTGATGGACCTCTATGGTTTTACGACAGCCTTACGGGAAAGTGAACTGCCGATGTATGGCACTTGTGCCGGTCTTATTCTTCTCGCTGATGAAATAGAAGGCTATGAAGAAGGGCATCTAAAGAAAATGGATATCAAAGTCCGCCGTAATTCTTTCGGCAGACAAGTGGACAGCTTTGAAGCAGAGCTTGATGTAAAGGGCATAGAAGAACAGGTCAACGCGATCTTCATCCGTGCACCGCACATCGTCTCAGTAGGTGATGAGGTAGAAATCTTAAGTGAAGTAGAAGATAAGATGGTAGCGGTGAGACAGGGTAAATATTTAGGTATTTCATTTCATCCAGAGCTGACAGATGACATCAAGATTATGAAATATTTTATCGAAGAGATGGCTGCTCAAAACAAATAGAAGTCACCGGCATAAGCCGGTGGCTTTTTTGCAAACAGCTAGCAGGATTTTTAGTCTGAATGGTGATATAATGTGACATTATATTTAAAGGAGTTTTATATAATAAATCTGACACTTATAGAAGCAATTAAAGCGAGAAAATCAGTCAAGGAATTCGATCCGAATGTCAAAATTCCGCACGAAGAAATGCAAAGATTTAGTGCGTTTCAATACTCGTCAGCTAGAGACAAGTGCTGCATTTATTCTCGTATTATCAGATAATAGACATGCAGAAGATTTAGAAAAGATTTATGGCAAAAATGTTGAACTGGGCTATATGCCTGAGGATGTCATGAAAACCAATGTGGCTTATATGAAAGAATCATTCTCACAGGTACCTGCTGAAGCACTTCAGATACAAGGGATGATGGATGCCAACTTAGCCGCTATGCAGCTGATGCTGATCGCTAAGGATCATGGCTATGATACGAATCCGATCGGTGGTTTTGAACGTGATGAAGTGCTGGATGCTTTAAGTATCAATAAAGAACGGTGTGTACCCGTCATGTTCATTGCGATTGGTAGATGAAAAACCGGCTGAAAAGAGGTAAGGATTAATGACAGGAACTATTCACAATAAAGATCGATTTCTTAAGAATATCAGCCAGAACTTATCAAGACCTATGCCTAGACAGGTGACCAAGCCGGCCTGGCAGTTCAGACCGCAGGATAAGACATTAGCGGACTTATCACAGGATGAGCTGGTAGAGGTGATGAAACAGCACAGCATTGCCATTCATACAGATATCATCGAGACCCGTTCAACTGAAGTGAATGAAGTGCTCGCACGTGTCATTGCCACATATGGCGGTGGAGAAATCATCGCCTGGAACGATCCTCGTTTTGATGAGTTGAATATTGATTTAAAAAAGTATGATACTTTCATCTGGGATGAGGCAAAAGGTGCGGAGAATATCGAGGTTGCAGAACGCGCTAATATCGGTATCACCTTCAGTGATGTGACACTTGCTGAAAGTGCGACAGTAGTGCTGTACGCAGATAAAGGGAAGGGTCGCAGTGTCAGCCTGCTGCCGGCTACATATATTGCGATTATTCCGAAGTCAACAATAGTCCCACGATTTACACAGGCAGCAGAGCAGATTGACCAAAGAAACAATGATTCGGATTTTCCGACATGCATCAACTTGATCACAGGTCCGTCCAATTCTGCAGATATTGAAATGAAGCTGGTCGTCGGTGTCCATGGGCCGATCAAAGCGACTTATATCATCGTAGAGGACTACTAAAAAAAAGCTTCGAAATCAACTGATTTCGAAGCTTTTTTATTATAGGAAGAAACCTGCGATAGTCGCAGAGATGAATGAGACGAGCGTCGCACCGTATAGTAACTTAAGACCGAAGCGAGCTACCACGTCACCTTGCTTATCATTCAGCGATTTAATCGCACCAGCGATAATCCCGATAGATGAGAAGTTGGCAAATGATACTAAGAAGACTGAAACGACACCAATGGCACGTTCAGATAACTCACCTGTTTTATTGTTGATGATATTCTGAACATCCAGCATCGCGACAAACTCGTTAGATACGAGTTTAGTGGCCATAATTGAACCTGCACGTACCGCATCATCCCAAGCGATACCTGTTAAGAATGCAAGAGGTGCAAAGATGAATCCTAAAATTGTCTGGAAGTCAAATGGGCTGTCAGTGAACCAGCCAGAGATACCGTAAACGATACCGTTTAACATGGCGATCAAAGCGATATAACCGATCAGCATGGCACCTACTATCACTGCAACCTTAAAGCCGTCTAAGATATATTCACCCAGCATCTCGAAGAATGACTGTTTATGTTCATTTTCAGTCATGATGACATTATTTTCTTCTTCATCTGACACACGATATGGATTGATGATAGAAGCGACGATAAAACCACCGAATAAATTTAAGACAATTGCTGTTACGACGTATTCTGGTTTAATCATCGTGAAATACGCGCCGACGATAGAAAGTGACACAGTCGACATCGCTGAAGCCGTTAATGTATATAAACGATGTTTAGGGATGTACGGAAGTTGTTTCTTCAGTGAGATGAAGACTTCAGATTGCCCTAAGATTGCTGACGCAACCGCATTGTAAGATTCCAATTTCCCCATACCATTGATTTTAGAGATCGCAAGACCCAAATATTTAATGATGAATGGCAGGATTTTTAAGTATTGAAGGATACCAATTAAAGCAGAGATAAATGTGATAGGTAATAATACATCAAGAAAGAATGTTGATGCTTGTGGAATTTTTCCAACAGCTGGATTTTCAAGACCAGCAAATACAAAATCAACACCTTTACCTGCGTAACTGAGCAAATAACCAAAACCTGTGGCTAAAAATTGAACGAATTTGATTCCCCATGGTGTCTTCAGCAGTAAGAATGCCAGGAGAAACTGGATGACGAGCATAATACCGATATATTGCCATCTGACATTTTTCTTATCTGAACTGATTGCCCATGCGAGTAACAGGAAGATGACGATACCTATCGCCCCGATAATATAATTCATGTTATTCCTCTCCTTCATATATAAACTAAACGTCATTAAATATCATACTACATTTATTATGAAAGCGGTACCTCTTTTAGAAAGGAGAGACAAATTGTTTGCACTCATTCTGCATTGTCCCTATAATAAAGTCAAAGATGGTCAAAAAGAGGTGAAATCATGAAAAATATGTCTGACATTATCGAACAGTATTTAAAGCAGCTACTTGAACAAAGCGGGGATGCAGTGGAAATAAAGCGTTCAAAGATCGCCGAGAAATTTGACTGTGTACCGTCGCAGCTCAATTATGTTATCAAGACCCGTTTCACAAGTGAACATGGCTATGAGATAGAGAGTAAGCGTGGCGGTGGCGGCTATATTCGTATTACGAAGATTGAGTCCAATGATCAAGGGGCGTTTATCGACCACTTGAGTGCTATGACCGGCCAGCATGTCAGTCAGCAGAAGGCAGAGCATATTATTGATGCTTTATCACAGAATGACTTGATTTCAGACCGTGAGAAACGTCTGTTACTCGCGACGATTCACCGTGATACCTTATACGTAGATGTACCATATAGAGATTATATCAGAGCGAATATTCTGCAGAATATCCTGACAGTTATTCGTTATCATTAGCGAGGTGCAACATGAATTATAATGATGAAGAATTTACAATGAATCAGCTGCTGAAACATCTGTTCAGAGAGGAGCAGGCAGAACCTGTCTGTCCGAACTGTGGTCTTGCGCTGAGTGAAGCCCTGCATATCGGTAAATTCGGTTGTCACACTTGCTATGCCACTTTCAGTGATTATGTCCCGCAGATTGTTGAACGCGTGCAGGCAGGCAACCAGAAGCATACAGGTCAGGCACCTCTCAAGTCAGCACAAAAAATCAAGCTGAAGAAGCAGATAGAAGCGCTCGAGGCTAAACTGGAAGGATTAGTTGCTGAACAGGCTTTTGAAGAAGCGGTGCTAGTACGTGATGAAATAAAAGCGCTGAGACAGAGGGGGGATTCCGATGCTGGATAAACATTTGAATGTGCAGCTGGGGGACTGGATGCAGCAAGCCGATCAGCCCATTATTCTGAGCTCCAGAATCAGGCTCGCTCGCAATCTTGAGGATTTTGTGCATCCGCTTATGTATGATGATCAGACAGGAGAACAAGTACTGAACGCGGCATCCGCTGTCCTGGGTTCACAGTTCGATGAAGTGAGACTTGCGGATCTTGATGTCAATGCGAGGCAGATGCTGGTGATCAAACACCTCGTAAGTAAGGAACTTTTAAGCCAGCCCCATGGCGCCGTCTTCCTCAGTGAAGATGAATCGGTGAGCATTATGATCAATGAAGAGGACCATATTCGTATTCAAGTATTAGGGCGTGACTTATCTCTTGAACATCTCTATTTGAAAGCCAAAGAGATCGATCAGCAGATAGATGAGAAGATGACGATATCATTTGATGAGACGCTCGGTTATTTAACGACCTGTCCGACGAATATCGGCACAGGGCTGAGAGCGAGTGTCATGCTCCATCTGCCGGGGCTTTCCATTATGAAACGTATGACGCGTATTGCCCAGGCAATCAACCGCTTCGGTTATACGATTCGCGGTATATATGGTGAGGGAAGTCAGGGGCTCGGTCATGTCTATCAGGTATCCAATCAGCTGACACTCGGTAAGAGCGAGGAAGCCATTATAGGCGACCTGAAGCAGATTGTTGAGCAGATTATCGGTGAAGAAGAAGCGATGCGTCAACGACTGTTTGACTATGACTATATCCAGACATCTGACCGCATCAACCGCAGTCTCGGTATTTTGAAATATGCACGATTGATCAGTGCAGAAGAAGCAAGTCTCAGACTAAGTGAAGTTAAAATGGGTATTGATATGGGAATCATTCCCGCCCAGCCATTTCGATTTAATGAGTTGATGGTGGCGATTCAGCCCCCATTTCTCAATACGATCAATGAAGCACTTGAAATAGATGAAAAAAGAGCCAAGATGCTTAGAGAACATCTTTAAAGGAGGAAAAACCATGTTTGGTAAATTAACAGAACGCGCTCAGCGTGTCCTTGCACATGCACAGGAAGAAGCGATTCGCCTGCAGCATAATAATATCGGTACTGAGCATCTGCTGCTTGGTCTTGTCAAAGAGCCTGACGGGATTGCAGCAAAAGTACTGGCAGAGTTTGATATTACGGAAGAAAAAATCATCAATGAGGTCGAGCAGCTGATCGGTCACGGGACAGATCTCGGTGGCACCATCCAGTACACACCAAGAGCGAAAAAAGTGATTGAATTATCTCTTGATGAAGCACGTCGCCTGAATCATTCATTCGTCGGCACGGAGCATATCCTGCTGGGTCTGATCCGTGAAAATGAAGGTGTCGCGGCACGTGTTCTTGCTAATCTGGACTTAAATATCACGAAAGCACGGGCGCAAGTCGTGAAGTTACTCGGCAGCCCGGAAATGAGCGCTAAAAACGCTCAAGGCTCAAAATCACAAGGTACGCCGACACTTGATGGACTGGCACGTGACTTAACGGTCATCGCGAAAGAAGGCACGCTTGACCCGGTCATCGGTCGTAGCCAGGAAATCATTCGTGTGATTGAAGTATTGAGCAGACGGACGAAGAACAACCCTGTTTTAATCGGTGAGCCTGGTGTCGGTAAAACAGCGATTGTTGAAGGATTAGCACAGGCCATCGTCAATAATGAAGTACCTGAAACGTTAAAAGACAAACGGGTGATGAGCCTGGACATGGGTACGGTGGTCGCAGGTACGAAATACCGCGGGGAATTCGAAGAACGTCTGAAGAAGGTAATGGATGAAATCCATCAGGCAGGCAATATCATTCTCTTCATCGATGAATTGCATACCTTGATCGGTGCAGGCGGTGCTGAGGGTGCAATTGATGCCTCAAACATTCTGAAACCAGCACTGGCGCGCGGAGAACTGCAATGTATCGGTGCAACGACGCTTGAAGAGTACCGTAAGTACATCGAGAAAGATGCCGCACTGGAACGTCGCTTCCAGCCGGTGACCGTCAATGAACCGAGTGTTGAAGATGCGATTGAAATTCTGAAAGGTCTGCGCGACCGTTACGAAGCCCATCACCGCATTAAAATTACGGACGATGCTTTAGTAGCAGCAGTTAAGATGAGCGACCGCTATATCTCTGACCGTTTCCTGCCGGATAAAGCGATCGATTTAATAGATGAAGCGGGTTCGAAGGTACGTCTGCGTAACCATACCACACCGCCAAGCCTGAAAGAACTGGAATCAGAACTGGAACAGATTAAAAAAGAAAAAGATGCCGCTGTTCATTCCCAGGAATTTGAGGAAGCTGCAGCACTCCGCGACAAACAGACAAAACTGGAGAAACAGCTCGACGAAACGAAGAAAGAATGGAAGAAAAGTCAGGGTCAATCAGAATCAGCTGTCACTGAAGATGATATCGCACAAGTCGTCGCACAGTGGACAGGTATTCCGATCAACAAGATTGCTGAGACAGAATCTAAAAAGCTGCTCAATTTAGAAGAGATTCTGCATAACCGTGTCATCGGTCAGCAGGATGCTGTGCAATCTATTTCTAAAGCTGTACGCCGTGCTAGAGCCGGCTTGAAAGATCCTAAACGTCCGATCGGCAGCTTTATTTTCCTCGGACCAACAGGTGTCGGTAAGACTGAACTGGCTAAAGCACTTGCTGAAGCGATGTTCGGTGAAGAAGATGCGATGATCCGGGTCGATATGAGTGAGTTTATGGAGAAACACAGTGTCTCTAGACTGGTCGGTTCTCCTCCAGGATACGTCGGTCACGAAGAAGGCGGTCAGTTGACGGAGAAAGTTCGCCGTAAGCCTTATTCAGTGATTCTATTCGATGAAATCGAAAAAGCGCATCCGGATGTCTTCAACATGCTGCTTCAAGTACTGGATGACGGTCGTCTGACAGATGCGCAAGGGCGTACAGTTGACTTCCGCAATACAGTCATCATTATGACGTCTAACGTCGGTGCTCAGGAACTGAAAGACAATAAATTTGTCGGCTTCGGTGCAAGTGCAACAGGTCCTGACTATGAGACAATCCGTAAGACGATGATGAATGAACTGAAAAACCAGTTCCGTCCAGAATTCTTAAACCGTGTAGACGATATCATTGTCTTCCACAAGCTTGAAAAAGACCATTTAAAAGAAATCGTCACATTGATGGTCGGTAGTCTGGCGAAACGTCTGGAAGAACAGGATATTCATATCACTTTAACAGATGCTGCGAAAGAAAAAATTGCAGATGAAGGCTATGATCCTGAATATGGTGCGCGTCCGCTCGCACGTGCCATCCAGAAGAATATTGAAGACCAGTTATCAGAAGAACTGCTGAAAGGTCATACATTAGCAGGACAGGATGTCAGAATTGATTATATAGATGGTCAGTTCGATATTCAGACAGTCGCAAGAACGGCTGCAGAATAAGATTAAACCCCTGAAGTATATGCTTCAGGGGTTTAATTGTATTAAGCATAAAAAGAGTTTAAAATGGAAAGATAAAGATACAGGAGGAACTGCATTGGCAAAAACGAAAGTAACATTTGAATGTATGGCTTGTGGTTACCAGTCGCCTAAATGGATGGGTAAATGTCCGAACTGCGGGGCCTGGAATCAGATGGAAGAAGTCATTGAACATAAGGCCAAAGGACCGAAGACGGCTATTACCGACACATCTTCTAGCCAGAAGGTAGAGAAACTGAAGGATGTCACAAAAGAGACCACTCCGCGATCGACAACTTATATCAAAGAATTTGACCGTGTGCTCGGGGGAGGCATCGTGCCCGGTTCATTGATTTTAATCGGCGGGGACCCGGGTATCGGTAAATCGACACTTCTGCTGCAGGTCTGTGCACTTTTATCGCAGCATGACAATGTGCTTTATATTTCAGGGGAGGAATCCGTCCGTCAGACAAAACTTCGTGCCGACCGCCTTAGTGAAGACGCGGGAGAACTCAGTGTCTATGCAGAGACCAATCTGCAGATCATTCATGAGACGGTGAAGAAAATAGAGCCTAAATTCCTGGTGATTGATTCCATCCAGACGATATTCCATCCGGAAGTCACTTCAGCTCCGGGTTCTGTCTCACAAGTCCGTGAATGTACACAGGAGTTGCTGCGCATGGCGAAATCCATGAATATTGCCACCTTTATTGTCGGGCACGTGACGAAAGAAGGCCAGATTGCGGGCCCACGGCTACTCGAACATATGGTCGATACTGTTCTCTACTTCGAGGGCGATACACACCATAGCTACCGTATACTGCGCGCTGTCAAGAACAGATTCGGTTCAACGAATGAAATGGGTATATTTGAGATGCGTCAATCCGGTCTGAAAGAAGTGCTCAATCCTTCTGAAATGTTTCTGGAGGAACGGACGAAAAATGTCGCTGGTTCTACTATTGTCGCAACGATGGAAGGAACAAGACCGTTGCTTGTAGAAGTACAGGCACTTGTTACACCGACTTCATTCCATAATCCGCGCCGTACTTCAACAGGTATTGATCAGAACCGTCTGAGTCTGCTGATGGCTGTTCTCGAGAAGAAGCAGGGTCTCCTCCTGCAGCAACAGGATGCTTATATCAAAGTAGCAGGCGGGGTCAAACTGGATGAACCGGCTGTGGATCTGAGCGTCGTCATCAGTATTGCTTCAAGTTTCAGCGACAAAGCAACACGCGGAGATGATTGTTATATCGGGGAAGTAGGGCTGACAGGGGAAGTGAGACGAGTTGCACGCATAGAGCAGCGCGTACAGGAAGCAGCTAAGCTTGGATTTAAACGTGTCATTATTCCGAAAAATAATATCGGCGGCTGGGATTTTCCACCGAACATCGAAATTCTGGGTATTACTAATATTGCGGAAGCAATTAGAATTGCTTTTAATTAAAGGAGGTGAATATATGTTAAAACGTTTAATGACACTTGTTTTTATTATTATCGGCGCTTCACTCGGTATTTTTATGGTGCCGGAAATCATGCGTATCTTTAATCTGAAGCTGCATCCTCTACTGATGAACACTTATATCGATGGCCTGCTCGGAATCATTGTCTTCATGTTATTGTTTTATTGGCTTATTGATAAAGTGGTGGCACTGATCGTAAAAGGTGAGGGCCTGCTCCTCAAAAGAAATTTAATGGAGATCGTCTTTGCGACACTCGGCATGATGATGGGTCTTGCTATCGCTTCGATGATCAGTCTTATTCTTGTCTCCATCGGGTTTTCCCTGCTACGCAATACCATCCCGGTCATCTTGGCCGTTATTTTAGGTTATCTGGGCTTCCAGGTGGGTCTCAAAAAGCGTGAGGAGATTCAGAATGTACTGCCCGAGCGCTTACAGGGACAGAAGAGAAAAGTGAACGACAGTGCTAAACTTCTCGATACGTCAGCTATTATTGACGGGCGCATTTTAGAGATTGTCAAATGTGGTTTCCTGGATGGAACTATTGTTGTGCCGCAAGGGGTGCTTGATGAACTGCAGCTTATCGCGGACTCTACCGATGGACTTAAGCGTGATAAAGGACAGAGAGGATTGGATATTCTTGAGGCGCTGCGTCAATCCGGTCATCCGGTTAAAATTGTGCCGGGCCATAAGGAAATCCGTGAAGTCGATCAGTTGCTCGTGAGGATGGCAGCAGAGACCAAGGCGAGCGTTATCACGACGGACTATAATTTAAATAAAGTCTGTCGTGTGCAAGGGATTAAAGTTTTGAACGTCAACGACCTTTCAGAAGCGATCAAACCGGTTGTGCAGCAAGGCGATCAATTCAAGTTGCTGATTACTAAGTCAGGTAAAGAAGAGAATCAAGGTGTCGGTTATCTTGAAGACGGTACGATGGTAGTCGTCGACCATGCGAAACAGAATATCGGCGAAGAACATCAGGTAGAAGTCCAGTCTGTCCTTCAGACCGCTTCAGGCCGAATCATTTTCACAAAGAAAGTAGCGGACAAATAATGTATACAGTTATCATTCCTGCAGCAGGGCAAGGTAAAAGAATGGGCAGCGACAAAAACAAAGTCCTGCTGGAACTGAACCAGCGCCCCATCATTTTTCATACGGTATCGCGATTTGAACAGGATGCCAGCTGTAATGCGATTTATCTGGCAGCACGTCAGGAAGAGCTGACAGAACTGACGACCATCCTTCAAGGATTTACCAAAGTGAAAGGGCTGGTGGTCGGTGGCAGTGAACGTCAATACAGCATTCATAATGTGCTTAAGACGATTCCCCCTTGTGAGGTTGTCATGGTGCATGATGCCGCGCGCCCCTTCGTTTCACATGAAACCTTGACTCAGCTCTATGACGGTGCTCTGGCGAGAAAGGCTGCCATCGCTGCTGTCCAGGTCAAAGATACAATCAAAGTCGTCAATGATCTGATTATCGATCACACACTGGATAGAACGACGCTCTGGCAGGTTCAGACACCTCAGGCATTCGCATATGATTTGCTCATGGAAGCCTATAGCCAGGCAGAGCGCGACGGCTTTCTCGGCACCGATGATGCGTCGCTAGTTGAGCGTCTCGGCCATCCGGTTTCGGTTGTGGTCAGCGATTATGACAATATCAAATTAACAACACCGGAAGATTTATATTTTGCTGAAGCCATCATGAAGAAAAGAGGGATAGAATGTTCAGAATAGGATTTGGTTACGACGTACATCAATTACAAGAAGGACGTCGCCTGATTATCGGAGGGCTTGAAATCCCTCATAGTAAAGGGCTGCTTGGTCACAGTGACGCAGATGTGCTGCTTCATGCGATTACAGATGCCATGCTCGGTGCGGCAGCACTCGGTGATATCGGTAAACTATTTCCGGATACAGATATGGCATTTAAAGATGCGGATTCAAAGGTATTGCTGGCGGAATCTTATACAGCGGTTAAAGAAAAAGGCTACGCAATCGGTAATATAGATGCGACGATTATTGCTGAAAAACCCAAATTCCGTCCGCATATAGATACGATGCGACAGATTATTGCAGACGTGCTGGCGATTGATATCACTCAGGTGAATATTAAAGCAACTACGAACGAGAAGATGGGCTACTTGGGCAGAGAAGAAGGAATTGCCGCGCAGGCTGTGGTATTATTGAATCAGACTAATTAAATTGGAGTGACATAAATGGATAAAGTAAGAGTCAGATATGCACCGTCACCAACCGGCTTCCTGCATATCGGGAATGCGAGAACAGCATTGTTCAACTATTTATTTGCGAGACATCATGGCGGTGATTTCATCGTCCGTATTGAAGATACTGATACTGCTCGTAATGTAGAAGGCGGCGAGGAATCACAGCTTCGCTATCTCAAATGGTTAGGACTTGAATGGGATGAATCAGTCGACAAAGATGGGGGCTACGGGCCTTATCGTCAGTCTGAACGCGCGCATATTTACAATCCTATTGTCGAGCATTTACTTGCTGAAGATAAAGCGTACCGCTGCTATATGACAGCTGAAGAGCTGGAAGCAGAACGGGAAGAACAGCAGGCACGCGGTGAGATGCCTCGTTACGGCGGACAGCACGCCCATTTAACGAAAGAACAGGAAGAAGCTTTTATCGCTGAAGGACGCGAACCAAGTATCCGGTTCCGTGTACCGCAAGGTAAGACGTACACATTCAATGATATGGTCAAAGGGGAAGTGTCGTTTGAATCTGACGGTATCGGTGACTGGGTGATTGTGAAGAAAGATGGCATTCCGACTTATAATTTCGCGGTGGCCATTGATGACCACTTCATGGAAATCTCGCATGTCATCCGCGGTGATGATCATATTTCCAACACCCCTAAACAGATGATGATTTATGAGGCACTTGGTTATGAAATCCCGACATTCGGCCATATGACCTTAATCGTCAATGAGGAACGTAAAAAATTATCTAAACGAGACGGCTCCATCATTCAGTTCATTGAGCAGTATCATGATCTCGGCTATCTGCCGGAAGCATTATTCAACTTCATCGGTCTGCTCGGCTGGTCACCAGTCGGGGAAGAAGAGATTTTCTCTAAAGAGCAGTTCATTGAAATGTTTGATGAGCACCGTCTGAGCAAATCCCCTGCCTTCTTTGATAAAGTGAAGCTTGCTTGGATCAACAACCAGTACATGAAGGACAAGGATCTGGATACAGTCTTTGACATGACGCTGCCTCATATGCAAAAAGCAGGACTTATCTCAGCGAATCCATCAGATGAAGAACTGAGATGGGCTAAAAGTTTAGTGGAACTTTATCAGCAGCAGATGAGCTATGCAGGTGAAATCGTTGAACTGTCTGAACTGTTCTTCAAAGATGAATTACAGCTGAACGACGAAGCGACTGAAGTCGTAAACGGTGAACAAGTTCCCGAACTCATGCGTGCCTTAAAAGAGAAGTTGAATGAACTTGAAACGTTCGACGCAGCAGCCATTAAAGCGGCCATTAAAGCAGTTCAGAAAGAAACCGGCATCAAAGGTAAAAATTTATTTATGCCGATCCGTGTAGTGGTCTCCGGACAGACGCATGGTCCGGAATTACCGAATACGATGGAACTGCTGGGCAAAGAGAAAGTACTTGAACGTATTGAGCCTTACACAGTATAATAACGATTAGATAGGAAGACAGAGTAAATGATGAATGTCCAGTAGAGAGCGTCTGGCTGGTGAAAAGACGTGGCAGGATTGATTGAATGCACCTTCCTTAACTAACTGCATACTGAAATGAGTGAATGGCTCTGCCATTTGAAGAAGAGTGGAACCGTGTTGATGACAGACACCTCTGACGTTAAATCGTCTGAGGTGTCTTTTTATTTTAAGGGGATGGTGAATCATGTTTGCAAGAATTAAAGAAGATATTGCGATGGTATTTGAACAGGATCCGGCAGCGAGAAGCAGCCTCGAAGTGTTCCTGACGTATTCAGGTCTACATGCCGTGTGGTGGCACTTAGTAGCCCACAAACTTTATAAAAGAAAACGTTTTTTCTCTGCGCGGGTCATCAGTCAGATCTCAAGATTTATGACTGGTATAGAGATACACCCGGGTGCGAAGATCGGACGTCGTCTGTTCATCGACCATGGGATGGGCATTGTGATCGGGGAGACCTGCACAATCGGCAACAATGTGACCATTTATCAGGGTGTCACACTCGGCGGAACGGGTAAAGAATCAGGAAAGCGGCATCCGGATATCGGCGATAATGTGTTGATAGCAGCTGGTGCGAAGGTGCTCGGCAATATTCAGGTCGGCAATAATGTCAATATCGGTGCGAATTCCGTTGTCCTGAAGAACGTACCGGATTACAGCACTGTTGTGGGTATACCGGGTCACATCGTCAAACAGCATGGTAAACGCGTCGGTAAGAGCTTTGACCATACGAAGTTACCGGATCCATTGTATGAAAAACTAAAAGAACTGGAACGTCATATTGATGGCGTCAAGAATGGAGAGATTATTGATGATTACATTATATAATACGCTGACACGTAAGAAGGAACCGTTCGTGCCTCTGGAAGAGGGTAAAGTGAAGATGTATGTCTGCGGTCCGACAGTATACAACTATATTCATATCGGTAATGCGCGGCCTGCTATCAGTTTTGACGTAGTCCGTCGTTACTTTGAATATAAGGGTTATGAGGTCAATTATGTTTCAAACTTCACAGATGTTGACGATAAACTGATCAAAGCAGCGAAAGAGCTCGGTTCAACGGTTCCTGAAGTCGCTGATCGTTTTATCGAAGCTTACTTTGAGGATACACAGGCATTGAACTGCAAACCGGCGACATCACATCCACGAGTGATGGATCATATGGATGATATCATCGTCTTCATCGAAACACTCATTGACAAAGGCTACGCTTATGAAAGTGGAGGTGACGTCTACTTCCGTACGAGAAAGTTCGACGGCTACGGTAAACTGAGCCAGCAGTCTATCGATGAACTGAAGGTCGGTGCACGTATTCAGCAAGGTGAACTGAAAGATAACGCACTTGATTTTGCGTTATGGAAAGCGGCTAAACCAGGCGAAATCAAATGGAAGAGTCCATGGGGAGAAGGACGGCCAGGCTGGCATATCGAATGTTCAGTTATGGCACGCAAGATGCTCGGAGATACGATTGACATCCACGCAGGCGGCAGTGACCTTGCCTTCCCGCACCACGAGAATGAAATCGCACAGTCAGAAGCCCATAACGATCAAACATTTGCCCGCTACTGGATGCATAACGGCTTCATCAATATTGATAACGAGAAGATGAGTAAGTCACTCGGCAACTTCATCCTGGTGCACGATATCATCAAAGAAGTGGATCCAGATGTCCTCAGATTCTTTATGATCAGCGTTCATTACCGCAACCCGATCAACTATAATATGGATCTAGTAGCCAGTGCGAAAGCAGGGCTTGAGCGTATTCAGCATGCTTATCAGGCACTGAAAGAACGCCAGGCGATGTCTGTTGATATCGCGGATGATCAGCCCGTCATTGATGACATCAATCAGATTCTGGCACGTTTTGAAGAGGCGATGGACGATGATTTCAATACAGCCAATGCAGTGACAAGCTGGTATGAGCTTGCGAAGCTCGCGAATGTCTATAACAAGCGTACGACTACAGATCAAGCCGTCATCAGCCGTTTCATTGAAGTGTTTGAGGCTATCAGTGACGTGCTTGGAGTGACACTCGATAAAAAAGAGGAACTCCTCGATGCCGATATCGAAGCATTGATTGAAGAACGTCAGCTCGCAAGAAAAAATAAAGACTTTGCCCGTGCTGATGAGATCCGTGACTTGCTTAAAGACCAGAACATTATTCTTGAAGATACTGCGCAAGGCGTGAGATTCCGTCGTGGCTAATCAGGCACATCTCTACAATCCGCTCACTCTAGCCTACTTAGGCGATGCGCTGCTCGATCTGCATATCAGAACACATGTCATCATGAAACTGCAGGCGAAGCCGAACACATTGCACCGTGCATCGACGTTCTACGTCTCAGCAAAGAGCCAGGCGCAGACATTTGACGCCCTTGTCGCGCAAGCCTATTTTACGGAAGAGGAGCATGACGTCCTGATGCGAGGACGGAATGCCAAGAGCCATACGAAAGCTAAAAATACAGATGTTCTGACTTATAAAAAAAGCACAGCGCTTGAAGCGGTGATCGGCTACCTGAAACTTTCAGGAGAAGAAGAACGGCTTCAGGCTCTGCTTGATAAAATAGTTGAACTCTGCGAGGAGAGGGAACCGAAATGAATGAGGATATCATCGTAGGTCGCCATGCAGTCAAAAGCGCCGCACAGTCTGACCGCGAGATCAATAAAGTATATATTCAAGAAGGTATCAATAAACAGCAGATTAAACCGATTCTGGATATTTTGAAGGAACGAAAAATCATGGTGCAGCAAGTCCCGAAAAGCAAGCTGGATCAGATGAGTGATGTCCCGCACCAAGGTATCGCGGCGCAGATTTCACCATACGAATACACAGAGCTGGAGGATTTCCTCGAGACGGTGCAAGGGAAACTAGCCACTGTGATGATTCTGGACGGACTGGAAGATCCGCATAATTTAGGTTCTATCATACGAACTGCTGATGCGATCGGTGTGGACGGTGTGATTATTCCGAAGCGCCGCTCAGTCACTCTTAATTCCACGGTCGTTAAAGCATCAACTGGTGCGATTGAACACGTCCCTGTCATGCGGGTGACGAATCTTGCTCAGACAATTGACAGGCTGAAAGAAGCGGGATTCTGGGTCTGCGGTACTGACGCTAAGAAGTCTGTGGACTACCGCAAGATGGATGCAGGGATGCCGCTTGCTATTGTCATAGGGTCTGAAGGGGAAGGGATGAGCCGTTTAGTGAAAGATAAATGTGATTTCCTGGTCCATCTGCCGATGATCGGACATGTGAACAGCTTAAATGCTTCTGTCGCAGCGAGTCTTCTGATGTATGAAGTCTATAGAAAGCGCACCCCGCTTGAATGATGAAAACGCATTATACGATTATCGACGGCTATAATGTCATCGGGCAAAGTGAGGAACTGAAAGCAGCCGCCAAGGAATCGCTGGAAGAAGCGCGAAAAACACTGTTGCTCTGGCTCGTGAACTATAACGCCAGGCAGCAGTCCGAACTGATATGCGTCTTTGATGCCTATAATACCAGTGGTGTGGAATCAAGAGAGTACTTTCACGGTATACATGTCATCTATTCCAAAAGGGATGAAACAGCAGATGCAGTCATTGAACGGCTCGTCTATGATTTATATGATAAGCACATTACACGCATCACTGTCGTAACGAGTGACTTATCCGAACAGCATACGATTTTCGGTGCGGGCGCACTCAGAATTTCTTCAAGAGAATTCCTGCTTGAATTACAGGAAGAGAAAATACTGCTGGAACGTGAATTGATGGATATGAACGAGGATAAGCCACGACTGCGCATTCCGATTGATGAAGAGACGAAGCAGCGGCTTGAGGCATTGCGGAGAGGTTTCAAGTAAAAAATTTATCTTAATGGCAACAATTGTAAAAGTAGATGCAGCATTGTAGAATTAAAAGAAAAAAGAGGTATGCTGTGGACATTCTACTGCTGTATATTTTTGAAACCCCTGCTGATTATCATAGTGAAAGTGATGAAAGTCTTGTCTCTGAAATCAATAAGGGCAGCGAAGTTGCTTTTGAGACATTGACGGCCCGTCTGAAACCCCTTATTCTACATTGCAGCAGTCGCTATCCGCATCTTGATAAGCAGGAAGTCTATCAGGATGCACTGATTCTTCTGTATCAAACGGCACTGAAGTTCAACGAAGAAAAATGCGTCAGTTTCCGTCCGTACTATTTAAAGGTCCTGCATTATCGATTGATAGACTGGGCGAGAAAAGAGCGTCAATATCGTTTATTTATCAGTATGCAGCAGCCCATCCATGAACAGACTTCTGACCAGACGCTTGAAGAGACGCTCCGTGACTCTAAGCCTTCCCCTGAGAGCGATAGTATCTATAAAGAGCTGTGGCTGCTGATCAATCCAGTGACGCTCGGCTTAAGTCCTTTTGAGTACAAACTGCTGAAACATTTGCTTGCCGGACGGAATCTGATTGAAGTGATGGAGCTGGAAGAGAAGTCTGAGCGCATCGTCAGAAACGCGCATGCACGGCTCAGAAGAAAGGTTCTCTCCCAGTTGATGCGTTGACAATTAATTCTTTAGGTTTTATATTAAATAAGATTAAGGTGAGTTAAAGTGAAAAAAGTAGCGATGAACTGTTCGAGATGCGGCAGCAGAAACTATACAGCGACAAAACAGGATTCAGCAGTAAGGCTGGAACTGAAAAAATACTGTAAGACCTGCGATGCACATACGATACACAAAGAGTCAATTTAGGAGGCAATCTCATGCAGAAGGAAAATTTCTTCCAGGGTGTTATATCAGAAATGAAAAAAACGACTTGGCCGACCGGTCAAGAAGTTGTGCGTGATACAACAATCGTTGTGCTCACGGTTTTATTCTTTATTTTATTCTTTTATGCAGTCGATTTAGGCATTACAGAACTGATCAAGTTAATTAATTAAGGAGGCACATCATGTCAGAAGAAAGCAAAAAGCATTGGTATGCGGTTCATACGTATTCCGGGTACGAAAATAAGGTCAAAGACAACTTGGAAAAACGTCTTGAGTCCATGAACATGCAGGATCAAATCTTCCGCGTTGTGATTCCTGAAGAAGAAGAAACAACGATTAAAGATGGTAAGCGTAAGACATCACTCAAAAAAACCTTCCCAGGTTACGTATTAGTGGAGCTCGTCATGACAGATGAGTCATGGTACGTTGTGCGTAATACACCGGGGGTAACAGGTTTTGTAGGTTCAGCAGGAGCCGGCTCAAAACCAAATCCTTTGTTGCCGGAAGAAGCGAAGTTTATCCTGAAATCAATGGGTATGGCAGAGAAAACCATTGATGTGGAACTTGAAATCGGTGAACAGGTCCGCATCACGACAGGTCCGTTTACTAATCAAGTAGGGGAAATCAAGGAGATGGATGCTGAGAAATATAAGCTGACAGTTCTCGTTGAATTATTCGGTCGTGAGACACCTGTTGAAGTTGAATTTGACCAAGTTGAAAAATTATAATAAAAAATTAAAATATACACTTGAAAAATGGTGTAAGAAATGATATTATTCTAGGGTCGTGTCTAAACACGATTGTTGAGTGGGAGGGTAAATCTCATACCCTGTGACCACATCACGATACTATAGGAGGTGCACATCGTGGCTAAAAAAGTTATCAAAGTTGTTAAATTACAAATTCCTGCAGGGAAAGCGAATCCAGCACCACCGGTTGGTCCAGCATTAGGTCAAGCGGGTGTGAACATCATGGGATTCTGTAAAGAATTTAACGCACGTACACAAGAACAAGCAGGTTTAATCATTCCAGTTGAAATTTCTGTATTTGAAGATCGTTCATTTACATTTATCACTAAAACTCCACCTGCAGCAGTCTTACTGAAGAAAGCAGCTAAAGTTGAAAAAGGATCAGGCGAACCTAATAAAAACAAAGTGGCTACAGTAACTGAAGACCAAGTACGTCAAATTGCTGAAGAAAAAATGGAAGACTTAAACGCAGCAAGCGTTGAAGCAGCAATGCGTATTATCGCTGGTACTGCTCGTAGCATGGGCTTTGAAATTAAATAATCAATCGTTTTAAAAAAGCAGACGTCTGACGTCTGCTCTTGCGTTATTAATGTGGGAGGACATTCCGCTAAAACCACTAAAGGAGGAGAAAGACAATGGCTAAAAAAGGTAAAAAATATCAAGAAGCCGTACAAAAAGTTGATGCTCAAAACTTCTACTCAGTAGAAGAAGCAATCAAACTTGCAAAAGAAACAAGCACAGTAAACTTCGACGCTTCAGTTGAAGTTGCGTTCCGTTTAGGAATTGATACTCGTAAAAATGATCAGCAGATCCGTGGTGCAGTCGTTCTGCCGAACGGTACTGGTAAAACTCAACGTGTCTTAGTATTCGCTAAAGGTGAAAAACTGAAAGAAGCGGAAGCAGCAGGTGCTGACTACGCTGGTGATACTGAGTACATCAACAAAATCAACCAAGGTTGGTTTGATTTCGACGTTATCGTTGCAACACCTGACATGATGGGTGAAGTCGGTAAACTGGGTCGTGTTTTAGGACCTAAAGGTTTAATGCCTAACCCTAAAACAGGTACAGTGACAATGGACGTTACAAAAGCAGTTCAAGAAATCAAAGCAGGTAAAGTTGAATACCGTGCTGAAAAAGCAGGTATCGTTCATGCGGCGATCGGTAAAGTATCATTTGATGAAGCGAAATTAGTTGAAAACTTCAACACGCTTAAAGATGTTTTAGCAAAAGCTAAACCAGCATCATCAAAAGGTGTTTACTTCAAATCTGTAGCAGTTTCTACTACTATGGGCCCTGGTATCAAGATTGATCCAGCTGAAATCCGTAACTAATTTATATTGACAAATATCAGATTACACGTTATAGTGTAATCTGTATTTATAACCTAAGACAGCAGGGGCCGTGTGCTTAATTATCCTGCCGAGGTGAAAATTGACTTGAATCTTCAAGCACTTTTTACCATGGGTGAAAAGTGCTTTTTTAATTTATTAAAAAAGCACGAAAATCTTAATGGAGGTGTCAGAATGTCTAAAGCAGTTGAAATGAAACAACAACAAGCGGATTTGATTACTGAACAGTTTAAAAACTCAGTATCTACAATCATCGTTGACTATCGTGGTTTAACAGTTGCCCAAGTAACTGAACTGCGTAAACAACTTCGCGAAGCAGGCATCGAATTCAAAGTTTACAAAAACACTTTAGTTCGTCGTGCAGCTGAAGCGGCAGGTGTTGAAGGAATTGAAGAATTCTTAACAGGCCCTAACGCAATCGCATTCTCTAATGAAGAAGTTGTAGCGCCAGCAAAAATTATTGCTGACTTCGCTAAAGAAAACGAAAAATTAGAAATCAAAGCCGGCATCATCGAAGGTAAAGTGACTTCTGTTGAAGAAGTTAAAGCGATCGCTTCTTTACCATCAAAAGAAGGTCTTATCTCTATGGTACTTTCAGTATTACAAGCACCAATGAGAAACTTCGCTTACGCTGTTAAAGCAGTAGGCGAACAAAAAGAAACTGGTACAGAAGCAGCAGCTCCTGCAGCTGAAGAAGCACCAGCGACTGAAGAAACAACAGAAGCATAATTAAAACTAAAACAAAAATGGAGGAAATATAATCATGACTAAAGAACAAATCATCGATGCAATCAAAGAAATGTCAGTATTAGAATTAAACGACTTAGTTAAAGCTATTGAAGAAGAATTTGGTGTAACAGCAGCAGCTCCTGTAGCAGTAGCTGGTGCAGCTGGTGGCGCTGCTGAAGCAGAACAAACTGAATTCACAGTTGAATTAGTATCTGCTGGCGCTTCAAAAATCAAAGTTGTTAAAGCTGTTAAAGAAGCAACTGGTCTTGGCTTAAAAGAAGCTAAAGACGTAGTTGATAACGCTCCTAAAGCAGTTAAAGAAGGCGTTTCTAAAGAAGAAGCTGAAGAATTAAAAGCTAAATTAGAAGAAGCTGGCGCAACTGTAGAAGTTAAATAATTACCACTTCCATGAAAAAACCCGTTATGATAATAACGGGTTTTATTTTTATATAAAGGAGTGCCGTATGAGTCATTATTACAGTGAAGAACAGGATGTCGCATCAAACCCTGTCCATTTTACCTATACATATGAAACGTATGAACTGAAACTGAAAACTGACAGCGGGGTTTTTTCAAAAGGCAGTATTGATTTCGGGTCGAATGTGCTTGTGCGTGCCTTTCTGCAGGAAGAGATGCACGGCTCAAAAATACTGGATGTCGGCTGCGGTTATGGTCCGATCGGGCTGATGGTTGCGAAAGTTCATCCTCACAGCCAGGTTCATATGGTGGACGTCAACGCACGTGCGCTTAATCTGGCCGAAGAAAATGCGCAAGCTAACGGTATTGGTAACGTGAATATTTATAAAAGCGATGCACTGGAGCAGGTAGAGGAGACTTTTAATGCCGTGCTGACGAATCCGCCTATCCGTGCAGGCAAAGAGGTCGTCAATCAGATTCTCGATCAGAGCTATGAGAGACTGGAGACGGGCGGGGCGCTGTATGTCGTCATCCAGAAGAAGCAGGGTATGCCGTCAGCAAAGAAAAGGATGGAAAGTTTATTCGGCAATGTGACCGTGCTGACGAAAGATAAAGGTTATTATATATTAAAGAGTGTAAAAGGTTGACTGGAAAGTTGCCGTCTGTTATAGTAATAGAATGTTAAATTTTAAATTCAATAAGTATGTACTTTTCTAGCTCGTATTAGCAAGATGAAGACAGTCATATATTTCGAAAATGGAGTTAATATGGATTCCGTTTTCTTTTTGTCTTATGAGCTCGTGAGTCATTACAATCTTTGAGGGGTGAATCTGTTGACAGGTCAACTTATCCAGTACGGAAGACATCGTCAGCGTAGAAGTTACGCACGTATCTCCGAAATTTTAGAATTACCGAACTTAATCGAGATTCAAACGAAATCTTATGAATGGTTCCTTGAAGAAGGGCTTCTTGAAATGTTCCGTGACATTTCTCCGATTGAAGACTTCACAGGCAATCTGTCATTAGAGTTTGTAGACTATAGACTTGGCGAACCTAAATATGACTTAGATGAAGCGAAAAACCGTGATGCGACTTATTCTGCACCGCTCCGTGTTAAAGTTCGTCTGATCATTAAAGAAACAGGAGAAGTAAAAGAGCAGGAAGTATTCATGGGTGACTTCCCGCTGATGACTGATACAGGAACGTTCGTTATCAATGGTGCCGAACGCGTTATCGTATCGCAGCTCGTCCGCTCACCATCTGTTTACTTCAATGATAAAGTAGATAAAAACGGTAAAGTAAGTTTCGGTGCAACTGTCATTCCTAACCGTGGAGCTTGGCTTGAATATGAAACAGATGCGAAAGATATCGTTTTTGTTCGTATTGACCGCACACGTAAGTTACCTATTACTGTTCTGCTGCGTGCTTTAGGTTTCTCAAGCGATCAGGAGATTATTGACTTATTAGGCGATAATGAATATTTACGCAATGCGCTTGATAAAGATAATACAGATTCTGTCGAGTCTGCTTTACTTGAAATCTATGAACGTCTTCGTCCGGGCGAACCACCTACAGTAGATAATGCAAGAGGCTTACTGTATTCTCGCTTCTTCGATCCAAAACGCTATGATTTAGCGAGTGTGGGTCGCTATAAAATGAACAAAAAACTGCATTTAAAACACCGTCTTTTCAACCAGACGCTTGCTGAGCCGATTGTAGATGTCGAAACAGGTGAGATTGTGGCTGAAGAAGGCACACTGCTTGACCGTCGTAACCTCGATCAGATCATTGATGTGCTTGAAAATAATGCCAACCTTAAAGTTTATGAACTTGAGAATGGTCTTCTCGATGAGCCGATTGAAATTCAATCAGTCAAAGTCTATATTCCTGGTGATGAAGAAAAACGTACGACGACTATCATTGGTAATGCTTTCCCTGATGATGAAGTGAAGAGCATCACGCCTGCTGATATTATCTCTTCCATCAGCTACTTCTTCAACTTACTGCACGGGGTCGGCTTTACCGATGATATTGACCACCTAGGTAACCGTCGTCTTCGTTCAGTGGGCGAGTTACTGCAGAACCAGTTCCGTATTGGTCTGTCTCGTATGGAGCGTGTCGTACGTGAGCGTATGAGTATTCAGGATACAGAATCTATTACGCCGCAGCAGCTCATCAATATTCGTCCTGTGATCGCTTCTATCAAAGAATTCTTTGGTAGCTCTCAGTTATCACAGTTCATGGACCAGGCGAACCCATTAGCAGAGTTGACGCATAAACGTCGTCTCTCTGCATTAGGACCCGGTGGTTTAACACGTGAGCGTGCTGGTATGGAAGTGCGTGACGTCCATTATTCTCACTATGGCCGTATGTGTCCGATTGAAACGCCGGAGGGTCCGAATATCGGGCTGATCAACTCATTATCTTCATATGCGCGTGTCAATGAGTTCGGTTTCATTGAAACACCGTATCGTAAAGTAGATATTGAGACGAATCGCGTAACCGATCAGATCGATTACCTAACAGCTGATGAAGAAGATGCTTACGTTGTGGCACAGGCGAACGCACGCCTTGATGACGAAGGACATTTCCTTGATGACGAAGTAGTCTGCCGTTTCCGCGGAGATAACACGAAAATGGCTCGTACACGTATGGATTACATGGACGTATCACCTAAGCAGGTCGTTTCAGCTGCGACAGCGTGTATCCCGTTCTTAGAAAATGATGACTCCAACCGTGCCTTAATGGGTGCGAACATGCAGCGTCAAGCGGTACCTTTAATGAATCCGGAAGCGCCATTTGTCGGAACAGGTATGGAGCACGTAGCAGCCCGTGACTCAGGTGCGGCAGTTGTTGCGAAGTACAAAGGGCGTGTTGAACACGTTGAAGCCCGTCAGATTAAAGTCCGTCGTATCGTCGAAGAGGGCGGCAAAGAGATTGAAACAGATTTAGATACTTACAAATTATCTAAATTTGCGCGTTCAAACTCAGGTACATGTTATAACCAACGCCCTATCGTAGCGGTAGGCGACGTCGTCACAAAAGGTGAAATCTTAGCGGATGGTCCATCTATGGAACTCGGCGAGATGGCCCTTGGACGTAACGTAGTAGTCGGCTTCATGACTTGGGACGGTTATAACTATGAGGATGCTGTTATCATGAGCGAGCGTCTTGTCAAAGATGACGTTTATACGTCTATTCATATTGAAGAATATGAATCAGAAGCTCGTGATACTAAACTCGGACCTGAAGAAATTACACGTGATATTCCGAACGTTTCTGATAATGCCCTTAAAAACTTAGATGATCGCGGGATCATTTATGTCGGTGCTGAAGTTAAAGACGGGGATATCTTAGTCGGTAAAGTAACGCCTAAAGGTGTGACTGAATTAACGGCTGAAGAACGACTGCTTCATGCTATCTTCGGTGAGAAAGCGCGTGAAGTCCGTGATACTTCATTACGTGTCCCTCATGGTGCAGGTGGTATCGTTCTTGATGTTAAAGTCTTCAACCGTGAAGACGGCGACGAATTATCACCAGGTGTCAACCAGTTAGTTCGTGTCTATATCGTTCAGAAACGTAAAATCCACGTCGGAGATAAAATGTGTGGTCGTCACGGTAATAAAGGGGTTATCTCTCGTATCTTACCGGAAGAAGACATGCCGTTCATGCCGGACGGAACACCGATCGATATCATGCTTAATCCACTCGGTGTACCATCACGTATGAACATCGGACAAGTACTTGAATTACATTTAGGTATGGCTGCGAAAAACTTAGGGCTCCACGTTGCTTCTCCGGTATTCGATGGTGCGAACGATGAAGATGTCTGGTCAACAATCGAAGAAGCAGGGATGGCACGTGACGGTAAAACGGTTCTTTACGATGGTCGTACAGGTGAACCATTTGATAACCGTGTCTCTGTAGGTGTGATGTACATGCTGAAACTTGCTCACATGGTAGACGACAAACTGCACGCACGTTCTACTGGACCATACTCACTTGTCACTCAGCAGCCACTGGGTGGTAAAGCACAGTTTGGTGGACAACGTTTCGGTGAGATGGAAGTATGGGCACTTGAAGCATACGGTGCCGCTTACACCTTACAGGAAATCCTTACTTATAAATCAGATGATACAGTCGGCCGTGTGAAAACTTATGAAGCCATCGTTAAAGGCGAGAACATTCCGAGACCAGGTGTTCCTGAATCGTTCCGCGTATTGATGAAAGAGCTTCAAAGTTTAGGGCTCGACGTTAAAGTAATGGATAATAAAGACGAAGAAATTGAAATGCGTGACCTTGAGGATGACGATTATGCTGATACAAAAATCAACTTAAACATCCCTCAAGAAACTGAAGTGACTGAAAAGTAATTCTGACGATGTGCCTGAAAGAAGAGCTTAAGCTCTTCTTTAGACACTTTTAATATAAAAACTTGAGGAGGTAGGGCTTTGATTGATGTAAATAACTTTCATTACATGAAGATAGGTCTCGCTTCACCTGAAAAAATCCGTTCATGGAGTTTTGGTGAAGTTAAAAAGCCAGAAACAATTAACTACCGTACATTAAAACCAGAGAGAGACGGTTTATTCTGCGAAAAGATTTTCGGGCCAACAAAAGACTGGGAATGTAGCTGTGGGAAATACAAACGTGTTCGTTACAAAGGGATGGTCTGCGACCGTTGTGGTGTTGAAGTAACGAAATCTAAAGTTCGCCGTGAACGTATGGGTCACATCGAGCTTGCAGCGCCAGTTTCACATATCTGGTACTTCAAAGGTATTCCGAGCCGTATGGGTCTTTTACTCGATATGTCTCCTCGTTCGCTTGAAGAAGTGATTTACTTCGCTTCTTATGCAGTGATTGATCCAGGTCCGACAGGTCTTGAGAAAAAATCTTTACTGTCAGAACGTGAATACCGTGAATATTATGATAAATTCCCGGGTCAGTTTACGGCGAAGATGGGTGCAGAAGCCATTAAAGATTTATTGACAACAATCGATCTTGATGACGAACTGAAATCTTTACGTGAAGAACTGGAATCAGCTACAGGTCAGCGTCTGACAAGAGCAATCAAACGTCTGGAAGTAGTGGAATCATTCCGTAATTCAGGTAATGACCCATCTTGGATGATCTTAGATGTACTGCCGATCATTCCACCGGAAATCCGTCCGATGGTTCAGCTTGACGGGGGTCGTTTCGCGACAAGTGACTTAAACGATTTATATCGTCGTGTCATCAACCGTAACAACCGTCTGAAGCGCCTGCTTGATTTAGGTGCGCCTGGCATCATCGTGCAGAACGAGAAACGTATGCTGCAAGAAGCGGTAGATGCGCTGATTGATAATGGTCGTCGTGGCCGTCCGGTAACAGGACCGGGTAACCGCCCGCTGAAATCTTTATCGCATATGTTAAAAGGTAAACAAGGTCGTTTCCGTCAGAACTTACTTGGTAAACGTGTAGACTATTCAGGTCGTTCAGTTATCGTCGTAGGTCCAAACCTTAAGATGTATCAATGTGGTCTTCCAAAAGAAATGGCACTCGAATTATTCAAGCCGTTTGTGATGAAAGAACTTGTAGAACGTGAAATTGCTACGAACATCAAGAACGCTAAAGGTAAAATCGAGCGTATGGATGCTGAAGTATGGGATGTATTAGAAGATGTCATCCGTGAACATCCTGTTCTGCTGAACCGTGCACCGACACTTCACAGATTAGGTATCCAGGCCTTTGAACCAACCCTCGTAGAAGGACGTGCAATCCGTCTTCATCCGCTTGTAACAACAGCTTACAATGCCGATTTCGATGGTGACCAGATGGCCGTTCACGTACCGTTATCTAAAGAAGCGCAGGCAGAAGCGCGTATGCTGATGCTTGCGGCACAGAACATCCTGAACCCGAAAGATGGTAAGCCGGTTGTAACACCTTCTCAGGATATGGTCTTAGGTAACTACTACCTGACTCTTGAGCGCCGTGGTTCTATCGGTGAGGGACGCATCTTCAAGGATGCAAATGAGGTCATCAAAGCCTATACAAATGGTTTCGTTCACCTGCATTCAAGAATTGCAGTGAGTGCCTCATCATTCAACAACCCGACCTTCACGGATAAACAGAATACACAGCTGCTGATTACAAGTGTCGGAAAAGTCATCTTCAATGAAATCATGCCGGAATCGTTCCCGTTCATCAACGAGCCGACTTTGACAAACCTTGAAGAAAAAACGCCTGAACAGTACTTTGTGGATGCGACGGATATTCCGGAAGAAGGATTACTCAAATATCTGGAGAATACACCGCTCGTTAAACCATTCAACAAAAAGTTCCTCGGTCAGGTCATCGCTGAAGTCTTCAATCGTTTCCACATCACTGATACATCAATGATGCTTGATAGAATGAAAGACTTAGGTTTCCGTTATTCTTCACGTGCAGGTATCACAGTTGGTGTATCTGATATCGTGGTATTACCGGATAAACAACAGATCATCAGTGAAGCAGAAGAGAAAGTCGACAAAGTAACGAAACAGTTCACACGTGGTTTAATCACTGAAAGCGAACGTTATGCAGCCGTCATTGATATCTGGACTAAAGCGAAAGACGAAATCCAAGCACGTCTGATGAACTCTCTTGATGACCTTAACCCGATCTTCATGATGAGTGACTCTGGTGCCCGTGGTAATGCCTCTAACTTCACGCAGCTTGCGGGTATGCGTGGTCTGATGGCCAACCCGGCTGGTCGAATCATCGAGTTACCTATCAAATCTTCATTCCGTGAAGGTCTGACAGTACTTGAATACTTCATCTCTACACACGGTGCGCGTAAAGGTCTTGCCGATACAGCGCTGAAAACAGCTGACTCAGGATACTTAACACGTCGTCTTGTAGACGTGGCACAAGATGTCATTGTCCGTGAAGCAGACTGTGGTACAGACCGCGGTCTCTTAGTCTCTGCTATCCGCGAAGGTTCAGAGTTGATCGAGCCATTCATTGAGCGTTTAGAAGGACGTTACTCCCGTGAGACAGTCCGTCATCCGGAGACAAAAGAAGTCCTGGTCAAATCAAATGAACTGATCACTCCTGAAATCGCAAAAGCAATTGTGGATGCAGGTATTGAAGAAATGCATATCCGTTCAGCCTTCACATGTAATACACGTCACGGTGTATGTGAAAAATGTTACGGTAAAAACCTGGCAACAGGGGAAAAAGTGGAAGTCGGTGAAGCAGTCGGTACCATCGCTGCACAATCGATCGGTGAACCAGGTACACAGCTTACAATGCGTACCTTCCATACAGGTGGGGTAGCCGGTGCCGATATTACACAAGGTTTACCGCGTATCCAGGAGTTATTCGAAGCGCGTAATCCGAAAGGTCAAGCGATCATCTCTGAAATCAACGGTGAAGTCGTTGAAATCAATATCGTTAAAGACCGTATGCAGGAAATCAAAGTCAAAGGTGAAAACGAAGTACGTCCGTACTTAGCACCAGCGACAGCTCGTCTGAAAGTAGAGGTCGGTTCTAAAGTCAGCCGCGGTGAAGTCATGACGGAAGGTTCAATTGAACCGAAGGAATTACTTGCTGTAGCAGGTCTGAACGCGACACAAAGCTACCTGCTTAAAGAGGTACAGAAAGTTTACCGTATGCAAGGGGTAGAAATTTCAGATAAGCACGTTGAAGTCATGGTCCGTCAGATGTTACGTAAAGTCCGTATCATTGAAGCGGGAGATACGAATCTCCTGCCGGGCGCACTGGTAGACATTCATGTCTTTACAGATGCTAACCGTGAGATCTTCAAAAACAGAAAACGTCCGGCGACAGCGAAACCTGTCTTACTGGGTATTACAAAAGCATCACTTGAAACAGAAAGTTTCTTATCTGCTGCATCATTCCAGGAAACCACACGTGTGTTAACTGATGCTGCGATCAAAGGTAAACGTGATGACTTGCTCGGTCTTAAAGAGAATGTAATTATCGGTAAATTAATTCCTGCGGGCACAGGTATGAGACGTTATTCAGGCGTTGAATACGAAAAAGATGCACCGGAATTTGAACCGGAAGAAGCGTTTGTGACTGAATAGTAAAAGTGGATCCACTAGGATCCACTTTTATTTTTTATTAATAGGAGTTGACACTTATCTCATAAGGTGTTAATATAATTAAGGTTGATGCAGAAGCACTTTGGAGGATTTCCATGTCTAATGAAAAAGTTCATTCTAATCAATATGTAGTGGGCCTGAAGCAGACGCTGAAGGCATTAAAAGAGCACCGTGCAGAATCGATTGTGATTGCGCAAGATGTTCAAATCCACTTATTAACCGATGTGCTCTTAAAGGCACACACGCAACAAGTTCCAATAGAATTCATCGATTCTCGTCGAGAACTCGGAAATCGATTTGGAATTCAAGTGAAAGCGATGATCGCTGCTTACTTGAAAAATGGTTTGTAAGCCATTATTCTTACAAAATTTTTATTTACCCTAAAAATGAACCACCTGGATGTGTGGAATTAAAGAACAGAGAGGAGGACATACAAAATGCCTACTATTAACCAATTAGTTAAGAAGCCTCGTACTTCTAAAATTAAAAAATCAACTGCACCTGCACTGAACAAAGGTTATAACAGTCATAAGAAAAAATCTACTGATGTAGCATCTCCACAAAAACGTGGTGTTTGTACACGTGTAGGTACTATGACACCTAAAAAACCTAACTCAGCGTTACGTAAATATGCACGTGTGCGTTTATCAAATAATATCGAAGTCAATGCTTACATTCCTGGTATCGGCCACAACTTACAAGAACACAGTGTTGTACTTATTCGTGGTGGACGTGTAAAAGACTTACCGGGGGTACGTTACCACATCGTTCGTGGTGCGTTAGATACTTCAGGTGTTGACGGTCGTATGCAAAGCCGTTCATTATACGGTGCGAAAAAACCTAAAGCAAAAAAATAATTGATATTACTAACTGAATTGTTTCATTTATGTAAATATCAAAGTCATTGCTAGACATTAAATCAGCTAATAAATATACTTGGAAAGGAGGACATACACATGCCTCGTAAAGGTCCTGTTGCAAAAAGAGACGTATTACCGGATCCAATTCACAACTCTAAATTGGTTACTAAATTAATCAACAAAATCATGCTTGATGGTAAGCGTGGTACTGCTCAAAAAATTCTTTACTCAGCATTCGACTTAGTTCAAGAACGTTCAGGTCGTGATGCAATGGAAGTTTTTGAAGAAGCTATCAACAACATCATGCCTGTTTTAGAAGTTAAAGCTCGTCGTGTTGGGGGTTCTAACTACCAAGTACCTGTAGAAGTACGCGCTGAGCGTCGTACAACTTTAGGTTTACGTTGGTTAGTAAACTACTCTCGTCTTCGTGGAGAGAAAACAATGGAAGAGCGTTTAGCAAATGAAATCTTAGATGCTGCTAACAACACTGGTGGTGCTGTTAAGAAGCGTGAAGATACTCATAAAATGGCAGAAGCAAACAAAGCGTTTGCTCACTACCGCTGGTAAGATGAAAGTAACCAATCGCAGCAAAGACTTCAGTCTTTGCATGCTTTTGGTGTCTTTCTAAATATAAACCCAATTCCTGGAAGGAGAAAGAATACCCATGGCAAGAGAATTCTCTTTGAAGAACACTCGTAATATCGGTATCATGGCCCACATCGATGCTGGTAAAACGACGACTACTGAACGTATTCTTTATTATACTGGCCGTATCCATAAAATTGGTGAAACACATGAAGGTGCTTCACAGATGGACTGGATGGAGCAAGAACAAGAACGTGGGATCACAATCACTTCAGCTGCTACAACAGCGCAGTGGAATGGTCACCGTATCAACATCATCGATACACCAGGTCACGTAGACTTCACTGTTGAAGTTGAACGTTCACTTCGTGTACTTGATGGTGCTGTTACTGTACTTGATGCACAGTCAGGTGTAGAACCACAAACTGAAACTGTATGGCGTCAAGCGACAACATACGGTGTACCTCGTATCGTATTCATCAACAAAATGGATAAAACAGGTGCAGACTTTGATTATTCTGTAGGTACTTTACACGACAGATTACAAGCGAATGCACACCCAATTCAAATGCCGATCGGTGCTGAAGATGAATTCAACGCAATCGTTGATTTAGTTGAAATGAAACTTCATACTTATACAAATGACTTAGGAACTGATATCGAAGTGACTGACGTTCCTGAAGAGTATTTAGAAGATGCACAAGCAAAACGTGAAGCATTAATTGAAGCAGTTGCTGACTTCAATGAAGAATTAATGGAGAAATACCTGGGTGGAGAAGAAATCGGTGCTGATGAACTGAAAGCGGCTATCCGTCAAGCGACTTGTGACGTTGAGTTCTTCCCAGTTTTAGCTGGTACTGCCTTCAAAAACAAAGGTGTTCAATTAATGCTTGATGCAGCAATTGACTACTTACCATCACCATTAGATGTTAAGCCTATCGTGGGTCATGCAGCTGATGATGAAGAACAGGAAATCGTAGCTAAACCTGACGATGCTGACCCATTCGCAGCGTTAGCGTTCAAAGTTATGACAGACCCATTCGTTGGTAAATTAACATTCTTCCGTGTGTACTCTGGTACATTGAACTCAGGTTCATATGTTCAGAATGCGACTAAAGGTAAACGTGAACGTGTAGGTCGTATCCTGCAGATGCACGCGAACTCACGTGAAGAAATCTCTACAGTATATGCTGGAGACATCGCTGCTGCTGTTGGTCTTAAAGATACAACAACAGGTGATACACTCTGTGATGAAAAAGTTCAAGTTATCTTAGAATCTATGGAATTCCCAGAGCCAGTTATTCACTTATCTGTAGAACCAAAATCTAAAGCTGACCAAGATAAAATGACTAACGCTTTAGTTAAGTTACAAGAGGAAGATCCAACATTCCACGCGCATACTGATCCTGAAACAGGACAAGTTATCATCGGTGGTATGGGCGAACTTCACCTTGACATCTTAGTTGACCGTATGAAACGTGAATTTAAAGTTGAATGTACAGTAGGTGCGCCAATGGTATCTTACCGTGAAACGTTCAAAACATCTGCTGCCGTTCAAGGTAAATTCTCACGTCAATCAGGTGGTCGTGGTCAGTACGGTGACGTTCACATCGAATTCACACCTAACGAAGTAGGTAAAGGTTTCGAATTCGAAAACGCTATTGTCGGTGGGGTTGTTCCTCGTGAATACATTCCATCAGTTGAAGCGGGTCTTAAAGACGCAATGGAAAACGGTGTTCTTGCTGGATATCCATTGATCGACGTTAAAGCGAAATTATTCGATGGTTCTTACCATGATGTCGATTCATCTGAGATGGCCTTCAAAGTAGCTGCGTCACTTGCACTTAAAGAAGCTGCTAAGAAATGTGATCCAGTTATCCTTGAACCAATGATGAAAGTTGAAATCGTAATGCCTGAAGAATACATGGGAGATATCATGGGTGACGTTACAAGTCGTCGTGGACGTGTAGAAGGTATGGAAGCGCGTGGTAACGCTCAAGTTGTTCGTGCATTCGTTCCTCTTGCTGAAATGTTCGGTTATGCAACTAACTTACGTTCTAACACTCAAGGACGTGGTACTTACTCAATGGTATTCGACCACTATGAAGAAGTTCCAAAGTCAGTTTCTGAAGAAATCATCAAGAAAAACAAAGGCCAATAAGCTTTAAGTTATCAAGATTGATTTTTGCAGTAAAATGCTTTATAAATGAGTTATAGCTTTACCTCATGAGGGTGAGAATCCCTCATGAGATATATATAAACTTATATCTAAGGAGAGATTTCAAAATGGCTAAAGAAAAATTCGACCGTTCGAAAACCCATGCCAATATTGGTACAATTGGTCACGTTGACCACGGTAAAACTACATTAACAGCTGCTATCGCAACTGTATTAGCAAAAAAATTAGGTGGGGAAGCTCGTTCTTACGATCAAATCGATAACGCACCTGAAGAAAAAGAACGTGGTATCACAATCAACACTTCTCACATCGAGTACGAAACTGAAAAACGCCACTATGCACACGTTGACTGCCCAGGTCACGCTGACTATGTTAAAAACATGATCACTGGTGCTGCACAAATGGACGGCGGTATCTTAGTAGTTTCTGCTGCTGACGGCCCAATGCCACAAACTCGTGAACACATCCTTTTATCTCGTAACGTAGGTGTACCTGCACTTGTTGTATTCTTAAACAAAGTTGACATGGTAGACGACGAAGAGTTATTAGAATTAGTTGAAATGGAAGTTCGTGACTTATTATCTGAATATGACTTCCCAGGTGACGATGTACCTGTAATCGCTGGTTCAGCATTACGTGCATTAGAAGGCGACGAAGCTTACGAAGAAAAAATCATGGAACTTATGAACGCAGTTGATGAGTACATCCCAACTCCAGAACGTGACTCTGAAAAACCATTCATGATGCCAGTTGAGGACGTATTCTCAATCACTGGTCGTGGTACAGTTGCTACAGGTCGTGTTGAGCGTGGACAAGTTAAAGTCGGTGAAGAAATCGAAATCATCGGTTTAACTGAAGAATCATCAAAAACAACTGTAACAGGTGTTGAGATGTTCCGTAAATTATTAGATTACGCTGAAGCTGGGGACAACATCGGTGCATTACTTCGTGGTGTATCTCGTGATGACGTACAACGTGGTCAAGTATTAGCTAAACCAGGTACAATCACTCCTCACACTAAATTCAAAGCTGAAGTTTATGTATTATCAAAAGAAGAGGGTGGACGTCACACTCCATTCTTCTCTAACTACCGCCCACAGTTCTACTTCCGTACAACTGACGTTACTGGCGTAGTTAACTTACCAGAAGGTACTGAAATGGTAATGCCTGGCGATAACGTTGAAATGAACGTTGAACTGATTTCTCCTATCGCGATTGAAGACGGTACTCGTTTCTCAATCCGTGAAGGTGGACGTACAGTTGGATCAGGTGTTGTATCTGTAATCGAAAAATAATTCATTCTAAATGAATGCCAAAAGCCGAAGAGGACGCTCTTCGGCTTTTTTTAATGCTGATATTAATCAATCCTGTTACTGAGTTCAGCCATATGTTCCACAATGGTCAGAAAAGTTTTTACACCATATAGCATGCCCACTTCATCTATATCAAAATTGGGATGATGATGGGGATAAGCTGCATCTTTCTCGTCGTTCATCACACCTGTATAAAAATAAGTACCTGGTCTTTCCTGGAGGAAGTAGCTGAAGTCCTCACCGCCAAGTGATGGCGGCTGTATTCTGACTTCTGCAGCGTAGCCTGCCTGTTCAACTTTCTGCTTCAGCCATGCTGTTTCAGTATGCGGATTAACGAGTGCCGGATAGCCATCTATATAATCCAGCGTCACTTCCACCTCATAGCCGACTTCCACGGCTTTGATAAGCTGGCGCATACGTGTCTTGATCTGCTCTTTCACTTCTTGAGCGTAAGTACGGACTGTCCCTGACAAGTGAGCATGTTCAGCAATGACATTGAAAGCATCCCCTGCATTAAATTCTCCTATGGTGATCACGCCGGTGGCAGTTGGATTTACAGACCGTGAGATAATGGTCTGGAACTGGGTGATGAGACCGCTTGCTGCAATAATGGCATCATGTGTCTCGTGAGGGGCGGCCCCATGTCCGCCTTTACCCCGGATATGAAGGGTGAAGCTGTCTGCATTCGCATAAGCAGGACCTGGACAGAAAGCGATGGTGCCGGTCGGTAAGTAGCTTGCTGTATGGGTGCCGAAGACATAGTCGACGCTTTCTAATACACCGTCGTCAATCATTGCACGGGCGCCTCCTGGAATGACTTCTTCTGCATGCTGATGGATCAAGACGATAGTGCCTCTGATCTTGTCTGAATGAGCCGTCAGAATTTTCGCTGTGATCAGCAGCATAGCAGTATGAGCGTCATGGCCACAGGCGTGCATGACACCTTCTACTGTTGACTTATAAGGCACATTTTTAGCATCCTGGATCGGCAGTGCATCGAAATCTGCTCTGAATGCAACAGTGGGGCCTGCCAGCTTTCCTTTAATCACACCGACTACGCCGTTACCACCGATGTCACGTTTGACTTCTATTCCTAAATTTTCGAGATAATCTGCAATATAACGCTTGGTCTGCTCTTCTTTAAAGGAAAGTTCAGGATGCATGTGGAGATAGCGTCTCACTTTTATCAGTTCATCTTGATAGTCCTCGATATGCCAGTCCATTATTTCACCCCGCTAAAATAATCTTCTACTGACTGCAGGAAGACTTTTACGGCACTCAGCATCCCTTTTTCGTCGATGTCAAACTTAGGGTGATGATGCGGAAAATCTGCCTTAAAGTTTTCATTGCGAGTGCCCGTATAGAAAAAGGCACCAGGTACGCGCTGTAAGTAATAGGAGAAGTCTTCGCCCCCAAGAGAAGGTTCAAGTTCGATCAGTTCTGTGACACTTTCTATTTTTTTTGCGGCTTCGACAATCAACATCATTTCTTTTTCCGTGTTGACAACAGGTGGATAGCCCTTTAAATACTTTAAGTCATATGTGATACCCGTTGTAGTGACCAATCCTTCGAGACAGTTTTTAAGTTCCTGATACATGATGTTCTGTGTTTCAGCATCAAACGTCCGGATGGTCCCTCCAATAAAAGCAGTGTCGGGAATGACATTGTTTTGTTCTCCGGCATTCAGCATGGTAATCGAAAGGACAGCAGGTGCTGTCGGTTTTGTCTTCCTGGAGACGATATACTGCAGATCATTGCATAGACGAATGGCTGCTGCAACGGGATCAATCGTTGTATCTGGATGCGCCGCATGCCCGCCTTGTCCTTGTAAGGTGATCCAGAAGTCATCCGGAATACCGGTGACAGTTCCGACTTTATAGCCGATCTGTCCGACAGGAAGGGAACTTGAGACATGCTGACCTATAATAGCATCGACGCCTCTTAAACAATCGTCAGCTATCATCTGGATAGCGCCGCCTGGGTCCACTTCTTCAGCGTGCTGGTGAATGAAGACGAGGTTGCCGGGAATCTCATCTTGATGCTGGCTGAGTATTTTGGCAGTGATGAGCAGTACCGCTGTATGCGCATCATGGCCGCACGCATGCATGACACCAGGAACTGTTGACCGATAAGGCACTTCCTTTTCATCCTGAATAGGTAGGGCGTCGAAGTCTGCCCGAATCGCCAGTGTAGGCAGCGCAGGGTCTTTGATGATACGGCCGACAACACCGCGGCCGCCGACTCCGGTCTCCACCTCTATACCTAAACTGTGCAGGTAGTCGGCAATGTAGGCCGGTGTCTTTTCTTCCTGAAATGACAGTTCGGGATGCATGTGTAAATATCTGCGAATTTTAATCAGTTCATCATTATATTGATCAGCTAATTGAGTCAACATTTAATATACCTTCTTCCATTAAGATAGCTAAAAACATTTTAAGGCCTGTCGCCAGTGAATCCTCATCCAGGTCAAAGAGGGAATGATGGTGAGGCTTAGCATCTGCATGACCGGCGCCCGTTAAAAAGAAGGCGCCCGGCTTTTCCTGAAGATAATAAGAGAAATCTTCTCCAATCATCATCGGCTCTGCTTCAGCAAAAGGCAGGTTCAAGCGTTCGGCAGCGCGCTTGACGATTTCATATTCCCGGGAATGATTGACGACTGAGGGATAGCCGTCAGTATAATCCAGCTTATAAGTGATGCCTTTTGCCAGGGCGAGTCCTTGCAGCTCGTGTTCCAGTCCGTCCTTAATCTGCTGTTTGACGGCAGGATCAAATGTGCGGACAGTGCCCGTGCACGTTGCTTCGTGACTGATGATATTGAATGCATTTCCTGCGGCCACTTTGCCGATTGTCACGACAGCAGAATCGACCGGATTGATCGTTCTTGAAACAAGTGTCTGGATGCTGGTAATGAACTGCGCCATGGCCACAATGGAGTCGACTGACGTATGAGGTTTTGCGCCATGGCCACCTTTACCGATGATCGTGACTTCGAACATATCCGGACTCGCCATCATAGGACCAGTTGTACAATGAATTTCGTGCGTATTAAATGGACTCCACAAATGCTGACCATAAATGACGTCTACATCTTCAAGTGCACCATCTTCTATCATGGGTTTCGCACCCCCCGGCGCTAATTCTTCAGCGAACTGAAATATCATGCTGACGTTACCGTTCAGTTCAGCATGGTGTTCGTCCAAAATGGACAAAAGTGATAACAGGATTGAAGTATGACCATCATGACCACATGCATGCATCACCCCCGGCACCTTCGATTTATAGGGGACATCCTTTTCGTCCTGGATAGGCAGTGCATCAAAATCAGCTCGAAAGGCCACCGTTCTTCCGCCATTCCCTTTTATTTCAGCGACTATACCCTGTCCGCCGACTTGCTCTCTGATATGAAAATGAGTGAGTTTCTGTAGATGTTTCAATATATATTGATAAGTTTCAGTCTCCTGGAATGAGAGTTCTGGATACTGATGAAGATATCTTCTCTGTTCAACCAGAGAGGACAACTGCGTGTCAACAAGTTGTGCTATGTCCATATTTCAGCCCCCCGTTTTCTTTAAATTCTAGCAAACCTGTTCGCAGAATAAAACAACTGTATTTTAAATCATCAGAATCGTCTGAGAAAAAGTGCATGCATGAGAGACAAGATAGCGGCCAGAAATTTCTGAAAATAGTGTTGACATTAAACAAGCAGTCCTTTAATATTCATATTAACCAAAAATTAAATAGTTCTTATCAAGAGTGACTGAGGGATTAGGCCCGATGACGTCCAGCAACCTGTCCACTGGAAAAGGTGCCAATTCCTACAGTACACCCGTACTGAGAGATAAGTAGAGATACTGATGGCGACGTTTTTCCTGTAGACAGGAAAAACGTCTTTTTTTGCTTCTTGATGATGAACAAGGGGGAAACTATGAATTTTGATGAGTATTTCTTAATGGATGAACAAGCAGTCAGCGCTTATATCAAATACAAGACGACCTTGTTTGAAACAGATGACCTGACTGTGACAGAAATCGGTGATGGCAACCTGAATTATGTCTTCAGAGTTTCTGATGGAGAACGCTCTGTCATCGTCAAGCATTCCGGTCACACGGCCCGTATCTCCGATGAGTTTGTGCTGTCGACGGACCGTACAATCAGAGAAGGACATCTGATTCAGGCACATAGCCGTTACGTCCCGGACCTTGTGCCTGACATTATTCTGATTGATCCAGTGATGAAATGTGTCATCATGGAGGATTTGAAGGATTATACGATATTACGGACAGCTCTGCAGGACGGACAGCTCTTCCCGTTTCTAGGTGAGGAGTTAGGCCGCTACTTAGCAGAAACTTTGATCCGGACTTCGGATTTTATCATGCCGGCTAAAGAGAAAAAAGCACTGCAGAAAGAGATGATCAACCCGGAACTCTGTGAGATTACTGAAGACTTGGTCTATACAGAACCTTTCTACAATAACTTCAACCGTAATGAGCTGAGCGAAGACTTAGCAGCAGTGGTGGACCGCATCGTCTATCAGGATTCTGCTCTTAAGGCTGCTGTTGCACAGGCGAAGCTGAAATTTCTGAACAAAGCAGAGAGTCTGATTCATGGTGACCTGCATTCAGGATCAATTTTTATCAACAAGTCTGGCCTTAAAGTCATTGATCCTGAATTCGGCTTCTTCGGTCCGGCAGGCTATGACCTCGGCAATATTATCGCCCATCTGTTCTTTGCACATACCCATGCCTCCTCATCAGGGCGAGTTGAACAGGCCCTCTGGATAGAGCGGACACTTGATGAGGTGCTAAGGACATTCCGCTCTCAGGCGCTCAGTATTCTCCAGCGGGAAACAATAGATGTCGCCTTGCGTGACGCCTCTATTATTGCAGGATTCATCAATGAGATTGAGAAAGATGCCTATATTGTCGCAGGACTGGAAATTATCCGCCGTATTGTGTGGATTGCCAAAGTCTCCGATATTACGAGCTTAGAAGATGACCGTACGAGAGCGGAGACACAGCTGTTACGGTTCGCCGTCTTTTTAATCAAGTATCCTGAACAGGTCAGAGCTTACTCATCATTATTCACACTGCTTGACAGCAGTAAGGAGTCAGTCGCATGAAAGCTATCTCTTACAAAGAAGGCCAGCTGACACTGCTGGATCAGACGGCGCTCCCTCATCAGACAGTCTATAGAACTTATACAGAACATGAAAAGATTGCGCGGGCTATTGAAGATATGGTGGTCAGAGGAGCACCTGCTATCGGGATAACGGCTGCTTACGGCGTGGCGGTAGGTGCACGTGAATATCAGCGCGGTTCTTTCAGAGAACACATGATGCGTGTGATTGAAAGGCTGCAGCATACACGCCCGACAGCTGTTAATCTGCACTGGGCACTGAGACGGGTTCATGCGGTTATCACGGAGAATCCCGCTGAGACTATTCAGGCACTGGAAGAGGAAGCCGCTCAAATCTTTCAGGAAGACCAGGCCATCAACTTAGCGATTGGTCAGCATCTTAAGCGATTGGTGACGGACTCATCGGCTTTTCTGATTCACTGCAATCCTGGCCGGCTCGCTACTAGTGATTACGGCACAGCGACTGCCCCCTTCTACCTGGCACATGAAGAAGGGACACAGTTTAAAGTGTACAGCGGAGAAACCAGGCCGAGGCTGCAAGGGGCACTGACAGCCTACGAACTGTCACAGGCGGGCATTGATGTAACCATTATCACGGATTCAACAGCTGCAACATTAATGCAGCAAGGGAAAATCACGGCGGTATTTGTAGGCTGTGACAGAGTGGCAGCGAACGGGGATGTGGTCAATAAAATTGGCACACTGCCTCTGGCGATAACCGCCCATTATTTCAACGTTCCCTTTTATGTGGCGGCGCCTACACCGACGTTCGACTTGAGCATAGAAGACGGCGGTGCTATTCCGATAGAAGAGCGGCATGCCACTGAAGTGACTCATCTCCGTGATCAAGCGGTGACAATCGAAGGTGCCGTCTATAATCCGGCATTTGATATCACGCCGGCCGCACTGATTACAGCCATCGTCACAGAACAGGGTGCAATCGAACCCACTTACGAAGCAATTCAGAACTTATTCAGCAAAGGGGAAAAACAATGAAACGAACATTCGGGCTATTAATGGCTGCAGGTATACTGCTGGCTGGCTGCGGTGAGCAGGAGCAAACAGCAGCAAGCGCAAATTAGGGACTATTCTCGGCGCGCTTCTAATCGCCGTACTGGAAAACGGACTGGTCATGCTGTCAGTCCCTTATTACCCCCTGAACATTGTAAAAGGATGTGTACTTGCCATAGCACTCATTTTAAATTATCAGCCATTTACAAAAGGAGGTCGTCATCATGTCTGAAATCACAGCTAGTTATTTTTTCACAGGGAAAGTGGCGGCTGCTGAGCCATTTGCTGAAAAGCTGGCTGTCGGTCTGACGGTCGGCAGCTGGACCGAGCTGACCACACTTGATCAAGAGCACCTTGCGGCCTACAAGGGCCGGGTTGTACACGCCGAACAGCAGTCAGATGGTCTAGCCATCAAGATCGCCTATCCGGTTAAAAATGTGACACCGGACTTTTCTTCTATTTTGACGACAGTATTCGGCAAGTTATCACTGGACGGTGCGGTTAAACTCATTGATATTGATTTTGGCGACTATGTCAGTCATTTTCCGGGGCCTGCTTTCGGTATTGAAGGAATAAGACGTCACCTCGGAATTGAGTCCAGGCCGCTAGTTATGAGCATATTTAAAGGGATCATCGGCCGGGATGTGGAATTTTTCAAAGCACAGCTTCGTGCTCAGGCACTCGGGGGCGTAGACATTATTAAAGATGATGAGATTCTCTATGATGTACCTGAACTGCCTTTTGAAGAGCGTATCAGCGCTGCAGCAGCCGTATTGAAGGAAGTGGAAGACGAGACGGGGCATAAAGTCCTCTACGCCGTCAATCTGTCGGGGCCTGTCTTTGAGCTCAAGGATAAAGCAGTCCGTGCCAAAGAGCTGGGGGCGACGGCGATCCTTTTTAACGTTCATGCTTATGGACTGGACGTTCTGAAAGGAATCAGGGAACTAGACACCGGACTGCCGATTCTCGCTCATCCTGCTTTTGCCGGTGCGATTGCCGGCAGTGACAGCCATGGTATCAGCTACCCGCTTCTTATCAGTAAGCTAGCACGGTTGGCGGGAGCAGATCTGATCTTATTCCCGGCACCCTATGGTTCTGTCCCGCTTGACCAGCAAGAAGCAGAACAAATTGTTCGCGCTGCCCGTTCAGCAGCACCTGTACCGCGCGCCTTTCCGGTGCCGTCCGCGGGTATTCATCCGGGGCTGGTCAGTCGTCTGATCGATGACTTCGGCTCTGATATTGTCATCAATGCTGGAGGCGGTGTCCATGGGCATCCGGACGGTGCTGCTGCCGGCGGACGGGCGTTTCTGGAGGCCATTGAATTATATGAAGGCAAGGCGGCGGGTCCGGCATACGAAAAGGCGGTGATACAATGGGGTTCATTATAGCTTGCGATTTTGATGGCACGGTAACGTCAAGCGATACCATTGTCGCGATTATGCAGCGTTTTGCGCCGGCAGGCAGTCAGGCGATTTTAACTCAGATTCTCGATAGAACGCTTTCCGTGAAGGAAGGGGTCACCAGCCTTTTCAATCTGCTGGACAGCCGTGAACGTCAGGCCATTGTTGAGTTCGTCTGCAAGGAAGTGAGTATCAGACCTGGCTTTCAGACTCTGCTGGATAAGGCGCAGGAGATGAATATACCGTTTTATATCATCAGTGGCGGCATGCATTTCTTTATTGATCCTATATTAAACGGCTTCACTGGTATTAAAGATGTCTATGCCAATCACGTGGACTTCAGCGGGGAGAAGATGCAGGTGGAATGGCGGTATCCTTGCGATGATCTATGTGCCTCAGGTGAGTGCGGCACTTGTAAACCTTCAATCGTCAGAACACTCGGCAATCACCAGGTCATTGCTATCGGTGACAGCGTGACTGATATCCGTCTGGCTGAAGTAGCGGATATCCTCTTTACCACTGATAAACTGACCGTTTACGCAGAGACAGAAGGTATTTCGCATCTTCCGTTCCAGACCTTTTATGATATAGCTGAGCAACTAGAGGAGGTGGTCAGATGACATGTGATACGTTGCATAACCTGACAATTGTTAAAGAACGGCTGGCAGCCCGTGGATTATTTCCCGGGACAAGTGGTAATCTCGGCATCAGAAATGACGATGGCACTTTGTATGTAACGACAAGTGGTGTTGATAAATACATTACGAACGACCGGAGTTTTGTCCATGTTTCTGCAGAGGGTGTGCCGCTTACGGACCTCACGCCTTCGCTTGAAACGGTGCTTCATGTTGAGATATTCAGAAGAACAAGGGCACGGACTTCTATTCATATCCATACGGTCAGTAATAATGTCATTTCTGAAATATATGGTGATCAAGGCCAGGTTGTGTTCAGAAACCAGGAGCTGATCAAGGCATTTGGTTTATGGCAGGAGGAAGACGAACTGGTTATTCCGATCATCAATAATCCAAGTGATGTGAATCATCTTGCCGCATTTCTTGTGCCCCACCTGACAGCGGATTACGGCGCAGTGCTGATTCGTAATCATGGCATCAATGTCTGGGGCCGCACCAGTACAGAAGCAATGAAGTTATTTGAAGCGGCTGAGTTTTTATTTGAATATCAACTGCAGCTGAATGCAGCTCAATATTATATTAAAGGGGAGAAATAACATGGCATATTTAGTATTACAGAAGACACAGGAGAAAATTGAGAATCAGGACGAAGTAAGGGCTTATCTTGAGAAGAATGAAGTCATCTATGAACAGTGGGATACATCAAAACTACCTGACAATCTTAAAGAAAATTATGCCCTGACTGATGAAGAAAAAGAACAGATTCTGGCAACTTTTAAATCTGAAATTGACGATATCAGTGCAAGACGGGGTTACAAGGCAAGCGACGTGATCAGTCTATCTTCTGCGACACCTGGTCTGGATGAGCTGCTGGCGAATTTCCAGCGTGAGCATCATCATACAGATGATGAAGTACGCTTTATTGTGAGTGGTAACGGCGTATTTGTCATTGAAGGCTCAGATCAGTTCTTTGAAGTACACCTGACGCCTGGCGATCTTATTTCGGTACCCCCGAACGTCAGACACTACTTTACCCTTGATACGAGCCGTCAAGTAGTAGCCGTCAGAATATTTGTAGATGAAGCAGGCTGGGTGCCTGTATATGAGAAGTAGTATCAGAGCATTCACTTGAATGCTCTTTTTTTCTTCCTATCCTTATTTCAGTTATAATGAATCATAACAAGAGTGTTGGAGGATGAATATGAGCGCTATTAAAGTAATTGAACGAGAAGTACTGAAAGAGAAACCACAGGGACCGATGGGTTTTGGTCAGCTCTTTACAGATTATATGTTCACGATGGATTATAAAGAGGGGAAAGGCTGGCACCATGCACTGATCAAACCTTATCAGAACATCGAAATCTCTCCGGCAGCACAAGTCCTGCATTACGGACAGGCAGTCTTTGAAGGGATGAAAGCATATCGTCAGGGTGATGACATCATTCTCTTCAGACCGGAGGAGAATTTCAAGCGAATGAATCTGTCTAATGCTCGTCTTAACATCCCTGAAGTAGATGTGGCGTTTCTGCTGGATGCACTTCAGCAGCTGGTGCGTCTTGAACAGGACTGGATTCCAGCAGGGCAGGGCGAATCGTTATATATTCGGCCGTTTGTGATTGCAACTGAGCCTTACCTTGGTGTCCATGCAGCGACAGAATATCAATTCATGATTATTCTGTCGCCGGTCGGTGCTTATTACGGCGATGATCAGCTGATGGCAACGCGTATCTATGTAGAAGATGAATATGTACGAGCAGTACGTGGGGGAGTCGGTTTTGCTAAAGTGGCCGGTAACTATGCAGCGAGTCTCGCAGCACAGACACGTGCCTCAGAACTCGGCTATCATCAGGTTCTCTGGCTGGACGGTGTTGAGCAGCGCTATATTGAAGAAGTCGGCAGCATGAACATCTTCTTTGTGATGGACGGGAAAGTCGTGACGCCAGAACTGAACGGCAGTATCCTTCCGGGTATCACACGTAAATCCATTCTGCAGCTGGCTGCTTATCTGGGCTATGAAGTCGAAGAAAGACGTATCGCGATTGAAGAGGTGATGAATGCAGAAAGTGTCTCTGAAATTTTCGGTACGGGTACAGCAGCCGTCATTTCACCGGTCGGCTCTATTCGCTATCAGGACCGGGAAGTGGTCATCAATAATGGCGCGACAGGCCCTGTGACGCAGCATCTCTACGATGAATATACAGCGATTCAGGAAGGCAGAAAAGCAGACCCCTTTAACTGGTGTCTGAAAATTAACAAGAGGTGACATATGACTGAACTGATTATTTTCGATAAAGATGGGACACTCATGGAGCTTGGCAGTATCGGGGTTAAACTTGCTGATGATCTGATCAATGAATTTTCAGCACGTTCCAATATTCATGTACCGAAGTCAGAGATCAAGGATGCTTTTGGCCTGATTGATGATCAGCTGGATAAAGTGCTGCGCGCTGAGAGCGTGAAAGCCATCGTTGAACGTCTGCGCGTATTACCTGAAGGAGATCGGATGGCGGACTGGACACTCAATCAGATGGAACATCTTTCTGCTGACAATGAAGCCAGTGACATTGAAATCATCCCGGGTGTAAAAGAGACATTGCAGCGTTTAAAAGAAGCGGGCTATAAAATGGCAGTAGTCTCCGCTGATGATCAGCAATCCATGAATTTATTTCTCGATAAGTTTGAATTGTCCTCTTATTTTGACCTGGTTATAACAAGTGATAATACCCACTACCAGAAACCACAGAAAGCATTGATTGATGAGATTGTCAGTAAACTGAATGTCACGGCGTCCGAAGTCGTCATGGTCGGTGATACAGAGATGGACGTCATGCTCGGAAGAAACGGGCAGGTCAAGAAAGTGATCGGCGTTCTAAGCGGCTCCGGTGACAGACAGGATCTGCGCGATGCCGACTTGCTGCTTGGCAGTGTCGGTGAGATTCAAATAGACCAAATAAAATAGACCGCATATGCGGTCTATCTTTGTTGTGAGGTGCGGTGAGCGGCAATCACTTTGCCGATCTTGTCGATAACAGGGTCCAGTGAATCAATATCACCGAAGACATCGTATTCATCAATGTGAATGCGGACGACTGGACAGGCATTGAAGCCGTCAATCCATTTCTCGTAACGAGCAAATAAAGCCCGCCAGTAAGCTTCATCCGTTTCAATCTCCATCTGACGTCCCCGTTCTGCGATGCGGCGGATCACTGCATCATAGTCGCATTCAAGGTATATCAGACAGTCTGGCCGTGGAAAGTACGGCGTCATGACCATTGCTTCATAGAGCTGGAGGTAGGTTTCGAAGTCTTCAGCCGTCATGGTACCGCCTTCTTCGTGCATCTTCGCAAAGATGTCGACATCTTCATAAATAGAGCGGTCCTGAATGAAGCCGCCGCCATATTCAAACATCCGTTTCTGCTCCTTGAAACGTTCAGCCAGGAAATAAATCTGCAGATGGAAGCTCCAGCGGTCAAAATCCTGATAGAATTTTTCGAGGTAGGGGTTGTTGTCCACCTTCTCAAATGAAGTTCTGAAATTTAATTTCTCAGCCAGGGCCTTGGTCAGCGAAGATTTGCCGACACCGACTGTACCGGCGATTGTTATAATGGCATCATTGGGTATGTTATACATTGTTTTCTCCTAACAAAGTAGTGATTTGTGATAATATTTTGGCATAATCTTCGGGGCGATGGACAAAATCAAGGTGCGTCGTATCGATATAGAGGGCACGAGTGGTCGACTGATAGACATCATGGTAATCCTTGATCAATGTCAGTAAATAATCATCAGTAATGGACATCTCGAAGTCGCGGTGACGTTTTCTGATGCGTTCTTTAAGGACAGGCAGCTCAGCTGTCAGGAAAATAGTCACATCAGGGCGACGCAAGTCCTCGGTCATGACGTCGTATATCTTTTCGAACATCGCATATTCAGTGGTGTTCAATGTATTTCTGGCAAATACTTTATTCTTCAAAATATGATAATCGCTTATGACAGAGCGGTCAGCGAGGTCGTTGATCTGTTTATAGCGATTGCAGAGGAAGAACATCTCCGTCTGAAAACTCCATTTACTGATATCTTCATAGAAATCACTGAGAAACGGGTTTTCCTCAACAATTTCGTATAACGTCTCCATCTGAAGAGTCTCCGACAGCATTCGTGTGAGGGAACTTTTGCCGACACCAATGGGTCCTTCAATAGCTATATATAATGACATAATTTTCTCCTACCGATAAAATGTATATGTATTGTAACACAAATCGAATTAAGGTGGTCTATGATGAAACATGAATTTTTTATGAAACAGGCACTGGCGGAAGCCCGGAAAGCTGAGGCGATAGGGGAGGTGCCGATTGGAGCAGTCGTGGTGCACCAAGGTGAAGTCATCGGACGCGGTCATAATTTACGCGAAACTGAACAGAATCCGACTTATCATGCTGAAATGATCGCCATCAATGAAGCGGCGGCACATCTCGGATCCTGGCGATTGGAAGACTGCATCATCTATGTGACGCTCGAACCTTGTGTGATGTGTGCGGGTGCCATTGTGATGAGCCGCATTCCTGTTGTCGTCTACGGGGCGACTGACCCTAAAGGCGGCTGCAGTGGCAGCCTGATGAATTTACTGACAGAACAAAGATTCAATCACCGGGCGACAGTCATTAAAGGGATCTGTCAGGAAGAATGCAGTATGATATTGACGGCATTCTTCAGGAATATACGCAAAAATAAGGTAGCCAGACACAAAGGTGTAGTAAAATGGGATATGGCAGCAAAAGAAGAGGAGATGAAAGAATGATCAGACTTATCGCAACAGATATGGACGGAACATTACTTAATTCAGGACACGAAATCTCACAGGAGAACATCGAGGCCATCCGCTATGCACAGAGTAAAGGCGTGACAGTCGTCATCGCGACGGGCCGAGCTTTTTACGAGGCGAATATGCCTGTTAAACCGACTGGATTGACAGTCCCATATATTTGTCTGAACGGCGCGGAGATCAGAGATGAACAGTTCAATATCACGCATACATCACATTTAAATCAAGGACAGATTAAAAAAGTGACAGACGTGCTGCGCAAATATGATATCTTTTATCAAGTCTATACGAACTTCGGAATTTATACAGAAGATAAAGAAAAAGACCTGCAGATCTACCTTGATATCGCGATGCAGGCCGGCAATACGCCTGATGTAGAGAAAATACGTGAAGGTATCAATAAACGACTTGCCCAAGGGACGTTAAAAGAAGTGGCTGACTACAGCATGATCTATGACCGTGAAGGTGAACTCGTCATGAAGCTGCTGGCTTATACGAGTGATCACGACAAATTAACGCAGGCTAAAAGTGAACTGCAGGCTTTCAGCAGTCTTGCGATCTCAGCGTCTGCCCGTAATAACTTGGAGATCACCCATGCAGATGCCCAGAAAGGCGTGGCCTTAAAGCGTATCGCTGAGCAGCTCCAGATTCCGTTGTCTGAAACGATGGCACTCGGAGATAATCTGAATGATGTCTCGATGCTTGAAGTAGCGGGATTTTCCGTGGCGATGGAGAACGCAGCAAGTGAGACGAAAGCGGTCGCTAAGTATTTGACGGATTCCAATGAAGAAAGCGGCGTGGGAAGAGCGATTATGAAGTACGTCAGACAGGAAAATGAATAAAAAAATGGACTGATTGCTCAGTCCATTTTTTTATTCGATAATTTGTATGACTCTGGCAGGTACACCTGCCACCACCACATTATCAGGCACGTCCTTAGTGACCACACTGCCACTTGCTATTACCACATTGTTCCCGATCGTTACGCCCGGATTGACGACAGAATGACCGCCGATCCAGCAATTATGCCCGATTTTGACAGGTTTGGCATACTCGACACCGCTGTTCCGTTCATCAGGATTGACTGGATGGGTTGCTGTATAGATATGGACACCAGGTGCAATCATACAGTTATCACCGATCTCAATGCGTGCAACGTCCAGCAGTGTCAGATCGAAGTTCGAATAAAAATTTTCACCCACATGAATATTATAACCGTAGTCGACTCTTAGATTGCTTTCGACATGAATCTTTTCACCTGTTGAACCGAAGATAGCTTTCACTTTTTTAGCCCGTTCTTCAGATAAATTTTCAGGCAAGGCATTAAAACTGCGTATTGCAAGCTTCGCCTGAAGCCGGTCACTTGCAAGAGTGGGATCTTGAGGGTCATAAAGCTCTCCGCGAAGCATCTTTTCTTTTTCAGTCATAAGGGCTCCTTACTTACTGTATTTAAGACGAGCAAAGGCATCGTGCTGGTGAATCGATTCTTCATTGCGACATTCAATCTCAAATCCTGTGATGAAAGGTAGTTCCACTAAATCCGCAGCAATTAAACGAAGTAAATCTTCAACAAAGCGTGGATTTTCATAAGCCCGTTCTGTCACAGACTTTTCGTCTGTACGCTTCAAGATCGGGTACAGCATGCTTGATGCATTGATTTCCATTGCTTCAAGCATCTGTTCTTTATAATCAGCCGGCAGTTCTTCTGTCAGGTCTGCCTTGACCGTCACGACGCCCCGCTGATTATGTGCAGAGTATTCACTGATTTCTTTTGAGCATGGACAGAGCGTTGTGACCTGCGCTTTAATCGTTAGCGACTGGCTGATCACTTTTTCATCAGCGACGGTCATCTCAAATGTCGTGTCCGCATGTCCCACTGCTTTTAAGTTAGTGATCGGGCTGTAGCGGTCGAAGAACCAGACACCTTCTACTTCAACAGATGCATTTTTCTGTTTCATCGCTGTCTGAAGTGTGATAAGGACTTTCTTCAGAGTATCAAAGTCCAGCGTCAGACCGTTTTCATAATGTGATTCAACAGACTCCAGAATGCGGCTCATATTAATGCCTTTTTCATCTTTTGCAAGATGAGTAGAGAGGCTGAAATGGCCGACTGTCTGGAAATCTCCGATACGCACCGGATAAGTCAGATTCTTGATGCCCACGTGGTCGATTTCAAATAAGAAGTCTTTTTTAGAGCTCTGTAAATCCATCATCAGCTCTTTTTCAGTCGGTTTAGTACCTTTGATAGGATCAACAGAACCGAAATGTCTCCAACGACCTTCACGTGTCTTTAAATTATATTCTTTCATTTTACTAATCTCCTAAGTTTCTTTATACAGTATAGCTGTAAAAGCGTTCAGTTTTCATCCACATATCACGCGCTTCTTCTGCTTGCTGAGAGTCTGCAGCCAGATTTTTCAGCATAGGGCCTGTCTGGGAGGCATGCGCTTCCAGGACACGCATTTTACGTTCTTCATATCCTGTGATATCGACAACGACGTCTGGGGCTCCCAGTACCTCAAATGTATCATGACTGAAAGCGACCAGATTGAGCTTTGGACGTTCATTTTCAGGCAGACGTCTAACAGCTTCAATCACTGCATCAGCTGTTGCTTCGTGGTCTGGATGAACAGCATGTCCTGGATAGAATGAAATGATGAGAGAAGGCTTCAGCTCATCGATCAAGGCACCCACCATGTTAGCCAGATCTTCTGTTTTTTCAAATTCCAGTGTTTTATCACGGTAGCCCATTTTACGTAAATCTTTAATACCGATAGCCTCTGCTGCACGTTCCAGCTCCTGCTCCCGGATAAAAGGGAGGGATTCACGTGTCGCAAAGGGAGGATTACCTAAATTACGGCCCATCTGTCCAAGTGTCAGGCAGGCGTAAGTAACGGGAACACCTGCATCCATAAATTGTGCCAGTGTGCCGGAAACGCCGAATGCTTCGTCATCAGGATGGGGAAATACAACTAATACTTGTGATTCTGTCATTTTGTGCACCTCTTATAAATGAAATGGTGTTCGACTGATTTCAAGGGCGGCAGCCAGCTGACCATCATAGTTATGGCCCGCCATCAGAAAAGCACCATCTTCTGCGATTTCGTAATGCGTAAGTCCCTGGACATAGACCCAGCCGCCTTCAAGCTTTAAGCCGACACGGTAAGGATCTTTTTTACCACCTGTAATTTTTCCCTGGATGTAGGTCACTTTGATATTGCGAAGAAAAGTGCCTGCATTGAAGACGCGTTCATCAAAATGGGACGCATAGGCGCCGTTTGTCGTTTCGACATGGAGATAGACAGGGGTATTGGCGAACTCGTCCAGATGCTGCTGTACAGCTTGTTCATTGATTAATTCCATCATTATAACTCCTTATCAATACTGCTCCTTTTTTCGGAAGTGAGCAACTGAATTTTAGCTTGTGTTGAGAAAGAAGAGTGCACCATAAGGTCCACTCTCCATTGTTGACAGTTTATACTTCTTTCGTTGCTACTTCGATTTTCTCTACTTTATTAGAAGCACCATGCTGAACGGGACCTACGAAATCGTTCATTTTCCAGCCATATTTAATAGCAGAAGCGACGAATCCTTTAGCGTTGATGATAGCTTCACGTGGAGATTGACCATTGGCTAAGTTTGCTGTTGTTGCAGCAGCAAATGTACAGCCGGCACCGTGGTTATAAGAAGACTGGAATTTTTCTGTAATCAGCAGTGTATATGTTTTGCCGTCAAAGTAAAGATCCATTGCTTCTTGTCCTTCAAGTGCTTTGCCGCCTTTAATGACGACGTGCTGAGCACCGCGCTCATGAATGATGCGTGCCGCTTCTTTCATCTGGTCGATTGAAGTCAGTTTACCCAGACCAGATAATTGTCCTGCTTCAAAAAGGTTAGGCGTTACGACTGTAGCGAGTGGTAACAGTTCTTTGATCATGGCATCGGTATTGCCTGGATTTAAAACCTCATCTTCTCCTTTGCAGACCATTACCGGGTCAACAACGAAAATTTCAGCATCTGAATCCTTAAAGGCCTGTGCTGCGCGGCTGATGATTTCCTCTGTACCCAGCATTCCTGTTTTAATGGCATCAGGTCCGATAGATAAGGCTGTCTTAATCTGTTTATCTAATAAGTCGATGGGTAGCGGTGTTACATCGTGGCCCCATGTTTCCGGATCCATTGTAACGACTGCAGTCAGGGCGACCATACCATATGTATTTAACTCCTGGAATGTTTTTAAATCAGCTTGCATGCCTGCACCGGCGCTGGTATCAGACCCTGCAATAGTTAAAGTTTTCTTAAGTGACATGTGACATACCCCATTCTTTTTCTGATTATTATTATCATAGCACGAATACGGGTATGACAAAATAAAATGCTTACAAATTATGATACAATCCATATGAAGAGGTGATGAGATGAATTGGGAGACTATATTTAAAAAAATCAAGGCCCAACATGATTTTACGGAGATGGATTTATTTCTGGAAGAAGCTTATCGAACAAAGGAAATTTATCCGGCGAGAGAGAATATCTATAATGCCTTTAAATATACACCGTTCGACAAAGTGAAAGTCGTGATTCTAGGGCAGGACCCTTATCATGGACCCGATCAGGCCCATGGTCTAGCGTTTTCAATCAAAAATGGGACAAAGCTGCCGCCTTCACTGCGCAATATGTATAAGGAACTGGAGGAAGACACGGGATGTGTCAGACATACAGGTGAGCTGACAGGCTGGGCGGAAGAAGGGGTGCTGTTACTCAACACGGTTATGACGGTAGAAAAAGGCCGGGCCAACTCACACCGGGGCATCGGCTGGGAAACGTTCACGAATGAGGTGATTAAAGCGGTCAGTGATGAGAAGGAACATGTGGTATTCATTCTGTGGGGGAAACCGGCACAGAGTAAACTACCCCTTATTGATACGACGAAACACCATATAATCACAAGTGTTCATCCAAGTCCTTTGAGTGCTTTTCGAGGCTTCTTCGGTTCAAAGCCCTACAGTCAGACCAACGATTATTTAAAAGCACAAGGTCTTGAGCCGATCAACTGGTGCAAGGAGGTTATAATGAGTGAGAAGTAAGATCATTCAGCAGATAGAGGCTGAACTTAATAAGGCGAAGAGCGCTGATGGTGAAATGTTTGCAAGACATATGTATGCGGTAGAAACACTGGCGCGACTGGCGGCTGAGTCAACTGCCACTTCAGCTGAGAGCGTCCAGCATATGAATGTCTCAAATCTGTCGCAGCCTGCAATAACTGCTGCAGAATTGAAGATGATGGGTGCGAAAATCCCGACGGCAGACAATAAAGCTGTTACAGATGATGGCTTTGGCAACGGCGATTCCTTATTTGATTTTTAGGAGGAGAACATGAAGACATTTATTATCATTGGTGCCCTTAATGCACTCATCGCAGTAGCGCTCGGCGCTTTTGGGGCACATGGACTTGAAGGTAAGCTGAGCGAAAAATATCTGGACATCTGGAATAAAGCCACGACCTATCAGATGTACCACGCACTAGGAATAGTGATGATCGGTATCTTGATGGGAACGACTAAACTGAACTTAAATACGGCAGGATGGCTGATGACGGCAGGTATTATTTTCTTCAGCGGTTCACTGTATGTTCTTGCGGTCACACAGATCAAAGTGCTCGGTGCGATTACGCCGATCGGTGGCATGCTGTTCATTGCCGGCTGGGCGTTGATGATACTTGCCGCATGGAAAGCATAAAAAAAATGACTCTCAGATGAGAGTCATTTTTTTTAGCGATTATAGTTATTTGTGTTGTTACGTTTGTTTAACTGACGTTGTAAAATCAGTAAAATAATTGGAGCTAATTTAATTAATAATGAGATTAATCTTTTCATATTGAACGCCTCTTTTCACGGTTTTCTTATTTATAGCCATTATATAAATAGCTTAAACATGCTTTTTAAGGAACAGATAAAAAGGAATACCGACGACAACGATAATCAGTGAATAGAGCGCACCTAGGAAGTCACTCTGCAGTGTGCTGACAATGATGAACAGGCCACCCAGAATAGCGACGATAGGGACGACAGGATAAAGAGGTACTGAGTAAGCTCTTTGACCATTATGCCGTTTTCTGAGCAGGAAGAGACCGACAAAGGCCATAATATAGAAGACATAAATCACAAAGATACAGATCTCTGATAAGTAGTCTGCGTTGACGACTGCTGGAAATGCCATGGTCAGAAGGACGAGTATCAGTCCGAGCAGATAAACAATGGTGAGCGCACCGACCGGCGTATTGGTTTTAGGGCTGACGTAGCCGATAACTTTAGAGAACGGCAGTAAGTGATCGTCTGCCATGGCAAACGGCACACGCGGGAATGTCATGATCTTGCCGTTCAGACAGCCGAAGATTGAGATGATCACACCGATATTGACGAATTTTGCGCCGATAGAGCCGAAGAGAACAGTCGCAGCCTGCGCGGAACTTGTATTGCCCATGCCGATCAGTTCTGCTGCGGGGATGACATGAAAGACTGCAATATTGATAAAAACATAAGCGAGCGTTACAACTGAGAGTCCGATCAGCATGGCGAGCGGCAGATTGCGTTTCGCATTTTTCATTTCGCCTGTTAAGTTCGTCAGCATGATCCAGCCGTCATAAGCAAATAATGTTGCAAGTACTGCACGGCCGAAGTTGATTTCATCTCCATCTTTAATAAGACTCGTGACATCCTGGTTGAAGATATCAGCTTTTCCCCATAATAAACCGAAGATGATAATCGCAAATACCGGAATCAGCTTAGCAACGGTCGTGAAGTTCTGCATCGCGCCTCCGAGGCCGGTCCCCAAAATATTAAGAATAACCAGGAAAGTGAGGGCTGCAATTCCTACCCAGATACCCAGGCTTTCGCTGAAACCAAAAAAGTTCGCAACTAAGATCCCAAAAAACAGAGTGAGCGAAGCAATGATCGCCGGCCCATAAATAACGGTCTGAACCCATCCAGTCAAGAAGCCCCAGAAACGCCCATATATATCGCGAATATAAGCATAAAGGCCGCCTGTCTTTGGAATCTGGGCCCCGACTTCAGCAATGGTCAATCCTGCAGCGAGTGTCAAGATCCCCCCGACAACCCAGGCTGCAATCGCCATGTTGCTCGATCCTGCATGACCGAGTACGACAGATGGCTTAACAAAAACACCGGATCCGATGATAGTACCGATAACAATTGTGATGGCTGTCATCAAGCCGATGGATTTTTTCAGAGAATCTTCCTGATGCATAAAAATACCCCCTTAATATTAAATAACACTCTCTCAATATAGCATGAAAAAGAAAACATAAATAGCCCGTAATGTATGCGCATACAACTTATCAAATAAATCTTCTTTTAAATAGGAAAGAGCAACATGTTATGCATTTAAATACAGAAAAAGGTTGAAATGTGGCTGATCTTTGTTATCATTATAAATGATAATGATTATCAATTGCAGAGGAGCTTTTCTAATGAAGTTGCGGTACTTAACCCTTTTACTCGTTGTGCTGTCTGTGCTGTCTATTTTTATCGGTGTAGTAGACCTGGCCCCCAGACATCTTTTACAGCTGTCAGCCAATGACAAAAATATATTGATCAACAGCCGGTTACCGAGAACCATCTCCATTATTCTGGCTGGCGCGGCGCTCAGTATTTCAGGCCTATTAATGCAGCAGCTGACGCGCAACAAATTCGTCTCACCGACAACAGCAGGAACGATGGACTTCGCGAAACTTGGTATTCTGATCGCCATGATATTCTTCACAGAAGCACATATTCTGGTAAAACTCATTTTCGCGATAATGGCCGCCATTATCGGGACTCTTTCTTTCATGTATATCGTCAACCGTATCAAATACAAAGACGCCATCTTTATTCCGCTCGTCGGACTCATGCTCGGCAATATCGTTTCAAGTTTTGCTACTTTCATGGCCCTTCGTTTCAATGCCATGCAGAGTATCGGCAACTTCTTTGTAGGTGATTTTTCGATGGTGACATCGGGGCGTTATGAAATTCTGTATATCATTATTCCGATGGTCATACTGATTTATTTCTACGCCTATCATTTCACGATTGTCGGTATGGGAGAATCATTCAGCCGTAATTTAGGCATTCCATATGAACGCATGATGAATATCGGTGTCATCATCAGTGCCGTTGTATCGGCGACAGTCGTAGTGACTATTGGTGTCCTACCGTTCCTGGGTCTGGTAGTGCCGAATATCGTTTACATGCTGGTGGGCGATCATCTTCAGAAGACCCTGCCGTATACAGCCTTACTTGGCTCGATTCTGGTAATGGTAGCGGATCTTTTCAGCCGCCTTATTATCTTTCCCTATGAAATCCCGATCGGCCTCACGCTCGGCATTATCGGCAGCGTGCTGTTTATGCTGCTTCTCTTGAAAAGGAGGAACGAGTATGTCGCCAAAATCTAGAAAAATTCTGTTGTTACTCGTGACAGCTGTGACACTTATCGGTCTTTACATCTTGATACAGCTGAACATGAATGCACTCGGCTACGTTTTACCTGCACGAATACGTAAAGTTGCCGCCATCATTTTAGTAGGGGCGGCCATCGGGGTCTCCTCCCTGATTTTTCAGACGTTGACAGAGAACCATCTGCTGACACCGTCAGTGATCGGACTGGATGCGGTCTATTTATTTCTTCAGACAGTCATCATCTTTATCTTTGGCGCCGTCAGTTCGCTGCTCATGAATACCTATATCAATTTCTTTCTTTCTGTTGCACTGATGGTGTTGTTCACACTGGGACTTTTTAAGCTCGTTTTCAGAAAGAATACGTCTGTTTACTTCATCCTGCTCTTCGGACTGGTCATGGGGACATGCTTCCAGAGTCTTTCGAGTTTTATGCATATGGTGATGAATCCGGATGATTTCCTGATGCTGCAGGACAGATTATTTGCAAGCTTCAACACAGTGAACGAGAAACTGCTTATTCTCTGCGCGGTTTTAATCTGTTTATTACTGCTTCTCGTCTACCGCAAGAGCCATGAACTGGATGTGTTAAGTCTCGGTAAGATTCACGCGGTCAACCTTGGTCTTGATGTTGACGGACTGACTAGGTCGATGCTGCTGATAGTGGCTATCCTCGTCAGCATATCAACAGCACTGGTCGGACCTATCACATTTCTCGGCATTATCGTCTGTAACATTACCTATCAGTTTATCCGGACCTATGAACATAAGCTGCTCATTGTCTGTACCATGCTGATCTCCGTGATCACGCTCCTGATCGGACAGATGATGACACAGTATATTTTTGACGGGACGACTGAAATTACGATTATGATCAATTTTGTCGGAGGACTCTACTTCATTTATTTACTATTTAAGGAGGGCGCACATGATTAAAGTCAGTCACCTATCGCTCGATATCGGAAAGAAAAAGATCCTGAAAAACGTCTCAACAGAAATCAGAAAAGGCGCTATCACAGCTATTATCGGTCCTAATGGTGCCGGTAAAAGCACACTGCTCAATGTAGCAACGCGTCTGATTGATGTGACAAGCGGTTCTGTTGAACTGAACGGCACTGAAATCACTCGCCTGAAAAGTGAGCAGGTGGCTCGGGAACTGGCGGTTCTTAAGCAAAGCAACCATACAAATTTAAAGCTGACTGTGCGTGAGCTGGTGAATTTTGGCCGCTTCCCCTATTCAAAAGGGCGTCTGTCGGCAACCGATATACAGATAGTGGATGAATCGCTGGCATATATGGGGCTTACGAACATGGAGGATGCTTATTTAGATGAACTGTCAGGCGGTCAGAGACAGCGTGCCTTTATAGCCATGACACTTGCTCAGGATACGGATTATATCTTTTTGGATGAACCGCTGAACAATCTGGATATGAAGCATTCTGTTCAGATGATGCAGCTGCTTCGACGCCTCGTACGGGAGAAACAGAAGACAATCGTGATTGTGATACACGATATCAACTTTGCCTCCTGCTACGCGGATTATATCGTCGCGATGAAAGAAGGCGAGATACTGCTGGACGGGCCGAAAGATGACGTCATCACACCGGAAGCATTGAAGGCGGTCTATGATATGGACATCAACATTGAATGCATATTCGGTCAGCAGATCTGTGTCTATTTTGATGATGAAAAAACAGTGGATGACTACGTCAGGGAAGTGCAGATGATTTAGTGGCGGACAATGAAAGGAGTGGTGCCGGGGATCAGGTGTTACATTGGGCGCAAAAATTCGGGGGAAAATGATTATACAAGGAGATTACCATGAAGAAATATTCACTTTTAGTACTTAGTTTTGCATTAATTTTGATCTTAGCAGCATGTGGCAGCAAAAAAGAAACGGCAACAGAAGAGAAGACAGCAGGAGAGTCATCAGAAAATACTGTAGCAATCGCAAATGAATACAAAATGATGGGTGAAAAAGAAGATGGCAGTGATGCAAAAGATGTATCAGAAAAAGTGGAAGTCCCTAAAAACTCTAAAAAAGTAGCAGTATTCGACTACGGGACATTAACCACTATGCAGGAGCTGGGTCTTGCTGACCATGTCATCGGTTTACCTAAGGGTGAAGGTAATCGCTCTGTCCCTGAGTTTCTGAAAGAATTCAAAGACGATAAGTACACCAACCTCGGTTCACTTAAAGAACCTAACTTCGAGAAACTGGCTGAACTCAGTCCTGAAGTCATTCTTATCTCAGGACGTCAGGCCTCCGCTAAAGTTCTGGATGAAATGAAGAAAGCAGCACCAGACGCTAAGATAGTTTACGTAGGTACTAAAGATACAGCTTACGTTGAGAGCGTAAAAGCAAACACAGACAATATCGGTAAAATGTTTGATAAAGAAGACGCAACAACAAAATTAAACAAAGCATTAGATGACAAGATTGCAGAAGTGAAGAAAATGACAGCAGCATCTGATAAAAAAGGGCTATTTGTATTAGCGAATGAAGGCGAACTGTCAGTCTTTGGTAAAGGAGGGCGCTTCGGCTTTATCCATGACGTCTTAGGTGTGAAAGAAGCGGATAGCAACATTAAAGCAGAGGGTCATGGTCAAGTCGTCAACTATGAATACTTCAACAAAGTGAACCCTGACATTATCTTTGCGATGGACAGAGGCGTTGCAGTGGGTGGAAAATCATCAAGCAAGCAAGTGCTGGCCAATAAAGTCATCAAAGATGTTAATGCGATCAAAGAGAATCAAGTCATCGAATTAGACCCATATTTATGGTACTTCTCAAGTGGCGGCGTTAAAACAACAATGCAGCAGATTGACGAGATCGAAAAAGCATATAAATAATCAGAAAATCCGACAGCTGTCGGATTTTTTGGCATAAATTGACATATACATCGTTTCTTTCTATACTGAAAAAAACTTTGGGGTGATGACATGAAGAGAGTCTGGTGACGGTACGGCGTATTCATGATTGCAGGCATCGGTCTTATAACAAAGTTATTAAGTACAAGAAGAACTATCACTCTTTACAGTCTTTAAAATTTTTTGAGCAAAACTTAGCGCTACTTGTTAAGGACATGAAAAAAGATGAGGAACAGTTATAGAGAATATGGAAGTGTCCGTTATCCGGCATTTACCGGACACATCCCAAACTTCCATCATCAGTCATCTAAAAAGAGTCCGCTACTCACAAAGTAACGGACTCTTTTCTTCCTTATTAAACTTCAAACAATGATGACAGGTCATCCTGCTTCAATATATTGCCGACGAAGAACTCACCAAACTCGCCGTAGCGGGCAGAGACTTCATCGAAACGCATTTCATATACTAACTTCTTGAACTGCAGTACATCGTCAGCGAAGAGTGTAACACCCCATTCATGGTCGTCAAAGCCGACGGAACCGGTAATGAACTGTTTCACTTTACCTGCGTAGCTGCGTCCGATCATGCCATGTGAACGCATCAGTTCTTTGCGGTGATCCATCTCAAGCATATACCAGTTATCGTTACCCTCACGACGTTTGTCCATTGGATAGAAACAAACGTACTCTGTACGAGGGATTTCTGGATATAAGCGAGAACGGACATGAGGATTCTGATAAGGATCTTCATTAGAGTCACCAGCTAAATAGTTGCTCAGTTCAACGACAGATACGTATGAATAAGTAGGGATTAAGTAGTCGCTGATAGAGAGTTTATTGAATTCTGTTTCAAGTGCTGTCAGCTGCTTCATTTCAGGACGTAGCATCCAGAGCATTAAGTCCGCCTTCTGTCCTGTGATGTTGTAGAACGCATAAGAGCCTTCTTTTGCTTCATGATTCGCTTCAAGCTTGGTTAAATATTCTTTAAGCTCAGTGACCATTTGTTCACGGTTTTCTGCTTCAACGAGTTTCAGGCTTGTGAAATCGATGGCGTAGAATAAATGGAGGCTATACCAGCCATCGAGTGTTTTTGCTGCTTCGATCATTCATATCTCTCCTCTTGTCTTAGTCCTCTCCAATATACCATAATTAGCGGAAAATTCTGCATTCAGACTTTTACAAATTGATGACGTGAATTCTATTCGTAAATGCTCTATAATAAGGATGTAAATTGTATGAAACACTACTAGGAGGCTGTTATGGCTAATTTAATGGATGTATTAAAAAGCAAATTAGAAGGGAAAAATGTTCGTATCGTTTTCCCTGAAGGTAACGATGAGCGTGTTCTTGCAGCGGCAGTGGAACTCGGCAAATCTGACTACGTGGCACCTATCGTGCTAGGTAAAGAAGAGGAACTGAAAGCACTCAGCGAAAAAATCGGTGTATCTTTAGACGGTTTAGAGACTATTGATCCTGCGACGAGTGAATTACGTTCAGAATTAATCGCTTCTTTCGTTGAACGTCGTAAAGGAAAAGCAACTGAAGAGCAAGCTGAACAGCTGATGAACGACGGCAACTACTTCGGTACCATGCTTGTGCATACAGGTAAAGCAGCGGGTCTTGTATCAGGTGCTGCACATTCTACAGCTGACACTGTGCGTCCAGCACTGCAAATCATCAAAACAAAACCAGGCGTCGCGAAAACATCTGGTGTCTTCTTCATGTTACGTGAAGACGAGCAGTATGTGTTTGGAGACTGTGCCATCAACCCTACTTTAGAAGCATCTGATTTAGCGGAAATCGCTATTGAAAGTGCGAAAACAGCTCAAAGCTTCGGTATGGAACCTAAAGTGGCGATGCTCAGCTTCTCTACAAAAGGGTCAGCAAAAACGCCTGAAACAGAAAAGGTTGTTGAAGCTACTCGTCTTGCTCAAGAGAAAAAAGCAGAAGCAGGGCTCGAAAATGTTATTATCGACGGTGAATTCCAGTTCGATGCTGCATTTGTTCCTTCTGTTGCTGCTAAAAAAGCACCTGAATCACCAATCCAAGGTGATGCGAATGTATTCGTCTTCCCAAGTCTTGAAGCAGGTAACATCGGTTACAAAATCGCTCAACGTTTAGGTGGATTTGATGCAATCGGCCCTATCCTTCAAGGTTTAAATGCACCTGTCAACGACTTATCTCGTGGCTGCTCAACTGATGATGTCTATGATTTAGCGATCATCACAGCAGCACAAACGCTTTAATGTCCAAGTTTCAGGACAGATGGCAATATATTGATCACACGACAGGACTGCAGCCCATGCAGTCCTTCAGTTTTGATGATACCTTTTGCCATTTAGTCGGTAAGGAGAACTGGCATAGTGTCGTCCGTACATGGATTCATCAGCATGTCGTCATATTGGGAATCCATGACAGCAGACTGCCTCATCTGAAAGAAGGAATTGATTATCTCATTGAACAGGGGTATGGCGCCATCGTCCGTAATTCAGGCGGACTCGGTGTCGTGCTGGATAGCGGGGTCCTTAATATCTCGTTGATCTTCAACGGCGGGGAATCGTTCTCGATAGATAGCGGTTATGAGCTGATGTATCAACTTATTAAAGAGATGTTCAAAGACTATGGTGTGATGATTGAAGCGAAGGAAATTGAGCACTCATATTGCCCGGGCAGTTATGACTTGAGCATCAACGACCGGAAGTTCGCTGGCATCTCTCAGCGACGGGTGCGCGGCGGCGTGGCCGTACAGATTTATCTCTGTGTAGAAGGAAGCGGCAGTGAGCGTGCACAGCTCATGCAGGAATTCTACAAGCGGGCCCTTCAAAATGAGAAGACAAAATTCAGCTATCCTGACATTCATCCTCAAGATATGGCGAGTTTAAGCGAACTGCTGGGGCTTGAGCTGACTGTCCAGGAAGTTCTTTTTAAGCTGTTAGGGGCCATGAAAAGCCTGGGTTCAGATTTATCGATGCTGGAGATGACAGATGAGGCCTGGTCATTGTATAATGATTACTTCGATAGAATGATTGAGCGTAATGATAAAATGAGAAGAAATATGGAGGATGTGAACAGCAATGCGTAATAAGTTTCAAGTCTGCGATGACTGTCAGGCCGTTAACCTGCGAACATTATTGCCTAAACTCGAGAAGCTTGATCCAGATGCGGAAGTTGAAGTCGCATGTCAATCCTACTGTGGTCCCGGACGAAAGAAAACTTTTGCGTTTGTGAACAACCGTCCATGTGCTGCCCATACAGAAGAAGAGCTGATGGAGAAAGTCGAGAAACGACTGGCACAAAAACGTGATCCGGAGGAAGAGGCACGTCTTCAGAAACGTAATGAAGAACGTAAACGCCGGATGGAAGAGCAGGAAGCAAAAATCAAAGCAAAACGTATGAAGTAAAGTTCCGCCATTATGAACGGTGGAACTTTTTTCTTTACAATGCAACAACATTATCTTTATCTCAAATTTACAGGGGCTTTACAACAGCTTGATATAGTAGAGGGGAAGAATAATGATGAGATGAAAGGTGGACTTATACAGATGAAACGTATTCTGATAACAGGTGCACGTGCACCGATCTCTTATGCAGTAGTCCAGCAGCAGGGTGCGCTCGGCAATCAGGTTTATCTGACTGATTCTACCAATAAAGTCAGCATCAAAAATACTAAATTCATCGAGAAATTCATCATGACGACTTCTCCCCGCTTTTCTACACTGGAATACATAGAAGATATCAATGCGATTGTACGTGAATACCATATCGATTATATTCTGCCGCTCAACGAAGAATCATTCTACCTTTCATACTCCAAGCATCTGCTGGCGGCACCGGTCTGGGTAGAGGATATCGATAAAATGCTGTCTGTCCATAATAAATTCAATTTTACAAAGCTGATGCAGGAGATGGGCTTCAAAGTCCCTGACACCGCTTATGTCTATACTAAAAAAGAATTGACTCATTTCATCACAAACCATCCAGCTGAACACTATATCGTCAAACAGCCTTTTGGACGTTTTGGTCAGTCTGTACGTAAAATCTCCAGATATTCATTAGATTTCGGCAATGAAGTCCAGTTTCCCTTTATGATTCAGACGCTGATATACGGGACAGAGTGGTGTTCATATTCAATGGCTTATGAAGGAAGAACCCTGTCGACGTCACTTTACTTATCTAACACACATGAAAGCTACAACTGTTCCACGCATTTTCATTCACAGCGCAACCCTGAACTGCAGGCAGTGATTGAAGAGGTCATCCATAAACTAGAGTGGTCTTATCAGATTGCCTTTGACGTTATTCAGTGCAGCAACACCGGTGATTTTTATTTCATCGAGTGCAATCCGAGAGCAACGAATGGTGCCTTGTTCATGAAGCCTGAAGTCTGGAATCTGACAGTCACTGCCCCGACTTATGAGGTAAGACAGCTGATTTTTGTCTCGCTTTTCAACTGGATGAAGAAACCGAAGAAGGACACCTTCGAGAAGCTCAAATACGGCAAAGATGTCTTCTGGCACCCTAACGAAAAAGTGATTTTCTTTGAACAGCTGATCAGCGGGGCCCGGTGGTGGGTCTCGGCAAAAAGAAGGAAAGTCGCCGTCAATGCAATCACGACGCATGATATTGAATGGAATGATGAACTGATCAGCTTATAAAGCGAGGGATTCGATGATTTATACGAGGTTCGATGCTATTCCGTTTGAACAAGTCACTGATTCACCTGTCAATAAAGACTATCTGAAATATATGATGAATGGGATTGAGCGCGGCATCACGAATGTACAGGCGAAAGTAGAGGTGCTGCTGATAGATGGGCAACTGATACCATACAGCGTTAAATCTGGCGGCTATCAGGACAGCTGGATTCATTCCTTTACCGGGCAATATATCGAGGAGATGGTCAGTGAGATTGAACGGATGACCTTACCTCCGCTCGTTCAAAAAGGAGCAGGTCTCTTGCTCAGTGCAGGGCGCTTGGTCTTAAAAGGCACGCGGGAAAAGACGGTCACTGTTTTTCCGTCCTTTATGTCAACGACGCTCTACACCGGCGACCAGCTCAGGCACATTGAGCAGATTACAGAGGAGCTCAGTCGCCGCTATCCGCGTCATGCACTTGTCTTCAGGACGGTCAGTGATGAGCTGGTCAAAATACAGCTGGAAGGAGCGGGTTACGAACCACTGATATCTCGCGCTGTCTATCTCTATGATTCTGCTGAGCCCCATACGAAGAATGAACGGAAAGACCTCAAAAAAGACGGCAAAAAACTTGAGAAAAGTGGACTGACTGTCTCAGACGAGCTGTCAGAAGCTGACTTTGATGCGCTTATTCCTTTATATAAGCAAGTTTATCTTGATAAATATTCTATACATAATCCGCATTATACTGCTGACTTTTTCCGTTTTATCTATCACCATACATCGCTCAAATGGTTTGTGTTAAGAGAGCACGAGCGCATCGTTTCTTTTATGGGGGTCCAGCAAAAAGGAGATATGCTGTTCCCGGCGTACTTTGGGATGGACCAGTCTTATCAAGGGCTGTATTTTATGACGAGTGGTCTGCTCTATCAGTATGCGAATGATAAGGGGCTTAAAATCAATAACAGTGCAGGTGCAAAAGACTACAAACTGGCGCGTGGCTCCAGACCCTTTCTTGAATATCATCTGATTTATACGAAACATCTCAAGATAGAGCAACGCGTCTTCTACGCTATATTTATTAAATGTGCCACACCTCTTGGTGCATTTTTACTCAAAAAACTCCAGTTCAAGTCAACAGTTTAGCTACTATTCTGACAATTTTGCGGTATAATAAGCATATCATTTTAAAGAGAACAGTCGGACGCAGGTCCGTCTTTTCTTTTTTTATTAAGAGGTGTGGCATATGGTTAATATCAGAAAGGCGAATATAGAAGATATTCCGGCTATCCGCCGTGTTGCGACGATGGCATGGCATGATACGTATCAGAACATTGTGGCAGCCAGTACTATCGCCCAGTTTCTTTCAGCCGCTTATAGTGATGAACATCTGACAAAAAGACTGGCTAGTTCGGTATTTCTAGTGGCGGAAGAAAACAACGAAGTCGTTGGATTTACAAACTTGATCAACGGCACAGAACTCTTTTTATCAGCTATATACGTGATTCCCGGCTACCAGCGTCAGAATATCGGGGGCAGACTGATTGCTTCTGGTCTTGAAATCTGTAACGATTACCCGGAACTTTTTGTTGAGGTGGCAAGTGACAATCAGACAGCAGGTCAGTTCTACCGTAAGAATGGCTTTGAACTTGTTCGCGAGTATGAAGAAGACTTATTCGGAGAGAAAGTCATAACAGGTTTACTGAAGAAAAAACTATAAGTCTACAGGGAAACGCGATACGAGAGCGTTTCCTTTTTTTATGGTAAAATTGAAGTATTCTATGTTGGAGGACACGAATGAGCTATCAATTTCAGAAAATGCCTGAAGAAAAAGTATTTAAAGATCCCGTCCATCGTTATATCCACGTCAGAGATCAGCTGATCTGGGATTTGATCAAGACGAAGGAATTTCAACGATTGAGACGTATCAAGCAGCTCGGTACACTGTATCTGACGTTTCCTTCTGCAGAGCATTCAAGGTTCACGCATTCGCTCGGTGTCTATGAAATCGTCAGACGGATGATTGATGAAATCTTCAGAAATCGGCCTGCCTGGCATGACGAGGATCGACCGCTGGCGCTGTGTGCAGCGCTTCTGCATGATCTGGGGCACGGGCCATTCTCTCATTGTTTTGAGAAGATATTCCATACAGATCACGAGGCATATACCCAGGCGATCATTACAGGCGATACAGAAGTCAATGCTGTTCTGTCGCGTGTACATCCCGGCTTCGCGCAGGAAGTAGCAGACGTCATCAACAAGACGCATCAGAATAAGCTGGTTATTTCGATGATATCTTCACAGATAGATGCTGACCGTATGGACTATCTGCAGCGAGACGCCTACCACACGGGGGTAAGTTATGGTAGTTTTGATATGGAGCGTATTTTAAGGCTGATGCGGCCGACGGAAGATGAAGTCGTCATTAAAGAGAGCGGTATGCATGCGGTGGAAGATTATTTGATGAGCCGTTATCAGATGTACTGGCAGATTTATTTTCATCCGGTCAGCAGAGGCGGAGAAGTATTGCTGAACCGTTGTTTTAAACGGGTGAAAGCACTGTACGAAGCAGGTTATCAGTTTAAGTCACCACCCGTTCATCTGCTACCCTTCTTTAAAGATACAGTTTCTGTTCAGGATTACTTAAGGCTGGATGAGACGGTTTTATTTTTCTATCTTCAGGAGTGGATGGATGAGGAAGATGCTATTTTAAGTGATTTGTCGCGACGATTTGTTAATCGCGATCTGTTCAAGTATTTGCCGTTTGATGGCTCTGTGATTACAATCGGTGAACTGACTGAGCTTTTCATGCAGGCAGGCATTGATCCCGAGTATTATTTTGTGTCAGACGCTTACAGCGATCTGCCTTATGACTATGACCGGCCGGGCTCCAAAAATAATCGTAAACCGATTCATCTGCTGACACGTCAGAATCAGATTAAAGAAATCAGTACACAGTCTGTCATTATCAACAGTATTACAGGCGTCAACCGGATGGATTATAAGCTTTATTATCCGAAAGAGATGATTGTGAATATCAAGGATCCGGCCATTAAAGGCGCCATTATTAATCTGCTGAATGAATTAAACTAGAGGTGAAGTCAAATGGCACAATTTCAGTTCAATATTATTAAGAATGATCCTTTAGACGGGCACAAAGGCACCAATGCAGGCGCAATCAGCCTTGAGAATGTGGCTCCTGTCTTTATAGATGTGCTTGAGAAACATGCCTTCATTGATATCGGGGCTATGCATGCGAGAAGTGAAGTGGAAAAGCGTGTAAAATGGATAGACGATGAAGAAGAAGTGAAGGGTGAGGATGCGAAACCTTACTGGCTGGTCTGGGTGACAACAGAGCGGGGTGTGAATGGTCCATACTATGCAGGGGTTACAGCGTGCTATATGCTCGTCAATAAAGTGAAGAAGCGAGCGTTCAAACGGATGCATGAACATGTCAATATGATGGATAAATCGATGAAACATCATTTTATTCTTGACCAGATGGGTGAGGATAATAAGCGGGTGCTCGCTGAATTCCTGCAGCAACATAATGAAACGATGTGGCAGAATGCACCGCAGGAACTGAAAGCACAGTTAAATGTGTCAGAATAGTGAACCCCTTGAATTTTTAGAAAGAGAGTCGTAAGATGGTACTAGCTATCAAAATAGCTAGGACACTAAAGAAAGCAGGTCACTGTACCTGCTTTCTTTATTTTTTGCTATAATGTTTGCAGGTGAATAAAAATGAAAATTTGGGTATCGACAGAGCAGAAAATTAAACAGCATAATGAAGTGCAGAAATTCAGGGGAGAAAGCGCTGGTGAGCTGACCGAAAAGCGCGTGCCTTATCTCACTTACACAGAAGAAGTGGGAGATGAAACGATTGCCGTCAGAGTCAAACTCGATCCGGCAGGCATCCGTATCTCCCGTAAAGGCATGATCAACATGGATTTTCTGTTTGTAGAAGGCAAAACCACACAGAATTCCTACGAAACCCCGGCAGGCCGGGCTGTAATGGATGTCCACACTACAAAACTTGACTATAAAAAACTAGCGGTCGGTGGCCGTCTTGTCATTGAATATGAACTCAGTGAGCAGAACGTCAGTCACGGGCATTTTAAATATCAACTGGATTATAAGGAGAGATTACAATGAATATTGTTAACACGCTCAAAAACACTTTGATTGAAGAAATCAAAGCGGCCATTTTAAAGGCGGAACTCGTGACTGAAGTACCTGAAATCAAGATTGAAACACCTAAAGATACAGCAAATGGGGATTATGCCTCTAATATTGCGATGGTACTGACAAAGCTTGCCAAACGCAACCCACGTGAAATTGCACAGCTGATTGTCGACAATCTGGATGCCTCTAAAGCGCATGTCGAAAAAGTGGAGATTGCGGGACCGGGTTTCATCAACTTCTATATGGACAACAGCTATCTGACGGATATTATCTCACAGGTATTGTCTCAGCAGGAGAAGTTTGGCCATCAGTCTGAACGGAAGAAGGAAAAGATTCTTCTTGAATATGTATCTGCGAACCCGACAGGTGATCTGCATATCGGACATGCACGTAATGCGGCAGTCGGCGATACTCTGGCTAATGTTCTGGCGGCGGCAGGCTATCCAGTGGAGAGAGAATATTATATCAATGATGCCGGTAAGCAGATTGAGAACTTAGCTTACTCAATCGAAGCACGTTATCTGCAGGCACTGGGTCAGGAAGCTGAACTGCCGGCAGATGGCTATCACGGCAAGGATATTATCGGTATCGCAGAAGAGCTTGCTCAGCAGAATGCAAGCTATAAAGACATGCCGTCTGATGAACGTCTGAAAGCATTCCGTAAACTTGGGTTGGAGTATGAGATGAAGAAACTGAAACAGGATCTCTCGGACTTCAATGTCCATTTTGATAACTGGTTCAGTGAAACAACATTATATGAGACAGGCAAAATTGATGCGGCACTTGCTAAGATGACAGATAACGGTTATATCTTTGAAGAAGATGATGCGACATGGTTACGCACAACGGACTTTAAAGACGATAAAGACCGCGTCCTTATCAAGAAGGATGGCAGCTATACTTACTTCCTGCCGGATATCGCATACCATTATGACAAGATTGAACGTGGCAATGATACGCTTATCAATTTATTCGGTGCTGACCATCACGGCTATATCCCTCGTCTGAAAGCATCGCTTGAAACGCTCGGTATCCATTCAGAGCGTCTTGAGGTACAGGTGATGCAGATGGTCCGTCTCATGAAAGATGGCCAGGAGATGAAGATGAGTAAGCGGACGGGAAATGCGATCACGCTGCGCGATATCATGGATGAAGTGGGTGTTGATGCTGCCCGTTATTTCCTGACGATGCGTAGTCCGGATACTCATTTTGACTTCGATATGGAGCTTGCGACGAGTGAATCAAGTGATAATCCTGTCTATTATGCCCAGTATGCGCACGCACGTATCTGTTCGATCATCAGAGCAGCCAAAGAGCAAGGTATTGACATTGATGCAAACGCGGATTTCAGTCTTATCACCAATGACAAGGCATATGAACTGCTGAAACGTGTTGCTGACTTTGAAAGTACGATAGAATCAGCTGCAGAGCATCGTGCACCTCATCGCATTACGAATTATATTCAGGATTTAGCAAGTCACTTCCATAAATTCTATAATGCAGAGAAAGTTCTGACAGAAGACGCTGCGAAATCAAGCGCGCATGTTGCCATGATTGAAGCGGTTAGAATTACACTGAAAAATGCCCTGACATTAATCGGTGTTTCTGCCCCGGAAAAGATGTAATTCCCAAGCGGAACTGAAGAATCAGTTCCGCTATTTTTCTATGATAAAGGAGATGCCCATGAAAAAATCAGTCATATTACTCTCACTGTTTCTGCTCGGCGGATGCCAGGCGGAGCAGCCGGAAGAAAGAATCATCAGTTTGATGCCTAGTAACACAGAGATTCTCTATGAGATGGGACTCGGCAAGGAAGTAGTCGGTGTGACCACCAATGATGACTTCCCGAAAGACGTGAAGACGAAAGAACAGTTTGACAGTTTTAATCTGAATAAAGAGCAGTTACTGAGAGCGAAGCCCTCTGTCATTGTGACCCATGAATCTGCGCGCGCGAGTCAGCAGAAAGTGCTGGACTCACTAAAAGATAAGGGCGTCAAGATAGTCTATATCAAAGAAGCGAAGAAGCTGGATGAAATAGATGACACAGTGATGCAGATTGCTGAAGCGGTCGGGCATGAAAAAGAAGGCGAAAAGTTGGCTGATCGCATTGAGCAGGAGACAGCGGCAGTGCTGAAAAAGTATGACCATTTACCTGACAAGAAAGTATTTATAGAAGTCTCGTCAGAGCCGGATATCTATACAGCAGGGCAGCATACCATGCTGGATGATATGCTGACACAGCTTAAAGTGACGAACACCTTCCATGACATTGAAGGATGGCAGCCTGTCGCACTTGAAACGGTAGTGCGACGAAAACCGGATATCATGTTATCTGTGACGGGTGCTAAGGCTGAAGATTACGCCAGACTTGTCAAAGAGCGTCCAGGACTGAAAAGTGTCAAAACAGATACGTTGAATGATGACTGGATGACGCGGCCAGGCCCAAGAATCGCGAAAGGACTGGAAGAACTTGCACAAGCCCTGGAGGACTAGGTTAGCTATCATCCTGGCAGGTGCTATGTTCTGCCATATTTTCTTTGTGAAAGGACATCTCCTGCCCGTCGATGCATTTGACTGGCTGATTATCCGGGACATCCGCCTGCCACGCACGCTGCTCGGATTCCTGACAGGTTTTATCCTTGCCGCTACAGGGGCAGTCTTCCAGACCATCTTCAATAATAAGTTAGCTGATTCTTTCACGCTCGGTATCGCAGGTGGTGCAAGTCTTGGCAGTGCGCTGGCTGTCCTGCTGGGTATCTCCGCTACGGTGATGAGCATCACAGGCAGCCTTCTGACCCTTCTTGCGGTCGTCTCACTGACCCAGCTTTATTTCCGCCGGGACCAGCGCGCCGGTATGATACTTTTCGGCATGTTCATTAACTTCTTCTGTTCAAGTGCCCTTTACGGTCTGGTTATCCTGTGGCCGGGTCAATCGAGACAACTCTTAAATTATCTCTTTGGCAGCATTGGTGCAGCCGAATGGCAGAATATCTATGTGCTGGTGCCGGTGACTTTAATGGGAATAGTGGTACTCCTTAAACTTGCGCGGCCGATCATGATAAGCGCAAGCGGTGAAACCATCGCACGCGGTGTAGGGATTAAACAGCAGAAAGTGGAATATACAGCGCTGATTACAGCCTCAATCATGACAGCTGTGCTGGTCAGTATCACGGGTATTATCGGATTTGTCGGGCTGATTGTGCCCCAGTTTTTTAAACAGACGACGACACTGCTGACGACGGGAATAGTAGGGGGAGTGGCGGTTATAGCAGCAGATTTTCTGGGTAATAACATGTTGACGCCACTGCAGATACCCGTCAGTGTGCTGCTATCATTAGCAGGACTTCCTTTACTGATGACGATGATGCTCAAAAAAGAATGGAGAAGGGGATAGTCATGACTAGTTATTATCATTATCACAATGGCAGCTGGACTAAACAGGCACTTCATGTAGAGGATATCAGACCTGAAGATATCACCTGGACAGAACGAATAAGTGAAATGTCCGTGATGACCGGCAATATACTGAAGATTGAAACAAGGGAAGATCATGAAGCACTCTGGGGTTCTCACATTTACAGGCAGAGCCTTGGAGATGAAGCTGATCATGCAGATTTTCAGTTTTATCTCGATAGGGATGATTTAATCCTGATGAATATAGATGTGCCGAAGATGTTCTCTTATACAGAAGTAGAGCTTTTAAATGACAAGAGCAGGCGTTCAGCTGTCGAGACCTTTTATATCATCATCAAAAATACGACCCACGAATATATGGCACAGATTGATATATTTGAACAGAAGCTTCATTCAATTCTTTGGGAAGTCAAGGAGCGTAACAATATCAAGATTCTTAACCAGGTAGCGGAAGCGGACCATCAGCTGCTGCTCTGTAAAACACAGATTGTGACGGTGACCGAACTCTTTATGATGACAGAAGAAGCGTTTGGCAAGGAAGTTGAGGAGAGCAAGTATTATTATCAGATGAAGATGCGGGTGGAACGTGCAAGATTCCTCATCAATGCTTATGAAGAAGAAATAGACGCCTTGCTCGATTTTGAGAATCTGGTCTCCTCTTATCGCGGCAATGAAATCACCAAGACACTGACGATTTTCACGGCTCTGTTTGCTCCTGCCACTCTGCTCGGCGCTATATGGGGCATGAACTTTAAGTATATGCCGGAGCTGGACTGGAAGCTCGGCTATTTAATGGCACTTCTATTGATGATAATGGTGACGTATTTCATCTATATCTACTTGAAAGGTAAAGGATGGATGGGTAATCTTCTTGATAACAAGTCACATCATAAGAATAAGTTTTTCTGATGCAGATGGTATTGGTAAAGTGAAGCGATATGGAGCGCATTCTGGAACTGTCCATGCATAATAGCTGCTTCCACTTCGGACAGAGACATGAGCTCAGTAGAGATGACTTCAAATGAATCCGGCTGAGTCTGACCGGTGTTAGTTGTCTCCGGAATCAGCACGGTATGACACCGGTTCGTCTGGAGCGCAGGATTAGGCAGCATCTCACTTAGCAGCTGTCCACATCCTTTATAACCGGTTTCCTCCAGCAGTTCACGCTCTGCTGCAGCGATGATCCCTTCGTCACGCTCGATGATACCAGCAGGCAGTTCAAGAATCTCTTGATCACAGCCTATTCTGAACTGTTTTTCCACAATGAGCTGGCCTTTATGAAAAGCAATAATATTGACCCAGTCAGGCTGGACAATTTGATAGAAGATACCTTGTTCACCACCCACAGTCATTTCAAGTGTTTTAATTTTAAAGATATGGTAGTCGTGTTGTGCCATTAATTTTTTCACGGATGATTCCCCCTGTCTGTTCGTTACTATCTTAACAAAAGGGTATAACATAAAAAACATTTGATAGAGGAGCTGTGAATGACAGTGGAGAGATTGGCGGGCGGTATTTTTGAAACAATTCACTTGGACCAATCTATAACGTATACCTCGAGTGTTGAAGCGCATGAAGTGGATGTGCAGAGTGGCTCAGTTGTCATTGAAGGACGTCTGAATGCACCATATTTAGTCAATGCAGGCGAAGTGGAGATCACATCCACTCTGGAAACAACTCACCTGACCAACCAAAAAGAGGCTTATCTGAAAGTGACGGATGGGGTTGTAGCACATACGGTCAATAATGCAGGTATACTTGAACTGGGCGCTCACTGCCAGGCAGAGACCATTCAATCAACAGGTCAACTTCAGGCAGCAGGCACAATAGAGGCTGCATCAGTACGTCTGGAAGGCGTCCTTCAATTGCATGATGTCCGTGCGGACCAATTAAATATTATCGTCACTCACAATGGTTCAGCCGAATATCTGACAGCATCCGATATTAACATCACCGCTAAACGAGAAGCCCTTATTTTCAAGGATCAGGATCATTCTCTAAAAGTAGACGAAATAGATGGCGGTCATGTATATGTGGAGAATATAATCGCTGATCTGGTCAGAGGCGACCAGGTCACCATTGGGCCGAATTGTATCATCAAGGTCGTAGAGTACACAGAGGACTTCAAACTGGATGACCAATCTGATGTTCTTGAACTCGGAAAAATAACAAGAGACTAGGAGAACAACATGAATATTATCGTAACAGAAAATGATGTAGCCATTCATTATGAAGTGAGTGGAAGAGGTTATCCGCTGATTTTACTGCATGGTCAGTTTATGAATGTGACGATGTTTAATGAATTTGAGACAGCTTTAAAAGAGAACTATCAGCTGATCAAAATTGATTTAAGGGGACACGGTCACTCAGATAAACCCTTCAAAATCCGTATGGAAGATTATATGGAAGATGTCCTGACAGTAATGGATGAACTGCTGATCAAGCAGGCTCATTTCCTAGGTTATGGTCTAGGAGGAATGGTAGCTGAAGCAATCGCAAGTAGCTATCCTGGAATTGTGCAGCGCCTGATATTAGTAACAGTCGGCAATGAACCGTTTAATGTGTCAGAGGATAAGTTTCAGGCCCAGTATTCAAACATTCTCCGGACGATGAAGCCCGAGAAGCGTCAGAAGTTTCTTGAGGAATATCTGTATCACGATGCGAAGAAAGTGAACAAGTGGAAGAAGTCTTTACGCGATACAGATACTAATTTAACGAAACGGGAGCGTACTGCGGTCAATCATTCAACAGAAGGAATTGACTTACTCAGCAGCGCACATCACATCACTGCCCCGACCCTGATTATAAGCGGTAAACATGATGAACTGATCAAACCTGATAACGGCTATACTTTAAGCAAGGAGATTCCGAATAGCTTTCATTACCTTTATGAAAACAGCGGACATGCGCCGATGATAGAGGAACAAAAAAGATTTCTGGAGGATATCCAGACCTTTCTTTCTACAGAAACGCAAGTATAGAGTCTGGGACATAAGGAGTTCTAGCTTATAAAAAAAGACGAAGAAAAATGTATGTTTAACATTTTTCTTCGTCTTTTTATTGTTTTTACAGATAAGCTGACTACCTACGGTAGCCATTTTCCTGA